>JAEERC010000058.1 GCA_016285645.1 Clostridiaceae bacterium | reverse complement strand
TATCGACTTCCAAAGATCACAAGGATATAAAGGTCCGCGTTTTGAACTGAAAGTGAATACTGTTAATCTTAACGAGGGAAAATTTAAAATGGTCGATAAATGCTATAACAAAACGTTTCATCGATATGTTCCTCTGCAGTGGAACAATTCAAACTGTGAAATAAGACATTCATATTTGATCCAAGCGACTATTCTTTTGAACATGGGAAAATCATATTCAAATATCAGGATAAAGAAATAAAGGATAAAACCGAGCTTCCTGATGGCAGCAAGTTGTATTATGAAGCAATTAATGTTGATGACGGCTACTGGTTTCATGTTGAAATAAAAACCACCTCCTTCTGTTTATTATGATAAAAAGAATCCCGAAGGAAATATCCGTCGGGATTAATTGTAATGTTATTCTGTTTCCATTGATTGTTTTATGAAGAAAATGGCATTATTTACTAATTCAGATTAATCGTCAGTAAAATTGAATTATCCTCTAAAACTTCTTCAGATTCAATAGTCATGCCTTCTTCGAGGTTCTCTTTTACATGTTCATAGGTGTATGTTTGAACATTTAAACCATATTCTTCATTCAATTCTTCGAGTTCATTTTGCAAAGCATTTATTTCCTCGTTTGAACTAAGTTTTAAAATAAATGGTTGACCTGAAGATGGTCTTTCAAAAACCAAAGAACTCTCAGGACATGATGCCTTAATGGTGTTTGAATCAACTGCTGTCACCATCATACCATGTTCAGTTAATGTCTTATGAAGAAGATTAATATCAGTAAACTTCGTTTCAAGTTCACAAGGTGTTTTTTGCCGCTGAGCTTCGCTTAGCTTCTCACTGATATCTTCACTTGCCTGTTTTGCTATCATAATTACTGTAATAGCTAAAGGGACTAATGTTAATGATAAAGACATATCAAAGTATCCTTTCTTTAATTAAAAATCAAGAAGTCTTCCGCCTCTATTATTATTAATTGAATTCTCAGAATCTGAGGATGCATCAGGTTTTGATGGTTCTGAAGGCATTTCAGCTTCAGGCTCAATATTAAGAGACTTCATATCACTTCTTGCTGTAGCGGATACAGCTCTAACATTTGCCCATTCTCTTAAGCGCATTATTTGTTCCTTCTGTGTTACTGAAAGCGGAACGGTGCTTTGGATGGCATTGAAAAAGTCTTGTTCTTTTATGTTTCTTTGGTTAAAGAACGCTTCATATAAAGCGGAAATTACAGCCTGTTCAATCTCCGCGCCAACAAATCCGTCTGACATCCTGCTAAGTTTTTCAATAAACTGATTATCAATAGAAAGATTGCTGGCAACTTCTAAATTTTTTAGTCTCTTGTTAAGATGAACTTCAAATATTTTTTTGCGTTCTTCAAATGTAGGAAGATCCACAAAGAATATTTCATCAAAGCGCCCTTTTCTAAGAAGCTCTGGAGGAAGTGAACTAATATCATTTGCTGTTGCAATAACAAATACCGGAGCAGATTTTTCCTGCATCCATGTTAAAAATGTTCCAAAAACCCTTGTGCTTGTTCCACTGTCTCCGCTTGAACCGGTTCCGCCAAGACCTTTTTCAATTTCATCTACCCAAAGAATTGATGGAGAGACAGCCTCTGCGGTTGCAATCGCTCTTCTCATATTTTCTTCGGAACTGCCAACAATACCACTGAAAATCTTTCCCATATCAAGTTTAAGCAACGGTAGTTGCCAAATTGCACTCATTGCTTTTGCAGTAAGACTTTTACCACAGCCAGGGACGCCGGTAATTAAAACCCCTTTTGGAGCTGGAATGTTATATCTTTTTGCAGAATCAGACCAGGAATTATTTCTTTTAAGCAACCAATTTTTAAGGTTTTCAAGTCCACCGATGTCGTTAATATCAAAATCACTTTTTATAAACTCTAATATACCGGTTTTCTTAATAACCTGATTCTTTTCATCAAAAATTACGCTAATGGCTTCCCTGTTCAAGCCTTTATTTTTAACTATTGCTCTAGAAAATGCATTTTCAGCTTCCTGAAGGGTAAGACCTAGTGCCGACTTAGCTATCTTAACCTTATCTTCGTTCGATAATCCATCAGAAAGACCATTTTCATCAATCATTTGATTGAGAGTGTCAAGAATTTCGTTAACGGTAGGCAGCGGAAAATCAAAAACAGAAATCTCTTTCTGCATATCACTTGGAATTATTAACTCCGGAGATACCAATACAACATTTTCTCTAAACGAGCCTTCTCTCAAAACGGGAATAAGATCTCGCATCTTTCGTATTACAGAAAAATCAGCGGGCCTGTTGTTAGCACCGAAATAGTTATGAAGATCTTTGAAAATATAAATGGCATTTTCGTCATTTTTATCGACAAATTCAAGAGCTTTGATTGGTTGAACTGTATCGTTGATTTTTTTTCTTGTTTCAAAATCAACAAATCCATCTGTTTGAGTCCAGGAATAAACCTTTCTAGGCACTTTAATTATGTTCTCGTCTTTAGCGACCTCATTAACCAAAGCGCACGCTCTTGATTCTTCCCATGTTGGGATATATACAAACGGAAATCTCGCTTTAAAAAGATTGGCAAGTGAATTTTTTAATTCTTCGCTGAATTTCATTGTTCATTCTCCTTTGATGTATTAAAAAACATTGTGTTTCCCTGACCGTTAACAGTAATTTTTCCTGATGGAGAAATGCGTATTTCCAGTTGATTCCTTTCAAAATCCTCAATTTTATATCTCGATGTCAGGAAATGAAAGCGCTGGTTTTTTGAACCAATCATTGGGCGCGAAAAGTCTCTCAATTTTTCAACATATGGACCATCAATTAAGACATCGATTAATTTGAGAACAGGACGTAGTTTTTGATCATTTTCTATCTCTTCAATTGTATATCCTGAGAATAGCACAATTGATTTGCCAATTCCTTTTATCATAGAACAAAGCTCAATAAGAGAGTCAATTTGTTCAAGGGGTTCTCCGCCAAGGAATGTAACTCCTTCAGACTCTTTATCATTAGATATTATTCTAATGATCTCATCACAAGACTTTATTTCCCGTGGCTCGAAAGACCACGTTTCCTTTGCGAAGCACCTAGGGCAATGACGAGAACAGCCTTGAAGCCATATACATGTTCTAATTCCAGGCCCCTCAACTTTTGTTCCGGTTATAATACGGTTAATGTTCAACATTGTTAAAAATCTAGTTTTCTATCTGTTTTTTTTCCATTCTGATCAAAAGGTACATTGGAACAAACAATCTTATCTCTTAACTGAACTGCAAAATGAGGTTTAAGAGCGGCTACACTGAAAAATTCATCCGCATCCTTAAATCCACCGTTAGAGTTTCTGTAATCAATTAGTTTCTTAGCTAAAGCAAATGATATACCAGGTAATTTTTCAAAATCAGATTCACTACAAGTGTTTACATCAACGTTTTCAACACTTACATAGGAATTGGTAACAGGAGCATTGACCGTTTCTAACAAAGTATTATTCAAAGTTGGTTTGGTATCATTTAAAGCAACTTTAGTCCCGCATTTTTCACAAAAAGTTCCGGCAATTACAGAGGATCCACAATTTGCGCAAAACAGTGTATGAGAGGCCTTTTCAGGAGCACTATTCTCGGTATTTGAATCGGGAGTAAAATCAAGTCTGCCTCTGTTAACGGGTATCGTTGATTTATTATTTGATGAACTAACAGGATCATAATATTCATGCTGGATTTTTTCCTTAAGGCTGTCTTTACCGGTAATTTGAATTGCCTCAAGTCTAAGAAGATACTCTTTTCTTACAAGAAAAGAGTGAACAATAGAACAAACATAATATACCATCGAGATAGCCGAGTAATAAATATATATTTTGCCGCCAATCTCATTATTAATATATTGCAATAAAAAAACAATCGCAAACAGAATAGCATATAATGAACCAGCTATAATCCATTTTTTTTGCTTTGCTTTTGAACCAATATAAAAGAATCCAGCAAAACCGAACAAAAAGAAAGATGCTATAATCCATCTGGAATTCTTTCTTTCCCATTCTTTTGATTGACTTGTGATATTGTTATTTTCCATCTTATAATCCCTCGCTTTTATACATTAAGTTTCCTGTTTAATAGTATTATCCGAGGTGATTTGGTTTTCTATCTCATAGAATTCATCAGTATAATCAGAATCAACCGTTTTAGCCTCAGTGAGTCTTTCTACGACTCCAATATATTTTTCACACGATTTTCCTTTTATATTTTTTGTCTCGCTGTTAATTGTTCCATCTGGATTAATCCTAATTATCAATTGTTTTTTCAAGATAAAACCCCTCCATTTACTCTATCAAATAATTATGAGCAGCAAACCATGTTTCAAATCCGGTCATTTAAAACTACCGAAAAAACATATAGTCTTATTATCTTTGATAGTATATCACATATAAAAGCGTTATTTCAATATAATTAATAAAAAACAGGGTAATAAAAGAACTACTCTTTAGGAATGACGTGTTTTTGGGGGAGGACGATTGCTCTCAGCTTTTTAGAATTAATCCACCCATTAATTGTACGAACAGTATATCCAATTAAATTAGATACCTCAGTTGATGTGAAAATTTCTTTGTGAGAAGATAGTTTATCAGAATAATAATATTTTGCAGCATGGGCGTCAAATTCTGGCGGAAGGTAACTAACGAATTTCTTTCTATCAATTTCCCACGATTCACCGAACTTCTTTTTTCGGTCAGAATCATCCATACGTTTGTACCAATCATCGGGCGGTCTATACTTGCCGGGATCCTCATAATAATCTCTCAACCAAAGAATAACATCATCTTTCTTTATAGTGTAACAACGTGTTTTCCTTCCAGTGTATTCACATGGTACTAATCCACTTCTTAGAATCCACTCCGCTTTCTTTTTTGAAATATGACATAGTTTGTACATTTGCTCTTTGGTAATAATATCGGGATAGTTTTCAAACTCTTTAAGGATAATTTCAATTTCGATTTTCACATTATCATACTATCCGAATTATCCGGCAGCTTTTCCGATATGGGATTATTATAGTCAACTGTTACAGAATTGTTTGTTTCTTCGTCCGGAGCCGTAAATGGAAATTCGTTTTCTTTGCGTTCAGGATTGCTTTTATCCTTGCCGGAAAAATGACTTTTTAAAAAATTATTAGTTTTCAATTTTCTGTTTTCTCCCGATATATTTTATATAATTCCTTGTGCATACCGCCGCCGTCAATTATCCGCTATAACAATAAGTCTGTCCGATTCGGTAAGACATATTTCCCTGTCCGAATCCGGGTTGAGTTCAATCGTCTTTCCGTCAAAGAAGAAGCCGAGCAGAAGATATCCTTTTTCAAGCAGGTTTTCACGCAGGTCGGCTACCCGCATTTCCTGACCTATAAGCGCCAGATTTCTCATCGATTTGGTGTAAATCTCGCTACCGAAATTTGATAGGAATTCACTGAAAATGCGATAAAGCGACGGATTGTGAGCCAGCTGAGCAAGGATGGTTGATGTTGTGTTTGAAGAAATAACAAAATCAATGGGATCCTTTGTGTTAATCAGATTTCTGCTCTGTTCGCTATATAAAACAGATGTTATGGCGAGATTGAGATTATACCGTTTTTTAATGTCTCTTATTTTGAGCAGCGTGATGATGTTGTTAATATCGGCGTCCTCGGGAGGAACGGAGATGTCTCTGAGAAGAACCACGCTGTCGGCGTTCTTGATTACATTTTCCACATGCAGGGATGACGGAGCGGATTTAAGGCTTTCGAGAATCAGTTCGGCATCCTCGGGGATTTCATCCCTGATAGTTTCAACGACCTCACTGTCACCGAAAACAACTATTCTTCCGTGCTTAGAATTAAGGGTTTCGCCGTTGAATGTAACTTTGCTTGCCGGGGCTGATTTGTCAATACGGTATGCCGGCGCGGTCTCTGCGATGTAAATGAGACTGTCGCCTTCCTCATAAACGGTCGCCGCGTCGGGATTGATAAGTGTTTTTTTGCCCTTTTTAATTCCTATAGGTGTGCCTTTTGTGAAACAGCGTATTATTTCAACAAATGTCAGTCCCACGCATTCATCTATGGGGTTAATATAAATCTCTGAACCTTCAAACGATATAAGTTCGTTGAACGCGAGAGCCGAACCCGGTCTGGTGCAGCAATGGGCAACTATTCTGCCGATTGCGTCGTTCGCCTGAAAAATCATTATTCTTTTGTTTTTGGGAATAATGTAGTTGTCGTCCGTGACGGAGGCGATTATTTTTGATTCTTCCGGGGCGTTCATCATGGCGTTGAACGCGGCAAGCACGATTTTTATGGTACGGTGATTGTCCATGGGGCTTACCACAACCGACCTGCAGGTGTCAAGCGAACAGAATGTCAATTCGTTTTTGTCGGTGATATCTATGTTTTTGCAGATGAGACGCACCCGTTTCGGAATATCCAGATTGTTCTCTATCAGATCGTGCATCTGCGCCTTGTCTGTTTTTTCCGCAACAACAACAGTACATTTTTCCCCGTTGCTGCCGGCGATTATTTCCGAAATAAGCGTATATGAACCCGGTGTGAATCCCAGAACAACAAAATGTCCGCTTTCAATTACGGGCGAGTTGCCCTTTTGCAGTTCATCTATTTTTTCCTCAATAAGATTGCTTATGATACCGATAAGCACACTTGTGAAAAGTATGCCGAAAAGCGCGCCTGTGCCGCAAAGAATGAGATAGCCGATGTTCCCGTCTTCCGAGGAGGGAAACCATGCGTTGAGCGTGGCGGACGCGACATCCCACATTGATTTGAAAAAGCCGTCTTCATTCCAGTCAAAAGCGAAAAGCAGCCCTACAAGAACAACAATAACCAGAACCGTAACGACCGAGAGCATTTTTATCATTGCTCCGGCGCCTTTTTCCATTTGTCTGTCAAACCAGTATTTAAACCTGTTAAGCAAACCGATATACCCCCGATTGTTTATTGACCGATTTTAATCCGTATTAATCCGTTTTATGTCATTTTTTTGATGGAAGCGCTTCGCTCATTGCTTCAGAAGCGTTTCGTAATAAGCCGTGCAGAGGAAGGCGGACGCAACGCCGTCCTGCCCGAGAACCTCGGTGTAGTTTTCCTCATCGACTCCGCCGGAGCAGAAATACGGGTCGTAAAAACCGTCTTTGTCCTTTGTGCCGAGTTCCTTTTTCAGCACCGCCGCCACGTAATTCATCGGCAGACTGTCCTTCCCGGGGTCAACGGTATAAAACTTTTCGTAGCTTCTCGCGAGCCAGCCGACGCACCACGCTTTGAAAATCGGGTTCTCGTTCATATTTATATCGGCAGTGCCGTCCTCGTTTTGTGTTTCGGTAAACATATGCCCAACGGTCGCTTTGACGGTTGCCGATGTCAGGTCGTAATATTCTTTTTCGCCCGTGATCTCATAAAGAAGACTGCCGGCGTAAATCACAGTTGCCTGGTTGTATATTCCCTTCCAGTGATTTTTCGCCCCGTTTTCAACATTGATACTGTCAATAAACAGGTCATTTTCTCTGAAATTTGAGTTCATCCAGTCAAATATCATTCTGCCCTTTTCGAGATATTCCTCATTTCGGGTAAACCGATAAGCGAGCAGAAAAGCGATTGCCGCGGGGGCGTTTGAGCACGCGTTTTTGCTTTCATACTTTGAGGACCAGTATATTCCGCCGCCGAGAGTATTATCCCAGCCCGTCCACAGAAATACGAGATTGTCCTCAGCCGCTTTCAGCAGTTCGCTCCTGCCGAGCTGACCGTAGCCGAGCAGAAGCTGAATGCACACCCACTCGTTGTCGTCATAGTAATAATCGCCCTTGCCGCCGGGATATGAGTTATAATAGGATATGCCGCCGTATTCCTCCTGAGGCGCGGTGATGACTGCGTCTTTAACGAGATACCTCCCGAGCCCGTTTGTGAGCATATCGCCGTAATACGCCCTGAGGCGCAGACTGCCCGGGAAGAGTCTGTATGCGTCGGCGACGCTTTCAATAAGCGATGCGGCGGGCCACACATAAGCGAAGTTTGACTGACCCATATAATCGAGTGTTTTGTGGCTTGTAAGGTTATAACTTTTATCAAGTATTTTGAGCGTCAGTTCATATCCCGCGCGGGCGAACTCGTTGTTCACTATCGCGGATGCGTCATCGGCGCTTCTCCCCGCGAACAAGCCCGCGCTCAGGAACATTACGGCGCTCATAAATATTGAAAGCAGTTTCTGAAATACTGTGTTCATTGCAACTCCTCTTCAATGTCAGTCATCAAACATCATTTCCGCGAATTCCGCTTCGTCAACCCACGACGGGTCGAACTTCACTTTGGAAATGCGGGCGTTACAGCCGGGGCAGACCTTATACGGCTTCTTGGCATTGCAGCCGCAGGCGGAGCAGATGAATTCATCCGCTCTGAGATAATGTGTTTTCTGCAGCCAAACGGGCTCTTTTTTTCTTTTGCCGAATAAAGACATAGTGCCTCCGTTATTCAATACTTTTGAGAAGTCCTTCGCAACCCTCGTAAATATCCCTGTATGCCGTCTTGAAATCGCCGGAATACCACGGGTCGGAAACATCGCCGGGTCTGTCGGTATAATCCATAAGCATACGGATTTTTCCGTCTTTGTCGCCGCCGAAAATGCGGTTTACACCGCGGACATTGTACCTGTCCATACAGATAAACAGGTCATATTTTCTGTAGTCGTCCGCCCTGAGCTGAACGGCTCTTTTGCCGCCTGTCGAAAGCCCGTGCTGAGCGAGAATCTTTTTTGCGGGAGGATAGACCTCCGCTCCCGTGCCGTTCCACACGTTTTCATCGCTTGTGGCGCTCGACGCAACAAAAAACTCATCGCTTCTGCCGGCTTTTTCAACCATATCTTTAAAGATTATCTCCGCCATCGGGCTGCGGCAGATGTTCCCGAGGCAGACAAACATAACTCTTGTCATTTCTATTCATTTCCGAAATTTTATTTTAAATAATTATATTATATTCTTCTCTCTTTTTCAACAAATATTACCGCTTCGCTTGCCGGTGCTGTTTTGTCTTGAACGGCAGAGCTCATTGTGTTACAATAATAAAAGATATTGCAGGATTTACGGGGGAATGAAAATGACGTCTTTTTTAAGCTATATTGCCGCGCTGGTGCTGAGCGTATGCACGGCTCTGTCGTTCCTCTTTGTTTTTCCGCCGTCACCGCAGACTGAGTCGGTTAAATTCGCCTCATCGCTCGGGGCGGGCTGGAATCTCGGCAACACGCTCGAGGCGTGGCGCGTTCCCGAACCGGACGACACGGAAACCTGCTGGGGCAACCCGAAAACCACAAAGGAACTTATCTCGTTTATAAAACAGAGCGGCTTTGGAACCGTGAGAATACCCGTCACCTGGTTTCAGCACCTTGACAGTGACGGCAACATCGAAAGCGAATGGCTCGACAGGGTCAACGAGGTTGTCGATTGGGTGCTCGGCAGCGGAATGAACGCCGTTCTGAATGTTCAGCACGACGATCAGGACTGGCTTATCGCGAACAGTGAAAACGAGGAGCGCGCCTGCGAAACTCTCGCCTCAATCTGGGCGCAGATTGCCGAGAGGTTCAAAGATTATGACAATCGCCTCATATTTGAAACCATGAACGAGCCGCGGGTCGTCGGCGCAGATGATGAATGGGGCGGAAACGATGAGGGCAGAGCCGTTGTGAACTGCCTGAACCTTGCCGCGCTCAAAGCCATAAGAGAATCGGGCGGAAAGAACGCCGACCGCTATGTTTTCATCACCGATTACGCGGCGAGCGACCTTGAGGAAAACTTCACGGCGCTCGAAATACCCGATGACAGCCGCGTTATGGTGTCGCTTCACTACTATCCCGGCACGGCGCACCGCTCGGAGTTTGCCGACTGCGAGGAAAAACTCACCTTCGAACAGCGCCGCGACATCTACAAAAAACTGCGCGCTTTTTACAACGCGTTTTCGAAAAAGGGCGTCGGCGTGTGCATAACGGAATTCGGCTGGACGGACAGAGAGTACCTCGACAACCTCGCCGAAAAGGCGGATTACCTTGTGAGCACGGCAAAAAGATTCGGTTTCTGCTGTTTCGTATGGGACAACGGCCTTGATTTCAGCGTTATTGACCGTGAAAACCTCACCGTCGCTTACCCCGCCTACGCGGAGGCGATAACGGGGAAACGACCGTAAAAACCAAATAATTATAACAGCCCGTATCGAGCGATACGGGCTGTTTTTATGGCTTTATATTCCCCTGATTTTGTCAATGAGTGTTTTTATGAGTCCGGTTATGAGTCTGAACGGGCGGAGGATTGTGCCGGCTATGTCGTTGCGCCCGTAGATTCTGTAGGCGGAGTAACCGTTCTCCGCGCTGTACATAAGCTGATAGGCTCTCGCCGAAAGCGTTCCGTCATCGTTTTTCACTCCGACCGTCAGGTTCGCGCCTATGAGCGCGGGGTAGGGAATTGTGAGGGTGAAGCCGTCCATTGAATAATTCTTTATCGGAAGACCGTTTACGAAAACATAATCGACCTTGTCAAATCTGCCGAGGTCAACGGTTATGCCCTCTTTCGCGGTCTCCTCGGGCAGAACGGAGAGTATCTGCCTTACCATATAATCGTAACCCGACTGGGTGGGGTGAGTGGCGGTGAAGGTGTTGTCCTTGAAATCGCCGAGGAGCGACCAGTCGTTTTCGGTTGCCTGAACCTCGGTGTTCGCGACATCGGCATAAAGAACATTGAATTCCTTTGCCCATTTGCGGTACTGGTTGTTCATTTTGGTTGTAAGCCCCGAGAACAGCGAACCGAGAGGGATGACCGTTTCATCGGTGAGAGTCAGCTCGTTGAGAAGATTGAAGGAGCCGACCATAACGATTGTGGCGTCGGGATTGAGTTTCTGTATTTTCTTTATGAGACAGGGGTAGTATTCCTTCCAGTAATTAAAGCCGAAATTTATCTCTTTAATTGCGCTTGTCACAAGGTTGATTATTCCCTCGGGGCTGCTCAGGTCAAAGCTCGCGCCGCCCGCGAGACTGCCGCCGTTGGAGGCGATTCTGTAAACGCGGTAGAAAACATCGCACATACCGAGTTCCACGGTGATGAGATCGGCTTTTTCGATAACCTCGATTATATCGCCGCATTTGCCGCATTCGCCCTCAACATAGACCTCGCCCGCTCTTGTGCCGTCAAACGAGCCCTCCCAGCCGAAATAGCGGAGCATCTCGTCATAATACTGGTAGTCAAGCGCGGTGTCGGTGAAATTGTCCTCAATTCCGAGAAGGTCCATCATCATTCCGACCGTCATTCCGGGGTAGCAGAGAGGCCAGAAGTTGCCGCTTTTGTCGGTCATATCATCCGGAGCGTTGCAGCCGACCGCCTGCGAAATCTGATTGGGCACGGCACCCACGACATTGCGCAGAAAATACATATCGTACTGACCGCCCTCATATTCATCGTTGTTGATGTAGAAGCCGTCCGCGCCGCAGCCCCTGAACAGGCTGTCGCCAATGGCGAGGTAGCCGCCCTCTGCGCCGTACTGCTTGACGGTCTCTTTTGTAGCCGACATGCCCGTAAACGCGAAGCACGAAACGGTGATTATAACGCAAAGAACTACTGAGATTATTTTTTTCATATTTCTGCCTCCCTGTATGTTATTGTATTCTCTTTAAGAAAAACTCTTTTTTCTCTTCGTTGTCAAGTGAATGCACCGGCTTTATCTGCGCAGCGGAAGCGCCTTGAGAAACGCATTTTTCCGCCCACAGTTTATGTGTGCCGGGTTGCTGCTTTTTAACGGCAAGGCGCGAAATAAAGCCCTTTTCCCTCTGCGAGGGATAGCGCTTGTTGCACTGCCCCATATAATCCTCAATCTCGTCGATGTATTCGCCGAGGTCGATGCCGTTTTCGTCCTCATAAAGGAGAACATATCTGTTGGGCAGAACGCTGTCGTCCTGATAAAACAGCCAGTTTTCAACCGTGACGCCGTGCGCTTTTGAAATCATTTCGATTGTGTTGCGCGCGTCCTCCTCGCTGAATTTTTCGCCCGCTATGTTGAACATCTGCCCCTTGCGGAAAACGAAGGAGATAAGCGGACATTTGTTGCGAAAGCCCTTTACCTCGAGCACATCCTTGAGACGGTAGCGGTAAAGCCCCGCCTGATTGGTTATGAGTATTTCATACTTTCCACCTTCAACAAGGTCGCCTATGCCGAGCACCTCTCCGCTCTCGTCACCATAGGGGATAAACTCGTAATAACAGCTGTCCGTGAGCAGTTGCATATCGGTATTGCCGAGTTCACAGCACGCCGCAACAAGTGCCTCCGATGCGCCGTATATTGAAAAATCAAGCGGGATTCCTTCCGAGAGAGAACGAATGTAATCCGCCGAGGGCTTGAATGAGGCGTTGCCGATGCCGCTTATAACCGTCATATTCTGCCAGATTCTTTTGAAAAGCGTGCCGTCAAAGCCCTTTTCAAACTGCTCCCTGAGATATCGCGCTCTTTCGGGCATTGGCTTTATGCGCTTTTCAAGATACGCGCGAAGTTCCGGCTTCATCTTAACGCTTTCGTCAATCGTTCCCTTTTCAATATCGTCAACAATCAGCCGCCAGTTGTTTTTGAGATAAGCGACCTGGCTTACGTTTATGCTGAAAAACACCGAGAAGATGAACGAGGCGTCCTCATCCTGCAGGGCGAAGCGGTATATGTTATAGACATAGTCGCCGTCGTGAACATCAAAAAGATTTGCGCCCGGCACGGTGAGAATGAACGGGTAAAACCTGCCGTACTGCCGCGCGCCGATTTCAGCAATGTTGCTGCATATCATGCCGTTGGGCAGACACTCGTTTGTGGCGGGCGAGAGGAAAACTCCTCTGCCTGGCTTGTATTTTCCGCCCTGCTTTTCAAGGTACTCCGCGCCGAGAGCCAGCGCCCTTGTCCAGGTGTATTTGACATAGGCGTCAAGCGACGCGGCTGTTGCGGGTATGTATTTCGGGACTCCCGAGGAGCCCGAGGTTCTCGAAAAGCCGAGTATCGGGGAAGATACAAGAACATTCTTTTCGCCGTTTTTGATTCTCTCTATATACGGCGCGTAATCCTCGTAGCCCGATACGGGCACATTCCTTCTGAAATCCTCCGGCGATTTTATATCGCCGAAATTGTGAAGGCGGCCGTATTCGGTGTTTTTATTTTCATCTATTATTTTTTTAAGCAATTTAAGATTTTCCGCCTCAGGGTCAAAGGACGCTTTTTCCATGTGGCGGAGACTCGCCCTGCCCTTTGACACCATTATTCTCATTGCGGATGAACTCAACAGTTTGCGAAACATTTTGTAAGACCTCGATAATTGCCTTTGAATTTTATATAGTTATGATATCATAAATACGGGGGCAAATTCAACTGTTTTTAAATAAGAGCGTATTTCGGAGTTAATTATATACATATATACACAGAGTGCGAACCGCGCAGGCGCGTTGCCTACGGTCACTGCTGAATTTATACAACGCGTAGGGCGGGATGACCCCATCCCGCCGTTAACTGCAATCAAAACAGGGAACGCAGTTGAGCGTTCCCTGTGCTGTTTAATAATTTCAGCAAATTGATGTGAGAAGTTCCGCTATCGCTTTGCCGAGGATTTTTTCAATAAGTTCGGCGAAGAACGCCTTGAGACGGTCGAAGAAGCCGTTTTTTACCTTAACATTCATTGTGCCGCTTTCGGCAAGCACATTGCCGTCGCTGTCAATAATCTTTGCCTGAACGGTGTAGCTTTCGGTCGGGTCCTCAACGCCGAGGCCTTCGCCCGTGCCGACATCCTCGCCGTCCACGAACCAGTGGATTTCGGCGCCCTCGGGCATATCCGCGGTGCTCGCCCTGAATATCATATCATCTTTATAGCCGATTTCAGTGTTCTCTTCAAAATCGTCAATCCAAATAACCGGATCGGGTTTGTCCGCTTCGCGCTGATCCTCAACGGCTTTCTGAGTATCATCGACTTTGGCGTCAACAGCCGCCTTGTTATCCTCGAGCGACTTGCTCTCGTCATATTCGAGGTCGTCTATGTCTTTCTTTGCCTCGTCTATGATTTCTTTGACCGCGTCGCTGTCGCCGTCCTGAGCGAGCGCGTCGATTTCGTTTTTCTTTTCTTCTTTGTATTCCTCGAACGCGTCCTTGTCGGCGGCGAGTTCCTCGGCGGCAAGTTCCTCGTCGGTCTTGATATCGTCGATTGCCGCTTTCGCGTCCTCAAGCGCGGCCGCCACGCCGTCGATGTCTTCCGCGTTATCGACGGCTTCTTTACCGCTGCTCACGGCGCTTTCAAGTTCCGCCTGCTGTTCGGCTCTGTAGTCCTCGGGATCTTTATAATTCCCGAGTTCTTCCTTCGCCGCCTCTTTTGCGGCTTCGAGTTCCTCCGCGGTAAGTTCTTCATCGGTCTTGATATTGTCAATCGCCGCTTTGGCGTTCTCCAGCGCCGCCGCTACGCCGTCAACGTCTTCCGCGGAGTCAATGGCGTCCTTGCCGGCATTCACGGCGTTTTGGAGTTCCGTCTGTTGTTCGGGTCTGTAATCCGAGGGATCTTTGTAGTTTTCAAGTTCCGCTTTCGCTTCTTCTTTGGAATCCGCAAACTCGGCGGCGGCTTCCAGTTCGCTGTCCACATATCCGCAGACCGTGCAGGTGAAGCGGTCATCGCCTGTGTCACCGTACAGGTGCCCGCCGGTTCCCGTGCCCGTTTTGGGCGGCCAGTTTTCGTCTGTCGCCTCATTATCGTAAGCAAAGCCCTTGAGATGCGGATAAAAATCGTTCCGGCAGTGATTTGTCTTTACAAGCCAGGGGCTTGTTTCGCCGTCTTCACAGTCAAAGATCATATTGTCAAGCGCGGTTGCGCCCGTCATCTCAGCGGTGGAGAGACCTTCGGCATTTGTTTCGCTTCCGTTTCCGATTGCGGGAATATCGTTTAATATTTCGCTGTTATAATAACAGTATTCCACAGTGCTTGAACCGGTGTTGTAACCGACCACGCCGCCGGGATAAAATGAGTTGGCTGTTACACTTCCGATGTTGTAGCAATTCACAACGGTTCCGTCGTCGTTAAATCCGACCACGCCGCCGATATTCTTTTCGCCGGAAACAGTGCCCAGGCTGTAACTGTTTCTGACCGTGCCGTGATTGTTTCCTACCACGCCGCCTACACCGTGATTACCGGTTACCTTGCCTGTGAAATAACAGTTTGTAACTGTGCCGTAGTTTCTTCCTGCCACGCCGCCTGCGGAATATTCGCCTGATATATTTCCGTCTTCAATGCCGACATTCTGCACGGTTCCTTCCGAACCTACATAACCGAAAAGTCCGGAAAAATCTCCGTAAGCAGAAGGTGTTGTAAGCCCGGTGATGACATGACCGTCGCCGTCAAATGTTCCGCGGAAGAGATATGTGCTGTTCCTGCCGATGGGAGTCCAGGTGGCTGCGTATCCCGCATCGGACAGATCGTTTTTGCAGACTATATCCGCGGTAAGAACGGCGCAGGCATCGGGAATAAGATTCTCGCCGTTAATGCCGTTTACGGTAACGGCGAACGCCTTGAGTTCCTCATAATCCGAAATTTCAAACGCGTTGGCTTTCAGCACGCGGGCGGGCCAGACGGTTTTCTGTATGCTTTCCGCGTTTAACTGGTTGCCCGAGGGATCGGTATTGAAGCCCTTGAGATGCGGATAATATGAGTAAATATCGTCATCCGCCCTTGTAATCCACGGGCTTGTTTCGCCGTTTGAGCTTGAGAAAAACATATTGTCAAGCGCTCCCGCGCCCGTCATCAGATCTGTGGCGAGACCGCTTACATTTTCGCCGCTTCCGCTTCCGACGGCGGAAATATCGGATAATACAGCGCTGTCATAATAACAGTTTCCGACGGTGCCGGTGTTTTCTGCGGCAACGGCGCCGTACCAGGCGTTACCCGTGGGTCTGCCGGTATTGTAGCAGTTCTGAACCGTTCCCGAGGCGTTCCTGCCAACCACGCCGCCCGCGTAATCCGTGAACGCGGTGACATCGCCCGTGTTGTAGCAGTTACTGACCGTTCCCGAGGAATTGTGACCGGTTATACCGCCCGCATAAAACGTTTCCGAAATGACATTTCCGGTGTTATAGCAGCACGAAACACTGCCCTCGTTCAAGAATCCGGCAACACCGCCGGCGTAATTGCTCCCGGAACTGACGCTGCCCGTGTTGTAACAGTTCTCGACTGTTCCGACACTGTTGAAACCGACAATGCCGCCCGCGGAATCCTTCGAAGAATCTACATTTCCGGTGTTGTAGCAGTTTCTGACAGTACCGCCTGAATTGTAGCCCACAACGCCGCCTGCATATTTTCCGCCGCCTATCATTTCACTTTCAAGCCCCGTGTTGAGAACGGTGCCGTTTTTATCCAGGCAACCGAAAAGACCGGCGTAATTCGCTTCGTAATTTTCATAATAAAGCCGCGTTATTTTATTGCCGCAGCCGTCGAATGTGCCCTTGAAGGGTCTGCTTGTTGTGCCTATGGGAGTCCAGTCGTTCATTTCAAGGGTGTTTTCCGCGTCAATGTCGTTAAGAAGAACGGCACAGGCAGCATTGTTGTTTGCAAAGCGGGTAGAAGTGCCGTTGACTATTGCGGCGAATTCCAGAAGCCCCGAATAATCCGAAATCCGATAGGGGTCGTTCTCAGTGCCGGAGCCCGCAAGCTCACTGCCTCCGAGACGCAGCACAAGGTGCAGGGTTGACTCCTTCTGGATGTTGTAATCCGCGAGGGTGTGACCGTCCTCAAGCTGCTTGCCCGCGAAAATCAACCGCTGCTGATCGGGCGGGATGCCCTCTTTATCCTGAATCTTGGCTTTTACATTGTCAATTGAGTCTCCGGGTTCAACCTCGAGAGTGACGGTTTTGCCCGTAAGAGTCTTGACGAAAATCTGCATAGCGTCCACCGGCAGCGCGAACATGCCGGCAACAAGCATAAGCGACAGTAAAAGCGATATTGTCCTTTTTGCAGTTTTCATTTCCGTTTCCTCCTTTTGAGAGTAAAGCATTAACAATTAATATTAACATATCGGTATAGTGAGATACAAGGGTTTTATATAAGAAATATTTTTTAAGCGGCGATACACCGTAAAGCCCGTTTGTGCCGTGCGGGAAAATAACAGCAAAAAAACATCCACCCGCTTGGCGGGTGAATGTTTATTCTTTGAAAAAGATTTTAAATTGTAATCATAAACAGGCAGAAGTTCAGAATAATCCAGCCGGCGGCCGCGGGAACAATCTGCTTCGCGGTGTATTTTTGCTTTATGAACCTGCAGATGAGAAGACCGGTGAGGTGGATTACGCACAGCGCCGTAATAATCGCCGTGACAATGCCCGTAGGCCAGTTGGGCAGCACAAGCACGGGAAGAACTCCCGCGAAGCGGTAACTGACAAAACTCAAGAAGAAAACAAGAGTCATTATCACGGGCACGAACATACCCGCCGTGCCAGCGAGCGAGCGCAGAACGGGTTTCGGAGTTGCGCTCTGTTTAAGCATTGCAAATGTTGTGAAGAATGTGAGTATGAGCAGCGAGGGCGTGAGAACGCCGAGCGGAACAATGCAGTTAAACGGCAGATAGGGAAGGCTCGCGACCGAGTTCTGCCAGAAATAAACAACGCAGCAGGTTACTGTCAGCAGTAACGGGAAAAGCAGGTTTTTAACGGTTTTCATTTCGCGCCCTCCTTTCCGCGCATAATCGCGGCGTTTACTCTGAGCCACACAACGGGGCTGTTGCTGCGGGCTGTGTGCACAAGCGACAGGGGTGAGGCATCGGTGAAAGTATTGCCCGAGATAAACACATTCACGCAGTCGGCAAGGAAGTATGAGCGCCCCTTGCCCACATCATTGCGGAAGGCATTGCCGAGGGTTACGGTGTTGTTCCTGAACACGAAGTTGTTTACATTGTTCACAACCATAAGGTTTCCGCATATATCGCTGAACTCGTTGTTTTCAATGCATATATTCGTGAAGGCGTAGGAGTGGTTGCTCTTTTCAAGCAGTTTTGTTCCCACCTCTATAACCTCCGTGCCGATTACGGAGCACTCAACGAATTTGTTGTTGCGCACGGTTATATTGTCCGCTCCCGTGCCCTCGTGCCACACGCCGTTTATGTCCATAACTATTTTAATCGCGTTGTGAGTGGTTTTATAGAAAACATTGTTCTCCACCAGCCCGTCCGAGGTCTGGAGCAGAAGACTCCTTGCGCGGTGCTCGTGGAAGTAGTTGTTGCGTATAACATAATTGCTGCCGGTGTTGTATTTGTTGAAGAGGAAGCAGCCCTTTACTATGCTCTTGGGCAGGTCTTCACTGAAAGTGACCTCCCTGTAGCCGTCCTCCGATGTGCCGCATTTTTCGACTGTGGCGGTGATGTCGGTCAAATTGAAATTCTTATCCCTGAACACAACCGTGTCGCCTTCGTCAACATTCATTGAGCCGTCGGCTTCAAAAACTATGGTTCTGCCGCTGACGCTGCGTATAAGCCCTATGCCGCTGTTTATATTGATATCGTCGTCGCCCTGGCGGCTGAAATCGCAGTTTTCAATAAGGAAACAGCCGTCCGAGTCGCTGATGTGAACGGCGTCCGCGTCAAGCGATGTGCAGTGAATATCGGCTTTTTCCGGGTCGGGGCCTATAAAGATGTTGTTCAATCTGAAATGCGAGGTTTTTTCGCCGACTATAACTCCCATTCCCGTTCCGCCGTAGAGATTCAGACCGTCAAGGGTTATGTCTCTGCACGCCTCGTAAATATCGATGAGCGAGCCGCCGTAAGCCGTGCTGCGCAGAATATAGGAATTGCCGCCGAAATGCGCCCAGGCGCCGTTGTGCACAACGCGGATTGTGTCATCGCTGATTTTTGTAACACTTTTGATGACCTCGGGATTCTGCCCGTCATAGCTTTCAATATATGTGCCCTTCGCGCCGTAGGTGCCTGTTTCCGGGTCGCACTGGCTGACGGCGTAAAGCATATCCTCCCTCGCGAAATCGGGGTTGTCAAAGATGAAGTCAAGAGTGTTTTTCTCGCCTTTCACATCGACAGCGCGGGCGGTAGCGCCGAGCGGGATGTTATCCCAGTCCCATTCGAAGGTGAGGTTTTGCACTTTCACGCACTCGCAGTGCCTCAGGGTGAAGGTGCTGCTGCCGTAATCGTAGAGAATAGTAGCGCCGTTTCCGTCAATGAGCGCGTCTGTAATATTCTCCAGCAAAAGCGCGTCCGAAATACAATAAACGGCGCTGTCAAAAACAAGACGCGTGCCCGGATTCTCCCTGCAGTAGGCGAACGCGCTGTTGAGCGCCTCGGCGTTGTCCTCATTTTCGGGGCTTGCGCCGAACTGCGAAACGGGAACGGTTTTAAGCGCCTGCTCCTTCGGCGACTGGATAAAGAATCTGCTGCCGCCGATTCCGTTTACCTCCAGATAATCGCGCTTTTCGTCTGCCGCGGGAACGGGCTCAACAAGAACCTCCCGCTTCTCCGGCACAGGCGTCTGCCTGAATGCGGCGCAGGCAACGCACCCCGCCGCCAGCGCGACAATGCACAGAAGTATAATAGCTGTTTTTAAATGCTTCATTCCCGACTCCTTTCTGTCAGCCGCAACGGATTGATCTGAGCGGCTTGTATTTAATCATTTTGAAATATTATTTCTTTAATCTCAATGAACGCCGTTCATTGAAGAATCGTCGTAGGGCACGCAGTCGGTGCGGTCCTGAGTGAGGGCCAGTCCGTCCGCGTTCATTTCAATTATATACATCGCGTTGCCCGCGTAAAGCATCTGATTTTTGCCGTAGAAAAGGCGGGCGGAGGCGTTGCCGGGCAGCCACGCTCCTCTGCCCTCGGACATCGGGCAGAGTACATAATCGGCGCCTGCGTAATCATAAATAACCGCCACGGCGTTATAGAGATGATGGGGTGCCTGAAGAACATCGCACTTTATTTCGGCTTTGTCGTGGATTGAAAGGATTTTATCCTGTGCGAGTATGTTTATATCGCCCGTAACGAGGAAGCGCTTACCCGCCGCGGTTATACGGCAGACGGTTGAGCCGTCGTTCGCGTTGTCAACGGGAGTTTTGCCTGTAAGGGCGTTTACAGCGTCCTCCTGCGTGTAGAGAACATCAATCTGCACGTTGGCTATATTGAAACTCATTCCCGTATGCGGGCAGAGATACTGCACATCGGGGCAGAGCTCGCCGAGTCGGTTGCGGTACATATCTATTCTTTCATCGTGCTCAACAAGCGAGAGGGAGGGGTAATTGAACATCGCCCTTTCAAGATTGATTTCGCTGTGATAATAGCCGATGAGTTTATAGAAAAATGTCACATGGTCGCTGTGCCCGTGAGTGCCGTACCAGAGGGCAATGTTTACCTTTTCGCCCTCCCGCGCTCCGGTGATTCTGCGCATAAGTTTCATACACTCATCAATGTTTTTGTCGGATGACTGCCTTATCGACCCGCCGTCAATAACAATAAGCTTGTTGTCGGCGAGTTTTATTATATACATCATTCCGTTTGTGGAGTAGATGTCCTCGTCCTTGTGTTCACCGAAATCGGCATAGGGGTAATCGAACTGATAAACCGTTACGCCCTCTCCCTCGTTACTGGAATAGCCGAAATCTTCAAACACGCGGGTGTTGTTGTCCTCAATGATTCTCACTTCGTTTGTGTTCGCCGTGAAATAGGTGTAATATAGTTTTCCGTCATATCTGAACGCGTTGCAGGAAACCCCGCCGAGGGTGTTCGAATAAACATTTTCATATCCGGCGCTTTCAAGGTCTTCGCAGTATTTCTCATAGTCTTCGGCGGATGTGAATTTTACAAGTTCCATTCTGCTTTCTGTTCCCGTGGGGCCTTCGGCGTCGCTGAGGATGCCCGAGCCGTCAAGACAGACATCGTCGCAGATTCTGCCGCCCTCGTAAGCGGGAATATCGAGCGCCCAGTTACCGCCGTTCTGAACAATCCCGGCGGAAGCGAGGAATGTGTAAATGAATGTGAATATATAAGAAATAACTTTTACCACGGTATTACCGCCTTTCACTCGATAAGTTTTTTATCAAATTACAATCTTTACCGCCATTCGATGGGGCGTTCGATAAATGTAAGATTCTCCTTTTCGGGTATGAGGCCGAATGAGCACACTCTGTTTATGCCGTGTGATTTGAAAGCATCGTACAGTTCCTCGTTTGCCTGCATTCTCAGAGGATTGAGGAAGAAATACTTGCCTATGAAGAGGTTGGCTTTATAGTATTCCCAGCTGAGATCGGCGCACTCCACATTGAACTTCTGCTCCTCGGTTATATCGGCACCGAGCGCCTTGTTCCACAAACCGTCGAGTTTCGCTATGGTGTAAAGCGGATAGAAGCCCGACTGATAGTGCCAGTCGAAATCGAAGGCGTGCGCGGTGGCGCTTATCTGCGCGGTCTGTATGTCGATTATCTTTTTGATGAATGGCGCGGCCGCTTCGCCGTAATAACCTTTGAGAAACTCGTTCATCCAGTATTCCACATCGCAGTCAACATCCCACTGAACCTTGCACAACAGATAGTTGCGCAGCTCGTTGAACGCCGCCTCGTGCCCGTCGCCGCAGTTGTAGATATAGCCCGTTATGCCCGTGTCGCGCATATATTTCATTGTGGACTGCATTGTGCCGAAATTCGAGAAGAACTGGGCGGTGTTGAGGAAGTTTATTGTGTAGTCGTAGATATATGTTCTGTCGGCGATTTTTACCCAGTTCGCGAAATCGTTCGCGATCCGCGGCTCGTTTTCGCCGAAGAGATTATTGAAGGAATCGTCGCCGTCAACCGCTCCGCATTCGGTAAGCGGATGGCTTCTGCACGCCTTGTGCAGACCGCAGAGCACGGGAACAACATTTTTGCTGCATCTGAGCGTGAGATCCGCAGGAGGGCGGTCGGTTTCGTTGTAGGCGTAGAAGGTGAATGTGAAATCGGGATAATCGTCATCGAGAGCGTCGGCGAAGGCGTTGGTGAAAAGGATTGTGGGCGCCGAGACGCTGCCGTATTTTTCATAGAGCGCTTCGCAGGTTTCACACCGGCAGTAGTTCTCGTTATCCTTCTGACCTATATGAATATGCTTTGACGATTCTCTCGGGCAGTTTTCTATCGCCTGCCGCGCGTTTTCAACTGCAACGGGCAGAACATCCGGATTTGAAAGGCAGACATGGTCGGTTGTGCGCTTGCCGTCTTCGCCCAAAGCGAAATACTCGGGATGCTCTGTAAAAAGTGAATCTGGAACAAGCCGGTCAAGCGTCACATCCCACATAACAAAGGTGAGCGCTCCGCCGAAATCTTCCGCCTCGCTCCAGAAGGAGACATTCATTCTCGTTCTCGCCCTGTGCCTGTCGTTTGTGCCGGCGCAGTCGTTGCGGCGGATGGCGAAGGACGGTTCAACCGTGCGGTCGATGTGTGAATCTATTATGATATCCTTGCTTTCGGGAACTTTTTCAAGTTTCGGCGTAAACCAGCGCACTCCGAGATATTCCTCGAGAAAGGTGTAAACGCCGTAGAGCGTGCCGCGCTCCGAGCCGCCTCTTATGATAAGATGGGAGCCGTCGGAATAAATGAGAAAACCATCCTCTGCGAGACCGTCATCTGCGGGTTTGAGCGATTCGGAACAGGCGGTGTCGCCGAGCAGAACGGTGTTTTCAAAGTTCTGCGTTTCGCCTTCGTTTTTAACGGCAATACGGGCGCCGCAGATTTTGTAAACATAGGAAACAAACTCGTTCGCGGCTGTGGTGAGGCAGGGGCTTTCACCGTCGGGCAGAACAATGGTAAAATCCGTTTCGCCGTTTTCGGCAATATACATCGGCTCGGTGACCGCGGGAGGAGTATATTCCTTTCCGCCGTAGTCAACATCCGCGCTCACGGGCAATATGCCGAGGGAAAAAAAGATGACTTCGAGAAGAGAGATTATCGCTTTGAGCATAACAATTTCCCTTTCATAAATGTTTGATGATTCAATTATAGTGTATAAAGAGAAGATTATCAACAGTAAAATCCATCCGCCATTGACTTGAACGGCGGGCAGGGTTTATACTTTCTATATGATTGCAAAAAAGGAGGAAGAGCAATGCCTTCACTTTCCGAAAGAACACAGGGCTTTACCGATTCGGTAATACGCCGTATGACGCGTATCTGCATGGAATGCGACGCGGTCAACCTTTCACAGGGTTTTCCGGATTTTGACCCTCCCCGTGAAATACTCGAACGCCTCGCCGAGGTTTCAAAGGAGGACTTTCACCAGTACTCAATCACCTGGGGCGCGCAGAATTTCAGGGAGGCGCTCGCCGAAAAGCAGACGCGGTTTATGGGAAGAAAAATCAACCCGAACACCGATATCGTAGTGACCTGCGGCAGCACGGAAGCCATGATGGCGGCTATGATGAGCGTGGTGAATCCCGGGGATAAGGTGATTGTTTTTTCGCCGTTTTACGAAAATTACGGTGCCGACGCGATTCTTTCGGGCGCGGAGCCGATATATGTTCCCCTGCACCCGCCGGAGTTCAATTTCAACGCGGACGAACTTGAGGCGGCTTTCAGGCAGAACCCCAAAGCGCTGATACTCTGCAACCCCTCAAATCCGAGCGGCAAGGTGTTCACCCGTGAGGAACTGAAATATATCGCCGGGCTTGTTGAAAAATATGACACCTTCGTTATCACCGACGAGGTTTATGAGCACATAGTTTTTGAGCCGAACAGGCACATCTATTTCGCGTCACTGCCCGGAATGTGGGAACGCACCCTTTCGTGCTCATCCCTCTCCAAAACCTATTCAATCACCGGCTGGAGACTGGGATATATCATCGCCCCCGCGGAAATAATCGATGTTGCCAAAAAGGTTCACGATTTTCTTACCGTGGGCGCCGCCGCGCCCCTTCAGGAGGCGGCGGTTACGGGGCTTCGCTTCGGCGATGACTACTACGCCGACCTTGCCGCGAAATACACCTCAAAAAGGGATCTGTTCCTCAAAGGGCTTGACGATTTGCACATAGCGCACACGGTTCCGCAGGGCGCTTACTATATACTTCTCGATATTTCCGAATTCGGCTTTGAAAGCGACCTCGAGTTCTGCGAGCTTCTCGCGAGAAATGTCGGAGTGGGCGCGGTGCCCGGCTCAAGCTTTTTCCGCGAGCCGGTGAATCATCTCATCCGTCTGCATTTCGCTAAAAAGGACGAAACACTTTATGCCGCGCTCAATCGCCTTGAGGATATGCGAAACAAAATTCCTTACCGGAAGTGAGGAAAAACATAATTCTGCGTAAAAACACCCGGGGAAACGGTTTTTATTCCGCCTCCCCGGGTGCTGTGTTTTATTGATTATTCTGTCAAATAAAAGATTAATTATTGTGAATTACTCGCCGTCATAGTATTCACCGCTTTCTTCTTCTTCGTAATCATAAAACCCGTCATACGCGGCAAGGGCCTTCGCGAGCAGGTTCCAGTTGCCCGGATACGCGTTATATCCGCCAGAATTTTTCGCCCTTCTGTTCGCGAATTCTATATGCATACTCCAGGTTTCTCCGTCGAGGATGAGGTCGTTATTTTCAAATTCTTTGGGATATTTCATAACCCCGCACTCGCCGAATATTCTGCCGAACAGATTGTCCCATTCTTCTTCGGTTAAGGTTTTGGGGGCGAAATAATACTCCTCAAAAACATAAGCGCAGCCCTCACAGCGCACGGTTCTTTCCTCGCCGTTTCTTTCAAAAATCAGCGTTCTCGTTCCGAGATATCCGAAGGACTCCATCTCGAATTTTGTCACATTTTCAACAAGTTCTTTAACCGTCATTTTTACACTCCTTTTTCGTTTTTATTCGGGTTTCGCGGTTCAGATGTATTCTATACTGTCCGTCCGCAAACCGGGTCGCCCGCGAAGCGACATTTATAAAAAAGCCGCGGAGTTCTCCGCGGCAAAAAGGAGTGTTATTATATGCTGAAAATTTCAACGATTTTCAAAATGAAATAATAAACGCGATAGAAAATGAGGGTGAAGATGTTGCTCTCTTCCTTCATAACAAGCGTGTCGCCGGTGTCCTCAACGGGCACGAATTTCGCAACTGTCCTGTTCTCCTCGGTTCCCGTATTCGGGGAGTGAACGGACATAAGCAGCGTTCCGTCGTCCGCCGTGAACAGCATAGCGTGGCCGCCGTCCGGGCGATTGTCGTCTGCCCTGTAAAGTTCACCCGGCTGCTGCCTCCACTTTCCGTCGATTTTACCGTTTGATGACGAGGCAACCAGCACGCAGTATCCGCTCTCACGGAAATTGCTCCAGAGCATAATCAGCCGCCCGCCCTTTGTTTTATAGAGGAACGGACCGTCCGTGACAAAGCCGTTCCCGCGGTCTCCGTCACTCGCTTTGAAGAGCAGAACGGGTTCGGAAATGAAGGTGCTGAGGTCGTCGCTGAGTTTTGCCGCCATCATGGTACCAATGCCGTTTTCCGCCGAGGTCCACTCGCCCACATAAACCATCCAGGGCTGACCGTCCTCATCCACATAGAGCGTGCCGTCGATTGAGTCGCTTTCCTTCGGGGTTATATGACCGTCGGTGATGATCTCAAACGGACCGAGAGGGTTTGACGAGCGAAAAATTCCGACTCCCCGTTTGCCGGTAGCGGCTGAGCGGTAGGTGGCAAACAGATAAAAATCCCCTTTATAATAATGGCACTCGGGCGCCCACCAGTCGCCCTCGCCGTCACACGCGCCCTGAGGCTCATAAACCTTCACGGGCTCGGACCAGTTTTCAAGGTCGGTGCTGTAAACGCAGCCGTAGCCGTTTGACGCGAGCCCCGTTCCGTACATATACCATACTCCGTCGTGTTTCAGAACGAACGGATCGCGTACACGCACCCCCGTATTGACGGTTTCGTACGCCGCCGCGTTTGCCGCGGAAACGGGAAAAATCAGCGCTCCGCAAAGCAATAAAGCGATTAACGCCGCAAGACACTTTTTGATATTCATTGATGCCCTCCGAAAAAAGTTTATTTACTGTTCCTGTCAATCCACGCCATAATCAGGTTGACTATTTTTTGCTGTTCGGCTTCGGTCAGCTCTTTGTGCAGCGGAACTTTATACCATTTGTTCAGGCATCCGCGGCAGCAGCAGGCAGTGGCGTGCATTGCCCTGAAAACGGGATGCCCTCTCATCGGAGTCTGTTTTCCGTCATTGAGAGGTTCGGCGGGTGCCAGCCTCCGGCGCACAAAATCCTCCGCGTGGCTTCGTATTACTGCCTCGCCTTTTTCCTCAAGGTATTGCCTGTCCTTTTCCGTCAGTGAAAATCCCGACCGGAATTTCGAGCGTTCAAGTTTATCCAGCGCCTCGTCAATTGTCTGCATAACGGTCACCCGGTTTCAGAGTTTAGTAAATGTTTATGTGAATATTATAAAGCAGGCAAAAGGCAAAATCAAGAAAAAGGCACGGTTAATTACGCCGGAACCGGGGCAGTGCGCAATGCCGTGGGAGTCTCCGCAGGGAACGGATTCTTCCGTGCCGCCTATGCCTTCCCCTCGGAGGGGAAGTGGGACCGCTTGCGGGGGATGAGGTGTATAATCGGCGCTTTGCGCCCGTTAATTCGGAATTTGAAATTAATAAACGCAGGCGGCAGGTTGCCGCCCTTACGGCGAAATTCGGATTTGCGTAAACGGCGGGATGGGGGTGCGGGTCTCCGGTGGAGACCTCTGCCGAAGGCAGAAGCACCGACCGAGCCGGCAGGCGAGACCATCCCGCCCTACATTCTATATGAGTTTTGATATAACTGTAGGGCGGCTTTCCCCAAAGCCGCCGCATAAAATATTGCCGCATATCAAAAATCGTACATTATCTGATATTATATTTCTTTTTCCAAAACCCCTTGTAATTTATCATAGTAATATGTTACTATTAATGTGTATTGTGAATTTCTCATTATGACTCATAAGGAGGATGTTTTATGAAAGCAGCAAAAAGGGCTTTATCGCTTTTACTCTCGCTGATGCTCGTGCTCGGCGCGGTTGCTGTCGGGGGAATCAGCGTGTCGGCGGATGGTTATGTCTATGAAATTTCAACTTACAGCGACCTCAGGGTTTTCGCCGACCGCGTAAACAGCGGTGAAACGGGCCTCAACGCAAAACTGATGAATGATATTGTCGCGACAGGTTATAATGTCTGGACTCCCATCGGTATGGATAATAACCATATCTACACCGGCACATTTGACGGTAACGGGCGCGTTATTATCGGGCTTTCCAACTCGGGAGTGACAGACGCACCGAATTATGCCGGTCTTTTCGGCTATGTCGGGAGCAAAACAGAAGGTGGTGTAACTACCAAAGGCACTGTAAAAAATGTCGGCCTTGTAGGCGGAGCGATAACGGGCAAGTATTATGTCGGCGGCGTGGCAGGATATAATAATGGAGGTTCCATCACAAACTGTTACAACACGGGCGATGTTTCCGGCACTCAAGATGTCGGCGGCATAGTCGGACTTAACATAAGCACAGTCAATAATTGCTATAACACGGGCGATGTTTCCGGCACTCAAGATGTCGGCGGCGTGGTTGGTACAAATAATCAAGGTTCAGTTACCAACTGCTATAACACAGGCAGTATTACGGCAACAGTAGCCAATGCTAGAATCGGCGGCGTGGTCGGATATAATAATGGGGGTTCCGTCACAAGCTGTTACAACACGGGCAATGTTTCCGGCGGTTATTATGTCGGCGGAATAGTTGGATATAATGATAGAGGCGCGGTTGAAAACTGCTATAACACAGGCGATGTTACGGCAACAGGAAGGAACGTCAGAATCGGCGGCGTGGTTGGATATTTGTTTGCGAGAAATAATGAAAGAAGCACTGTTGTAAACTGCTATAACAAGGGCGATGTAACGGCGGAAGGAGACAATGCCACAACCGGCGGTGTGGTTGGGTTAGTATCAAACTTCAATTTTGTCACAAATTGTTATAACACGGGCAATGTAACAGCAGACGGAGACGGTGCTTTAGCCGGCGGTGTGGTTGGTATTAGTGAAGCCGGAATAATTATGGACTGCTATTATGACAGAAGCACAGTAACAATACCTGGTGCAAGCGAAGGCAACAACTGGCAGGCTGTCGAAAACTCCATAATTGACACCGTCACCGGTCTCACCACCGCCGAGATGACCGGCAAAGACGCACAGTCAAATATGGTCGGCCTCTTCAATACGGACGATGGTGAAAATTACTTTAGCAATGCCTGGCTTGTCAGGAAGCCCGACATATTCGGCGAGTATTACCCCCATCTCAGAGGGTTTGAATATGACAACACCGGCGTTGTCGCGGACTGGCCCGCGCGCATACTGAGTCAGAACGGCAACACGGCAGATAACCCGTATGAGATTGAAACCTACGCACAGCTCAAAGATTTCGCTTCCATTGTAAATAAAGAGAATAACTCCGCCTGCGCAAAACTGATGAAAGATATTGTCGCGACAGGTTATAATGACTGGACTCCCATCGGTTATTGTGAACACGACGAAACAGGTAAAATTACTTTCGACGCCGCATTCACCGGCACATTTGACGGCGACGGTCATGTCATTACAGGGCTGACTTGTAATGATTCATCGGCAGAATTTGCCGGCCTTTTCGGCTATGTCGATGCCAAATCAGATACTGTCAAAGGCACTGTAAAAAATGTCGGCCTTGAAAGCGGAAGCATAAACGGCGGGAGTTATGCCGGCGGCGTGGTCGGATATAATAACGGCGGCACAGTTCAGAACTGCTATAATACAAGTAATGTTTACGGCAGTGATTGTGCCGGCGGCGTGGTCGGATATAATAACGGCGGCACCGTTCAGAGCTGCTATAATACAGGCGATGTTTCCGGCAGTGATTATGTCGGCGGCGTGGTCGGATATAATAACGGCGGCACAGTCACAAACTGTTACAACACGGGCGATGTTTCCGGGAATGGGAATGTCGGCGGCGTGGCCGGAGACAGCGGCAGCCCCGACGGAATTAAAAAAGTTGACAACTGCTATTATGACAAATCCGTATGCGGAAATATCGGCGCGGTAAGCGGCGCTGATATTGACACTGAAGATAACAAAGTAAAAGGCCTTACCACCGCGCAGATGACAGGCAGAAATGCCATTTGTTATGATCATGAAGACATCGACATCCATCCTATGTATTTCAATTATGATGCTGCTGAATCTCCATGGCTCCCAAAAGACGACGGTGCCGATGAGGCAAGCGGCAAATACTACTGGTATTATCCGCAATTAAAGGGCTTCAATAAGAAAGCGGACGGAACACCCGAAACCGACCCGAGCCAAATTCTTCCGTCCGACTGGCCTGCGAAAGCGGAGGTTACCGCAGCATTGAGCGAATATAGTTTTGAATACGACGGGCTTCCTCATATACCGACCGTTACGAGCATCAAAGTTGGCGGCAAAACTTTCGAACCGGATACGGATTATACTGTATCTTACTATAAATCCGGGACGCCGGCAGAGTCACCCGTTAACGCCGGCAATTACAAGGCGGTAGTGACTTTTACAGATACAGGTCATAAATCCATAGAAAAAGAGTTTGAAATAACCGCAAAATCGATAACCGATTACATGATAAGACTCTCTCCGGAAACCGCCGAATACACCGGCGAGGAAATCAGGCCGGGGGTAACAGTAACAGACGGCGCAACAACCCTTGCAATGTATACCGACTATACTGTCAATTACGGTGACATCAATGTCGATGCTTCCGATTACACAATAACTGTTACAGGTATAGGAAACTACACAGGCAGAGCAGAAAAAACATTTACAATAGACCCGAAATCAATAACCGAAGATATGATAACATTCTCTCCGGATACTGCCGAATACACCGGCGAGGCAATCACGCCGGAGGTAACAGGAAAAGACGGCGAAAAAGTTCTTGAATTAGGCAGAGACTACATGGTCAGTTTCAATAACAATGTCAACGCGTCTGAAAACGCAAAGGTTATTGTTAAAGGTATAGGAAACTACACAGGCAGCGTGGAAAAAACATTTACAATCAATCCCGCAGGCGTAACACTTACCGCGAACACATACAAGGTAACATATGTTGTTGACGGCGAAAAGCTTACAGAAATGGACGCGACCTTCGGTCAGTCCGTTCCGAGACCGCGAACACCGCAGAGAGACGGATACACATTCGCCTGGGTTGATGAAATCCCCGCCACAATGCCCGCGGAGGATGTAACAATCAACGGCGAATTCACGGTGATAGAATACACAGCAACCTTCGTTGATGAAAACGGCGAAACGGTTGAAGAAGTAACATTCACCGTTGAAACCGAAAGCATAACCGAACCTGCCGTTCCCGAAAAAGCGGGATATGTGGGCGAGTGGGAGGAATACACCCTCGGCACAAGCGACATTACAATCAAGCCCGTTTACGCGAACATAACCTCAGTTCAGCTTGAGAATTATGAAGAAAACAGCGAAATCGGCTACAGAGAAGATGTGACCTACACCGCGGACGCCTCCGACCTGCCCGAGGGCGCGGAGATTCACTGGTTCGTAAACGGCGAGGATGTCGGCACGGGCGAAAGCTACACAGTCGAAGACCCGAC
>JAEERC010000057.1 GCA_016285645.1 Clostridiaceae bacterium | reverse complement strand
TGCGAAGCAATTTTGAAACAGAAATTTTTCGTCAGAACAATAAACAAAAAAGGGATAAGGCTTGCGCCTATCCCTTTTTTTGAAGCCGTTATGGCGGAAAAGAGCGTTTCAAAATCTATTAAATCCCTTAGCTGCGCGCCCCTCGGGACGGTTTTTTCTTTTTTATGTCCCTTTAAACGGACATCGCGCCCGCGCGCTGTTGACAAATATTTTATATAATAATAAAATATAAAAAAGAAATATAACCCTCGCAAATTCACTCACGGAGGCTTCGGATGCTGTATTTTATAACGGGCAGACTGGGCTCGGGCAAGAGCACGAAAATCAAAAAAGAAATAGCGGCTCAGGTCAGGCAGGGGGAGCGCGACATCACCCTTATTGTGCCTGAACAGAACTCGTTTTCAACAGAAAAAGCGATGCTTAAAATGCTGGGCAGCAGCGGCTACCCGGCTGTATCGGTGCTGAGTTTTTCGCGCCTTGCCGACAAACTTATTGAGCCCTCGCGCATTTCGGGAAGGACTGTTCTCAGCGAATCCGCAAAGGTCGCGCTTATGGGCTTCGCCCTCTCTAATGTGAGAAACAACTTTCAGATTTACAAAAACAAAGCGGTCACTCCCGGGCTTGTAAAGTCATTTTTAAGCGTTCACGGCGAACTCGAAACCTCCTGCGTAAGCCCCGAAATGCTGCGTGAAACGGCGGGCAGAGTGGACACCGATATTTTAAAGGGCAAGCTTTACGACATAGCCCTCGCGAGTGAGGAATACGACCTGCTGCGCCGCAAAAACTACTATGACGCGGCTGATAAACTCAATCTTCTGTGCGAATCGATTGAGGAAAACAACAGCTTTAAGGATAAACTCGTTTTCATTGACGGCTTCGGCGGTTTCACGGCTCTCGAAACAAAGGTCATAGAGGCGATTTTAAAACAGGCGAAGGCGGTTTATGTGACAATCTGCCTTGAAAACCCGAAGGAACCGGACGACTATCTTTTCGCCTCCAATTTCAGAACCTTCCGCAAACTCAAAAGAATCGCGGACAACTGGGAGATTCAATCGGCAAAGCCCCAGAATGAATCCATGGGCAGCAAATTCAACAATTTCCCCGAAGAGCACCGTGTTGTCGCTCCCTCGCTCGCCGCGCTCGAAACCAATCTTTTCAGCCCGTCGGCGGATAAATATGAGGACGACGCCTCTAACATTACCCTGTGCGAGGCGCCCGATGTATATTCCGAGTGCGAGATGGTCGCGGTTTTAATCAAAAAACTTATACGCGAGGAGGGCTACCGCTGCCGCGAAATAGCGGTTGTGGCAAGGGATTCAACGCCTTACGAGATACCTCTGCGCTCATCCCTGAACAAATGCGGCCTGCCCGTGTTTGAGGATTACCGCAGACCGATATGCGCCACCCCCGCGGTCGCCCTTGTGCTCTCGGCGGTCAATATCGCAGCCGAGGGTTTCAGCACCGAGAGCATTATGCGTTTCCTCAAATCGGGGCTTACCGATTTTACCGAGGATGAGATAAACGCAATTGACAGCTATACATTCCTCTGGCAGACTCCCGGTTCCCTCTGGCTCAAGGACTGGGTCGGGCATCCGCGCGGATACGGAGCGGATTTCACGGATGACGACAGAGCCGAACTTGAAAATATCAACAAAATCCGTAAAAGAATCGCGGAGTGCCTTGACTCCTTCTGCAAAAAGGTGCAGTCGGCAAAGGCGGAGGATTCCGCCCGCGCAATAATAAACCTTCTTCAGAAAATCAATGTGCCCGAAAACCTGCGCGCGTACAGTGAAAAACTCGGGGAGAACTTCGGCGAAGACGCCGCCCTTCAGAACAGATACTGGGAGATTCTCACCAAAATACTCGACGATTTCGCCGTCTCGGCGGGTGACCGTGTTCTGAGCGCCAAAGAGACGCAGAATATTCTTTCGCTCATGCTCAATATGGACACCGTGGGTGAAATACCCAAGGGTATAGACGAAGTCACCTTCGGAAGCGCCGACAGAGTCCGTCTCGATTCCCCCAAGGTTGTGTTTGTGCTCGGCGCGAATTACGGGGAATTCCCCGCAGTAAAAGCGGAGAATCCGCCCTTCAGCGAAAAAGACAGGCGCATCCTTCTTGAGCAGGGGCTTGAACTTGCCTCCTTCGGCGAGGACAAAATCAAGGAGGAACGCTTTATCGCCTATATCTCCTTCTGCTACGCTCAGGAAAAACTCTATGTTTGCAGGCATCTGCGCTCCCTTTCGGGCGAGACCTGCGAGCCGTGCGAGCCGTGGGTCAGAATTGAGGAACTTTTTCCGAAGCATTCGGCGCTGTGCTACGACGATTTGCAGAGCATCGATTTTGTGGAGAGCAAACAGACCGCCTTTGAGCAGCTCGCAAGGCAGATGCCCGGCAAGACCGATATCTACTACGCTCTCAGGCAGTATTTTGAGGGCGACGCCGAATACGCGGGCAAAATCGCGGCTCTTGACCGTTCTGTAAATGTAAGAAATTTTGAAATTGAAAACAAGGATACCGCGAAAGAGTTTTTCGGAAAGAATATGTTTATAAGCCCATCGAGGGCGGAGCAGTTTTTCAAATGTCCCTTTGCCTTTTTCTGTAACTACGGTCTGGGAGCGAAGCCGAGAAAAGAGGCGAAGATTGACGTTCTCCAGCGCGGCACGATTATTCACTATGTGCTCGAAAACCTCCTGCGCGAGTGCCCCGGCGACACGCTGCTCGAGCTTACGAAGAGTGAAATCGCGGAGAAAATATGGTTCTGGCTCAATAAATATCTGGACGAATCCTTAGGCGGCGAGGAAGGCAAAAACAAGCGCTTTATGAGCGATTACAAGGCGATAGGCCGCACGCTCGGAGAAGTGATTGACAGAATTATCGATGAATTCAAGGTCAGCGAGTTCCGCCCGACCGATTTCGAACTTGAAATAGGCGACAACGGCGATGTGGCGCCCTATAAACTCGACCTGCCTGACGGCGGAGTGCTTACCGTGGGCGGCAAGGTTGACAGGGTTGACAGCGCGAAGGTCGGCGATAAGGATTATTACAGGATTGTTGACTATAAACTGAGCGGAAAAAAGTTCAGTCTCAACGATGTTATTCACGGGCTGAATATGCAGATGCTCATCTATCTTTTTGCCATACAGGCGGATAAAAACAGCAAATACAGCGGTGAAAAGCCCGCGGGCGTGCTTTACTATCCCTCAAAGGCTCCGATTGTAACGGTCAACGCCGACGCGGACGAAGAGAAAAAGCAGAGTGAAAAAAACAGCGAGGCCAAAGTAAAAGGTATTGTTGTTGAAAACTCCGCGGTTATTTCCGCAATGGAACACGACGCAAGAGGTGTGTATATCCCCGCGACAATAACAGAAAAAGGCATTGAAAACGCCCTCTCCGAAAACGGCTTTGACCTGATTCACCGCGTCATTGACAAAAACCTTATAAATATGACCGAACGGCTCAAAGACGGCAGAATTGAAGCGTTCCCGGTAAAAACCTCAAATTACGACAATGTCTGTAAATACTGCGATTACAAAGCGGTCTGTTTCTACTCTGACGGCATTGAAATTGATGAAAAGGAAAAAATTGCCGACAGGGAGAAACAAACAATAATAAAAATCAATAAAGGGGAGGTGGAAATATAATGGGCGAAACAAAATGGACCGCAAGCCAGCAGAATGTAATTGACTCCGAAGGCGGCACTCTGCTTGTAAGCGCCGCAGCGGGCTCCGGCAAAACGACCGTAATGGTTGAAAAGATAACCCGTATGATTCTCGAGGGCAAATGCAGTGTGCGGGATATACTTGTTGTAACATTCACAAACGCCGCTGCCTCAAATATGAAGGCGAAAATAGCGAAAAGCCTCGCCAAAGCGGCACGGGAAAACCGCGAAAACAAAAACCTCGTGAGCGAACTCAACTGCCTTCCCCTCGCAAAAATAAGCACCATTGACTCGTTCTGCATAGACCTTGTGCGCAGTAATTTCCACGCCCTCGACATCGAGCCGGATTTTACCCTTTTAGACGGCGGAAAAGAGAAGGTTCTTATAAACGAAGCCATCAATTCCGTGCTCGATGAATACTATGAAAAGAACCCCGAAAACTTTTCGCTTCTCTGTGACGCAATAAGCGGCGACAGGGACGACGACGACCTCATAAAAGCCGCTTTAAGTATTTATAAAGAATCCCAGTCCCATCCGTTCCCGGACGAATATCTTGACAGTCTTACGGGCTCATACACCGACACAAGACCTTTTTTTGAAACGACGATGGGCAAAATACTGCTCGCCTATTTAAAAAAGGCGTTTGGCTATTATACGGTTCTTGCCGACAAAGCGATGAAACTTGCTGAAAACGAGCTGCTTTCAGAATCCCTGAGTGAAAAACACGCGGAAACAATAAAGGATGTGCTTTTGCCCATCATCCGTAAAGAGAGAGAATGCTTTTACGATATAAAAGACAATCTGTATAATACAGATTGGGATGGTCTTAAGGAAAAAATCGAAAAACTTAAGTTTGATGATTTCCCCAAAATGAATAACAAGTCACCCGAAATGACGCAGTGCAAATCAATGCGTGACGAGTGGAGAGATTCTTTTAAAGATGATTTGCAGATTCTTTTCGGTGAAACGCAGGAGGAAATCAACAGCAATAAGGCGCGTATTCTTCCCGTTATTCAGTGCCTTACGGATTTCGTAAGGGATTTTTCGAAAAAATACTCCGAAGCAAAAAGGGCGCAGAACGCCATGACCTTCGGCGACACCCTTCACTGCGCAATAAATCTCCTCTCCGACAGGGATGAAAACGGCAGTCTGATTAAAAGCGCTGTCGCTGAAGAACTCTCCGATGAAATAAAATATATTTTCGTTGACGAATACCAGGATGTAAACGAGGCGCAGGAACTGCTTTTCACCCTTCTTTCCGCAAAGGGCGACAACCTGTTTATGGTGGGCGATGTAAAGCAGAGCATTTACGGTTTCCGTCAGGCAAGGCCCGAACTTTTTCTTAAAAAACAGAACGAATACGCCCGTTACGACGGCAAAACCTATCCTTCAACCATACTGCTCGGCGAAAATTTCCGCTCAAGAAAAGGCATTACAGAAAATGTCAACCACATTTTCTCGCGTATTATGACAAATGAAATAGGAGGACTTGAATACAACTCCGACCATTTTCTCAATTATCACGACGGCGCGTATGAGGATAAAACCGAGCCGGACGTTGAACTGCACCACTGTTTATACACCGATAAAAAAACAAAAAAGTACGAGGCGGAAGCGGAGTTTATTGCCGATTATATCGAGAGCAATGTCGGCAAAATGCTCGTAAAGGAAAAGGACGGTCAGCGCCCCGCCCGCTACGGCGATTTCTGTGTGCTTATGCGCTCCGTCAAGGACGAGGGAGTAATACTCAGCGCCCTGCTTGAAAAGCGCAATATTCCCGCTTCCTGCAAAATGGACCGCGTGCTTTTCGAGGAGCCGGAGGTGCGTTTTGTGCTCTCGCTTCTCAGGGTGCTCAACAATCCCGCGGACGATGTGTCGCTGCTCGCCGTTATGCTCTCTCCCGTTTACGGCTTTACCCCCGACGAAATGGCAGTAATCAAAAAGAACGGCAAAAACAGAAGTCTGTTCAGAAATGTCGTTATCGCGGCTGAAAACGGCGACCCTAAGTGCTCATCGTTCCTTGAGGAAACCGACAAACTCAGAAAAATTTCCTTCACTGTGGGCGCGGCGGAACTTCTGCAAATTCTGTATGAAAAAACGGGGTATATCTCCATAGTCAGCGCTATGGGCAACGCCGCCGGAAGGCGCACGAATCTGCGCCTGCTGTGCGATTACGCCGAGGCCTATGAGTCCGCGGGCAGATTCGGTCTATCGGGTTTTCTGCGCTATATCGACCGCGCCGAAAAGGCGGAGGAGTCTTCAAAAATGAGTGAGCCGGAAACGGATTCCGCCGACAGCGTCAAAATAATGACAATTCACAAAAGCAAAGGTCTTGAGTTCCCTGTCTGTATTCTTGCGCGTTGCTCAACTCAGTTCAGCCGCAGCAAGGGCGGAGTCGTCTATTCGCATAATTGCGGCATAGGGCTTTACGCGAGTGAAAGCAAATATGTGCGCATTAACAACATTATGCGTGAAACGGCGAAAATCGACCGCGCCGAAAGCGAGCGCGCGGAGGAACTTCGCTGCCTCTATGTAGCCATGACAAGGGCTATGGAAAAGCTTGTTATAATCACAACGGATGTTGAAGGCGGAAAAAATAATAATAAACTGAAAATCTGCGATTATTCCGATTCTGAAAAACTAATGCCTTTCGCCGTGCTCAGCGCCACAACGCCCGCGGATCTTATCTTCACAGCCTTCAGCGACCATCCGGACGCGCCCGTGGTGCGCACCTTACTGGCGAAAAATGGGAGAGAACATCTCATAACCGTGCATCACGGCAAGGCGCCGCTCCTGGCTCAGGCGCATAAGATTGAAAAAGAGGAAGCAGAGGAGACCGAGGAAGAAGAGATTGTTCCCGATGTTTCACAGCTGGTCGAATTAATCAGGGAAAAGATTGATTATAAATATGAATACGTCTGCCTGGACGGCGCGAGAGCCAAGCGTGTCGCCTCCGATTTTGCCGAGGCGCATTCGGCGGAGAGCCATATTGCCGAAGCCCTGCCCGCGTTTATGAGCAAAAACGGTCTTACCCCCGCGCAGAGGGGCACTGCCAACCATAAATTTATGGAACTCGCCGATTTCTCCAATTCCGACATAGAAGCGCAGCTTGAACGCTTTGTTGAGGAGGGCAAACTCACTTCCGCGCAGGCGCAGGCCGTGGATAAGGAAAAAATGCGCGTGTTCCTCGAAAGCGATATCTGCAGAAGAATCCGCGCTTCCTCTGAGGTTTACCGCGAAAAACCGTTCACCTGCGAAATGACGGCCGGCGAAATTTACCCCGGGGTTACGGGCAAGGCGGCTGAAGAAACCGTCATTATCGAGGGCGTAGCCGACATAGCGTTCGTTGAAAACGGAAAACTCGTGATTGTGGACTACAAGACAGATTACAATGTAACAAAGGATAAACTGCGCCTGCGCTACAGCGGTCAACTCGGTATTTACGCGCGCTGCCTTGAAAAAACGCTCGGTATTGAGGTAAAAGAGACCTGTATTTACTCGTTTTTCCTCGGCGAAACAGTGAAAATTTAACAATACTTTTCAAAAAGTAAAAAAAATGCTTGCAATTATTATAATGTTATGTTAAAATCCTTTTGCTAATAAACGATTAATCGAAAGAGGTGACATACATGAAGGAAGGTATCCATCCCAACTACCAGCAGACCGAAATCCGCTGCGCATGCGGTGAAGTTATCACAACCGGTTCAACGAAAGAGAATATCCGCGTTGATATCTGCTCAAAATGCCACCCGTTCTTCACGGGTAAGCAGAAGCTCGTTGATACAGGCGGACGTGTTGACCGCTTCAACAAGCGCTATAACATCGGTAAATAATATCGGAAAGTCGGCGGTGCCCAGTTGCACCGCCTTACTTTTTCCGCGGAGGTGAGTGAGTGCAGTCCTACAAAACAATAAGAAAGGCGGCGAGCGCCGAGTTTGTTGAGAAGCACTCGCGCTTCATCGGCTATATCGCCCCCGTCACCACGGCAGAAGAGGCGAATGAGTTTATCGCCTCAATAAAATCAAAGCACTGGGACGCCACTCATAATGTTCCCGCCTACATTTTAAGGCAGGATAACGCGAAGCGCTATTCCGACGACGGCGAGCCGCAGGGCACCGCGGGCGTGCCCGTTTTAAGCGTTCTCGAAAAGGCGGAGCTTGTTGACTGCGTGTGTGTGGTAACCCGCTATTTCGGCGGAACTTTGCTCGGCACGGGCGGCCTTGTAAGGGCTTACTCCCACGGCGCTTCAATAGCGGTGGAGGCGGGCGGAATTGTAACCCGCGCCATTTGCAAAAAACTGTCCGTCACCTGCGATTACGGTTTTTACGGCAAGCTTTCGCCTATGATTCTCGAGGCGGGCGGCGTGATTGAGGACACCCTTTTTGAGGACAGCGTCACCGTTCTTTTCCGCCTGAGTTCATCTGTTGCGGACACCTTCAACGCCAAACTAATCGACGCGAGCAACGGCAGATACGCCGTAACCGTAAACGGCGAGGAATTTACCGATATTGACTGATTCTGAAAAAAATAAAAAATTTCCCGATTTTTTAAAGGAATCGGGAATTATTTTTCGTATATCCTTATTGAGACTCTGAAAAAGGCGGTGTGACTTTGGAAAAATCAATCAGAGAGCTTGCCTGCGAAAGGGAGCATTTGATTCTGTCGCCCCTCGCTTCGTTTGCCGACGAAACACGGGGCAGGGCGGTTGAGGAAGAGGAGTGCGTTGTGCGCACGCCTTATCAGCGCGACCGCGACAGGATTATTCACTCAAGTTCATTCCGCCGCCTCAAGCATAAAACCCAGGTTTTCCTTTCACCCGAGGGCGATTACTACCGCACGCGTCTGACCCACACTCTCGAAGTGGCGCAGATAGCCCGCACAATAGCGAACGCCCTGCGCCTTAACGAGGATCTGACCGAGGCGATAGCCCTCGCTCATGATCTCGGGCACACGCCGTTCGGCCACGCCGGCGAGCGCGCCCTCAACGAGGTGTGCGAAAACGGCTTCGCTCATTACAAGCAGGGGCTGAGAGTGGTCGACAGAATCGAGAAAAACGGCAAAGGGTTAAACCTCACATGGGAGGTCCGCAACGGAATTGTCACCCACACCTGCGGTGAGCAGGCGGCGACTCTCGAGGGCAGAATAGTGCGCCTCGCCGACAGAATCGCCTATATAAACCACGATATTGACGACGCGATAAACGCCGGAATAATGTGCGAATATGACATTCCGCGTGCGCTGCGCGACACTCTCGGTCACTCAAAGAGCGAGCGCATAAACACCCTTGTTCTCGACGCTGTAGAAAACAGTTCCGACAATATAGTTATGAGTGAGGGAATCGCCGAGGCGTTCGAGGAACTTCACTCATTCATGTTCAAAAAGGTCTATACAAACCCCGAATGCAAAAGCGAGGAGAGCAAGGCGGTTTCAATGCTTCAGCTGCTCTATTCCTACTTTACCGAAAACTCCTCGTCAATGCCCGAAAACTACCGTAACATAGCGCTCGAGGACGGCGTGCAGACCGCCGCGTGCGATTATATAGCCGGTATGACGGACACATACGCCATTAAAGTCTATACCAAACTGTTCATACCCGAAGCGTGGGTTGAATAAGATCCTCAAAGGGTCAAAAATGTCCCTGTTAATATGATACACTGAGTGTGAAAGGAGGAGAAATATGGCTCTTAACGACTCATTCCTGCGCGAGCTTCACGACAGAACGGATATAGAGCAGATTATATCTCCTTATGTCACTCTCAAGCGCAGAGGAAAAACTTTAGTCGGGCTTTGTCCGTTCCACAACGAGAAAACGCCGTCCTTCACCGTTTATCCGGACAGCGTCTCGTTTTACTGCTTCGGCTGCGGAGCGGGCGGAGACGCGATAACATTCATACGCAGAATTGAAAACCTCGACTATGTCGAGGCAGTCAAAACCGTTGCCGAAGCCGCGGGTATGCGTATGCCCGAGGACGGCTTTGACGACACTCTCTCCAAAAAGCGCAACCGTATTCTTTCCGCCAACAGGGAGGCGGCAAAGTTCTTCAATAAATGCCTCTATACCGAGCAGGGCAGGGCGGGCCTTGAGTATTTTCAGAGCCGTATGCTCTCACAGAATACGGTAACTCATTTCGGGCTGGGCTTCGCGCCGGACAGCTGGGATTCATTGAGGAACCATCTGAAATCGCTCGGATATTCCGATATGGAGCTATATGAGGCGAACCTTTTAAAACGCAGCGAGAAAAACGGAAAAATCAATTATTACGACAATTTCCGCAACCGCGTGATGTTCCCCATAATTGACCTGCGCGGCAATGTCGTTGCCTTCAGCGGGCGCGTGCTCGACGATTCGAAGCCGAAATATGTCAACACGGCGGACACCCTCGTCTATAAAAAAGGCAACGCCGTTTTCGCTATGAATTTCGCCAAGAACAACAACGGCGGCAAGTTCATTCTCGTTGAGGGGCAGATGGATGTAATCTCGCTTCATCAGGCGGGCTTCACAAACGCCATCGCCTGCCTCGGAACGGCGTTTACTCAGGAGCAGGCAAACCTCCTCTCGCGCTATGCCGACGAGATTTATATATGTTACGACGCAGATTCCGCGGGTCAGACCGCCGCGAATAAAGCGATGGCGGTTCTCGCCCAGACGGGCATAAAAATAAGAGTCGTAAAGATGACCGGCGGCAAAGATCCGGACGAAATAATCAAGATTTACGGCAAGGAACGCTTCCGCGACCTTCTGGAGGGCGCGGCGAACAAGATTGAATACGATCTTTTGAGAGAGCGCGAAAAATACGACATAGCAACCGACAACGGCAAAATGAATTTTCTCAACGCCGCGGCCGATATACTTGCGCGGTGCGGCGACATAGAGCGCGACATTTACTCGGGGCGTCTCTCCGCCGAAACCGGCGTAACCAAAGAGGCGATTATGACAAGAATACGCCAGCGTGAAAAGAATGTCCGTCAGCGTATTGAAAGCGAAAAGCGCACAAAGGAAATCAGGATGCTCACCGACCTCAAGGATAAGAACAACCCCGAAAGGGAAAAGAACATCCGCGCGGCGAGGGCGGAGGAGATAATCATCGCTTCGCTTGCCCGCAATCCCGATTTCTACAGAAAACTCAGGGATAAACTCAGCGCCGATATTTTCGTTACGGATTTCAACAGGCGGATTATCACCTCGCTTATTGACAAACTCGAAAACGGAAAAGGCATCGAACTCGGCTTTTTCGCCGATGAATTCTCACCCGCGGAGATGGATTCATTGACAAGAATTTTCCGCCTGGGCGATGAAATCGGCAACACTCCCGAAGAATGCGAGGAGTGTATTGAAGTTCTTAAAAACTGTAAAAAAACTCCCACCGTCAAAGCATCGGATTTAAGCGACGAGGAGTTTCGCAAATTATTCAACAAAAAACCATAGGGGGTGCAGAAATGAAAAAAGAAGAAACCAAAACAAAAAAATCTGCAGCAAAGGAGGCCTCTGAAAAGGTGACTGAAAAGAAACCCGTAAAGAAGACCGCAACCGCGAAAAAACCCGCCGAAAAGAAAACGGCAAAGCCGGCGGCGAAACCCGCAGCCAAGCCCGCTCCCAAGGCGGAAAAGAAGCCCGCGGCGAAAAAGACGGCTGAAAAGGCGAAGGAAGCGCCTGCCGCGAAAACAACCGCCAAGGCGAAGAACGCGGAAAAATCCCCCGCGAAAAAGAACGCGAAAGCGCCCGTGAAGGAAGAGAAAAAAGCACCGGCGAAGAAGCCCGAAAAGAAGGAAACCGCGGCAAAAAAAGCCCCGGAAAAAGGCAAAAAGGCGGCTGAGGAAAAGGCAGTGAAAGCGCCCGAAAAGAAGGCGAAGACTCCCGCGAAGAAGGCGGCATCTCCCGCGAAGAAAACGGAAAAACCCGCTCCCGCTAAGGAGAAGAAAGCCCCTGCCGAGAAGAAGGCGGAAACCCCCGCGAAGAAAACGGAAAAGCCCGCACCGGCGAAGGAGAAAAAGGCAAAGAAGGAAGAGGCAAAGCCCGAAGTTCCGGCAAAGAAAAAAGAAGAGCCGAAGGCGAAGAAAGAGCCCGCCGAAAAAGCGCCCAAAAAGAGCAAGAAGGCAAAGGAAGAGGCGCCCGCCGCAGAGGAAAAACCGGCGAAGCCCGCTCCGGAACTCAGCACCGCTCTGAGCGCTTTTGAAAGAAAGCCCGCCATCAAAGCCCTTGTCGATAAGGGCAGAGCGACAGGCAAACTTTCCACTCAGGATATAGACCTTGTCATTATCGAAAACGAGATTGATATCGAGGATATCGATAAAATCTACGAACTTTTCGAGAATTACAATATAGAAATCGTTGACGACCTCAATGTTGCCGATATCGAGAACTTCGATGTCGAAGTGCCGAAAACCGCCGCCGACAGCGACGATTCCGTCGACGAGAAAAACGCCAATGTCGACGACCCGGTAAAGGCGTATCTCAAGGAAATCGGCCGTGTTCCGCTTCTCTCACCCGAGGAGGAGATTGAGCTCGCCATCAGAATTGTGGACGATGACTCCCACGCGAAACAGCGCCTTACCGAGGCGAACCTGCGCCTTGTCGTAAGCATTGCCAAGCGCTATGTCGGCAGGGGAATGCAGTTTCTTGACCTGATTCAGGAGGGCAATCTCGGCCTTATCAAGGCAGTTGACAAATTCGATTACACAAAGGGCTTCAAATTCTCAACCTACGCCACCTGGTGGATCCGCCAGGCGATAACCCGCGCCATCGCGGACCAGGCGAGAACAATCCGCATTCCCGTTCATATGGTTGAAACAATAAACAAAGTCAAGAAGACGAGCACTCTTCTTCTCCACGAAAACGGCAAGGATCCGACCCCCGAGGAGATAGCGGAGCGCCTTGATATGCCCGTTGAAAAGGTGCGTGAGATTCAGCGCGTTTCCCAGGAACCCGTATCGCTTGAAACACCTATCGGTGAGGAGGAGGACAGCCACCTCGGCGACTTCATCCCGGACGACGAAGCACCCGCTCCCGCGGACGCCGCCTCAAGTCTGCTCCTCAAAGAGCAGTTAAACGAGGTCCTTGACACTCTCACTCCGCGTGAGAAAAAAGTTCTCGAAATGCGTTTCGGTCTGCTTGACGGCCATCCCCGCACTCTTGAGGAGGTCGGCAAGGAGTTTGAGGTCACCCGTGAGCGCATCCGTCAGATTGAGGCGAAAGCGCTGCGCAAACTCCGTCACCCCAGCAGAAGCAAAAAACTCAAGGATTATCTCGAATAATGATTAATAAAAAGGACTGCCTCGGCAGTCCTTTTTTTGTTGCTTATTCAAATATGAAACCCGCTTCGTCGGGGGTAACATCGGGAGTCATCGGGTATGCCCTTACAAGTTTGTAAAAAACGAGGTCAACGGGTTTGCAACTTCTCGATTCCGTGGCGTCAAGGTGAAAAACACAGCGGAATTTCGAGATTATATCCTCGTTTTCGTCAACATAACTGCCGGCGTAAACATAGCGGAAATCGGGCATTTTAAACATCTCGACATAGTCGTCGGCTGTGTAGCCGTCAAGAACATACTCCGTTCTGCAGTTTTTGAGATACCAGCGCGCGAAAGCGTCGCGGAACGCCCCATAATCAAGAATTTCACCGCTCGTCAAAGCGAGAACTCCCTGCGGCAGGCGTTTACAATATCCTGCATTTTTTTCATCTTCATCTCTATATCGGCAACCAGCGCGAACTGGGTGCGGCATCTCACGAGATTGTGCTCGGGGCAGTCGGTGTGAAAATACACATCGCCGTTGAAATAGTCGCCGAGAAAGCGCATTCCGCATTCAAGCGCCATAAGCTTTGCCGAAAAGGGGAGGTATTCAATCTCTTTCGCGGTCAGCGATTTGCCCGCCGTCGAAAGATAGCCCCTTGTATACGCCTCAAAGTATTCAAGACTCAGCGAGACCTTCGAAACGTCCTTTTCGTCCTCACTCGCGGTGTTGGCGCCGAATCTTATGCTGTCGCCGAAATCATAGAGCGAAAGCCCCGGCATAACCGTATCGAGGTCAACAATGCAGATGCCCTCATCCGTTTCGTCGTCAAAAAGGATGTTGTTGAGTTTGGTGTCGTTGTGCGTGACTCTCAGCGGCAGCTCGCCTTTATCGAGCAGGTCAACGAGCACGGAGCAGTCCTTCTCACGCGAGAGCACAAATGATGTTTCTTTAACGGCGTTGCCCGCTCTGCCGGATTTGTTGTCGGCGAGCGCCTTTTTGAAATCGGCGAAGCGTGAAACCGTGTTGTGAAAATTCGGAATTGTCTCGTTGAGAGAGGCGATGGGATAATCGGCGAGCAGGCACTGGAATCTGCCGAACGCCCTGCCGGCGTTTTTGAACGACTCGGCGTCCGTTATTGCCTGAATGGCGTGGGTGCCGGTTATATAGCCATAGCAGCGCCAGCATCTGCCGTCGCCCGCGGTGTAATATGATTTGCCGTCTTTTGTGTAATGAACCTTCAGCGCCTCCCTTTCGGGATTTCCGCCGTTTTGTTTTATGATATCCGCGAGATACTCGGTGACATTCACCACGTTCTGCATAAGCCCTTCAATGTCTTTGAAAACATAGGTGTTCACGCACTGAACAAGGTATGAAACGGGCTTGCCGTTTTCGTTGAAATCAACCCTGTATGTCTCGTGAATGTGACCGCCGTCAAGCTTTGAGCAGCTTTCGGGCTCGCCTTTTAAACCGTATGCGCCGAGAACTTCGGCCAACGCGGGAGAAATGTTCATTATGAATATTCCTTTCAATCAGAGAGACTGAACTATATTGAGCGTATCCCTTGCGATAACAAGTTCTTCGTTTGTGGGAATGACATACATTTTAAGCTTTGAGCCGGGAACGGAAATTTCAACTTCCTCGCCTCTGAGGTGGTTCTTTTCCTCGTCGATGTCGGTGCCGAGGAATCTGAGGGAGTCGGCGATTCTTGTTCTGTACTGCGGGTTGTTCTCGCCTATGCCGCCCGTGAATACAACGGCGTCAATTCCGCCCATAGCGGCAGCGAAGCCGCCGATATATTTTGCCAATTGATGGCAGAGCATGGACTCAACGAGCATCGCTCTCTCATCGCCTGTTTTCGCCCTGTTTTCGATTGTGCGGTTGTCGCTTGTGCCGGCGAGGCCGAGCATACCGCTCTTCTTGTTCATAAGCGTATCCATCTCATCGGGTGTGAGGTTGCGCGATTTCATGATGGTTGTTACGATTGCGGGGTCGATTGAGCCGCAGCGCGTGCCCATAAGAATGCCCTCAAGGGGAGTGAGACCCATTGTTGTATCAAGGCATTTGCCGTCCTTTACAGCCGCTATTGAGGAGCCGTTGCCGAGGTGGCAGGTGACGATTTTGGTGCCCTCCGCCTTGCCGCCGAGCAGTTCAATGCATCTGCCGGAAACATATCTGTGCGAGGTGCCGTGGAAGCCGTATCTGCGTATGCCGTCCTTCTCATAGAATTCATAGGGAAGGGCGTAGAGATAGGCGTAGTCGGGCATTGTCTGGTGGAAGCCGGTGTCAAAAACGGCGACCTGAGGCACGGGCATAATCTTTTCGCACGCCTCAATGCCCTTGAAATTCGCGGGGTTGTGAAGGGGACCGAACTTGAAGCATTCCTTGATTGCCTCTTTGACCGCGTCGGTAACAAGCACGGAGGAGGAGAATTTCTCGCCGCCGTGAAGAACTCTGTGACCTACCGCCCTGATTTCGTCGGTTGATTCTATTACGCCGTGGTCCTTGCTTACAAGGGTGTCAAGCACAAGGTGAATGGCGGCGTTGTGGTCGTCCATAAGGTGGCTTTCCTTGATGTTCTTTGACTCATCGGAAGGAACCTTGTGGGTGAATGTCGCGTTTGAATCGCCTATCTGTTCGCATATACCTTTCGCGAGAACGTGCTCGTTCTGCATGTCGATAAGCTGATACTTGAGGGATGAACTGCCTGCGTTGATAACGAGAATTTTCATAAAATAAACACTCCATAACAAAAATTTTCATTTATAACTTGAAAAAATCATAAACCTGTTATATTATATACATACCGTATGCTTTTTGCAAGCATAATTTTACGGTTTGAATATTATCCGTTAGGGTTTGTTGGAGGAAAATCAGGTTTATGACGGTTTACGGCACAATAGCTGAATACAATCCGTTCCACAGCGGTCACAAATATCTGCTCGACAGAATGCACATGAACAGCGAAGACAGCGTTGTTGTGATTATGACGGGCAATTTTGTGCAACGCGCCGAGCCCGCGTGTATGCTCCCGAGCTCACGCTGCGAAGCGGCTCTGCGCAACGGCGCGGATCTCATAATTCAACTGCCGCTTCCCTGGTCGCTTTCAGGCGCTCAGAATTTCGCCAGGGGAGGCGTAAGTCTTCTCAAAGCCACAAACATAGTTGACACCCTCTGCTTCGGCAGTGAAAACGGCAATATCTCCGCGCTTATGAACATTGCCCAGGCGCTGCGTGAAGAGGAAGTTGTAGCCCGTATGAAATCCTATCTCGACACAGGCATCTCCTTCGCCAACGCGAGGCAGAGAGCGGTCAAGGATTTTTATCCGGGTCTTTCCCCCATTCTTGACAACCCCAACGATAACCTCGGCATAGAATATTTAAACGCCCTGCTTGATTTTGACTGCAACATTTCCCCTATGTGCATTAAGCGCTACGGCGCGGGTCACGATTCCAACGATATCGGCGCCACCGCCTCGGGCAAAATGCTTCGCAAGCTCATTCAGTCGGGCGAAGAAGTGCTTTCATATATGCCTAAAACCGCTTACGAGGTATTCAAACGCGATTACGATATGCACAGAGTTTCGGGCGGTATGGCTGCCTTTGAAAATATTATTCTCTATAAACTCCGCACAACAACGGCGGAGGAAATCGCTCAGGCTCCCGATGTTTCGGAGGGCATTGAAAACTGCATAGTTTCCGCCGCCAGAGACGCGCGCACCATTGAGGAACTTTACTCAATAGCGAAGAGCAAGCGCTACTCCCACGCGAGAATCCGCCGTATTGTCATGAGCACCTTCTTAGGCGTAAAGGACGGCGATTGCGACGGTCTTCCTCCCTATATCAGAGTCCTCGGCTTCAACGAGAGGGGCAGGGAGCTTATGCGTTCACTCAGGGAAAAGGCGGAACTGCCGATTGTCACAAAATACGCCGATGTCAAAAAGCTTGACGAGAGGGCGCAGAGAATATATGAACTCGAAGCGAGGGCGGCTGACATTTACGCGCTGTCGTTCTGGCCCGCTCTGCCCTGCGGAACAGAGCAGCGGTTAAGACCCGTCAAACTCAGAAGCGACTCGCCCGTCGAGATGCCGGGAGACGAGGAAAACAAGCCCGCGAAGGCGGCAACGGATGATGAAGACGACGACGCTGCATTCAACGAGGTTGAAAGAAAACCCGAAAAGAGAGAACGCCGTTTCGGCCGCCGCGCGAGAAACGCGGAATAAACTGAATATGGTTTTTATGAGAAGTCGGTTTTATCCCGGCTTCTTTTTTTGTGTCTTCCCGCCTTTGAGGGGACTATATATTGTATTCATTTTTCGTATTAAAAATTTTATTATAATTTATTTTAAAAATTTAAAAATTTTTATTGACAAATAAAAATCTATGTGTTATTATTTTGCTCCATGATTATAATGGACTTATGTGCGCCTGTGTATTTTTTACACCCCTTCGCTTTATAGGGTATAAAGAATAATGCCGGCGGGCGCGATAAGCGTTATTCATGTCTGCCTTTCCGGAGTGCAGTGGCAGTTTTCTGCCTGAACGGAGATTTCTAAGAACGGAGTGATCAGTCTATGCAGAATTTCAACCCCGCAACGGAGCTTAATCTTAAGCCTCAGAAACGCGGGAGCAGAACCCGTTACAGCTACGGTAAGATCAACGAGGTTATGGATATGCCCAACCTCATTGAGGTTCAGAAATCATCTTACCGCTGGTTTATCGAAAAAGGACTCAGGGAAGTTTTCCGCGATATGGCGCCGATAACCGACTACTCGGGCAACTGGGAGTTAAAGTTTATCGACTACCGTATGGACGAAAAACCGAAGTACACCGTCAGGGAGTGCAAGGAGAGGGACGCTACATACGCCGTTCCCATGCGCGTGACCGCTCAGCTTCTCAACAAGGAGACGGGGCTTATCAAGGAGTCCGAGGTCTATATGGGCGATTTCCCGCTCATGACCGAAAGCGGCACATTCGTCATCAACGGCGCGGAGCGCGCCATCGTTTCACAGCTCATCCGTTCACCCGGCGTCTATTTCAATATGGACCACGACAAAACCGGTATTGAGCTTTACGCGAGCACAATCAACCCCAACAGAGGCGCCTGGCTCGAGTATGAAACCGACATAAACGACATTTTCTATGTCCGCATCGACAAAAACCGCAAGCTCTTCATAACAACCTTCCTGCGCGCCCTCGGCAAGCTCGAAAGTGAAGAGGATGACATCCACAACCGCAACTGCACAATGCAGCTCAGCTCAAACGATGATATCCGCGCCTTTTTCGGCAACGATGTCAAAATCGAAGCGACGCTCGAAAAGGATGAAACAAGGAACACCGAGGAAGCCCTTATGGAAGTGTTCAGAAAACTCCGTCCCGGCGAGCCCGCGACCCTCGAATCTGCAAAACAGCAAATAGACAATCTGTTCTTCGATCCTCACCGTTACGACATTTCAAGAGTCGGACGCTATAAATACAACAAAAAGCTCTCAATGCTCAACCGTCTTCCCGGCTGCAGAGTGGCTCAGCCCGTAGTCAGCGAAGAGACGGGCGAAGTTCTCGCAATGCCCGGCGACCTCCTCAATAAGGAGAAGGCAATCGAGATTGAGCAGGCGGGTATCATGAAAGTCGTTGTTGACGCAAACGGAAGCGAACTGTTCGTCATCTCCAACGGCATGGTAGATATAAAGCCCTTCCTCCCTGCAGGCATCAGCGAGGAAACCCTGAACGAAATCGGCATCAACGAAAAGGTGCGCTACTGCGTGCTCAAAGAGATACTTGCGAACTGCGGCAACGACGCCGATGCCCTTGTTGAAGAAATGAAGGCGCGCTGCGACGACCTCATTCCCAAGCACATCATTGTTGATGACATTCTCGCATCTGTAAACTATGTCAACTGCCTTACGAAGCATGTGGGCAATCTTGACGATATAGACCATCTCGGCAACAGAAGAATCCGCTCAGTCGGCGAACTTCTTCAGAACCAGTTCAGAATCGGTATTGCCAGAATGGAAAGGGTAGTGCGCGAGAGAATGACCCTCCAGGCGCAGGAGGAGGACGATAAAATCACTCCTCAGTCCCTTATCAACATCCGCCCCGTAATGGTTGCCATCCGTGAGTTCTTCGGCTCCTCGCCGCTCTCACAGTTCATGGATCAGGTTAACCCGCTTTCGGAACTCACTCACAAGCGCCGTCTTTCGGCTCTGGGTCCCGGCGGTCTTTCAAGAGACCGCGCAGGTTTCGAAGTGCGTGACGTTCACTACACCCATTACGGCAGAATGTGCCCCATAGAAACCCCCGAAGGTCCCAACATCGGCCTTATCTCCTATCTCGCAACTTTCGCGAGAATCAACGAGTACGGCTTCGTTGAGGCTCCATTCAGAAAGATAGACAAGGCAACGGGCAAGGTGCTCGACGAAGTGGTCTATATGACCGCCGACGAAGAGGACGAATATGTTGTTGCCCAGGCGAACGAGCCCCTTGATTCCGAAGGCCGCTTCGCCAGAGCGAAAATCAACGCCCGTCATCAGGACGCTCTCCTCGAATGCGATGCCTCCAAGGCGGACTATATGGATGTTTCGCCCAAGATGCTCGTCTCCGTCGCTACCGCGATGATTCCCTTCCTTGAGCACGACGACGCGAACCGCGCCCTCATGGGCTCGAACATGCAGCGTCAGGCGGTGCCGCTTATGAAGACCGCGGCTCCGATGGTCGGCACGGGTATGGAATACAAGGCAGCCGTTGACTCGGGTGTATGCGTTCTCGCAAAAGAGCCCGGCACCGTCACCAAAGTTGACGCCGACGGTGTTGACATTATGAGCGACGCCGGTGAGATGAGGCACTATGAAATAACCAAGTTCATGCGCTCCAACCAGGGCACCTGCGTCAACCAGAGACCCATTGTCGAAGTGGGTCAGCATGTTGAAACCGGCGATGTAATCGCCGACGGTCCCGCGGTTGATCACGGCGAAATCAGTCTCGGCAAGAACGCTCTTATCGGCTTTATGACCTGGGAAGGTTATAACTATGAAGACGCGGTTCTCTTAAACGAAAAGCTTGTCCGTGACGATGTCTACACATCGATTCACATTGAGGAATACGAAACAGAGGCAAGAGAGACCAAACTCGGGCCCGAAGATATCACAAGGGATATCCCCAATGTCGGCGACGACGCTCTCGCGAACCTCGACGACGAAGGCATTATCCGCATAGGCGCGGAAGTCCGCTCCGGCGACATCCTCGTCGGTAAGGTGACGCCCAAGGGCGAAACCGAGCTTACCGCAGAGGAAAGACTGCTTCGCGCAATCTTCGGCGAAAAGGCGAAAGAGGTCAGGGACACCTCCCTCAAGGTTCCTCACGGCGAATACGGCATTGTCGTAAATGTCGAAGTTTTCACAAGGGAGAACAGCGACGAGCTTTCACCCGGTGTCAATAAAGTAGTCCGCTGCTACATCGCCCAGAAGCGTAAGATTCAGGTCGGCGACAAAATGGCGGGCCGCCACGGCAACAAGGGCGTTGTTTCCAAGATTCTTCCTCAGGAGGATATGCCCTTCCTTCCCGACGGCACACCTCTTGACATCGTGCTCAACCCCCTCGGCGTTCCCTCACGAATGAATATCGGTCAGGTGCTTGAGGTTCACCTCGGCTACGCAGCCAGAGCCCTCGGCATGAAGGTTATGACTCCGGTATTCGACGGCGCGCAGGAAGAGGACATTGTAAAAGCCCTCAAGGCGGCGGGTCTCAGGGAGGACGGCAAGGTCATCCTTACCGACGGCAGAACAGGCCGCAAGTTTGACAACCCCGTAACAGTCGGTGTTATGTACTATCTCAAACTTGACCACCTTGTTGACGATAAAATCCACGCCCGCTCCACGGGTCCGTATTCACTTGTTACTCAGCAGCCCCTCGGCGGTAAAGCGCAGTTCGGCGGCCAGCGTTTCGGTGAAATGGAAGTCTGGGCCCTTGAAGCTTACGGCGCAGCATATACCCTTCAGGAAATCCTTACAGTCAAATCGGATAACGTTGTGGGCCGTGTAAAGACCTACGAGGCAATCGTAAAGGGCAAGAACGTTCCCACACCCGGCGTTCCCGAATCCTTCAAGGTTCTTATCAAGGAACTTCAGGCGCTCGCTCTCGATGTAAGAGTGCTTGACGAGGACGGAAACGAAGTCGATCTCAAGGAAGATTACGAGGACGAACAGAATGTTGTTGTTCCTTCCGATGACGGCGCTTTCTCAAATGTCAACGACGCTGAAACGGCGGAGGGCTATGACATTGACGAGGAAAGCGAAGAGGAGGACATCTTCATCAGAGGTCCCAAGTCCGAAGACGATTACTTCCTTCCCGATGAGGACGACGAATTCTCGGCTGAAGAGCTCGGAATGAACTTCTCATCAGACGAATACGACGAGGACGACTATAACTGATTTCCCGCGCAAATAAAACTTTCAGAAGGGGCGTTTTTATATGGAAAACGAGAACAACTTAGTATTTGACTCAATAAAAATCGGTCTTGCCTCACCCGAACAGATCAGAGAGTGGTCCTACGGTGAAGTGAAGAAGCCGGAAACCATAAATTACAGAACATTAAAACCCGAAAGAGACGGTCTTTTCTGCGAAAAGATTTTCGGGCCTACGAAGGACTGGGAATGCCACTGCGGTAAATACAAGAGAATCCGCTACAAGGGCAAGGTCTGCGAACGCTGCGGCGTTGAAATCACCCGCGCGAAGGTCCGCCGCGAAAGAATGGGTCACATCGAACTCGCGGCTCCCGTCTCACACATCTGGTATTTCAAAGGTATCCCTTCAAGAATCGGCCTTATGCTCGATATGACTCCCCGCAACCTTGAGAAGGTTCTCTACTTCTCGGTTTATGTGGTTATCGATCCGGGCAGCACACCGCTTCAGAAAAACCAGATTCTCGAAGAGAAGGAATATGAGGAATACCGCCTGAGATATGAAGACGACTTCAAAGCCGGCATGGGCGCTGAGGCAATCAAGGAACTCCTCGCCGAGATAGATCTTGAGGAACTTTCAGCTCAGCTTAAAGAGGATGTCGCCACCGCAAGCGGTCAGAAGAGAGCGAAGGCTCTCAAGCGCCTTGAGGTTGTTGAGGCGTTCAGACTCTCCGGCAACAGACCGGAGTGGATGATTCTTGAGGCGCTTCCGGTTATTCCTCCGGAACTGCGCCCGATGGTTCAGCTCGACGGCGGCAGATTCGCCACATCCGACCTGAACGATCTTTACAGACGTGTTATCAACAGAAACAACCGTCTCGCGAAATTAAACGAACTCAACGCGCCCGAAATCATCAAGCGCAATGAGAAAAGAATGCTCCAGGAAGCGGTTGACGCCCTTATCGACAACGGCCGCAGAGGCCGCCCCGTAACGGGTCCCAGCAACAGACCTCTCAAATCGCTCTCCGATATGCTCAAGGGCAAGCAGGGACGTTTCAGACAGAACCTTCTCGGCAAGCGTGTTGACTACTCCGGCCGTTCGGTTATCGTCGTAGGTCCCGAACTTAAGATGTATCAGTGCGGTCTTCCCAAGGAAATGGCGCTTGAACTGTTCAAGCCCTTCATTATGAAGCGCCTTGTGGATACCGAAAAGGCGGGCAACGTAAAGAGCGCCCGCAAGATGGTGGAACGCGCGCATCCCGATGTTTGGGACGCTCTCGAAGTGGTCATCAAGGACCACCCCGTAATGCTGAACCGCGCGCCCACGCTTCACCGCCTCGGCATTCAGGCGTTTGAGCCGGTGCTTGTTGAGGGCAGGGCTATAAAGCTCCATCCTCTTGCCTGTACCGCTTTCAACGCCGACTTCGACGGCGACCAGATGGCTGTTCACGTTCCTCTCTCAGCGGAGGCGCAGGCGGAAGCGAGATTCCTTATGCTCGCCTCCAACAACCTTCTCAAGCCCTCGGACGGCTGCCCCGTAACAGTTCCCACCCAGGATATGATACTCGGCTCCTATTACCTCACAATGGTCAACAACAACCGAGAGGGCAATGTTGATTACAACCCCAACAACCCGCAGGAGCCCGGTGCTCCCGTTGACCATTTCGACGAAAAGGGCAACTTCACCTACAGAAGCTACAAGATCTTCCGCAGTGAGGACGAGGCGCAGATGGCTTACGACGAAGGCGACATCGGCCTGCATGTTGACATCCTTGTGCGTATGACCAAGGAGATTAACGGCGAGCCCGTCACCAAACTCGTTCAGACCACACTCGGCAGAATCATCTTCAACAGACCGATTCCCCAGGATCTCGGCTTTGTTGACAGAAGCGATCCCGCCAACGCCTTCGAGTTCGAAATCAACTTCCTTGTCAAGAAAAAGGAACTCAGCCAGATTGTTGACAAGTGCATCAAAAAGCACGGCACGGCGAAATCCTCCGTTGTGCTCGACAATATCAAGGCGCAGGGCTACAAATACTCAACAATAAGCGGTATCACCGTTGCCGTACGCGATGCCGCCATTCCCGCGAAGAAAAAGGATCTTCTTGCCGAAGCGGATAAGAAGGTTGACAAAATCAACGCGAACTACAACAGAGGTCTTATCACGGCCGAAGAAAAATACGACGGAGCCATCGAAGTCTGGGAAGATTGCGCGAACAAGGTTTTCGACGCGCTGCTTGAAAACTTCCACGAATTCAACCCGATCAACATGATGCTTACCTCGGGCGCCCGCGGTAACAACTCACAGCTTCGTCAGTTAGCCGGCATGCGCGGACTTATAGCGAACACATCCGGTGAAACAATCGAAATTCCCATCAGGGCAAACTACCGTGAAGGTCTTAACATACTTGAATACTTCATCTCCTCGAGAGGCGCGAGAAAAGGTCTTGCGGATACCGCTCTTCGTACAGCGGACTCGGGTTATCTTACCCGCCGTCTTGTTGATGTTTCGCAGGATGTTATCATCCGCGAAGAGGACTGCGGCTGCAAGGAAGGCATTTTCGTATATGACATCTCCGACGGCAACCGCAAGATAGTCAGACTCAAGGAGAGACTTACAGGCAGATTCCTTCTTCACAATTTCGTCGATCCCGAAACGGGCGAACTCATTGTTGACAACGAAACAATGCTTGACGCCGAAATGGCTGAGAGAGTCGCCGACATCGTCAAGGCGGAACACAAGAAGAAGGTCGAAGCAGGGGAGCTCCCCGCGGACAGCAGGGCGCAGATTGAAATCCGTTCACTTCTCACCTGCCACTCCGAACACGGCGTGTGCATCAAGTGCTACGGTCAGAACCTTGCAACAGGCGAGCCCGTAACGGTCGGCGAAGCGGTCGGCATCATAGCCGCCCAGTCAATCGGCGAGCCCGGCACACAGCTTACAATGAGAACCTTCCACACCGGCGGCGCGAAGGACCAGGCGGATATCACGCAGGGTCTTCCGAGAGTTGAAGAACTTTTCGAGTCGCGCAAACCCAAGACTCTCGCCATTATGAGCGAAATCGCGGGTACGGTCTCCTTTGCCGAAATCAAGCGCAGCCAGCACGTTGTTGTAACCGCTGACGACGGCGAGGAAAAGGCTTATCTCATTCCCTACGGATACAGAATCAAAGTTGAAGAGGGTCAGAAAATCAACAAGGGCGACACTCTCACCGAGGGCTCGCTCAATCCGCACGACATTCTTGCCATTCTCGGCGTAAACGCCGTTCACGACTATCTCATCAAGGAAGTTCAGAGAGCTTACCGTACTCAGGGTGTTGACATCAACGACAAACACATTGAAGTTATCGTCCGCCAGATGATGAGAAAGGTCAAGGTTGTCGAACAGGGCGACTCCAACTTCCTTCCCGGCTTCGTTATCGAAAAGAGCGAACTGCGCATCGAAAACGAACGCATCCGCAAGGAAGCCGAAGCGAAGGGCACGGAGCCCAGATATGTTGTTTGCGAACCTACCCTTATGGGTATCACCAAGGCGTCTCTCGCCACGGATTCGTTCCTGTCGGCCGCGTCCTTCCAGGAAACAACAAGGGTTCTTACCGACGCCGCAATCAAGGGCAAGAGCGACCGCCTGCTCGGACTCAAAGAAAATGTTATCATCGGCAAACTTCTGCCTTCAGGTACGGGTATGAAGTGCTACAATAACGTCGATATTTATCCGACAAAAGGCATTTTCGGCAATATAGCCGAAAGTCTTGTCTGAAATTTGTAAAAAACGTTGACAAATTTATCCTCTTTATGGTAAAATACCATCTTGTAGTGTGTTACGGGGTGCCCGCGCAGGCGGGCTTCCCCGATACATAAAAAATTTTCAATGAAAGGAGAGAAATTGATTGCCGACCTTTAACCAGCTTGTACGCAACGGCAGACAGACACAGGAGAGAAAGCCCAAGGCTCCCGCACTTTTAAAGGGTCTCAACTCAAAGAAGAACATTGTCACCGACACACAGTCACCCCAGAAGCGCGGCGTATGCACGGCGGTTAAAACTGCAACCCCCAAAAAGCCGAACTCGGCTCTTCGTAAAATCGCGAGAGTCCGTCTTACAAACGGCATTGAGGTTTCAGCTTACATCCCCGGTGTAGGTCACAACCTTCAGGAGCACTCCGTAGTGCTTATCCGCGGCGGTCGTGTTAAGGACCTCCCCGGTGTGCGTTACCACATCATCCGCGGCACTCTTGATACTCAGGGTGTTACCGGCAGAATGCAGGCGCGCTCCAAGTACGGACAGAAACGTCCCAAAGCAGCAAAGAAATAATTGCTGAAAACAGACAAATCTTCTTACAGGCGAAAGAATATTTCACCAATGTGAGATTATATATATTACATTATATATTGTCTTCCATTGGCGCCACGGGGAATTTGTCACTCGAGTACCTATGATATCATTACTATGAAGGAGGGAAGCGAAGTGCCAAGAAGAGGCAATATAGCAAAACGTGAGGTTTTGCCCGATCCTCTCTACAACTCAACCCTTGTCACCCGTCTTATCAACAACATTATGTATGACGGCAAAAAGGGCGTTGCTCAGAAGATCGTTTACGACGCTTTCGACATTATCAAAGAAAAAACCGGCAAAGAACCCCTTGAGGTCTTTGAGGCAGCGATGGAAAACGTTATGCCTGTGCTTGAGGTTAAAGCCCGCCGTGTCGGCGGTGCCACCTATCAGGTACCCATCGAGGTCCGCCCCGAAAGAAGGCAGACTCTCGGCCTGCGTTGGATAACTCTTTACTCCCGTCAGCGTTCCGAAAGAACAATGAAGGAAAGACTTGCCAACGAGATTATGGACGCCGTCAACGAAACCGGTTCGGCGTTCAAAAAGCGCGAAGATACTCACAAAATGGCAGAGGCCAACAAGGCGTTTGCTCATTTCAGATGGTAATCTGCTTTTTATCAAAGCAATGTTCGTTTTAATGATACGGAGGAAATATGCCAAGACAGGTAACACTTGAAAAAACCCGGAATATCGGTATAATGGCTCACATTGACGCCGGCAAAACGACCACGACCGAACGTATTCTTTTCTACACGGGAAAGACTCATAAACTCGGCGAGGTCCATGAAGGCGCTGCCACGATGGACTGGATGGAACAGGAGCAGGAGAGGGGTATTACAATTACCTCCGCCGCGACGACCTGTTTTTGGAAAGAACACCGCATCAATATTATCGACACCCCCGGCCACGTTGACTTCACCGTTGAGGTTGAGCGTTCGCTCAGAGTTCTTGACGGCTCCGTCACTGTTCTGTGCGCTAAGGGCGGTGTTGAACCGCAGAGTGAAACCGTATGGCGCCAGGCGGATAAATACCACGTTCCGAGAATGGTCTATGTAAACAAGATGGACATTATGGGCGCGGATTTCTACAACGTTGTGGCAATGATGAAGGACAGGCTCAAATGCAACGCCGTTCCGATTCAGCTTCCCATCGGTTCCGAAGCGGATTTCAAAGGCATTATCGACCTCGTCGAAATGCAGGCGGATGTCTATTACGACGACCTCGGCCTCGATGTGCGCAGGGAGGAAATTCCCGACGATATGAAGGAACTCGCGGAAAAATACCGCAGCGAGCTTCTCGAGCACGTAGCCGAGCAGGATGACGCTCTTCTCGAAAAATACCTTGAGGGTGAGGAACTCTCAAAGGAAGAAATCAGAAGATGTATCAGAAAAGCGACAATCGCGAACCATATGGTTCCCGTCTGCTGCGGCACATCCTACCGCAACAAGGGCGTTCAGCTGCTCCTCGACGCCATAGTCGATTATATGCCCTCACCACTCGATGTTCCCGCAATCACCGGCACAAACCCGAAGAATGACAGGGACGAAGTCCGCAATTCTTCCGACAGCGAGCCGTTCTCGGCTCTCGCGTTCAAGATTGCGACAGACCCCTTCGTCGGCAAGCTCTGCTTCTTCAGAGTCTATTCGGGCAAGGTGGAAACGGGCAGCACCGTTTACAACTCAACAAAAGACGCGAATGAGCGTCTGGGCAGAATCCTTCAGATGCACTCAAATCACAGGGAGGATATCGACTGCTGCTACGCCGGCGATATCGCCGCCACGGTCGGTGTCAAGAACACCACAACGGGCGACACCCTCTGCGATTCGAAGCATCCCATAATCCTTGAGTCAATGGAATTCCCCGAGCCCGTTATCAGAGTAGCCATCGAGCCCAAGACCAAAGCCGGTCAGGACAAGATGAACATAGCGCTTCTGAAACTCGCCGAGGAGGACCCGACCTTCAAGTTTTATACAGATGAGGAAACGGGTCAGACAATCATAGCCGGTATGGGCGAGCTTCACCTTGAAATCATCGTTGACAGAATGCTTCGTGAATTCCATGTTGAAGCCAATGTAGGCCGTCCGCAGGTCGCTTACCGTGAAACAATCACGCGTCCCGCGTCCTCAGACACCAAATACGCCCGTCAGTCCGGCGGTAAAGGCCAGTACGGTCACGTCAAAATCGATATCGAGCCCAACCCCGAAAAGGGCTTCGAATTTGTCAACAACATTGTCGGCGGAGCTATTCCCAAGGAATACATACCCGCAGTTGAGGCAGGTCTCCAGGGCGCAATGCTCTCGGGCGTGCTTGCGGGCTTCAATGTGGTTGACATCAAGGTAACCCTCACAGACGGTTCATATCACGAGGTTGACTCCTCTGAAATGGCTTTCAAAATCGCCGCTTCAATGGCTCTCAAAGACGCTATGCGCAAGGCGGAGCCGGTTCTTATGGAGCCGATTATGAAAACAACCGTCATAGTGCCCGATGAATATATGGGCGACGTCATAGGCGACCTCAACTCCCGCCGCGGCGCCGTTCAGGGCACCGAAATGAGGCAGGGCGCCGTTCAGATTGATGCCGCCGTACCCCTTTCAAACATGTTCGGTTATGCCACCTCGCTGCGCTCCAAAACGCAGGGCAGAGGTCAGTACGTTATGGAGCCCAAGTGCTACACTCAGGTTCCCGCGTCCATAGCCGAAAAAATTGTCGGCGACCATAAAAAAGCCGAATAATTCATTATATTTCAAAAAATACTTGAAATATATACAAATTCTGTTATTATATTATCATGCGCGAGCATGGAGTTTAATTAATTTAACAATTTATTAGGGAGGAAATTTCTAATGGCAAAAGAACATTTTAACCGATCCAAACCCCATGTTAACATCGGCACTATCGGCCATGTTGACCACGGCAAAACCACTCTTACCGCAGCTATCACAAAGACCCTTGCTATGAAGGGCGGCGCTCAGTTCGTTGACTACGCCAACATCGATAAAGCTCCTGAAGAGAGAGAACGTGGTATCACAATCAATACCGCTCACGTTGAGTATGAAACCGAAACCCGTCACTATGCACACGTTGACTGCCCCGGCCATGCTGACTATATCAAGAACATGATCACCGGCGCTGCTCAGATGGACGGTGCTATCCTCGTTATCGCTGCTACCGACGGCCCCATGGCTCAGACAAAAGAGCACCTTCTTCTTGCCCGTCAGGTTGGCGTTCCCTACATCATCGTTT
>JAEERC010000056.1 GCA_016285645.1 Clostridiaceae bacterium | reverse complement strand
GATGAGATTGATCAGACTCTATGCGGCGGCAGCGGTGTGAGTCAGGGCAAGCTGAGAATAGCTGAATTCTTTGAGAATAATAAAGAGAATAAAGCGAGAGCCGATTTTTTGAAGAACGAATATGGAACCGGCGGCAGAAGCCATGCCGTTTCCGGAGCCAATCACAGCGGCGAGAGCCACGATGCCAAAGGCGTTATTCTCACTAAGGGCAAAGCCACATCGGTAAGGTTATCCTGGAACGATGTGTCAAAGAAGATAGATGCGCTTATAAAATCCGACAGATATCTAAATGAAAAAGAAAAAGCGGAGCTTGAACAGATGAAATCAGCTCCCGAAATATCTGCTGATAAGAAAGAAATGATAATGGATGCTATGAGAGCCGCCGGTTATGAATATAACGAGATAGACAGTTATGATGACTATCTTGTATTCAACGGTGATGGAGCAATGGCAACATTCAAAAGCTGGAATGAAACCGAAGACTGGCTCGAAGGTGTAGTTTTTGACGATGATGAGATATCCGTCAAAGTTGAAAGAATAATGCACCCGGAACGATTCTATGTAATGGACGAATCCGTAAAAGACTGGTATTGCGAAAAGTATCCCGATGACGATTTAGGTGAAAGAATCAACGCTGATTTAAAATTCAATGAAATTGTTACCGTGCTTCAAAACGGAGATAACCTCTATGAAGCAGTCGGAGTCGGAGATTCTGTGGTCAGAGAACGGATCTTTGCTGAACTTTCCGACAGGATGTCGGTAAGTTATGACGAAATATATAATCTGTGGCTCGGCAATGATAAACCGAAAGATTTGCAGATTGAAGGTTTGCCTAAAAATCCGTTGAACCGATATAACGTGGTTAAAGAACACTATCCCGAACATATCTGTTTTATACAGGTCGGCGAGTTTTATGAAGCCTTCGGAGAAGACGCAAAGAAGGTTGCCGATGCTCTTGATCTTGTTCTTACCGGCAGATTGATGGAAGGAACTGAAACGAGAATCCCGATGTGCGGTTTCCCCATGCATAATCAGGACTTATATTTTCAGAAACTGGCTGATAAAGGTCTGGTTCCCCTTGCAGTTGCAAGAAACATGGCTGAAAAGGTCGAAGTTTATGATACAGCCAAGAATTGGGATAAAAAAGATAGAATTCCCGAGGATGCTGTAGCAAGAGCAAAGCCTTCAATGTTGGCAAAACTCGAAGAAAACAAGAAAAAGATAGACACAAAAGTCAAAACATCTTCCTTTAAAGATAAATGTATTTAAAATGAATACATTTATTAACCTTGCTAAGTATGGCGACTTATGACATAATAACGAATGTAGCACGATTCTGTGTGAGGCCATACTTAGCCAGGAAAGGAGAATGATAGTTGAAAGGCAGCCTCATAGAAAGATATGGCAAGTACTATGCAGTGTTTAATGTTAAAAACACAAACGGTAAATGGGCGAAAAAATATGTTAAAACCGGACTTGAATTCAAACCGGAAAATGAATCTGCTGCACAAAGCATTCTTGAGAATGAAATAAAGATGTATTTAGAAGCCAAGCCGATTGAAGTAGAAACATTCCAAACCTCAAATAAAACTATTAGTATTAAGGCTGACAAGAATAAGACTTTGTTTTCATCATTTGTAAACGAATGGATGAAAAAGAAAGAGAATGAAGCCAGGACAGACGAAGTGACTGATTATTTCTATCATAATATTTGTAGCAACTATATTATTCCTTATTTTAAAGAAACAAAAACGTATCTGGAAGATATAGACTACCATATTCTTCAGGAATTTGTTGATTATGAGAGAACTAAGGATAAGAAGCCGTTGTGTCCTACTTCACTTAAGAAACTAAAGATTACTTTGAGGCTCATTTTAAAAGATGCCAGGATGCAGAGGTTAATAATTGACGATCCCAGTGAGTTCATAGTATTGCCAAAACAAACAAGACGGCTCCCCACGTTTTATAACGAAGAACAACTGACAGAACTCTTTGAAAAGATCAAAGGCGATTATATATATAACATAATATATGTAACCGTACTGTATGGTCTTCGAAGAAGTGAAGTTTTAGGCCTTAAGTGGGATAGCGTAGATTTTGAGAACAAATTAGTTACTATCAAACACACTGTAGTCAGAACAAATAAGATTGTTGAGAAAGACAGGACCAAGACTGACAGCAGCTTTAGAACGTTTCCGATGTCCAAGGAAATAGAAAATCTCCTCCTTAACTTAAGAGAGGAGGAGAATAAGAATCGTTTGAAGTATAAAGAAAATTATACTGAAAATGATTATATTTTCAAATGGCCTGATGGAACAATGTTCAACCCGGATCAGATAACAAGACGTTTTGTTGGCTTACTCAAAAAATACGGACTACCGCCAATTAGGTTTCATGACTTAAGGCACAGCTGTGCAAGTTTACTGATGAGCAAGGGATTTCAGCTTAAAGATGTTCAGGAATGGTTGGGACATGCGGATATAGAAACCACAGCGAATATTTATGGGCATCTTGATCAGTCCAGAAAAAAAGAGCTGATGAATGCATTTAAGTTTTAGCTTCCATATTTGCGAATTATGAGCTAGGTTTTTAACTTTTCGGATTGTGAAAACTGACCAAAATGACACCTTGGTATTTAGTCAGAGTGGTAGCTAAAATGGTAGCTTTTTGGTAGCTAATTTGGTAGCTACGGCCATTTTTTTTGGTAGCTACTGGTCGCGCGATGAGCAAAAAAAGTCGCTCAAACCCTTGATAGATAAGGATTTGAGCGATGGTCCGAGTGGCGAGACTTGAACTCACGGCCTCTTGACCCCCAGTCAAGCGCGCTCCCAACTGCGCCACACCCGGATAGCGAAAGGTATAATAACACAGTTTTACGCCTTTTGCAAGTGTTTTTTAAAAAATATTTATATAAAGCGGTTATTCCGGCACGGTTTGCGCGTCAGGCGTATATCGTGCCGATTATTTTATTCACCAGCGATACCGGCAGAATCTTAACAAGGGTGACAACCGCTTTATATGACGCGCCGATTGTGTAAACCGGTTTTACCTTTTTTCTCAGCGCCTTGTCCGCGATGAATTTTCCCGCAACGGCAGGGGACATCCCGTTTCTCTCATCGTGCTCCATTCTGGAAACGCTCTTTTCTATTCTTCCGCCGTAGGCGTCATCGCCTTTTGTTGATTTCTCCCTCGCGTCGGTAAAGCCCGTGCTTATATCGCCCGGCTGAACCGCGCACACGGTTATTCCGTAGGGGCGCACCTCGTTTGCGAGCGCGAGGGTGTAGCTGTTCACACCCGCCTTGCTCGCCGAATAATATGCCTGAAACGGCAGGGCGACAGGCGCCCCGACGCTGCTTAAATTGACTATTCTTCCGTAACCCTGTCTGTGCATAACCGGCAGAACCTTGCGGTTTACGGCGACCATTCCGAAAAAGTTCACGTCAAAAAGCTTTTTCGCTTCGCTTACATCGGTGTATTCAATAGCGCCGGAAATGCCGAAACCCGCGTTGTTTACTACAATATCGATTTTTCCCTCATTTTCAATTACGGTGTCAATCGCCTTTTCAACCGCGTCTGTGTCGGTGATATCGGTCGGTATATGAACCATTCCTTCAACGCCCTGCTCCCTGCGGCTGAGTTCATAAACCCTGCAGCCGCGTCTCACAAGCTCAAGCGCGGTTTCCTTCCCGATTCCCGATGTGCCGCCCGTAACAAGCGCAACTTTCTGCATACTTCGCCTCCGAATACTGAATAATCCTTCGAATATTTTATTTAACTTTATAACATTTATACATTTGAGTCAATATTTTATGCGCTGTTTTGTTGCAACTCTACAATTAATATGTTAATATTGAATTATCCATAAAAAAGAAAGGTGAGCAGTATGTCGGTTAAATCTGCGGTCAAATCCGGTCTGGTCGGTCTCAAACGCACATATCTCGACAACGAATCTGTTTCAATCAAAGAACAGCTCGGTTACGCGGGCGGTATTTTCGGCAACGCCATGGGGCAGGACAGCATAGGCACCTTTGCCGGAAACTTCGGCAGAGACTATGCCGGTCTTACCAACGGCATGTCCGCGGTAAAGGACAATATCAGTACCATTCTCAGCTTTATTGTTCCTCCCGTGGCGGGCGCTCTTTATGATATGCCGATTAAAAACAGAAAAAGGAGCAACCTGCGCACCGCGCTTTTTGTAACCCCCGTTCCGTTCGCGATTACATCCATGCTCCTTTTTATTGTTCCCACGCACAGCGCCATGTACAATTTTATATGGACTCTGTTTTTAAGCATCTTTTTCTCGATAGCGGATACCTTTTATGACATAGCTCTCGCATCGCTCGGTCTTAAAATGGTTTCCGACCCGTCGGACCGTAAAAAGTTTTTCACTTTTGAATCCATTGCCGCCACTCTCGGCTCGCTTCTGCCGGGCGGCGTTATACCGGTTGTTGTGGGCCTGCAGAAAACCCCCGCGAGGGAGCAGTGGAGTTATTTCTTCGTTGCGCTGGGCTTCTGCGTTATAGGCGTTGCCGCAATGTACGCCCCGTATATGACCATCGAGGAAAGAGTCAGTTTCTTTACGCCCTCAGAGGACAAAAACGAGGAGAAGGTAAACTGGAACAAGGACACCGTTCTCGCCCTGCTTCACAACAGACCGTTTATGGTGCTTATGATATCCAACATTTTCGAAACAATCAGAAAAGTCACCTACGACACACTGATTTACCTCTACAAAAATACCTTTGACGACCTTCCGATGAAGACGATTGTGGAAAGCATAAGCGGCGCTCTCTCGTATGTCGGCCTTATGGCCGTGCCCTTCGTGGGCAAAAAGATTTCCGCCAAGGCAATGCTCTCGGGCGGATATTACTACACCGCGTTTTTCTACACGATTATTTCCTCGTTCAACATAAAGTTCAATCTCGACAGAGTAAGAAAACTCAGATACATCCCCGGAATATGCATCGCCTTCGCCGGCATGCCCAACGCCGCCCAGGGCGCCGCCCGCAGGATTATAGTGGGCGACTCCACGGATTATATGGAATGGTATTCCGAGAAAAAATACGGCGTTCCCGTAAGAAGCGACGGTCTGCTGTGCGCGGCGCAGAATATTGTGGCGAAAATAACCTCGCTCATAAAGGTCAACCTCACAAACGGTCTTCTTGCCGTTATCGGCTACCGTTCCAAAAATATGGAAACGGGGGAGGAGGCAATCCAGACTCCGCGCACTCTGAGGGGCATTTACGCCATGGTCTCCCTGTGCGGACTTATAGGCAGTCTGCTGCCCGCTCTCTGCTTCCTGTTTGACAATTACAGCGGCAAAAAGAAGGAAGCCATCTACGCCGAACTTCTTGAAATGCGCGCTCTGAGAGATGAAAAACTCGAACAGTTGGAAGACGGCCCGGAGAGCGAAAGCTATGAAGACAGCGAAAGCAATGAAAGCGGTGAAGGCGATGAATAATCGGCTGACTACGGAATTCAGTTTCAAAGGCGTTGACCTGCGCCTTTCCCTCGCTGACAGCGGCGTGTGGCGGGTGCAGAGCAAATCCGGCTCATCGTTTGACGATATGGGCGCCGCCCAGACTCTTGCGAAAGATCTGGGCGAGGAGTATGAAAAAGAACCACTTCCGTTTGAAACGGTTGAAACGGACGGTAAAAAACGCTTTGTTTCTGGCGACGGCACTGCCGTTGAGATAAGCGGAAACGCAGTAATCTTTTTTGACAAAAACTCGCGCCCCGTCAGAAAAATAACCGATATAAACAAAGCGGAAAACAGCGTAACGGTGAGTTTCGCCGCCCTACCCGATGAAAGATTCTACGGCACGGGCGAGCGCTTTGACGCCGTGAATCAACGCGGCAAAAAGGTGAACATTTACGCCGTGGACCGCTGGTGTCAGACCAAGGGCAACAGTTATATACCGATTCCCTTCCTTATGTCATCCGCCTGCAACGCTCTGCTTTTCAACAGATATGAGCGCACCGCCTTAGACATCTGCTCATCGAATAAGAAAACCCTGACTGTCGGGCAGTTCGGCGCTCCGCTCGATTTATATATTTTCACGGGCGACACTCCCGCAGATATCCTTTCCGCCTACTGCCGCCTTACGGGCTTTGCGCCAATGCCTCCCGAGTGGTCGTTCGGCACCCTCGTCTGCCGCTATCATCCCGAATTTCAGACCAAAGAGGGCGTGTTCGCCATGATGGAAGCGATGAAGAAAGAGGGCTTCCCGTGGGACGCCGTCATACTCGAGGGCTTCCGACCGTATAAAACGGAAAACCTGCCCGAACTCAAGGAAATATGCGACCGCGTTCATTCCGAGGGCAAATACGCCATGGTATATGAGCAGTGCGGCAGATTCCCCGACAAAAGCGAGGAGTATTTCGGGCTTGACGATTCCTACGCCGTCAATTCCGACGAGGGCACATATTTAAGCGAAACAAGTTCCTTCAATCTTGTTGACAATTTCAACAAGAAAAAGATGCGCTGCATTGACCTCACAAGTGAGCGAAGCAGGGAAAAGTGGAGAGATTACTGGAACGGCTACATAAACGATATAGGCATTGAAGGCGCGAAAATCGATTTCTGCGAGCAGTTCCCCGACGACCCTTCAATAAAATTCGCCGACGGCAGAAACCCCGCGGGCGCGCATCACTGGTATCCGACTTTATACAACACGCTTCAGTACCGCCGGTTCAACACTAAGAGCTGCGGGGGAGTGAATTTCTCACGCGGCGGCTCAATCGGCGCCCAGCGCTATCCCTTCGTGTGGGCGGGCGACCAGAGAAGAGAGTTCTATTTTCTCAAGCCTGTCATAAGGGCGGTTCTTTCACTCGGCTTTTCGGGCGTGCCGTTTGTCAGCTGGGATATGGCGGGCTACCGCGCGTCGTTCAATCTCTACGACAAAAAGCACGAGGATAAAGTATTTATAAGAGGTCTTGAGTTCACAGCTTTTTCGGCGAATATTCAGACTCACGGCAATGTGAAAAGGCCCTACGATTTCGACGAGCACACAAAGGCGGTTTACCGCGCCTATTCCAACCTGCACGAATGCCTCAAACCCTATATAATCGAGCAGGCGTCCGTTACCTGCGTTACGGGAATACCGCTTATGCGCCACCTCATTTTCCACGACCCGTCGGACAAAAACGTTTTCGATATCGAGGACGAGTATATGCTCGGCTGCGGCCTGCTTGTGGCTCCCGTTTTAAAGCGCCGCAAAAAGCGCAACATCTATCTGCCCAAAGGCAAGTGGATTGATATTTTCAGCGGCAAAGAATACGAGGGCGGCAGGTGGCTCAAAAACTACCGCGCTCCGCTCGAGAGCATACCCGTGTTCCGCCTTGAGGGCGCGAAATCCGCGTGCCTTGTGTCCTCTCTCGAATCAGCGGACAAATACATTAAGGATATAGCCGGACTTTCCGGGAAATAATCAGGAGGTTCTGTTATGAAAAAATGGCTTAAAATTACGCTTTGCGCTCTGCTCGCCGTCATTATCGCGGGCGGGTGCGTAACCTACGCCTTCCTTCCGCACAATTTCAGCTACGATATCAAGTCGCTCGAAAAGATCGGAAGCGATGTTGAAATTGTCTCCAAAGCGGACGACGGCTACACGGTAAAGAAAGCGTCGGACGGTGAATTCAAGGTTATAACCTTCACAGATACCCACCTTGACGGCAAGAACAAAACCTCGAATGTCACGCTCGAAAACATAGTTGACAATATCCGCCGCGAAAAGCCCGACCTCGTTATTTTCGGCGGCGACAATGTCACCTCCGGCATGAACAGAAAAAGGTCGCACCAGTTCGCGCAGATGCTTGAAAACCTCGGTGTTTACTGGGCTGCCGTGCTCGGCAACCACGAGGGCGACAACAGCTGGTCAATCTCCCGCCCTGAAATGATTTCGATTTTCTCGTCCTACGAGCACTGCCTTATGCTTGAGGGCCCCGATGATATATGGGGCGACGGCAATTACTATATCAACATTCTCAATGCCGACAACACTCTGCGCCATACCTTTGTGCTTATGGACAGCGGCAGGCATATGGACAGCGAAACAAAAGCGCAGTACGGCGTTCCCGAGAGTGAGGACCCCTACGACGGAGTAAAGACCTCGCAGGTTGAGTGGTATAAGGGCGTTATAGCCGCGAATAAAGAGAAATACGGTGATTTCAAATCAACGGTCATTATGCACATTCCGCTTCCTCAGATGAGGGAGCAGGCGGAAAAGATTGAAAACGGCGAAGGCGCCTTCCTCCTCGGCGACAAGCGTGAGGGAGTGTGCGCGTCCGGCTTCGACTCCGGTATGTTCGCGGCGATAAAGGAATGCGGTTCAACAACAAAGGTGTTCTTCGGCCACGACCATCTCAACGATTTCGCGCTCGACTGCGACGGCGTTTATTTAAGTTATATGCAACCCTCGGGCTACGGCTCATATTCAATGGCGAGCAAGTTCGACGCCCCCGAGAAGGACTGGCTTCAGGGCCACACCGTGTTCCTCATCTCCGCGGACGGCGACTACAATCCCGTTCATTACAGAAACTGCGAAAAATAATAACGATATAATTAATCTGTTATCTTAAATTCTGAGAGGTGCCGGATGAAAAAAACAAAAACAATCGTAAGCATACTGCTTGCGGCGACACTCATTTTTACGGCGGTTGCTCACATTCCCGCTTCGGCTGAATCGGGCGCGGCGAAAATCACCGTCAACGCAAAAGACGGCTCAACGAAAATCAGCGACAACATGTTCGGGATTTTCTTTGAGGATATAAACTTCTCCGCCGACGGGGGCTTGAGTTCAAACCTCATCAGGAACAATTCCTTTGAGCAGCGGCTCGCCTGGGCTCCCGACTACGACTGCAGAATGACGGGCTGGGAGGTAACCGAAGGCGAGGCGTGGCCCTACAGGGACGCTCCGATGAATGAGAACAACCCGACCTATCTCCACGCCACAAGGGCGAGCACCGTTCTCAACCACGGCTATCCGGACGGCGAAAGTCAGTTCGGCATCCTCCTCAAAAAGGGCGAAACCTACGATTTTTCATTCTACGCAAGGGGAAATCAGGGCGATCTGATTGCCTGGTCTTTCATCAATGAAAACGGCAAGAGTGTAGCAAACGGCGATTTCACAATCGGCTCGGATTTCAGCAAACTTTCAGCCGAGGTAAAACCCTCCGCGAGGGCATATACCGTTCTTAAACTTACAATTCCCGAGGGTGACGAGGTCGATTTCTTTGAGCTTGTTTCTCAGTCATCCTTCGGTTACGGCGACAGTATGTGGCAGTATTCCACCCTGCGTGCCGATCTTGTGAAGGCGCTCAAGGATCTCAACCCCGCGTTCATGCGCTTCCCCGGCGGCTGTGTCGCGGAGGGCGCCTATGACTGGGAATACGCCTACAACTGGAAATACACAATAGGCCCTCTTGAGCAGAGACATCAGATTCCCAATCTCTGGGGCTACAACCAGAGTATGGCTGTCGGATTTTACGAGTATTTCTGCCTGTGCGATTATCTTGAATGCGAGCCGCTCCCCGTTGTTCACGCGGGTCTTATGTGCCAGGGCAGGGGCGACTGGAAATATGAGCTCGGCAGCGAAGAGATGAACAATCACATTCAGGATATACTCGACCTTATAGAATACGCCAACGGCTCAACCGACACCGAATGGGGCGCCGTGAGAGCACAGAACGGGCATCCCGAACCGTTCAATATGAAATATCTCGCCGTGGGCAACGAAAACTGGATGGAGGACTACTGGGAGAGGTTCGATGTAATCTACAACGCCGTCAAAGAGGCGTATCCCGATATAACGATAATCTCCTCCGCGGGCGCTTGGGCGGACGGCAAGGAACACGAATATGCCTGGGAAATTATAAACGAGAAATATACCGACACAATAGTCGATGAGCATTACTATGTTCCCACCTGGTGGGTGTTCGCCAACGCCGAAAAATATGACAGCTACCCGCGTGACGGCGCGAAGGTGTTTGTGGGCGAATATGCCGTTCACAGAGAAGGCGGCGAGCAGATTACCAAGAACAATCTGCAGGTTGCCGTTCACGAGGGCGTGCATATGACAAACCTCGTGCGAAACGGCGATATAGTTGAAATGGCGTGCTACGCTCCGCTTTTCGCGCGAGAGGGCTATACACAGTGGGCGCCCAATCTTATATGGTTTACATCGGACCAGGTTGTGCGCACGCCGAGCTACTATGTTCAGCAGCTCTTTATGAACAACACGGGCACGGCAGTTCTCAAAAGCGAACTTACCGGCAACAGTGAAAATATCTATCAGGCGGTAAGCGTTGACGAGGAGAACAAGCAGATTTATGTGGCTGTTGTCAACATTTCGGACGAGTCGAGAAAACTCGAGGTGGATTTTGACGGCACTTACAAGCTTGACGCATCGGTCGAGCAGAGATATGTCGGAAGCGGTCTTTTCAATCTCTCAAACCGCACGGGAACGCTGAGCAATCTTGTGACTCCGCGCTATCAGAAGCTCCTTGTAACGGGCAACAAACTCACACAGACTCTCAGCCCCTGGTCGGTAAATGTGTTCTGCTTAAGCTATGACGGGGCGAACACATACAGGGGGCTTACCAGCGATACGGGCTACACCATGGGCTCGCAGATTGAAGTGTATTTTCTCGAAATACTCGCGAATTTCATAGTCTGGTTTACCAAAACCGATGTATGGCACTTCATTGAAGGGCTTATAAAAGGTCAGGGTTAATCAAAACAAAAAGCAAAGCCATACGGCGCGGTGCCGTATGGCTTTTTTGTATGCGTTTATTTTACGTTTTTGTCAATGCTTTCTTCAGTCATCTCAAAGCATTTATCGAATGTAACCGTCTTTTCGGCGAAATCCTTCGGTATGTATTTGTTGCGCACTGCGTTATACTGCTCTTCGGTGAGGAGCTTTTCCTCAACATAGTGGTTCTCCCTGCCGTTTATAACTCTCATTGAACCTTCAAACAGCACCGCTACCGTGCCGTTTTCGAGAGAGCAGATTGTTTCCATATAGTTTGTGCCGTTGCCGATTTCGTCAATCAGAACGCCGCTCTTTTCGTAGTATGTCAGTTCACCGTTCATACCGTAGGGGCCGGTGTTGGCAATCTCGCCGTTTACTATAGTAACAACAATGCAGACACAATCTGTTTCCTTGCCCTGCGAAATAACAAGTTCGGGAATTTTGTCGCCGTCAATGTAACAGAGCGTGAATCTGCATTCCTTCGGGTCTGCGTCAACATCCGCCTGTGTCAGATTTTTGAGGAAATCTTTGTAGAGCGCTTTCCAATCAGCTTTTTTTGTTGTTGATGACTGAACGGGAACGCCGTTTTCCAAAGTCGCGGTTTCTTCTGTTTTACCGCAGGCGGCAGCGCAGAAACACATTGACAGTACAAGAATCAGGCACAGCGCCTTTTTAAGAGTTTTTATATCAATCACTCCCTCTGAGCGTGATTATTTGCCCGCTCTGGGCTGAACGCCGAACACCTTTACAATCCAGCAGATAACTACGAACAGCGGTCTGAAAATTTCCTTGAATTTTCTTATGAAGGTGTTGCCGACATTGTCGTTGTAATCGTCTATTCTTGTTCTGTGAATCTCAGGGTCAAGCGGGGCGAGAGTGCCCTCGCCGCCCTCTTCCTCGGGCTCGCTGTAGAACAAATACTGCGGGTAGTCCTCATAGGTAAAAACGGTGGATTCGTGGTCGTTCGCTATGGCGAAAACAAGCGGCTCAATACACTTCGGATTGAACTTGTGACCGACATTCTTTACATACCAGGTCGTGTCTCTGTATTTGCAGGTGGCGGAGTTTATCTGCTTGTCGGGGGATATGTATTTGCCGTTGCCCTTTGCCTCTTCCTCCTGAATGTATTTATCAGAGAATTTGGAGGTTATCGGCGAAGTCGTTGCGCCGAAGCTCGCGAGGGGAACCTTTACAAGCTGGTCGGAGAGTATATCCGCTTCGGGAACGCCGGGGCATATCTGCTTGCCGTATTTGATTATGTTGCAGATTCTTATGCCGTTTGCTTCCATCTCGTCAAGGATTTCATCCGTGCGCACCGTTATATTGTTGTAATAGCGGTCGATTTTCTCAATCATACCCGCGTATTTTTCCTCTTCGCCGGCGAAGACTGACTTCTTCGCCTGCTCGTAATACTGCTCCTCAACCATTGCCCAGTAGCCGGGGAAAGAGCCGAAGGTGTATTTGAGGATTTTTTCGTTTACATAGTCATAAATGTGCTGGTAAGCGTTTGTGGTAACAAAGCAGAACATATCCGCGCCGTAAATGTCTATGAGCACCTTGAGCACCTGGCGGATGAGGTCGTCCGTGAGCGTTATGTTGTCCGTCAGTTCGTAGTTTATGCCGAGATCCGTTTCATAGAGCAGGCGCTCGACCGCCTCGGGGTCTATCTTAATATTTCCGCTGAATGCTTCACCTATGGGGGAGAGACCGAGAAGAGCGGTGTGGCTGAGAATAAGGTCGGAAATACGGTTGTCTTTATACATATCGTAATAAAGAAGTGAAAGGCAGCCGCCCTCGCATCTGCTGTAAAGAACATATTCGTTGCAGCCCGTTGCCTCAAGAACATCGTCTATATACTGGCGCAGACCTTCCATATTTTCGTAGGGGCTCAGACGCCAGTCGTAACTGTAGCCGTAGGAGTAAAGACTGGCGTTCGGGTTGGTGAAATTGTTTTTGAGAGTTCTTTTGTTGTATTTGAATGTGCTCTCCGAGCCGTTTGTGGGTTCGCCGTTCTCGTCGAGGGCGAACTCGCCGAATGTGTCAATGAGAACGTCGGCGAGAATGTCGGAGAACTCGGTCCAGTCTTGAGTGAACGAGGCCTTCACGATTACGCTCGGGTCGTCAAGAAACGCCTTCTTAATTTTATCGGTGTCAACCTGATATTTAAGAATTCTGTACTTGCCGTCGTCCTGCTTGATTCCGATTTCCGTGCCCTCGCCCGAAATGAAGATGACGGGAACTCTACCGGGGTAGGCGCCCGTTTTGACTGACGAGAGCAGCGCCGCCGATGACGCCGTCAGCGTGAAAATCAGAACAAATGAGATGATTTTTCTTATTGCTTTTTTCATTATTCGGCTCCTTTGCTGTAAAACCATATTTTGCGCATTTTAAGTGCAATACCCATATTAATACCCATTTTATTATACCATATAATAAATATAATTCAACATTCAGAGCGTCAATCATCGATTAATTTTTTCTTAAATTTCGGGCAGTTTAGCCCAAATTTGTATAAAGGAAAAAAAGTTAATATTTAATTCATCGGAAATTCACATTATTAAATTATAAAAATTATAGAATTGATGAGGTTACAGAAAATACCGGAGGTGTAAAATGAAAAAGAGCGATAAATCGGCAGTAAAAGAACCGGTATCCGTTGTTACCGGCGCGCGCGGGTATGTCGGCTTCGCGCTTGTAAGCGAGCTGTCCCGGAGACCCGGCACGGTGCGCGCTCTTCTGCGCCGCGACAGCAAGGAACTTGACGAGTTCGGCGTTGAAAAGGTAATGGGCGATGTCACCGACTACGGCAGTCTCGAAAAGGCGTTTGACGGCGCCGACACGGTCTATCATGTTGCCGGTATAGTCGATATAGAGGGCACGAAGGACAGACTTGTATGGGCGGTAAACTACGAGGGCACCAAAAATGTTGTAACCGCCTGCAAAAAATGCGGTGTCAAAAACCTTGTTTTTGTGTCATCCGTTGACTGCATCCCTCCTCTCAAGGGCAACGCTCCGATAAGGGAACTCAGCAGTTACGACCCCTCAAAACTCAGCGACGCCTACGGAAAATCCAAGGCGGCTGCCACGCAGTACTGCATAGAGCAATCCGATGAAAACCTCAAAATCTGCATCGTTCAGCCGAGCTGCTGTATAGGTCCCGACGACAACAACGGCACAAACAGCGTGTGCACAATGATCCAGCTTTATTTAAGCGGGCTTTTCCCCGTTACGCTCAGGTTCGGCGGCTACAATTTCGTCGATGTAAGGGATGTCGCAAAAGGTATGATTTCCGCCGCCGAAAAGGGCAGGGGCGGCGAATGCTATTTCCTGTGCGGAGACAGACTCTCCGTTGACGAGTTCATCCGCACTCTCGCTAAAATCGAGGGTAAAAATCCTCCCAAAATCGCCCTGAGCAAATCCGTTCTGTTAAAACTCTGCCCGATGATTGAAGTGCTTTTCAAGGCGGCTAAACTGCCCCCGGTTTTAACCCCGTTTTCAATCAACAAAATCTGCGAAAACTGCAACTTCTCCTATGAAAAAGCGGCGAAGGAACTCGGCTACAAGCCGATGAGCGCCGAGGATTCCCTGCGCGACACGGTCAAATGGATAAAGGATCATCCGCAGAACACGAAGAGCATTGACGAGCTCGCGAAAAACATTGAGGAAAGCATGGAGGAAAGCTTTTACAAGGAACTTAAAAAAGCCGGCACTGAAGCCCTCGAACTCAACAGCGAGCTTGAGGAAAAGGTTGCCGAAAACAGCATGAAATTGAAGGAATATATCGCCTCGAGAAAATGGCGCTATTGACAGAATAAAAAAAGGCAGACCCAATAGTCTGCCTTAACTGCATTTTAGTTGTCAGAAAATGTTTTTATACGCCATCTCCATAACGGCGGAAAGCGCGACCGCGTCGTCTATTCCGTAAGGGGAGTCGCCGCCGTTTTCAATTGAGTCAATCCAGGTGCTCATCGGGGCGGGCAGATTGTTGCCCGTTCTCGGGAAAACCCAGCCCTCGCCTATGTTGTAGCAGGGCTTGTCAAGGAAGCCGCCCATGAGCGCGGTGCCGTTTTTGCCCGCGATTTCAAACTCAAACGGATTGTTCCCGGTTACAAAGCCTGTTTCGCTGACTCCTATCGCGCCGTTTTTGTAGGTGAATACCGTAACGGCGTTGTCCTCAACCGAGTCAACCATCATATTCGTAAACGCCGAGCTCGCCTTGACGGGTTCGCCCATAATCCAGTTGAGAATATACATAGAATGCGCGCCGAGGTCCATCATCGCTCCGCCGCCGCAGCTCTTTTTATCGTAAAATGTCTGCGGAAGCCAGCCTGCCGAAGCGCCGTTGTGGGCGTTCCTCATACGGCAGTAGGTTATTTCGCCGAGAATGCCCGAATCAACAATCTCTTTAATGCAGTTGAAATCGCCGCGCGTTCTCCACGGGAACGAAATGCAGAATTTAATACCGCTCTTTTTTACCGCGTCCGCGACCTCGAGAGCGTCCGCTTTTGTGAAGCAGAGCACCTTTTCGGTAAATACGTGCTTGCCCGCCTGCGCCGCCTTGATTATCAGCTCCTTGTGCATATCCGTTGATGAGCAGACAATTATAGCGTCAACATCGCCGCGGGTTATGAATCTGTCGTACTCGCCCTCAAACTCGCAGCCGAATTTTGCCGCTGCCTCTCTTCCGGCTTTCTCGTCCGGGTCCCAGAGAGCGGTGAGTTTGCAATTATCAAACGCCTGCGCCTCTTTCGCGTAGCCGTTGAAATGCACGTGCCATGTTCCGCAAAGACCTATATTAATCATAGAAAATCTCCTTTCGCTTTATAATTTGAATCATACTCCGTTTACAAAAATAAATCAAGAACAACAATATATATTTTTCTATTGATAATCTATACAGTATGTGGTATAATACTTCCGTATTATGTTTCAATATATCCATTTTCAGAATTTTACCCGGAGGAAACAAAAAATGAAAAAGAATTTAAAAAGGATTTTAAGCGTGCTGCTGTGTCTGCTTGTGCTTCTCGGCGCCGCTTCCGTCGCGTCAGCCGCGTCTAAGCCGGACGACCCCGAAACTTACAAAGCGGCAACTTTGCGCAAAACGGCGGGCAAATCTCCCGACGATGTTATCGGATATGTTCACGATGACCGTTTCAAAGAGGGCTACGATGTTCTCGATGTAATCGATGTTTCGTACCACAACGGCACAATCGACTGGGCAAAGGTCTATGCCGCGGGCGTCAAAAACGTTATGATAAGAGCGGGCTTCAGGGGCTACACCCAGGGCGTTCTTCAGGAGGATGAAAACTTCGTCTCCAATGTAAAGGCAGCCAAAAACGCGGGTCTCAATGTCGGCCTCTATTTCTTCAGCCAGGCGGTAACCGCCGCGGAAGGCACGGAGGAAGCGGCTTATGTCATTGACCTTATCCTGCTCAACAATCTCAAGAGTTACATCACCCTTCCCATAGCCATCGACTTTGAATACGCAGTCGACAATAAGGGTATGGAAACGGGCAGACTTTACTATGCCGTTCTCACCAAGAGCGAGGCGACCGCTGTCAACAACGCGTTCTGCGCCAAAATCGCCCTCAACGGCTACAAGCCTATGATTTATTCCAACAAGGATATGCTCAAGGGCAAGCTCAACGCCAACTCTCTCGGCTACGATATCTGGCTTGCCACCTGGGCTCAGCAGGCGAATTACGACGGCAACTATGTAATGTGGCAGTACACAGCCGACGGCAGTGTAAACGGCATTTCGGGCAAGGTTGACAAGTCCTTCTATTATGTCAAGTCCGGTTCGGGCACAACTCCCACGGATCCCGGCACAGACCCCTCCGACCCGGGCACAACCCCGCCCGCGGACGGCTCGGTTACAGTTTCGGATTCCAAACAGGTTATTACGGTATACGCTCCCAACACCGTTCTCGGTGTGGGCAACGCCTCACAGTACACAGCCACAATAAACGCCGCGAATATCGATAAACTCTTCGCTTCCAACTCCTTCACCTCTCCGCAGTGGGCTTCATCCAACACCGCTGTCGCCACTGTTGACCAGACCGGCAAGGTTTATGCCGTTGCGGACGGCAAGGCGGATATCACGGCAACACTTTATGTTATAAACAAAACCACAACTCCCGCCCAGCAGTGGAAGTTTGTGGCGACAGTTCCGCTTACGGTTTCGTCGGGCTCATCGGCGGGCAGCTCATCCGAGCCCCAGACCCCGTCCACTCCTTCGACTCCTTCCACTCCGTCAACTCCCTCAACGCCGTCCACGCCCTCAACTCCCTCAAATCCCTCCACACCGTCAACGGGCGGCGGTGAATCGGATATCTCGGACCTCATCTCCAATATGGATGTGGGCTCAATTATAAGCAAAATGGTGAATGTCCTCGCTTACTTTACATCCTTCGTTATCGGAATCATAAAACTGATTTCCGAACTCAGGGCTGAATAATCAAAACCGGAATCCCCGTGAAAAGCGGGGATTTTCAGCGTAATCACACTTTCAGAAAGGGAGCCCGCGGGGCGCGCCTCAATTATGGATTTCTTCTCTGTTCTTAAACTTCTGCTCGGTCTCGCTTTTTTCCTTTTCGGCATGAATGTAATGTCGGGAAACCTCGAAAAATTGGCGGGCGGCAAGCTTGAAAACCTGCTTAAAAAGATGACCTCAAACCCGATTTTCAGTATGCTGGTCGGCGCGGTCATCACAATAGCGATGCAGTCGTCATCGGCTACCACGGTTATGCTTGTCGGTCTTGTAAACTCGGGCATAATGAACTTATCGCAGACGCTCTATGTCATTTTCGGCGCCAATATAGGCACGACTCTGACGGCGTGGATTCTCTCGCTTTCGGGCATCAGCAGCGACAGCTTTTTCCTGCAGATGTTAAAGCCCGAGAATTTCTCGCCCGTGCTCGCGATTATCGGCGTGTTCCTGCTTCTTTCGGGCAAAACCTACAAAAAGAAAAGCATAGGTACCATTATGACGGGCTTTGCCGTGCTTATGTACGGTATGGTCTTTATGAAGGATTCGGTAAGCCCTCTCGCGGAAATGCCCGGCTTTACGAACCTTCTCGTTAAATTCAGCAACCCGCTGTTCGGCCTTGTTATCGGTCTCGCGGTAACGGCGGTTATTCAGTCCTCCGCCGCGTCAATCGGTATTTTACAGGCGCTTTCGCTTACGGGCAGCATTCCTCTCGGAATAGCGATTCCGATTGTTATGGGTCAGAATATAGGCACCTGCGCCACCTCGCTTCTCTCGTGTATAGGCACAAACACAAACGCGAAACGCGTTGCCACGGTTCACGCCTCAATAAAGGTTATAGGCGCGCTTATATGCCTTCCCGTCTATTATTTTGTCGATAAGGCGCTCGGCAGTCCTTTGTCGTCGGCAACGGCGAATCCCGCCACCATAGCGCTTGTTCACACGGTATATAATATCATAATCACCGTGCTTCTTATGCCGTGCTCAAAACTGCTTGTCAAACTCGCCAATGTGCTTGTCAGGGACAAGGCGGCGGAAAGCACCGAAAAAGAGTCGATATTCACGCTTGACGAACTTCTTCTTCGCTCCCCCTCGGTAGCCGTAAGCGAATGCGACACCTACACATACACTATGGCTATTCTCGCTCAGGACGCCATATTCGACGCCTTCAGACTGCTTGACAGTTACGACGAGGAACTCAAACAGAAAATCCTTGAAAACGAGGATAAACTCGACAGTCTCGAGGACAGTCTCGGCACTTATCTTGTAAAGCTTTCGGCTGAAGCGCTCTCGGATGAGGACAGCCGCAGAGTCTCGAAAATGCTGCATGTAATAGGCGATTTCGAGCGACTCGGCGACCACGCCGTGAACCTTACCAGAGTTGCGGGCGAGATGCACGAAAAGAACATCTCCTTCAGCGACGAAGCGCAGGATGAACTCAATGTTCTGCGCGAGGCGGCAACCGATATTCTCGGCATAACCGTAAAGGCGTACATTGACAGCGATCTTGACCTCGCGACCAGGGTCGAACCGCTCGAGCAGGTCATCGACTCGCTAACGGCGCAGATTCGAAACAACCATATTTCCCGTCTCCAGAAAGGGGACTGCACTATCGAAATGGGCTTTGTTCTTTCCGACACGCTCACAAACTACGAAAGAATTTCCGACCACTGCTCGAACATCGCCGTCGCTCTCACGGAACTTTTCAAGGGCTCTTTTGAAACCCACAGGTATTTAAACAGCATTAAATACGGCGAGGAGCATTTTACGCAGGTGTTCAGGGAATACGCCCTTCAGTATTCTCTCAAATAAGTCAAATTGATATTCCGCGGAGGAACCGTTGTTTTTACGGATTTCCCCGCGGATTTTCTTTTTAAATAATATATTTCAAGATATTGCTAATCTTAAAAGTATATGCTATAATAATATGAATTTTTATGTTTTGAAAGGATGACGGTTATGGCTCAGATTACAAAGAAATGGTACAAGGAGATGTCCGTCTATCAGATCTGGACCCGCTCTTTCTGCGACAGCAACGGCGACGGCATAGGCGACCTGCCCGGCGTTTACAGCAAGCTGGATTACATTCAGAGCTTAGGCGTTGACGGCATCTGGTTCTCGCCCATTTATCCCACACCGAACGCCGATTACGGCTACGATATTTCGGATTACAAAAACATCAATCCCGAATTCGGCACGCTAGAGGATTTCAAAAAGATACTCGACAGCGCCCACGAACGTGGTATGAAGGTGTTTATGGATCTCGTTGTAAACCACACCTCCGACGAGCACGAATGGTTCAAAGAGGGTATGAAGAGCCGCGACAATCCCTACCACGATTACTACTTCTGGCGCGACGGCAAAAAGAAGGGCGGCAAAAAGCCCCCCAACAACTGGCAGTCGATTTTCGAGGGCAAGGCGTGGGAGTACAACAAGGACCTTGACCAGTATTATCTCCACGTTTTCGCCAAGAAGCAGCCCGACCTCAATATGGACAATCCGAAGGTGCGCGAAGAGGTCAAAAGCATTATGCGTTTCTGGCTCGATATGGGCGTTGACGGCTTCCGCGAGGATGTCATAACCTTCATCTCCAAAAAAGAAGGGCTTCCCAACGGCTTCCCGATTCCCGTCGCCTGCGGCATTGAGCACTACAAGCACGGTCCGCACCTCGAGGAATACCTCGACGAATTCAGAGCCGTTCAGAATGAATACGACTGTTTCGCCGTGGGCGAAGGTCCGATGACAACAATAAAGGATGCCGTCAATTTCTGCACTGAGGGTCCCGGTCAGAAACTCGATATGCTCATCTCCTTTGACCATATGAACGCCGACTGCTTTATGGCGGACTGGGTCAAGCTTCCTTTCAGCCTGCGCAAACTCAAAAAGACCTTCGACAAATGGCAGACCGAGATGTACGGCAAGGGCTGGAACAGTCTTTACATTGAAAACCACGACCACGCGAGAATAATCGAGCGCTACGGCAATATAAATTACAGAGTCGAGAGCGCGAAGATGCTCGCCGCCATGTATATTCTCCAGTGCGGCACTCCCTTTATCTATCAGGGCCAGGAAATAGGCATGACCAACCTCAAACTTGACGATGTCAATGAGTACAAGGATGTCATGACCTTCAACAACTACCGCCTTTTCAAAAAACTCGGCTTCTCGGATGAGCGCTTCCTCAAACTTTCCGCAAAGGTCAACCGCGAAAACGCGAGAACCCCCGTTCAGTGGAACGCCTCTGAAAACGCGGGCTTCACAACAGCGAAAGAGCCGTGGTTCAACATCAACCCGAACTACAAGGAAATCAATGTCGAGGCGGCTCTCAACGATGAAAACTCAATCCTCAACTTCTACCGCAAGCTTCTCAAGTTCAGAAAAGAGAATGAAATAGTAATCTACGGCGATTTTAAGCAGTATTACAAAAACAGCAAAAAACTCTTTGTCTATGAGCGCAATTACGAAGGGCAGAAGCTTCTCGTTATAAACTCGTTCTCCGACAAAATCGTCAGGTTCACCGCTCCCGCCGGCTATGATATGAGCAAGGGCGAGCTTATGATTTCCAACTACGATGTCAAGGGTGAAGCCACAAACAGTTTCGAGCTTCGCCCCTATGAAACAAGAGCGTACCTTTTCAAATAATCTTCTAAGGAATGATAAAGATTGAACCGTAAAAAATGGGTTGTCTCCGAGTGCGACAAGAATCTCGCCGCCCAGCTGGCGGAGGATTTCAGCATTGACCCCATAACCGCTTATATGCTTGTCTCACGGGGACTTACAGACGACCTTGAAATTGAAGAGTTCCTCGACCCGAATTCGCCCCTTATGGCGGACCCGTTCTCCTTTGCCGATATGGAAAAGGCGGCGGACTGCCTTCGCGACGCGATTGACGGTTTTAAGAAAATCGCGGTTTTCGGTGACTATGACGCCGACGGCATTACAGCCACGGCACTGCTCTATTCCTACCTCTCAAAACGCGGAGCGGATGTTATTTACTACATTCCCGACCGCCTTACCGAGGGCTACGGCTTGAGCTGCGACGCCGTGCGCGAACTCGCGGGGCGGGGGGTTAAACTGATTGTCACGGTCGACAACGGCGTTTCCGCCATAGAGGAGGCAAAACTCTGCCGTTCGCTCGGAATCGATCTTGTTGTCACCGACCACCATAAAGTCGGTGAAACCCTTCCCGACGCTCCGGCTGTAGTCAACCCCCACAGGGCGGACTGCCCGAGCGATTTCAAGGACCTGTCCGGCGTGGGCGTCGCTTTCAAACTCGTAAGCGCCCTCGAAGGCGGCGATGAGGACTCAATGCTCGACGAATTCGGCGATCTGGTCGCTTTGGGCACGATTGCCGATGTCGTTACGCTTATGGGAGAAAACCGCTCCCTTGTGCGCCATGGTCTTAAAATAATAAACAACTCTCCCCGCGTGGGAATAAAAGCCCTGCTTGAGAAGGCGGGCAATAACGGCAAAAAACTCGGCTCTACAAGCGCGGCGTTCACCCTCTGCCCGAGAATAAACGCAACCGGCAGAATGGGCTCCGCGTACAAGGCACTCGACCTTCTCCTGTGCGAGGACGAAACCCGCGCCTATGACCTCGCCGAGGAAATCTGCGCCATGAATCAGGAGCGCCAGAAAACCGAAACTCTCATTTTCCACGAGGTCTGCGCGAAACTTTCGAAGAATCCCTCCCTCGTGCACGACAGCGTAATAGTCGTTGACGGCGACGAGTGGCACCAGGGAGTAATCGGAATTGTCGCCTCACGCGTTGCCGAGCGTTACGGCAAGCCCGCCATAGTCATATCGAGAACGGGCAGCGAAGCGAGGGGCTCCTGCCGCAGCATTGAGGGCTTTTCGATTTTTGAGGCGATAGAATCCGTAAGCGACTGCCTTACTCATTTCGGCGGTCACACGCTCGCGGCGGGTATAGGACTCAACAGCGACAGAATCGAAGAATTCCGCATCCGCATAAACGAGTACGCCTCCGGCAGGGAGATGCCGTTCGCGGTTCAGAAAATCGATTGCCGCATAAAAAATCTCGCCTCAATTAATCTCGATATACTTGACGCTCTCGATGTTCTTGAGCCGTTCGGCGCGGGCAATCCCCAGCCGTGCTTCGGGCTTTACGGAGTAAAACTCGAAAGCTTTTCGGCAATAAGCGAAGGCAGACACATGCGCTTCACGATTTCAAAGGGCGATGTGCGCACGGGCGCGGTCTGGTTCGGCATGCAGGAAAAGCAGTTCCCTTATGACAAAGGCGATATAGTGGACCTTGCCGTGAACCTTGACCGCAATGTCTATTACGGCGAAACAAAGGTTTCCATAAGCGTGCGGAACATAAGACCTTCGCTCACCGACGAGGCGAAGGTGCTCGCGGGCATACGACTTTTCGAAAAAGTAACCGGCGAATATCCTCTCTCACCCGAGCAGGCGCAGTTCGCTCTGCCGGGCAGGGATGTTCAGGTTGAGGTTTTCAAACTTATAAAGAACACAAAGCCCGTTGAGGGCAGTTATGAACAGATGTGCCTGCATATGGGCGGCGACGGCTCCGACTACTGCAAGGTAGCCGTGGCGGTTGAGGTTATGAAGGAGATGGGTGTTGTCGGTGTAACAAACGGCGGGCGGCTCTACGCCCCCGAAACAGACCGCAAGGTCGATCTGAACGACAGCGCGCTTATGCAGAGAATCAGAAGTTATCTTTAATTACAACCGAGGGAAAAATGGACAACGAACATTTGGTAAAAAACAACATATTCGCTCCCGGTGAAGAAACGGAGCAGGGCTGCCTTGAGGTTCTTATGGAGGCGATATCCTCATACTCGCAGGAGGATATTGAATCCGTAAAAAGGGCCTATGAGTTCGCGCGCAAGGCGCACTCCCATCAGAAGAGGCAGTCCGGTCAGCCCTATATTGTCCACCCTCTCTCAGTAGCGAAAATACTCGCCGATCTGGGGCTTGATTCCCAGTCCATAGCGGCGGCTCTCCTCCACGATGTGGTTGAGGACACGCCCTGCACATTAAAGGATCTCGAACGCGAGTTCGGCGGAGAAATAGCCGAACTTGTTGACGGCGTTACAAAAATCGGCAAGGTTCCGATTGCCACAAAGGAGGATGGCATCGGCACCGTCCGCTCAAGCCGCGAGGAGGAGCAGGCGGAAAATATCCGCAAAATGCTTCTCGCCATGTCAAAGGACATCCGCGTTATAATCATCAAGCTGGCGGACAGACTGAACAATATGCGTACGCTTATGTTCAAGAGTGAGCAGAAGCGCAGGGATATCTCCGTTGAAACAATCGAGATTTACGCCCCGATAGCGCACCGCCTCGGTATCCGACCCATCAAAGAGGAACTTGAGGATCTCGCGATAAGTTATCTTGACCCGGTGGCTTATAACGACATAAAAGAGCGCCTTGAGGCTCAGAGCATAGCGAGAAATGAATTCTTAGCCGAAATCCAGAGCAGGGTAGTAAACAGAATCACGCCCGAGGTTAAGGGCGCGAAGGTCAGCGGCAGAATCAAATCCGTTCACGGAATCTACCGCAAAATGTATATACAGAACAAGAACTTTGACGAAATTTACGACATTTACGCCATCCGCATAATTGTTGACACCATAGCCGACTGCTACAACTGCCTCGGCATTATTCACGATATGTTCCAGCCGATACCCGGCAGGTTCAAGGATTATATCTCGACTCCCAAGCCGAATATGTACCAGTCGCTCCACACCACGGTTCTCGGCAAGGAGGGTATTCCCTTCGAGGTTCAGATAAGAACCTGGGAAATGCACCACACGGCTGAATACGGTATCGCGGCGCACTGGAAATACAAGTTAGGCATTTCCGGCAAGGTCAAGTTCGAGGAGCGTCTCTCGTGGATAAGGCAGCTTCTTGACGACCAGAAAGAGGCGGAGGATGTTGAGGATCTCGTAAGCACAATCAAAAACGACCTCGCCCCCGAGGAGGTCTATGTTTTCACTCCCAAGGGCGATGTTTTCAACCTGCCCGTCGGCTCAACCGTAATCGACTTTGCCTACGCCGTTCACTCGGCTGTCGGCAACAGGATGGTAGGCGCGAAGGTTGACGGCAGAATAGTGCCGATTGACTATGAAATCAAAACCGGCGAGATTATTGAAATAATCACCTCGTCCCAGCAGGGCAAGGGCCCGAGCAGGGACTGGCTCAAAATTGTCAAAACAAATAGCGCGCGCGCTAAAATCCGCCAGTGGTACAAGCGCGAAAAGCGCGACGAGAATATTGTTGAGGGCAAGGCGGAGCTCGAAAAGGAATTCCGCCACAACTACATCCGCCTTACAACGGAGGAATACGAGCAGTTTGTAACTAAACTCGCCGAGCAGCAGCACTGCAAAACGGTTGACGACTTCTACGCGGCAATCGGCTACGGCGGCGTTTCCGTTGCCAAGATGATGCCGCATATCCGTGACGAATACGCGAAAATCGTCAAGGCGAAGCTTCCCGACAAACCCGTTGATATTGTTCCCGAGCGTAAAACAGCGAAGAGCAATGACGGCGTTGTGGTTGAGGGCATCGACAACTGCCTTATCAAATTCTCGCGCTGCTGCAATCCTCTTCCGGGCGACGACATTATCGGTTTCATCACAAGGGGGCACGGTGTTTCCATTCACACAAGGAACTGTACCAATGTGCCGAAGGTTATAGCCGATTCCGCCGAGCCCGAGCGCTGGATAAACGCTTATTGGGACGACAGGAACAACAAGAGCGAGTTCAAATGCACTCTTCAGATCACCTGCCTCAACCGTATGGGTATGATAGCGGATATCACCGGTCAGCTCGCGGCAATGCGCATTATGATAAATGACCTCAACACAAGGAATTTCACCGACGGCAGGTGCCTTTTCAGCGTTACGGTCATAGTCAACAGTCTTGAGCATCTCAAAAACCTTGTTGACAAACTGAGAAAGGTTGACGATGTGCTCGAAATCGAAAGAACGGGTGTGTAATATATGAAAGCGCTTATTCAGAGAGTTCTCAGTTCCGATGTCGTGATTGACGGCGAAACCGTCGGCAGCATCGGCAAAGGATACAACATATTACTCGGCGTGGTCGAGGGTGATACCGAGGAGCAGGCGAGGGAGCTTGCCTCCAAAATTGTAAAACTCCGCATCTTCGACGACCCGGACGGCAAAATGAACCTGAGCATAGCGGACATTGACGGCGAAATAATCGTTGTGTCGCAGTTCACCCTCTGCGCCGACTGCAGAAAGGGCAACCGCCCGTCGTTCATATCCTCCGCTCCTCCCGCCGAGGCAAACGCCCTTTATGAATACTTCTGCTCGCTTCTCAGGGAGCATGGCGTAAAAAAAGTGGAGCAGGGAGTTTTCGGAGCGGATATGAAGGTAACCATCGTAAACGACGGCCCCGTCACAATCTGGCTGGATTCCGACATTTTCAGGCAGAGCCGCCGCGGAGGTAACCCGCAATGATTATAAAACAGGTTGATATAGATTATCAGAGTATAGCCAACTGCTGGATTATCGTCGATGAAAAAAGCGGCGAAGCGGCTGTTGTTGACCCGGGCGCCTTCGATGAGCGCACAAACACCGAGGAGCTTATCGCCTCCCTCGGCTGCAAGGTAAAATACATTCTTCTCACCCACGGCCACTTTGATCACACCCTCGGCGTTTACGGCATCCGCGAAAAATACGGAGCAAAGGTTGTCATAAACGACGAGGACGCCATGATGCTCGCCGACACGGCCTTAAGTCTCGCTCAGGACAACAATGTTTCACATCTTCAGCGCCCCGTAAAGGTGGATGTGCGCGTAAAAGACGGCGACATCCTCTGCCTCGGCGACACCGAAATAAAAGTCATTCACACCCCCGGCCACACGAGGGGCAGTGTGTGCTATGTTATCGAAAGCGAAAAGACCATCCTTTCGGGCGATACCCTTTTCTGCATGACTGTAGGCAGAACGGATTTTCCCGGCGGCAGCACACAGGAACTGGAAAACTCGCTGAGAAAGCTTCTCGCCCTCGAAGGCAATTACCGCATACTTCCGGGGCACAACCGCGAAACAACTCTCGATTCCGAACGCGTACGCAACTTTTTCATCCGGAGGATGTAAAAATTGATTTTAAGAATTATCGGTCACGGTTATCATTATGAAATGGAAAATCTGTGCCGCATATTTTTTCCAAACGAAAAAATAACCCTGTCGTATGACAGAAGTTCAGCCGAAGCGAAAACGGTTGAAACGGTGCTTGACGGCGATAAAATAGAAATATCCTGCGATATTGACGGCGGAAAGATGCTCGGCAGCGCGGACGCCTCCGCCTGCGAAAACACGGAACTCGAAATGGGTAAATTGCTCTTCAGGGTTCTTTCGAGTGTCACGGGCATTGTTCCCCCCTGGGGAGTGCTCACGGGAGTCCGCCCGTCAAAACTTATGACAAAATATATAAACGAAAAAGGCGAAGAAGAGGCGATGCGGCATTTCACCGAGGATCTCTATGTCAGCGATAATAAAGCGCGGCTGGCAAGGAATGTCGCGAAGGCGGAAAGCGGAATAATCACGCTCTCCTCACCGCGGTCCTTCAGTCTTTATGTCTCAATTCCATTCTGCCCCGGCAGATGCAACTACTGCTCGTTTGTGTCGCATTCAATAGACACGCCCTCGGCGAGAAAACTCGTTCCCGGCTATATCGAAAAACTCTGTGAGGAACTCTCCCGGCTGGGCGGCGTTGCCGGTGAACTCGGTCTTAAACTCGAAAGCATATATTTCGGCGGAGGCACCCCGACATCGCTCGAGGCGTCACAGCTCGATACAATCTGCAAATCCATTGAGGACAGTTTCGATTTATCGGCTTTAAGAGAATACACCGTTGAGTGCGGCAGACCGGACACCGTCACCGTGCCCAAACTTCGCACCCTGCTTTTACATAATGTAAACAGAATCAGCATAAATCCGCAGACCTTCTCACAGTCCGTGCTTGACGCTATCGGCAGAAGGCATACCGTTGAGCAGACTCTCAACGCCTACCGCCTCGCGAGGTCAATGGGTTTTGACTTTATAAATATGGATCTGATAGCCGGACTTACGGGCGACAGTTACGACGGCTTCTGCGAAAGTCTTGACACGGCCGTTACCCTCGCTCCGGAGAATATAACCGTTCACACCCTCGCGCTCAAACGCTCCTCCGACCTTGCCGTAAACGGCGCGGATGTGGCTGACGGCGAAGAGGTCGCGAAAATGCTCGATTACGCCCAGAAGCGGCTCGGCGAAAGCGGTTACTCGCCCTACTATATGTACCGCCAGAGCAAGAGCGCGGGCAACCTCGAAAACACGGGCTGGTCAAAGGAAGGGCGCGAATGCCTCTACAATGTTTTTATGATGGAGGAGTGCCACACCGTTCTCGCCGCGGGGGCGGGGGCCGTGACAAAACTCAAGGACCCGCACGGAGATTATATTGAAAGAATTTTCAATTTCAAATACCCTTATGAATACATAGCGAGATTTGACGAACTGACAGACAGAAAAGAAAAAATAAAGGAGTTTTACGGGAGTAGAATATGACTAAATACACGGTAGAAAACATAAACCAGGCCGCCCGTCACGACCCGGCGGGTTATGTGCGGCAGTGCTCCAAAAACTACATAAAAACCGTTGAAAAAGCGGCGGCTGCTCTGCTTTCCGCCAACAAAAAACTGATTCTGCTCGCAGGCCCCAGTTCGTCGGGCAAGACCACCACAGCCCACATTCTCGCGAACACCATTGAGAAAAACGGCTGTGAGGCAAAAACGATTTCGCTTGACGATTTCTATCTCGCGGGGCTTGAAAACTACCCGAGAAATTCCGACGGAACCTACGATTTCGAAAGTATTGACGCCCTCGATATGCCGCTTATCGGAAAGTGCTTCGGCGAAATACTCGAAAGCAGAAAAACTCAGCTGCCTGTTTTCGATTTCGGCACGCACTCAAGAAAAAGCGAAACAAGACCTTTCGAAATAAGCGAAAACGGAGTTGTTATAGTCGAGGGCATCCACGGTCTTAATCCCGCCATTGTCGCCGACCTTCCCGTGAGCGGAATAGCCAAGGTCTATGTCAGCGTCTCCTCGCGCGTGTTCGACAACGAGCACGACGAAAACGATGTGGCCCTTCTCAATAAACGCGGGCTCCGTCTTATAAGGCGCCTTGTGCGCGACAAAAACTTCCGCTCAACATCCGCATACGACACCTTCGCAATCTGGGGGAGCGTTCTGTACGGTGAGAACAAAAACATATTCCCTTACCGCACAAACGCCGACATAAAACTGGATTCCTTCCACCCCTGCGAGCCCTGCCTTTTCGCGCCAGAGGCGCAGAAGCTTCTCAGCGAGCTTGAGGGCACGCAGTTTGCCGAGCAGGCAAGCGTACTTAAAAACGCCGTAAACCGCTTTGAGGTTATAGATAAAAACTGCCTTACCGAGGACAGTCTGCTGTGCGAATTCCTCGGCAGACCGTGACACAGCGGACTGATTAAAGAATCGGAGAGTGATTGAATTGGAAACGACGCAAAAGAAACAGTCAATGCTTAACGGCGCGATGATTCTCGTTGTATCCGCCGTTATGATAAAAGTTATAGGTCTCATTTTCAAAATACCGATGACCGATATGCTCGGCACCGTCGGCAGAGGTTATTTCAATTCCGCCTATGAGGTCTATACCCCCATTTTCGCCATTGCCATGGCGGGCCTTCCCGTAGCCGTGTCGAGAATGGTTGCCGAAAATGTTGCCCTCGGAAGATTCAGAGAGGCGAGGATGGTCTATCGCATTTCCGTTCGCCTTTTCATCACCGTCGGTCTCTGCGGCACTCTTATAATGTTTATAATCGCTTATCCCTACGCTAAATTTATAGCCAATCCCCGCAATCTTCCCGCGCTTTTCTGCATAGCCCCCTCAATATTCTTCTGCTGCTTTATGTCCTCTTACAGGGGCTATTACGAAGGGCTTCGCAACATGGTGCCAACGGCTATATCGCAGGTTATTGAGGCGCTGGGCAAACTCTGCCTCGGTCTTGCGCTCATAAAAGTCATACAGACTTACGGTATGTCGCAGTTCAACGCGGGTATGAGCGCATCCGGCAATCAGAGCGCGGTGGTTTTCGGCACCGCTGTTTCAAACCTCACCGAGGCAAACAGCGTAATAACTCCCTGGGCCGCGGCGGGCGCCGTTTTCGGCGTAACCCTCGGCTCCGTCGCGAGCACGGTATTTCTCGCAATACATTATAAATTACACGGCGACAGTTTCCGGCAGGATCAGCTCGCCGGCTCTCCCAAACCGCGCGAGAGCGGAGAAATCGCCCGTGAAATGATAAGAATAGCGATTCCCATGGTAATAAGCGCGCTCATTCTCAACCTCACAAGTCTTATAGATACCGCCACCATACAGTCAAGAATCGCATCGGCGCTAAGCAGTGAAGAGGGCTTCAATTACATTACCAATATGTTCAAGGATTCCTTCTCAGCCGCCGCCGCGAACGACCGTCTCAATATGAGCGACAGGGCGGAGGTCGTTAAATACCTCTGGGGCGCTTACGGAACGGGTCTTGATTTCAAGAACCTCGTTCCCACCGTCACCATCCAGCTCGGTGTCAGCGCTCTTCCGGCTCTCGCGGCCGCCTGGGCGGTAAAGGACAGAAAAGAAATCAAAAACACAATCGAAACGGTTCTGCGCGTGGCAATGGTCATAGCCCTTCCGGCGGGCATCGGTCTCGGCATTCTCGCAAAGCCGATTCTTATGATAATCTACGGCAGGGGCTCAAGTTCGGACTCAATAGCCATTGTCGCCCCGATTATGGCAACCTACAGCTACGCCACATTTATGATTGCCGTTTCAACTCCCATTACAAATATGCTTCAGGCCATCGGCAGAACGGATATACCCGTAAAATCCGTCTGCGTTGCCGCGGTTGTCAAAATAATATGTAATTTTATATTTGTAGGTATGTACCGCCTCAATATTTTCGGCGCCCTTATAGGAACAATGATTTTCTACATTATAATTGTAAGTCTGAATCTTTCATCGCTTTTGCGATGCTCACAGACAAAGGTTCACTGGCGGTCGATTATCCTGAAACCGCTCGTCTGCGCTCTGCTCTGCGGTGTGAGCGCCTACGCGGTGAATTCGCTGCTTTACATCATAATTCCCAACTTCAATTCAGACAGCATCCTTTGCGGACACACGTTTTCAACCCTTGCGGCAATAGGATTTGCGGCGATTGTTTATGCAATTTCACTAATTTTCATAAGGGGAATTAAGCGCGAAGATATAATAACCTTACCAAAAGGAGAAAAAATTGCAAAAATGCTTGAAAAACACGGACTTTTGGGGTAAAATAGTAGACGGTTGCTGATTGATACACAACCTGTGGTGTTTTTATGGTAGATTTTGAGTTTAAATCCGAATATGATATTTCCGATTTTATTGCCATAATGAAACTGCTACGCTCGCCCGGAGGTTGCCCCTGGGACAGGGAGCAGACTCACGAAAGCATAAAGAAAAATCTCATTGAGGAAACCTATGAGGTTATCGAGGCAATAAACAAAAAAGACAGCGACCTTCTCTGCGAGGAACTCGGCGATCTGCTTATGCAGATTATTTTCCACTCCGTTATGGAGGAGGAAAAAGGCGTCTTCGATTTTGACGATGTCTGCGACGGTGTTTCGAAAAAACTGATTGTACGCCATCCCCATGTTTTCGGCGATGTCAAAGCCGACACCTCCGACGAGGTGCTCACTAACTGGGACGCCATCAAAAACGAAACCAAGGGCAGAAAAACCGTGTCCGAGTCAATGCAGAGCATTCCCCGCGAACTTCCCGCCCTTATGCGCGCCCAGAAGATTCAGGCCAAGGCGGCAAAGGTCGGCTTCGACTGGCCTGATATTAACGGCGCCATCGAAAAAATCGGGGAGGAGACCGCGGAACTGAAAGCCGCGGTTGAAAAGGGCGACAAAGCCAATCAGGAGGAGGAACTCGGCGACCTTCTCTTTTCCGTTGTCAACGCAGCAAGATTCATCGGCTGTGACAGCGAGGAGTCGCTCACCGCTTCAAGCGACAAATTCTTTTCCCGCTTCTCAAAAGTCGAGGAACTCGCCAAACAGAGGGGAATCGATATGAAATCCGCCTCTCTCGAAGAACTTGACCGCCTCTGGGACGAGGCAAAAACACTTGTATAAGAATATGATATACTTCGGTATTTCATAAATATAGTTTTGAAGGAGATTCACTATGAACAAAACAGAACTCATCGCTGCTGTTGCTGCAAAAGCAGACGTCAGCAAGAAAGACGCCGAAAAGGTTATCAACGCCACTCTTGATGCCATCGGTGATGCTCTCGCCAACAAAAAGGACGGCAAAGTAACCCTTATCGGTTTCGGTACATTTGAAACTCGTGCCCGCAAGGCAAGAACCGGTCTCAACCCCCAGACAGGCGAAAAGATCAAGGTTCCCGCAACAAAGGTTGCATCTTTCAAAGCAGGCGCAGGCCTCAAGGCAAAGGTAGCAAAGAAATAATTGTACCCGCGGACCGTCCTGAGGTTGCCTTGGGACGGTCTTGTTTTAATATCGGAGAAAAATATGCGACTTGACAAATATCTCAAAGTTTCAAGAATAATCAAAAGAAGAACCGTCGCAAACGACGCGTGCGACGCGAAGCACGTGAGCGTAAACGGCAAGGTCGCCAGGGCGTCGTACGATGTAAAAGTCGGCGACATAATCGAAATAACTCTCGGCGCGCAGACCAACAAATACGAGGTTCTCACCGTGTCGGAGCACGCCACCAAGGAAGACGCGGCGGCTATGTTCAGGCAGCTTTGATATCCGCTTGTAAAAACAGACGGAATATGTTATTATTTATTCGGAACAAATAAATGACCGGGGCTGGAACTATTTATGAAAAACTTGATTAAAAACAGAAAACTCAGTGTCATCCTTTTAATATTCGGAATTTTGCTCGCAATTTATATTGCCGTGACGATTATAAGCACACATTCGAAAATCAGGGATGCCGAGGCGGAGAACGTCTCCATTTCCGAGCAGATTTCTTTGAAAGAGGAAGAAAACGAGGCGCTTAAAGATACAATAAACAGTGAAAACAAGGACGACTATATGGAGCGTGTTGCCCGTGAGGATTACGATTACGCGGGCGAGAACGAGCGTGTCTATTACGCGTCCGACGCTTCATAAATATCAAAAAACAAGAGCCGTCACGGCTCTTTTTTTCGGGGGATTATTATGCGCGAAATTGATGTAAAAGCGGTGTCCGACGCCGTCAGGGAACTCTGTATAAAAGCGAATAAAATACTGCCTTCGGACCTTGAAAACATTGTCCGCGAGGGTGTGAATCTTGAAAACACACAGCCCGCGAAGGGCGTTATGCAGAGTCTGTGCGAGAATATTGACGCAGCCAGGGAACTGGACATACCGATTTGTCAGGACTGCGGAATGGCTGTCGTTTTCGCCGAGGTCGGTCAGGATATTCATTTCACAGGCGGCAGTTTTGAGGACGCCGTAAACGAAGGCGTGGGCAGGGGATACAAAGACGGTTATCTGCGCTGTTCCGTTGTGGGTGACCCATTGAGGCGCGTGAACACCGGCAACAACACACCCGCCGTTCTCCATACAAGAATCGTGCCCGGTGACAAACTTAAAATCACTGTTGCCCCCAAGGGCTTCGGCAGCGAGAATATGAGTAAACTCAGAATGTTCACTCCCTCGGCTGATATCAGCGAGATAGTTGACTGGATAGTCGATGTCGCCCGAACGGCAGGCAGCAATCCCTGTCCTCCGATGGTGCTCGGCGTGGGCATAGGCGGCGATTTTGAACAGTGCGCTTACCTCGCCAAAAAAGCCCTCTGCCGCAGCGTGAGCGTCAGAAATCCCGATGATTTCTACGCAGGGCTTGAAAAGGAGATACTCGAAAAGGTAAACGCGCTCGGTATAGGCCCTCAGGGCTTCGGCGGAAATGTCACCGCCCTGAGCGTCGCTGTTGAAACCGCGCCCACCCATATAGCGGGTCTTCCGGTTGCCGTAAATGTCGGCTGCCACGTCACCCGTCACGCGGGCACAGTATTATAAATATTAAAAATTTGTAACATTTGCATAAAAATAAGAAAAATCTCTTTATTTTTCTGCTTCAATATGCTAAAATTCAATTAAAGCAGATGCTTTAATATATAAAAGGGGATGAATTTTAATGAAAATCACAATTATGGGTCGCAAATGTTCTCCGAGAGAATCCTTCAAAGAGCATGCTGAAAAGAAGCTTGCAAAGGTTGAACGCTTTTTCGGAGAGGATACCGAGGCAAAGGTAATCGCCTCTGTTGAGAAATCCTCGCAGACAGTTGAAATTACCATTGTCAACCAAGGTATGATTTTCAGAGCGCAGGAGAGAGCCGAGAATATGAACGAAGCTCTTGACAAATGCGTTGACTCGCTCATCCGTCAGATCAGGAAAAACAAAACCAAGATTGAGAAGAAACTCCGCAACGGCTCAATCGACGACCTTCTTCCGCCCGCAGAGATTTCTGAGCCCGAAGAGGATCTCGATGTTGTGAGAATCAAGACTGTTTCGCTCAAGCCGCAGTCGGAGGAGGAGGCAATTCTCCAGATGAATCTTCTTGACCACGAGTTCTATGTTTTCCTCAACGACGCCAGCAACAGCGTAAACGTTGTTTACAAACGCAGTGACGGAGGTTACGGACTTATCAAGCCCGAGTTCTGATTTCCCAAGGGCTTTTAAATAATCGGTCTTTTTGCTGATGAAAATCGGGCAGGACGGTTTTCATCAGCTTTTTATGAGTAAAGGTATTTTATGAGTATTCGTTTTGTAATTCCGTGCCTTCTCGGGCTGGAATCGCTTATTGCAAATGAACTGAAAAATCTCGAAGCCGAAAATGTGCTCGCCGAAAACGGCAGAGTCCTTTTTGAGGGCGATGAGAACCTGCTCGCGAGGGTGAATATCTGCTCGCACTTTGCCGAGCGTGTTCAGATTCTTATGGGCAGTTTCGAGGCGCACTCCTTCGAGGAACTGTTTCAGGGCGTGAAGGCGATTGAGTGGGAGCGGTGGATAGGAAAATCCGACGCCTTCCCCGTAAAGGGCTATTCAATCAACTCCGACCTTTTCAGTGTGCGCGACTGCCAGGCGATAACAAAAAAAGCCGTTGTCGAGCGCTTAAAAGAAAAATACGCAATAGAGTGGTTCGATGAAACGGGTCCTGTTCACCAGATTCAGTTCGCTATAATGAAAAATCAGGTTTCCATGCTGCTTGACACCACAGGCACGGGGCTTCACAAAAGGGGCTACCGGCTTGAGGCAAACGCCGCGCCGATTAAGGAAACTCTCGCGGCGGCGCTCTGTTCCCTCTCGCATCTGAGACCTTATCACAAACTCTACGACCCGATGTGCGGCTCGGGCACGGTGCTTATTGAGGGCGCCCTTCTCGCCTCGAACACCCCCGCAGGCATAAACCGCAGTTTTTCCGCCGAAAGGTGGGAGAATATAGGCAGGGATGTCTGGAAGCAGGAGCGTGAAAGAGCGCGGGCGGGCATTGTTCCGATTGACGATTTCCGGGCCTTCGGTTCGGATATAGACCGCAAAGCCCTCGAGGTGGCAAAGCAGAACGCCGAAAGGGCGGGTGTCGCCTCAAAAATAAATTTTGCCTGCGCCGATATAAAGGATTTTTCGCCGTCAACCGAAAAGGGGACTGTAATATGCAATCCGCCCTACGGCGAGCGCCTTCTCGATATTGAACAGGCGCAGGAACTCAATAAAACTATGGGCAGGGTCTTTGAAAAACGCCACGGCTACTCCTACAGCGTAATAAGTCCCGACGAGGACTTTGAGTTCTATTTCGGCAGAAAAGCCGACAAACGCCGCAAACTCTATAACGGCATGATAAAATGCCAACTTTATATGTATTTTAAGTAGAGGAGAAAAACCTTATGAAGCATATATTCATTATCAATCCCAACGCGGGCAAGGGCAAGGCATACAACTTCATCAAACCGAAAATCGACACCTACTGCATAAACAACAATGTCGATTACGAGATTATCCAGTGCTCCGAATTCAGGCAGGGCAAAGCCACCGTTGACCGTCTTGCCTCCTCGGGCGAGAATATCCGTTTTTACGCGTGCGGCGGCGACGGCACTCTCTATGAAATCGTAAACGGCGCCTACGGCCACGAAAATGTGGAAGTAACGGTTATTCCGCTCGGTTCGGGCAACGACTTTATCCGACTTTTCGGCGAAAAAGAGGATTTCTACAATCTTGAAAACCTCGTCAACGGCGTGCCGGTATGCCTTGATGTTATAAAATGCGGCGACGAAATCGCGATAAACCAGTGCTCAATGGGCTTTGACGCCGAGGTCTGCGCAAGGCAGGCTTCTTTCAAAAAAGTTCCCGGCATAAACGGCGAGCTCGCCTATGTCGCTTCCGCGATTTACTCCATTTCCCGCAAGGTCAAAAACACCTTCACCGTTCAGATTGACGACGGCGAACCCTTCACGCAGGACTGCATCTTCTGCGTCGGCGCAAACTCCCGCTGGTACGGCGGCGGCTTTATGGCTGCCCCCAAGGCGCTCCCCGACGACGGACTTATGGATATGATTATTGTCAAAAAGACAATCGGCAGGTTAAAGCTTCTCTCGCTTCTCAACGACTATAAAGCGGGCAACCATCTCAGCTGGGATATGACGAATTTTGTCAGGGGCAAAAAGCTCAAAATCCACTCCGACAAACCCGCGGCGGTCAATGTTGACGGCGAATGCTCCTATGTGAACGACGCCACCTTCGAGCTTATAGAAAAGGGCATAACCTTTGTTGTTCCCAAGAACTCGCCTTTCCTTGAAATAAGGAATAAAGACAGAATGTAATATATCCGGCACCTGATTTTATCGGATGGTGAAGAGCCATCCGATTTTGGTGTCGTAAAATATAAAGAGGTATTGTTATGAGCAAAAAACTTAAAATAGCCGCGGGCGTTTCGGGCGCGGCGGCAGCTTCCTATTTCCTTATAGGCAATGTTTTTTACGGCTTGTTCCTCACAAGGCAGGGCACAAAAATAGTCACAACTCTTATGCCCGATCACGATGAGGAATCTTCGAAGGTTTTCAGGGAAAACCCGATTATCAAAGAGGGCCTTGATTGGTATAACTCCTCAGAAAAATCCCGTGTTGAAACCCACACCCGCGAGGGTAAACTCTGCCACGGCATTCTGATTAAAACACCTGAGGAATCGCACAAATACGTTATCTGCTGCCACGGCTACACCTCAAAGCCCTCGGATATGGGCTCCTACGGCAAGGAGTTCGCGAAGCGCGGTTTTAATGTGCTTTTTCCTGTGCTCAACGGTCATGAGGACAGCGAAACGCCCCTTATCTCAATGGGCTGGCTGGACCGCCTCATTGTTGTCGCCTTCGCCAATTATATTGCCGATTCCGACCCTCAGGCGCAGATTGTGCTCCACGGCTGCTCAATGGGCGGCGCTACCGTTATGATGGCAACGGGCGAGAAGATGCCCGCCAATGTTAAATGCTGCGTTGAGGACTGCGGCTACACAAGCGTTTGGGATGAATACAGCGTGCAGATAAAGGACTATCTCCACATGAGCAAATTCCCCATGGTCACCGCCGCCGACCTCGTTGCGAAAATATACGGCGGTCACGGCTTCAAGGAGGCGTCCGCTATAAATCAGCTTCGCAAGTCCGTAACTCCCACCCTGTTCATTCACGGCGAGAGAGACACCTTCGTTCCCTTCTGGATGCTTGAAACCAACTATAACGCGGCGGTGTGCGAGAAGGATAAGCTCGCCGTGCCTGACGCGACGCACTCCGTTTCCGCCTTCGTACACCCCGAAATGTACTGGGAAAAAATCGACTCCTTCGTTTCAAAATATGTAACTGATTAAAGGTGAAATATGCACTACGATGTAATAATTATCGGCGCGGGTCCGGGCGGAATCTATTCCTCCTATGAATTCGCGAAATCCGGCAAAAACCTGAAAGTCGGCGTTTTTGAGCTCGGCAATCCGCTTGAAAAAAGAAAATGTCCGATTGACGGCGTGAATGTAAAATCCTGCGTCAAATGCAAAACCTGTGCCATAATGAGCGGTTTCGGCGGCGCGGGCGCTTTTTCGGACGGCAAATACAACATCACCAACCGTTTCGGCGGCACGCTCTATGAATACATAGGCAAGGAGCACGCCCTCGAGCTTATGCGCTATGTTGACGATATCAACACCTCCCACGGCGGAGCGGGCACAAAACTCTATTCAACGGCGAACACAAAAATCAAAAAAGCCTGCCTTGAAAACGGGCTTCATCTGCTCGATGCCCAGGTGCGCCACCTCGGCACGGATATAAATTATATCGTTCTCGAAAACCTTTACAACGAGCTCAAAGATAAAATCGATTTCCATTTCAACACCGCCGTAAACGCCGTGCGCAAAACGGAAAACGGTTACGAAATCGAAACCGAAAACGGCACTCACACCTGCAGATACTGCGTTGTGTCGGTCGGCAGAAGCGGCAGCAAATGGATGGAACAGGTCTGCTCATCCCTCAACATAAAAACCCTCTCAAACCGCGTGGATATCGGCGTGAGGGTTGAGATTCCCGCCGTCATTTTTTCGAGTCTTACGGATGAGCTCTATGAGAGCAAAATCGTTTACCGCACGGAAAAATTTGAGGATCTGGTGCGCACGTTCTGTATGAATCCCCACGGCGTAGTCGTAACCGAGAACACAAACGGCATTGTCACCGTAAACGGTCACAGTTACGAGGACGAGTCAAGGCACACCGAAAACACCAATTTCGCCCTGCTCGTTTCAAAGCATTTCTCCCTCCCGTTCAAGGACAGCAACGGCTACGGCGAAAGCATCGCCCGCCTTTCGAATATGCTCGGCGGCGGGGTTATGGTTCAGCGTTTCGGCGACCTCACAAGGGGCAGGCGCTCCACCGAATCGCGCATTCGCGAAAGCTATGTCACGCCCACATTATCGGCTACTCCGGGCGATCTGAGTCTGGTTATTCCCAAAAGAATTCTCGACGGCATAATCGAAATGATTTACGCCCTCGATAAAATCGCCCCCGGAACGGCGAATGACGACACTCTGCTTTACGGCGTTGAGGTCAAGTTCTACAATATGGAGGTCGCCCTCGACAACGACCTTCAGACCTCCTGTGAGGGCCTTTATGTTATAGGCGACGGCTCGGGCGTCACACACTCCCTCTCGCACGCTTCGGCAAGCGGCGTCTATGTGGCAAGGCACATTCTTTCAAAAATCGGCTGAGCGGTGATGATATGACAAATCTTGAAGAAAACTTATATACAAAGGTTCCTCTCAGGTTTAAAAACGGCAGGTTCCGCGTGCTCGCGGTGTCGGATTTTCACGCTGTGCCGGATTACGACACCCGCCTTCTGCGCGATCTGGGCGCCCTTCTCGATTACACAAAGCCCGATTTGCTCCTTGTTCTCGGCGATATGACCTGGGATGACGCTCTCGTGAGCGAGGAGGTGTTCACATCCCTCGTCAAGGATATTTTCGCGGCGGTGGAGAGCAGGGGAATCCCGTGGGCTCACACCTTCGGCAATCACGACAACGACGCCGTACGGCACTGTGATTTCAGCCAGCAGAGCGTTTATGAAAAGTTTCCGCTCAACCTCACAAAGCGCGGGCCGTCGGATATTCACGGCATCGGCAATTTTGTTCTTCCCGTGCGAAGTGAATCGGGCGACGACATTGTTTTCAACATCTGGGGCATCGATTCCCGCGACAGTATGAGCGATTTTATGCGCGAGTTTTCACTCGGCGACCCGCGGAATAAATGGGACAGACAGTGTGTCTACCCCTCCTGCCTTCACGACTGGGGAAGCGAATACGACACATTGAATTTTGACCAGGTTATGTGGTATTACTCCTCCTCCATCGAGCTTGAGAAATACGCCGGTCACAGAATTCCCGGGCTTATGGCAATGCACATTCCTCTGCCCGAATATGTCATCGGCTACAAGAACACGGCGGAAACCTATTATGAGGGCACGCGCCGCGAGGGAGTGGGCTGCCCGGTGCTCAATTCGGGCATGTTCAACGCTATTCTCGACAGGGGAGATGTAAAAACCCTTGTCGCGGGTCACGACCATATCAACGACTATACGGCGAAATATCTCGGTATAAATATGACCTACGACGCGGGCCTCAATTACGACGGTTACTGCGCCGACGACCTTCGCGGCGGCAGGGTGTTCGATATTTTCGAAAGCGATCCCGATAAGGTCGAAACCTTTATGGCGCGCTCAGAGGACTGCGTTGAGAACTACCCCGGCACCTGCAAACGCAAAAGCGGAAAAACGGAGTAACCGGGAAGAACAACAAAACAGATTAACATAACACATCACACATGGCGGGATGACTCATCCCGCCTTATATTTATATCATACCCTCCGTCCGTCGTGTAGGGAACGCCGTCCGGCGTTCCGGGCAAAACGCAGTTTTGCATCGTAGGGGCGGATATCATCCGCCCGCCTTTTATCTCATACTTTCCGTCCGTCGTGGCCTCCTCCTTTGGGGGAGGTGGCACGGTGTTGATACGCAACACCGTGACGGAAGGAGTCTGCTCAAAACTACAAAATATATCAAACCGACTTTTCACCTCAAACCCCACATAGCACCGTAGGGCGGGATTCCCCAATCCCGCCGCCAAGCCACCACAAACCCCACATAGCACGTAGGGCACGGATTCTTCCGTGCCGCTTTGTTTAATGAGCAATGAGCAAGGAAAAATGAGCAATTGTGGGGCGCAAAGCGCCGATTATATAAGTGTAGGGAACGCCGTCCGGCGTTCCGGGCAAAACGCAATTTTGCGTCGTAGGGGCGGATATCATCCGCCCGCCTTTTATCTCATACTTTCCGTCCGTCGTGGCCTCCTCCTTTGGGGGTGCGGGTCTCCGGTGGAGACCTCTGCCATAGGCAGAAGCACCGACCGAGCCGGCAGGCGAGACAGGTGGCACGGTGTTGATGCGCAACACCGTGACGGAAGGAGTTTGCACAAAACTACAAAATATATCAAACCGCCTTTTCACCTCAAACCCCACATAGCACCGTAGGGCACGGATTCTTCCGTGCCGCTTTGTTTAATGAGCAATGAGCAAGGGAAAATGAGCAATTGTGGGGCGCAAAGCGCCGATTATATAAGTGTAGGGAACGCCGTCCGGCGTTCCGGGCAAAACGCAGTTTTGCGTCGTAGGGGCGGATATCATCCGCCCGCCGTTTATCTCATACTTTCCGTCCGTCGTGACGGAAGGAGCCCAAACAAAACTATATAATATTCACCCACCCTATTTTCACATTATCTTTGCTCACACGCTGTCCCTTTCCCTTTGCGCAACCTGCCTAAATATAATCCTTTACGGAATTAAACCTTGTGCATTCCGCAATCCCTCCGCGCCCTTCAATTTCTTGACACTTTCTTTATAATATTATATAATAATGTTGTATAATGGATAATTATGTTCATATATGTTTTCCGCTCAACGGAAACCAGAAACAAATAAACAATCAACATAATATAAATTTAAACCGGAGGGAATTGAAAATGACAAAGACTTTTAAAATGAAAGCCATGCCGAAACGGGCTCTGTCCGTTCTCCTCGCTCTGCTTGTCGGCTTCGGCTCTTTCGCCTCGCTCATCTTTGCCGGCACGGTAAAAGCGGATGCCGCAACGGCGGGAAAGTACACCTGGCGTGTCAGAGTAGTGTCAGAAAACGCTACTGGTGGATGGAATCACGAATATTTTCGGGCATATGGTTGCAAAAATAACGGAACCAGTTCGCAAACAAGTTCTGCTTTGGTTTCTGTAGATGATTGGAATATTGATTTTAAGGGCGAACGTACAAATACTTTCGGAACATCCAATGACGGTCATACCACAGATGAGTTTCCAACAAAACTAACATATCAATATGACTTCGGCGGCGGAATTTTGACATGGCGTGAACTTCGTTTCTACCTTTATCTTGAAGTGTGGGATAATAATGCTAGTAATTGGGTTAATGTCCCTTTAAATATGTCAAGCTCAAATGTCAGTAATGAATTGAACCTTGGTGCTAATGGTGGTTCAGGCGGAAGTAACGAACAAAGAGTACAGGCAAAATCTACTCCTTTAAGTGCGGCTAAAGGAACTATAACATATACCGTTAACTCTAAGATGCCTTATGTTGCATCAATTGGTGATATTACAGGTGGTTCAACAACATTAAATGTACCAACAGATGGAACATCAACTAATTCTACATCGGCTTTTTCAAGCGGTGTTGTTAAAGATCAATACGGTGTCAACTGGTATCAGGACGCGACACTTAGTGCCAGTGAACACACAGGAGTAACTTTTTCAAATAAAAAAGTCAATGTTAATTCTGACGGTAATGCGGCTAACGACTACAATATTGTTGTTACAGAGTCTTGCGGAAATGTTTCAAAAACAAAAACAGTTTCTATAAAAACTTTTGATTATAAAGTTACTTTTTACGATGAAGACGGAACAACGGTTTTAAAAGCAACTCAAACTATTGACTACGGTTCAAGCGCAACACCGCCTTCGAATCCTACAAAACAATATGACAGTACAAAACATTATGCATTCGACTCATGGACGGGAGACGGTTACACAAATATTACTTCCGGGGCACAGAATAAAAGCGTTGTTGCTTCATATAACGGAACAAATCACAGCCTTTCATTTGAGCAGATTGACGACAATTCTCATAAAGAAGTTTGTTCCGGTTGCGACTATTCAACTGCATCGGCACCTCACGCTTTCGGTGACCCGATTAACGACACCGCTACATGTGAAGCCGGCGGCACACAAACTGTTATTTGTGTTCAGTGCGGCAGACAGGTTGAGCAATCTTCTTCCCCTCTCGGTCACAGTTGGAACTACAATGATGTTGACTATACATGGAGCAGTGATCACAGCACATGCACTGCAACTATTCACTGCTCGCGCAACAGAGCCCACACCACAACCGTAAACGCCACGGTAACAACAAGCACAACGGATTCAACCTGCTTTGAAAACGGAAGCACGGTTTACACGGCAACCTTTGCCGACACACACCTTGCAACTCAGACTTACTCCGAATCCATTCCCGCGGGTCACAAAAACTTAACCCGCACCGCTGCCGTTGCCGCGACCTGCGAGCACGCGGGCAATATTGAATACTGGCACTGCTCCGCCTGCGGCAAATATTACAGCGACGCAAATGCCGCCACCGAAATCACTCAGGCGGATACCGTAATCGCACAGCTTCTCCACTCTTACACGGGCGCTGTTCGCGATAACGGCAACGGCACGCACAGCTTCCTCTGCGTAAACGGCTGTAATCAGTACGGCGGCACGGAGAACTGCACATACGGCGATTACACATCCAACGGCGACGGCACATATTCAAGAGAGTGCTCAGTCTGCCACCACTCCGAAACACTGAATGTATATCAGAACGATTCGTTTGTAACAGACACGGGCGTTTCGACAAAACTCGATGTTCTCAATAATGATATCGGCGGCGCGGCTCTCGTCTCGGCAACATCGGGCGGAAACTTCACAACTTCCGTAATAAACGGCGAGCTTGTATTCAAGGCAACCGCGGCAATCACAAACCCCGTAACCTTCACTTACACCGCGGCTTATGAATCAATCACATACACCGCCACGGTCACGGTAATCCCGGCAACAAGCGTTTACTATGAGGAAGATGTGTTTACAACCACCGGCACCTGGACAGACGCGGGCACTGCGGCAAATAACGCCTTTGCGACAATTGACGATGCTTACGGCTACGACAGCACTTATGATAATTCAACAGCCACATATTCAATGGGCACCGCCAAAGTGGCTACGGTTTCAACAACAAACAAAAAAGGTCCCACCGCAACATTTACATTCACCGGCACGGGCTTTGAGGTTTACTCCCTCACAAGCTCCGACACGGGCCTTGT
>JAEERC010000055.1 GCA_016285645.1 Clostridiaceae bacterium | reverse complement strand
TTTGTAAACGGCGAGGATCAGGGCGAAGGCACGAGCGTAAAGGTGAAAGAGCCCACAGAGAGCTACACTGTGCAGGCGAAGGTTCTCGACGAAAACGGCAATGTGATAGCCGAGAGCGGCGTAATAAACGTGAAGGTCAAAAACACCCTTTGCGCCCGCATCTGGTATTTCTTTATGAAGCTTCTCACCTCTCTCGCGCACGCGATAGGCAAAACAGCGAAAGGCAACTGAAGCAGCCTTATATACGGAGCACAGAAACATAATCATTGCATTACGCGCATAAAAAGCAGGGCGCGGATACATATGCTCTGCAATCAGGCATATATAACAATCAATCAAACTGCAAATTGTTTACCCGGGAGGTAGCTTATGAACAACACAAAAAAGGCTCTGTCTGTTTTACTCTCGCTTCTTCTTGTGCTCGGCACGGTTGCCGTCGGGGGCGTGAGCGCGTCGGCTCTGTTGAACGAAGCCCAGCTGCGTATAGGCGCTGTTATTGCAATTATTAACAGTTCAATTGAAAACCGCGAAGGCGCGGGCTGGAGTATTGCCGAAGACGGAAACGGCGTCACTCTGAATCTCGACAATCTTAACCTCACATGCGACGACGGCTGCATTTATGCCAAAAATCTTGACCTCAAAATCACGGGCAGCGCAAAACTCACAAGCAACTACCAAAACGCTATACGCTTAAATAGCGGCAGTTTGACTCTTGACGGCAGATTTACTTTAGGCGCAAGTTGCCAGTCCACTGTTTCAGTTGATGGCAACCTTACGGTTGAGGGCGGCTCTCTGAGTGTTATAAATACCGCTATGGGGGCCATCTTTGTCCGCGACACAACAGCGGTTAACGGCGGCTCGGTTTACGCAAAGACCGAAAGCAGTTCACATAAAGCAATCGCCACCGGACAGGATGAAATCATCCTCAACAACGGCGAGGCGTTTGCGCTCGGGGACATGTATGCCAAAGAGGTGCTTATAAGCGCGCTGAAAGGCATCGGCAGTGAGGCACATCCTTATGAGATAAGCTCCTATGCAGGGCTTAAAGAATTCGCCTCCATAGTAAACGGCACGAATGTTGCCATAATTAACAAGCAAGATGCTTACGCGAAGCTGATGAAGGATATTGACGCCTCCGCTTCCGCATCGGCGAACGACTGGACTCCCATAGGTGACGGTTCCGGCTCAGGCGACAGTCAAATCAAATACACCGGCACATTTGACGGCGACGGCCATAAAATAACCAATCTGACTTTCAATGATACTTCCGTAAATTATGCCGGGCTTTTCGGCGCTGTCGGCACAGGAGGAACAGTTCAGAATGTCGGTCTTGAAGGCGGAAGTATAACAGGAAAAGATTATGCCGGCGGCGTGACCGGATTATTAAGTGGCGGCTCGCTAACGAGCTGCTATAACACGGGCGCTGTTTCCGGCAATAATTTTGTCGGCGGCGTGGCCGGAAAAAACGATGGCGGCGCAGTCACCAACTGCTATAACACGGGCAATGTATCGGCCAAAAATCATGCCGGCGGCGTGGCCGGAGATAATCTTAATAACAGTTCGGTTAAAAACTGCTATAACACGGGCAGTGTTACCGCCACAGCAGACAATGCATATGTCGGCGGCGTGGCAGGACATAATGACGGCGGCACAGTCACAAACTGTTATAACACAGGTTGTGTAACGGCAACAAATACTGCTGCCTATGCCGGCGGCGTGGCAGGATATAATTACGGCACAGTAACAAACTGTTATAACACAGGTAGCGTGAAAGCGGATGGAAATCATACCCTTGCCGGCGGTGTGGCAGGATATAATTACGAAGGATCAGTCACAAACTGCTATAACACAGGTAGCGTGAAAGCGGATGGAGACAATACCTTTGCCGGCGGTGTGGCAGGATATAATTACAACGATACAGTCACAAACTGCTATAACACGGGCAGTGTGAAAGCAGACGGAAGCGGTGCCAAAGTCGGCGGCGTGGCCGGATATAATCTCAATGGATCAGTCACAAACTGTTATAACACAGGCAGTGTTACAACAGAAGGATCCTATTCCTATGTCGGCGGCGTGGCCGGATATAATAACGGCGGCAAAGTCACAAACTGTTATTATAACCGTTCGGTATGTGTAATTGACGGTGCTGATGAAACTAACAACTTTAAAGCAATAGGCAATGAAACGGTCGGCACAGTCACAGGCCTCACCACAGCGCAGATGACCGGCGCAAAAGCGCTTGATAATATGGTCTTTGAATACGGAGACGGCGAAGTAAGCCCCTGGCAGACCAAAGCCGACGGAGATGATGTGAGCGGCAAATACTATTGGTTCTATCCGCATCTCAAAGGATTTGATTATGACTTCACAGCGGCATCAGAAGACTGGCCCGCGAAGGTTGAAGTCTCAGCAACATGGAACGGCGAAGACTCATACACATACAACGGGCAGATGCAGAGCCCGTCAGTTACGAGCGTCATTATCGGCGACCGCACCGTTCCCGAAGGTTTTTCTGCTTCATATTTCAAATATACCGGCAGCGAATGGAAAGATGAAACTTCGGATTCCCCGACAGACCCGGGTAAATACAGAATGATAATCCGCGACGGCGATAAAGTAATTGAAACAAAATATTTCACTATTCTTGAGCGCAGTGCGGACTATACCGTATCTTACAATCCGGCTTCACCTGTCAACGCAGGCGAATATAAGGCAATAGTAACATTCACGGATACAGGTTATGCCGCAGGTCACACTCCCATAGAAAAAAGGTTTAGTATCGCGCGGAAGGCCGTTACCGTTACTGCTGCGAGCGCAGAATTCACCTATGACGGCATGGCACACAGCAATAACAATTACGAAGTTGACGGCCTTGTGGGAAACGATCAGATTGAAGCGGTTGTTTCCGGCAGCATAACATACCCGGATGAGAGCCCTGTAACAAACACAATAGAAAGTTATAAATTTACATCGGGCACTTCGGGGGATTACAGTGTAACAACGCAAAACGGCTCTCTGACTATGACAAGCGGCTCTGCCGCAATCACCATTACCGCCGCAAGCAGTGAGTGGACCTATGACGGCAGCGCTCATTCAAACGAAAGCGTATTGGTAACAAGCGGCTCACTGTTTGAGGGCGATATGCTCGTTGCAACGGCAAGCGGCAGTGTAACGAATGTTACCGACACGGCAGAGGGTAACAACCCGATTGCCCCGGGCTACAGGATTATGCACGGCGATAGGGATGTTACCGCGAATTATACAATTACAGCTGTTCCCGGCACTCTTACAATAAACCCGGCCGGGGTAACAGTCGCAATCACGGGCAAGTATAATTCGGCACCCTATGACGGCGAAGAACACATTGTATCAGATTTTAATGCTGAACCCTCCGACCCGTTTTACAGATGTACCGGTGAAGTTCTTGATTTCAATTTCACCGGCACTGCAAAGGCAAGCCGCACCGAAGCAGGAACAACATACATGGGTCTTACCAAAGATCAGTTTGTAAACAAAAACCCGAACTTTGATGTAACATTCAATGTTGCAGACGGCTACCAGGAAATAGTCCCGATCAGTGTGGATGTTACAGTAAAGGGCAACAGCGCAACCGAGGACTATGACGGCAGCGAAAAGAGTGTAACCGGCTATACAGCAGAAACGAGCAACAGCCTCTATAAAATTGATGAAGATATGGCCTTCAGCGGTACAGCCGAAGCGAAGCGCACCGAGCCCGGCACCGAAAATATGGGTCTTGAAGAAAGTCAGTTCTCAAACACCAATGCGAACTTCGATGTGACATTCACAGTTGAAGAGGACGGAAAACTGACCGTCAACCCGATAATCAAATTCGTGAATGAAGACGGCACGGAGCTTCAGAGCGGTGCTGTCGCCTACGGCGAAACACCGGCATACAAAGGCGAAACACCGGTGAAAACGGAAAATGACGGCTACGACTATGCGTTCTCGGGTTGGACTCCGGAAATAACCGCGGCAACCGACAACGCGACCTACACCGCGACTTATACTAAAACCGCTATCAATTATACAGCGAAATTCGTTGACGAAAACGGAGAGACGGTTGAGGAAGTTCCCTTCACCGTTGAGACCGGAAGCATTAAAGACAAGGAGCCTGCCGTGCCCGTAAAAGAGGGCAACACCGGCAAGTGGCAGAGCTATAAGCTTGCCATAGGCGGAATTACCGTTAAACCCGAATACACTGCAATCGACTATACCGTAACATTCTTTGTTGACGGTGAGCAATATTCGCAGTTTACCGTCCCCTACGGCGAAGCGGTCGCAAGCCCGCGCTCACCTCAGAAGGATTATTATGATTTCACCGGATGGGATGCGGAAATCCCCGCGAAAATGCCGGCAAACGATTTGACCTTCAACGCGGTGTTTAAACCGATTGTGTACACGGCAACATTCACCGCAGACGGAAAGACGCAGGGTGAGGTAACATTCACGGTTGAAACCGGAAGCATCAAGGACAAAGAACCCGCCGTGCCCGTAAAAGAGGGCTATGAAGGCAAATGGAGCGAATACACCCTTGCCGCAAGCGATATAGAGATACCGGCTGTTTACACACCGATTGAGTACACCGCAACCTTCGTTGACGAAAAGGGAGC
>JAEERC010000054.1 GCA_016285645.1 Clostridiaceae bacterium | reverse complement strand
GATTCCGAGCTCTTTTCCGTGCTTCCAGGACTTGATAATGAAGAAAAAAGACTGGGCGGCAATAAAAGCGATTACGCCGAACGCTATCGCGTACATCGCGCCGCTCTCTTTAAAATGCTCCAATCATATCCCTCCCATATCTTTAATAAAATATTAACAAAATTTATATTATCACATTATATGAAAGCGTGTCAATAAAAAAGAGGGGATTTGACCGCGACCGAGCCGGAAAAAACTGTAACGGCCTATATTTAGCACTCAATAATTATGAGTGCTAACAATTTACAAATCGTTCATAAAAGAATAATACTTTATACGATTTTCGGGGTTATCATAAAATTGTCAAAAGGGACAGGAAATAAAAAACAACAATTCAAAAAGCGGCATATGCCGCAAACAGGAGGTATTATTATGTTTGAACTTACAAGAAAAAATACAAATCATCCCGTCGGTTGCTATAATCCGTTCAGAAGTATGGACGAATTTGAAAAGAACTTTTTCGGCTTCCCCTTCGGCTCATTCTTTGATAACAGAGAGCTTGCCGAATTCAAGACCGATGTCACCGATGAGGGCGACAGCTATATGCTCGAAGCAGACCTGCCCGGCTTTGACAAGAAAGATATCAATCTGAGCATAGACGGCGACAGCCTCACGGTTACCGCGGAGAGACACAGCAAATCCGAGGACAAGGACGAAAAAGGCAAAGTTATCCGTATGGAGCGCTCCTACGGTTCATTCACAAGGAGCTTTGATATTTCGGGAATCAACTCCGACGGAATAAAGGCAAAATACGAGGACGGTGTGCTTAAACTGACTCTTCCCAAGAAACATCCTGCAGTTCCCGAAGCAAGAAAACTTGAAATTGAATAAACCCAATGCGAAAGCCCGCAGTTTAATCCTGCGGGCAGTTTTTATGCGGTTTTCTTTTTTCTCATAAAGACGGCAAAAATGATTAAGGCGATAACGGCTGTCGGAAGATCTCTGATAAGAAAAGAGAAGGCGGTCTCATTGAACGGCGCCCTGATTTTTTCGGGGTTAATGAAAAACTGCAGTATTGAGGGTTGAGCGTTGTTTATCGCGTGCAGGATTGCCGCAGGCCAGACCGAGCCGGTTTTTACTGTAACGAAAGTCAGCAGAATTCCCATAAATACGCATAGAAACACCATTCCGGCAAAGCCGACCCAGGGGTAACCCTTGTAATCGGTCCCGAAATTGTGGCCCGCGTATGTCAGCGGCCAGTGCCAGATTCCCCAGATGATTCCGCCGGTTATGACTGCTTTTCGCGTTCCGCAGAGCTTAATCAGTTTCGGCATCATATATCCGCGCCAGCCGAGCTCCTCGCCGAGCCCGCCGATTGATAAGAATACTTCCGAGACAATCGCCATCAGAGGGAACATATATGCGTTGCGGGCATCCGCCGTAACGGTGCGGAAATATTCTCTGTCAAAAGCTCCGGGGCTGATGGCAACAGTTAGCAGATATCCGAGCTCAACATAGAGCCAAGGCAGTAAAACGGCAAGAATATAGAATAAATATCTGCGGCCTTTGAGATTTATGCCGAGCATCAGCGAATTATCACCGGTTAGAGCGTAACCTTCTTTTGTGATAAATCTTGTGATTATTACGCCGATTGAGGGGCAGAGCATCCCGAAGGTACAAATAAGATTGCCGACACCGCTGAGATTCCCGGTTTCATCAAGAAAAGGATTTCCCTTCAGGAAAAGTGAGAAGAACATCGCCCAGGAAATCGCGAATGTAGCTCCGAGATAAATCAGAAGCCTTTTGGTTTCGGTTTTTTGACTTGCTTTATCCATCAATATCCGCCTCCCTGTTTCTGTTTATCGCGCAGGTCAGCTTATATGAGAGAAAATACAGAATTGAGGCTGTTACGGGGGAGAGGACTATCATCATATTTATCTCGAATTCGTGTGTTCTTGTCCATTCCATCATATTAAATATATCAATCTTTTCAAATATATTGAGGTTTCCGAAGAAGAACCAGCCGATTACAAAAAGGAAGAGGAGTTCAAGAATTGCGCTCTTTAAGCCGGTTGCCCTTTTGCTCCCGAGAGTAAGAAAAAACGGAAGCTCAATTCCGGTTATAAACAAAGAAACTCCTGAAAGAATAATCAGAAAAGACTGAAGGTTTCTCACAATATCCGTAAAGGGGTTGTTGCCCGAGCGTGAAAAATAGATTTCACACCATATAAACCACATTGACATTGCAGCATAGACCGCGGCGGCTAGAAAGATATATTTTGAAGCAATATATGTGCTTTTGCCGAAAGGCAGAGCTTTTGTGAACGCTCTGTTTTTATTCTTCTCATCCTGGGTGATAAGGCCTTTTATCAAAAACGAAGGCAGGCTGAAGCCAATAAACGCGAATAAGAACGGCATTGTCCAGAGGAATCCGTCAATCATATTGCCATCGACGAATCTCATTTCTTCGCCTGTCCCGCTCGTGTTTTTCACCATATCGGCGCCCGGAAGCGCCAGACGCAGAGCGGTAAACAG
>JAEERC010000053.1 GCA_016285645.1 Clostridiaceae bacterium | reverse complement strand
TTTATATCATATCGTGCGCGAGCAAAAGTGAGCGCATATCGTGATTGCTGCAGCAATTATATCGAATCGAGTGAAACGAGATATATCGCTTTATTGATAATACAACAGCATGTTTTTGCCTGCTGTTTTTGTTTTATCGTTGAAAAAACCGGTTTAATTACAAACGCAGGGCGGCTTTCCCCAAAGCCGCCGCGTAGGGAACGCCGTTCGACGTTCCGGGCAAAACAAGGTTTTGCCGCCGTAGGGGCGGATATTATCCGCCCGCAACAAGGGCATCCGTGAGGACATAAATTTTGCGCAGACTCCTTCAGTCTTGTTCGCTACGCTCACAAGCCAGCTCCCCCAGAGGAGGAGCCCACGACGGACGGAAATGTTGATTTCTATAAACGGCGGGATGTGGTCATCCCGCCCTGCAAACTATATGAATCTTTTTGTAAACCGCAGGGCGGCTTTCCCCAAAGCCGCCGTGTAAGGATCGCAGTTCGGCGTTCCGGGCAAAACACAGTTTTACAATGTAGGGCACGGATTATTCCGTGCCGTTCGCCACACCCGTCTTGCTCGTTTCACTCGCAATCCACCCTCTCCGTTCTCGGAGAGGGCTATTTTTAAATTAATATTTTTAATTGAAAATAATATCGATTGTATGCTATAATCCAGTCGGTGATTATATGAATTATGAAAACTTGTTTGAAATTATAAAATCTTTGCTCGGTGAGAGAAACGCGCTTCCCGTCTATGACTGCGGTGACGGGGCGCGGCTGCTTGTTTTTACCGACGCGGATATTGATGATTATAAAACCGTTTCGGATTATTTCATTGAAAACGGATTTGCCGTGTATGATAAAACTTCAATCAAAGACTGCTCTTTCGTTACTCTGAATAATGACGAGGCGACGGTTCAGCTTTCGTTTTGCGGTGAGTGCGGGGGACTGAGAATTGTTTTCGACCCCGGTACCGCCTTGTGCCCGAAAGAGGATAACAGGGCGGGCAATATCCGCACGGAGCTTTATCAGTTTGAGGTTGACCACACCTTTATAGACTGCGGTATGTGCTATACAATGCGGCTTTGCGACGGCTCGTTTTTTGTTGTTGACAGCGCCCATTTTTTAAGCGTGAACGACCATAAAAGACTTTATGATTTTATGCGCGGTCTCACTCAGCCGGGCAAAAAAGTTCATATAGCCGGCTGGTTTATCACCCACGCTCACGACGACCATGTCTGCCAGCTCCTTGAATATTTAAAACACGATATGGACAATTCCGTTATTGAGCGGATCTATATGAATATAATACCCGAGAATCACAGGGATTCGCATTCGTGGGGTGAATCCGTAAAGGATATAACGGAGCATTTCAGAAAAGAAATTTATTCACTTCAAGATATCCCTGTTGTTAAACTTCACACGGGTCAGCGCTTTGCCATAAGAAATATCGAATTTACCGTTCTTTGCACACACGAGGATGTCTATCCGCTCTCCTGCGAGGATTATAACGAATCGTCAACCGTTCTTATGTGCCGTGCCGAGGGGCAGAAAATTCTGTTCACGGGCGATGCCTGCAAAAATGAGAGTGAAATTCTTGAAAAGAGATACGGTGATGAACTTAAAAGCGATATTGTTCAGGTGGCGCACCACGCCCATTTCGGTATGACCGGAAACGCCTACCGTCTTATCTCGGCAAAGGTCGCTCTGTTTCCGACTACATATATCTTTTTTGAGCAGGATATTGAAAAATATGAGGCGTCAAAAACAGCGCTCAATCTTTCGGATGAACACTATGTTGCTTCGGACGGCACTGTCGGTCTTCCGTTGCCTTATTCCGCAGGTCAGGCCGAACTCTTCCCCGACGAAACATTTGAAAACTTTGACGCGATTAAAGCGTTGTGGGGCTATTCATATACGGATGAGTATAAGGAGTTTTTAAGACAGAGGTTCGAAAAAAATCATAACAGATAAAATCAAAACCACCAGTTCAACTGGTGGTTTTGATTTTAAAGCTTGTTGTCAATTATATTATTGATATATTCAAACGCCTTGTTGAAGCAGTCTCTGCCTTTTTCAACAACAAGAGCCAGAGTCCAGGCGTGCAAGCTGATTATTCCCGTGCCCTCGAATTGGGCGCAGTCAATGCCGTATTTTTTATACTCCTCGATTAAATCAAACGCCTCGAATCTGAGATAGTCGTTGTGCGCGTAGATAATGAAAGCGGGCGGGAAATCCGCGGTTATGTGAGGATAAGAAAGAGCGCCTTCCTCAGACTCAAGATATTTTTTTGCCTCATCATAGGGCTTGCCGAGGAAACTTGTAACCATCATTTTTATATCGGGGAATTTAGACTGGTTCTTTGATTTGTCGAGAAGGTTTTTAAGGTCAAAACAGCCGCAATGGCTCACAAGAGCTTTTACTGAGAAGGAATCCTTGTTTTTGAAATCAATTGAGAGCTTGTCATATAACGATTTGTCACAGGCGTGCTCGGCGAGTTTTAATATGTAATATCCGCCCGCGCTCTCACCCGCGAGAACAATGTTGTCGAGGTCGATATTGTATTTGTCTTTTAACTCATATATTTTATCCAGAGCCGCGTATATTTCGTGAAGCTGACCCGGAAAAACTTTATCCGGCGCGTAGGTGTATGAAATCGAAGCCGTGAAAAAGCCCTTTTTAGCCCACTCGGCAACATAGGTGTCGCGCATTTCGGTAATGCCGGAAACAAAGCCGCCGCCGTGAATATAGATAAACACCGGCTTTTTGACATCTGCAAGGTCCTTTCTTGAGCAGATATTTATATACTGCCTCTTTTCGCTGCCGTATCTTATTTTCTCATAAAAGCAGTTATCCGGCGTTTTTCTGTGAAGGATAACATAGGCGAAGCACTCGGTGAAATTATACCAGACAGTGCCGGCTTTTCCTCTGTAATAAAGCTTTTTATCCATATTGAATCTCCTCAATTTATAAAAATACTTGCATTAATAATTCTTCGGGAGTATAATACTGAAATATAAAATAACCGAAGGGATTGAATGCCGTGGCTATTGTTGATTATTTCACCGGTCATACAGACATCTGGCAGTATGTTGATTTCTTTGCCAGAATAATCGTTGCCTGCATCTGCGGCGCGGCAATTGGATTTGAACGAAGCAGACGCCTTAAAAACGCGGGCCTCAGAACACATATTGTTGTGTGCTGCGCGGCGGCGCTGGTGATGATTGTATCAAAATACGGTTTTCTTGATCTCGTCGGCGAAAACGGAACTTTCCTTTTCGGCACAAACGGAACCGACCCCGCGAGAATCGCCGCCCAGGTTATAAGCGGCATAAGCTTTCTCGGTGCGGGCGTTATTTTCAAGCACGGCGCTTCAATAAAAGGTCTCACTACAGCCGCGGGTATCTGGGCAACAGCCGGAATCGGTCTTGCCATAGGCGCGGGAATGTACGCTTTGGGAATATTCTCGGTAGTTCTGATTATTGTCATTCAGTATGTTATGCACAAGCTGAAACTCGGCGGAATAGAATCGTGGAACGACTGCCAGATTGAACTGAGCGTAAAAGAAGACGGCAACTTCAGGTCGGATTTCATATCGACTCTCGAAAGCTGGAACACGCTGATTGACGAGATAAGATTTGACAACGCGGGTGACAGTGAAAGCGACATTTATCACTATGAAGTGCTTATCAAAATGCCCGCGAATCTCACAACCGAGCAGATTATCAGGCATTTCAACGACGATAAAAGAATCATCCGTTTCAGCGTAATACCGAACAACTGAATAGTTTCAGCCGGGTTTGAAGCCCGGCTGTTTTTTTAATATTTTGTAAGCTCCATCTGTGAGGAGGACCTCATAAACTGCGGATAATCGGGATTGGTGTCAACGGTGACTCTGCCCTCACAGCTGACAATCCAGAATACAAAATCGGAGTAGTCCGTGCCGTAATTGCAGGCGACATGGGGCGAGCCGTAAATAGCCCAGGTAACTTCGGGATAGAGAGCGTCCGATAAATCGACGACATTGTCGGGAGAGAGTCTTTCGGGATTTTTCGCCGTATAGCCGTCACCGAGGGTTTCGTTTGTTTTGGCTATAGTCGCAAAGCCGAGCATCGGTCCGCTTTCAAGTGTTCCGTCGCCGTTTTCGCCGCCCCGTTCATATACGGGTATATTCGCGTTGCCGTAACTTGCTATAACCTCAAAGAAGAAGTCGTCATCTTCCTGAAGAAAATCGTTTCTCGCGGCAGCCATTTCCTGATACTGCCCGGAAAGGCGGATAAGTTCGGCGTATTTATCCTCGCGGCCGCTGAACATATACTCAATATCCGCGTCGTACCCGTCGGGCAGGCATAAAGCCCAGAGTGAGGGCATTGTGCCGAATGAATCCCTTAAAAATTCGTCATAAACAAGATCTATTTCGCGCTCAATGAATTTGTTGCCGAGTTTCGCAATACCTGCGACAGCGCCTGTTTTGTAAAGCGCTTTATAGAGCGCTCCGAGCAGGAAATTATCGCCGCCGAGACGGAGCATAAGGAAGTTGTAGAGAGCGTCGGTATCAATACGGGCTTTGCCCTGGAAAAGATCCGTTGTAACATAAGTGCCGCAGAATGTTGACGAGAGGAAAACAACGCGGTTTACGCTTTCGTGACCGTATTTGTAGAGATAACTTTCGGTCATAATACCGCCCATACTCGCGCATACAATATTGATTTTATCCTTGCCGGTTTCGGAGAGAGCCCTCTGAACATACTCGTTGATTCTGTCGGCGTGCGTAAACGGGTCAAGACGCCAGTCGTAGGCATAATAATAAACATTCTCCGCTCCGAAAACCTCGGTTGCTGTTTTGAGTATTTCGGATTCGTTGTCCTCGGGCAGGTTCTCAAAATACTCGGGATAATTGCTCATCGCGAGGGGATATTCCTTAACGGAAACATCATATTTCGTTGTGCCGTTCGGATTGCAGGCGACTCTGCCGAGAATGTCATCGACATATTCAATAACGCCCATTGTAAAAACATCGAGATCCCAGTGGATTATGCCCTTGGCGATTGATTTGAGCAGAGCGCCGATAAGTTCGCCGGCTTTTACGCCCTTGAAAGCGGGCTCTTCTTCATCCGTTCCGAGTTTGTAGGTGAGAAGGTTCATATCCATTCCGCGAACGAGAAGGAAGGGGTAGCCGTCATATTCGGCGGTATCTCTCAGAACGGCTGTTTCTGTTTCACTTGCCGAGTAAGCGGGAATAAAACTGCAGAAAACAAGTGTTAACGCCAGAATTAAACTGATAATCTTTTTCATTTTTACTCTCCGTTCGATATTAAATTCATAAGGTCTTCTTCGCTGATAATCGTTATTCCGAGCGACTGCGCCTTTGTAAGCTTGCTGCCGGCGTCTTCGCCCGCGAGAACATAATCCGTTTTCTTTGAAACGGAGGAGGATGTTTTTCCGCCGTAACTTTCAATAAGCTCGCTCGCCTGCGTTCTCGACATAGTGGGAAGCGTTCCCGTGAGAACAAACACCTTGCCGTCAAAAATGTTGTTTTCAACCGTTTTGACTTCGCCCGTCATATTGACACCGAGCGCTTCAAGTTCCTTTATTTCGTCAATTGACTGTTCGAGCGAGAAATAATCGATAATGCTCTGAGCCATAATCTGACCGAAGCCGTCAATGGAACTGAAATCCTCAAACCCGGCTTCGATTATTTTCTGCATTGAGCCGAATCTGTCGGCGAGTATTTTGCCCGCCTTCTGACCGATATGTCTTATTCCGAGAGCGAACAGTAATCGGGATAAATCATTTGACTTTGATTTTTCAATTGCCTCAATAATATTGCCCGCTGATTTTTCCTTGAAGCCCTCCATTGTCATTATCTGCCCGGGGGTCAGTTTATATATATCTGACGGCTTTTTGATAAATCCGTTTTCAACTAACTTTTCGAGCACTGCCTCACCGAGACCTTCAATATCCATGGCATCGCGCGAGCAGAAATGTATAAGAATCCTGAGAAGCTGTGAGGGACATTCGGGGTTTATACACCTTACTGCCGCCTCGTCTTCCTCTTTTATAACCTTCGCTCCGCAGCTCGGGCAGATATCCGGCATTTTGTAGGGAACGCTGTTTTCGGCGTGAGATTCAACACGCACAACTTCGGGTATGATATCGCCCGCTTTTCGGATTATTACGCTGTCGCCCAGGCAGATGCCTTTGCTGTCAATGAAATCCTGGTTGTGAAGCGTCGCTCTGCTGACTGTTGAGCCCGCTATAAATACCGGCTCAAATACGGCGGTGGGGGTGAGAACGCCCGTTCTGCCGACATTGATTTCAATATCTTTAAGAATTGTCTGACGCTCCTCGGGAGGATATTTATATGCGAGAGCCCATTTCGGAAACTTCGAAGTGCTGCCGAGAACGGAGCGCTGCTCAAAGGAATCGACTTTTATAACCGCGCCGTCAATATCGAAGGGAAGGTCATCGCGGATGTTGCCGATTCTTTCGATTTCTTTTAAAACACCGTCTATTGAACTGAATGTATTGTGGAATGGAATTGTATTGAAACCGAGTGAGTTGAGATAATCAATCGACTGATTGTGACCTGTAAGTTCACTGCCGTTATAACGCTGAACATTGAAAATGAAAATTGACAGATTCCTTGAAGCGGTGACTTTCGGATCCTTCTGCCTCATTGAGCCGGCGGCAGCATTTCTCGGGTTCTTGAACGGTTTTTCGCCGTTTAATTCCTGCCTCGCTACAAGGGATGAAAAAACATCTTTCGGCATATAAACTTCGCCGCGCACTTCGAGTTGAGAATATTCACAGTCGATTTTTTCGGGGATTGCCTTTATTGTTCTGAGATTCGCGGTAACATCCTCGCCGGTTACGCCGTCACCCCTTGTTGACCCGCGCACAAAAACGCCGTTTTCGTATTCGAGAGCCATTGAAAGGCCGTCAATTTTAGGTTCGACAACATAAGTGACATTGCCGACCGCCTCACGCACGCGTTTGTCAAAAGCGATAACTTCATCAAAACTGAAGGCGTCCTGCAGGCTTTCAAGCGGAACAATATGAGTGACGGGCTGAAAAAGATTTGACGCCTCGCCGCCGACTTTAAGTGAAGGGGAGTCGGGCGACACAAGTTCCGGGAACTGCTTTTCAAGCGTAACGAGTTCCCTCTGAAGCATATCGTATTCATAGTCATCTATTTCGGGGCTGTCTTCTATATAATATTTACGGCTGTGATAATTGAGCTGTTCTCTGAGTTCGCCGATTCTTTTTTTTGCGTTTTCAAAATCCACAGGCGTACCTCCAATCCAATTAATTATTATATCATATTTTACGCGGGATAATCAATAAAAATATAAAAAGCTCATACAAAACCGTATGAGCCGCAATTTGATTATTTTATATAGTTTTCAATAAATGTTTTCGCTTCTGCGTTATCCGCGCTTATGCAGAATATAACTGCCGTTCCGTCTCTTATAACAACGGCGCTGTCGATTTTTGGAACTTCGGCCGGACCGTAAGAGGAGTAGCCGTCACGCAGGTAATCTATCCGGTCGTAAACGGCGTTTTCAATCAGTTGCGCATCCGCTTCGTTCTGTGCGCTGAAGGCGGCGAAAATCTCCGAAACGGCGGAGGACTGAACGTAAGCGACCGCGTCGCAGTTTATGTTTTCAACCGAGAACTGCTCTTTTACAACTTCGCTTTCAAGCGACTCGGGAGTTTCCGTGAATTTTACGTTTTCAATAACTGCGGCCGCAAGCGCCCGGATATCAATCCGCTTTTTGCTTTCGGTTGTGTTTTCGGGGGTTTTCGCGCAGGATGACAGCGCGATGAGTGCCAGAAAAAGGCACAGCGGTATCAAAGATTTTTTTTTCATTTTTTTGTTCCTCGTTCACTCGATTTATTCTTTTGTTTTCCACTCGTGAAAATTCTATTATTGAAATGAAAAAAAGTCAATAAAAAAATTATATCATTATGATTACAAATTATTACAAAATTTTATTATTGAACTTATAAATAATATATGATAAAATTCAATTATATATAAGCGCTTTAAACTGACAGAAAGGGTGTTTTTATGAATTTCAAAAAAGCGGTCTGCCTTCTCCTTTCGCTGCTGCTTACCGTTTGCGCGATTATTCCCGTTTTTGCCGAAACGGGCGAGAGTGCTCACGAGCATGAGTGGGACGCCGAAGTTAAAACAACCTGCAACGGAGAGTGCGGCGTAAGCCCGCTCATAATCGTACCCGGCATAATGCAGTCGCAGGTCTATGTTCAGGACGAAAACGGCAACGACCTTATGACAAGCGACGGTTTCCCGATTGTTGAAGGTATGGATATGTCCTTTATGTTTGACACAGAGGTCATGAAAATCAAATTCAAGGACGCGATAGGCGACATCCTTCTTTCCGTTCTCACTCACAACAGGGAAAAGCTTCTTGACATTGTTCTCGGTATTCTCGATGAAAGTTTTTCAAGCCATTATTTCAAACCCGACGGAACAAGGGTGAACAATGTTTCTGTGGATGAATACTGGTATTCCCTGGCGGAATGCGCTGTAAGACCCGAAAAGTCATATAACTACGCAAAAGGGTACAGTACGGATGAAAACGGCAATGCTCTGCCTACAACAAAATATGAGCACGAGCTTGATTTCATCAAGAGGCAGGTCGATATAAGCTCTTTCTGCGACAAATACGGCTATGACCACGCCTATTATTATTCATACAGCTCATTCGGAAATATTCTTGAATCGGCTCGCGGTCTTTCCGAATATATTGAAATGGTAAAAACCCAGACCGGTCACGACAAGGTAAGCATTGTGTTTATAAGTTTGGGCGGAACAATAGGCAATGTATTCCTTTCCGAATACGCGAACCCCGACGACCTTGACAGAGTTGTTTTCGCCGCCGCAGCCGTTGACGGTTCATATCTTTTGGGCGACCTTATGGACGGCGCTTCGACTCTTGACAACGACGAGGTTATTTACAACGAGCTTATTCCGAACATCGTCTCACTTGCGGCTGAGGAATATATGTCGCTCGCCTATCTCGGCAACGCGGTAGCGAAAGCCATCCCCGAGGAGTTCTTCAACGATTTCCTTGATGAGACTGTATCGAGAGGAGTAGATGAGGTGCTCGGCAAGCTTATGCGCAACTGTCAGTCCATGTGGGCACTTGTTCCGAGCGATATGTACCCGACGCTTTCACAAAAATATATTTCCGATTCGGAGCACGCCGCATTAAAAGAGATGACCGACAGATATTACGCCATTCAGTCATCCGCGGGCGAGACCATGCAAAGACTTACCGATGAGGGCGTGACTATATTTGTCATATCCGGCTACAATCTCGAACTGCCCGCTCTTGTTGAGCACTATAAAGTAAGTTCGGATAATATAATTCAGGCTGCATCCACCTCCGTTGGCGGAACATTCGCCGACGCGGGCAGCACTCTCCCTGTTGATTACACTCCCGCCATAGATGAAACATATTTAAGCCCCGACGGAAGAGTTGACGCGGGCACCTGCGCGCTTCCCGACAGAACCTGGTTTGTGGCGAATCAGAGCCACCTGAAGCTTCAGTCGAGCGTTACCGATATTATTGAGATGTGCGTTCAGCTTGTTACGGATAAATCCATTACCGACGCGCGTGAAAACAACGGGGGATATCCCCAGTTCAACAGATACCGCAACCTTGAAACTGTCAAGAAACTGATGAACAAATACTCCGAGTATGACCTTGACTCGCTTTCCGATTCGGATTATGTCGCCGTGACAGAGGCGTATGAAGAGTGCGTTAATCTTATAATGGGCAGGGAATGGTCGCAGGAGTATACCGACATTGCCGAAATGGGTCTTTACAATGCGATGTACAACGCGAAAATGCTCTCAAAAAACGACGACAGTCCTTTTGTTAAATATACTCTTATGCCTCTGCTTCTGAGAATCTGCAAATTCATAGGCACGGCTGTTTCAAAGATATTCGGCAAGGGAGATATCTGGCTTATTCCCGTTAATCTTTTATAATAGATTGAAGGTGCTTTAATGGAACGGTATACAGTTTCTTTAAAAAAGTTTGTTGAGAATCTGTCGCTGAATATTGTATATTCACCGGCGGATCCCGCGGACATATATCTTACATCCAAGGATGTTCAGAGACCGGGTCTTATTCTCGCGGGTTACAGCGGCTTCTTTATGCCGGACCGCATTCAGTTCCTCGGTTTGGCCGAACTCGGATATGTGGAAGGGCTTCCGGCGAATGAAGGGCATATGGCTCTTGAAAGATTTTTCTCGGCGAGCCCCTCGGTAGCGATAGTTTCGCACGGGCAGAAATGCTCCGATGAAATAATAGAGCTCGCTCAGAAATATAAAGTTTCGCTTCTCTCAACTGACGATTCAACCTCGTCGATTATGGCGGCTACAATCTCATTCTTAAGCGTTGAACTCGCCCCGAGAATTACAAGGCACGGCGTTCTTGTTGAGGTAAGCGGCGAAGGCGTGCTCATTCTCGGCGACAGCGGCATAGGCAAAAGCGAGTGCGCGCTTGAACTTATGAAGCGCGGCCACAGACTTATAGCGGACGACGCCGTTGAAATCAGGCAGGTTTCGAGAAAGAGCGTTGTCGGTTCCGCTCCCGACAATATAAGGCACTATATTGAACTTCACGGTATAGGCATTATTGACGCGCGCAGAATTTTCGGTATGGGCGCTATCAAGATGACCGAGAAAATCGATATGGTTGTTCAGCTTATTCAGTGGGAGCAGAACAAGGTCTATGAGCGTCTCGGTCTTGCCGATAATTACACAACCATCCTCGGCGTGAAGGTGCCGATTTATGTTGTTCCCGTAAAGCCGGGCAGAAACCTTTCAATAATCATTGAAGCCGCGGCAATGAACAACAGGCAGAAGAAAATGGGCTTTGACGCGGCTCAGGAGCTTGTTCATCAGCTCGGGTTGACCGATGACATCATGCCCGAAAAACGCGAAATCAAAGTCTGGGAAGACTACGAATAAAAATACGGAGGAATAAAAATGTACAGAGCAGGTGTTGACCTCGGCGGAACAAACATAGCCGTAGGAATTATTGACGAAAACCTTAAAATAGTGGGTCGCGGCAAGAAAAAGACGAATTGCCCGAGACCCGCGGAGTTCATTATGGACGATATAGCGGAAGCGGTCCGTCTCGCTTGTGAGGACGCCGGCATAAACCTTTCCGATATTAAGTCAATCGGTATCGGCACTCCCGGTTCCGTAAACAAATCAAACGGATATATTGAGTTTGCCAACAACCTCGGTTTTGACCAGGTTCCCGCCAAAGAAATGCTTGAGGCGAGACTTGAAGGCAAGCCCGTTTATCTTGACAATGACGCGAACTGCGCCGCTCTCGGTGAGGCGGTTTGCGGCTGCGGTCAGGGCGTAAAGAATTTTGTAGCAGTAACTCTCGGCACGGGCGTAGGCAGCGGAATAATTGTTGACGGAAAAATTTTAAGCGGTATTAACTATGCCGCGGGCGAGCTCGGTCACATGGTTATCTGTGTTGACGGCGAGCAGTGCAACTGCGGCAGACGCGGCTGCTGGGAGAGATACGCCTCCGCCACTGCTCTTATAGCCCAGACTAAGGACGCAATGCGCCACGACACCAATACGGTTATGTGGGACCTCTGCGACGGCAATATAAACGATGTAAACGGCAAAACGGCTTTTGACGGTATGAGAAAGGGCGACAGAGCCGCTCAGAAGGTTGTTGACAAATATATATTCTATCTCGCCGAAGGCATTATAAATATAATCAACGCCCTTCAGCCCGAAATGATCTGCATTGGCGGCGGCATAGGCCACGAGGGTGAAAACCTGCTTGTTCCGCTTCGCAAATATGTAGGCAGGGGCAGATACAGCATTCACGCGAAGAAACAGACCGAGATTGTTTCGGCTCAGCTCGGCAACGACGCGGGTATTTACGGCGCGGCCCTTCTTGACGAGTAATGTATTCTTTTGACGAATTAAAAAAATACTGCTCGGAAATCGGCTGTTCATATAAAGAGAACGAACCTATGCGGGATTACACGACTTTCCGCATAGGCGGACCTGCCGATATTCTCGCCGTACCCGATACGGCAGATAAAGCGGCGGAGCTTATAAAATACGCTGCCCGTAACGGGATTGATTATTATATTCTAGGCAAAGGCAGCAATGTTCTTGTTTCCGACACCGGAATAAGAGGTCTTGTTGTTCTGACTTCATCCCTTGAGGGGATTGAATATGACGGCGATACAATAACCTGCCTTTCGGGCACTCCGCTTATCCGGCTCTGTATGTCGGCGCTTGAAAGCTCGCTTACAGGTCTGGAATTCGCTTACGGCATTCCCGGCAGCGCGGGAGGCGCGGCTTATATGAACGCGGGCGCGTACGGCGGCGAAATGAAGGATGTTATTGTTTCCTGCAACCATATTGACAAATCCGGCAATACCGGCTCGTTTAACGCCGATGAACTCGGTCTCGGCTACCGCAGGAGCGTATATTGTGAAAACGGCTTTTTCATAACATCCGTTACCCTGAAACTCAATAAGGGCAATCCCGCCGAAATAAGAGAAAAGATGGACGATCTTCTTTCAAGGAGAAAGGATAAACAGCCGCTTGATTACCCTTCCGCCGGCAGTACCTTCAAAAGACCGCAGGGTAACTACGCGGGCGCTCTGATTGAACAGTGCGGGCTCAAGGGCTTTTCCGTAGGCGGCGCCCAAGTGAGCGAAAAGCACGCGGGCTTTGTTATAAACAAAGGCGGCGCCACCGCGAAGGATGTTATGGCTCTTGTTGACAGTGTGCGCGAAACCGTGTTCAAGGAAACGGGTTATGATTTGGAGCCGGAAATAAAATTTATCGGATAAAACTATGACTTTTTCATCTTCGGTTAAAAAAGAACTCAATAATATTCAGGTCCTGTCCGCCTGCTGTGCTCACGCCCAGGCGTACGGGCTTGTTCTTTATTCTCATTTTTCCACCTTTGATATTTCAATAACCACCGAAAATGAAGACGTTGCCGCCGACTATGTTAAATCGCTTAAAACCGTATGCGGCGTTATTCCTGTAAATATTTCACAGAACGAACAGAAAAAGACGGTTTGGTCCGTTGAGGATTCCGCCGACAGAAAAAAGGTTTACGATGTATTTTCACACTCCGAAAAAGAAATAGCCCTCAGAGTAAACAGGGCGAATATTCAGGAGGAGTGCTGCCCGAGCGCCTTTCTGAGAGGCGTGTTTATGGCTTGCGGAACCGTCACCGACCCGAACAAGAATTATCACCTTGAGTTTGTAATATCGCATAAAAGACTCGCGACCGATCTCACGTCTTTCCTTATTGAAAACGGCTTTAACCCCAAATATGTTCAGCGTAAGGGCTACCATGTTATCTATTTCAAGGAAAGCGAGAGCATTGAAGACCTGCTTACCTTTATGGGTGCTACCGAATCCTCTCTGGAACTTATGGGCGTCAAGATGGAGAAGGATGTTAAAAACAGGGTAAACCGCAAGATTAATTTTGAGATGTCCAATCTGAATAAAACAATTGACGCGGGCAACAGGCAGGCGCAGGCAATAAGATATATCGAAAGCGTAAAAGGGCTTGACTATCTTTCAGATTCCCTAAAAGAAATCGCTGAACTGCGTCTTGAAAACCCCGAAATAAGTCTGACGGAACTCGGCTCAATGCTGAGTGTTCCGCTCTCGCGTTCTGGAGTCAATCACCGCCTTAAGAGAATTATAGAAATCGCCGATGAATTAAAGGAAAAAAACTGATGGCTTTCACTCATTTGCATGTGCATACCGAATACAGTCTTCTTGACGGCGCGGGCAGAATTAAACCTCTGCTCGAAAAAGTCAGGGAGCTGGGTCAGTCTGCCTGCGCGATAACCGACCACGGTGTTATGTACGGAGCAGTTGAGTTTTACAAAACCGCTCTGTCGCTCGGTATAAAGCCGATTATCGGCTGCGAGGTCTATGTAGCGCCGCGCTCGAGATTCGACAAGGTTCACGGCATTGACAGTGAAAGATTCCATCTTATTCTTTTGTGCGAAAACAACAAGGGTTATGAAAACCTTTTAAAAATCGTTTCCGAGGGCTGGGTAAACGGTTTTTACACAAAACCGAGAGTTGACAGGGAAATCCTCGAAAAATACCACGAAGGTCTCATCGCTCTTTCCGGCTGCCTTTTCGGCGAGGTTTCAAGAGCTGTTCAGCGTAACGATTATGAGGAGGCAAAAAACACAGTTCTCTGGTATAACGGTGTTTTCGGTCAGGGCAATTATTATATTGAAATACAGAATCACAATCTCGCCGAACAGCAGAGAGTAAACCCCGTTTTGAGAAAACTCTCGCAGGAAACGGGAGTTCCTCTTGTTGCGACAAACGACTGCCACTATATTGAAAAAGAGGATTCAAAGGTTCAGCAGGTTTTAATCTGCATTCAGACAAACCATGTTCTCGGCGAGGACACGGGACTCAATTTCAATTCCGATGAGCTTTATGTAAAAAGCGAAGAAGAAATGCGCGAGGCGTTGAGAAACTATGAGGAGGCGGTTGACAACACCGCTTTAATAGCTGAACGATGCAATGTAACATTCGAGTTCGGTGAAACTAAGCTTCCGCATTTTGATGTTCCCGAAGGATATGACCACAACGAGTGGTTTGAACTTTTATGCAATCGCGGTTTTGAAAAACTCTACGGCAAGAACCCGCCGAAGGAATATGTTGACAGACTCAATTATGAACTCGGCGTAATTGAGAAAATGGGTTATGTAGACTATTACCTGATTGTTCAGGATTTTATAAATCACGCAAAAAAACAGGGCATACCCGTGGGACCCGGCAGGGGCTCGGGAGCCGCGAGCATCTGCGCTTACTGTATCGGCATAACGGGAATCGACCCGATGAAGTATAATCTGCTTTTCGAAAGATTCTTAAACCCCGAGCGCGTAAGTATGCCCGATTTTGATATTGACTTCTGCTATGTACGCAGGCAGGAGGTCATTGACTATGTTGTTCAGAAATACGGCAGTGATCACGTTGCGCAGATTGTAACCTTCGGCACAATGGCGGCAAAGGCGTCCATTCGCGATGTCGGCAGGGCGCTCGGCATTTCATATTCCGTTGTTGACTCGGTTGCGAAACTCGTGCCGAAAAAACTTAATATCACCCTCGATGAGGCGCTTCAGACCTCAGACGAGTTCCGTGAGGTATATAACTCATCCGCGCAGATAAAAGAACTCATTGATCTCGCGAGAAAAGTGGAGGGGATGCCGAGAAACACTTCCACGCACGCGGCGGGTGTTGTTATAACCCGCGACCCTGTTGTCTCCTATGTTCCGCTCGCGAGGAATGACGACACGATAGTCACCCAGTTCACAATGACTACGCTCGAGGAACTCGGGCTTCTCAAAATGGACTTTCTCGGCCTGCGCACGCTTACGGTAATAAACGACACCGTAAATATGATAAAGAACATAAACCCCGATTTCGATATTGAGGACATTGACCTTGACGACAAAAAGGTGTTTTCGATGATGTGCTCCGGCAATTCCGCCGGCGTGTTCCAGTTTGAATCTCAGGGAATGAAGAGCGTTCTCACGGGATTGAGACCGCAGAGCATTGAGGATATGACCGCGGTTATTTCGCTTTACAGACCCGGCCCCATGGACTCCATTCCGCAATATATCGAAAGCAAGCGAAATCCGCAGAAAATAAGATATGACACACCTCTGCTCAGGAATATTCTCGATGTTACCTACGGGTGCATAGTTTATCAGGAGCAGGTTATGCAGATATGCCGCGAGTTGGCGGGATACTCCTACGGCAGAGCCGACCTGGTAAGGCGCGCCATGGCAAAGAAAAAGCACGATGTAATGATGAAGGAGCGCGACATTTTCATTCACGGCTTGACCGATGAAAACGGAAATGTCACCGTTGACGGCGCCGTAAGACGAGGAGTTGACGAGAAAACGGCGAACCTTATATTTGATAAGATGTCCGCCTTCGCCTCATACGCTTTCAACAAGGCGCACGCTGTCGCCTACGCGTTTGTTGCCTACCGTACCGCCTGGCTCAAATGCTATTATCCCAAGGAGTTCCTCGCGGCGACTCTCACAAGTTTTCTTGACAGAACGGACAAGATTATTGAATATATCGGCGAGTGCCAGCGCCTCGGAATAAAAGTTCTGCCTCCCGATGTAAATGAGAGTTATTCCGGCTTTACGGTTGAGGGCGAAAATATCCGTTTCGGTTTGATCGCCATAAAAAACCTCGGCTACGGGCTGATTGACAGAATTGTTGAGGAGAGAACACAGAGCGGCGCGTTTATGTCGTTTTATGATTTCTGCCGCAAAATGCAGGGCAGTCAGTTCAACAAAAGGGCTGTTGAAAGTCTTATCAAATCGGGCGCTCTCGACTGCCTTGGTTCAAACCGCAGGGAGATGATGCTCGCTCTGCCCGCCGTTATTGAGGACCTTGAAATATCGCGCAGAAAGAATGTTGAGGGTCAGATAGGTCTGTTTGATTTCATAACAGATGACACCGATGATTCGCTGCCGAAAACGGGTGATTTCATTATTGAACAGGCGGATGATTACCCCGCCTCAACCAAGTTAAAATATGAAAAGGAAACTACGGGGCTATATCTTTCAGGTCATCCGATGGCATCCTATGTAAGTCTTTCTTATAAACTCAAATCGGCGAGAATAATTGATATTCTCAACTGCAAAAACGATGTGCAGTCTTTTTACAGAGATAACGAGCGCGTTTCGGTGCTGTGCCTTATAACCGAGGTCAAAAAAAATGTTACCAGGAACAACAGCACAATGGCGTACATTACGGTTGAGGATATTACGGGAGCGATTGAGATAATCGCGTTTTCAAAAATCCTTTCGACTTATTCCGGCTTGCTTTTTGAGGGCAATATAGTTCTTATCCACGGGCGGCTGAGTATGAAAGAGGATGAGGAGCCGAAGATTATAGCAGAAATAATTGAGCCATGCCCGAATGATGTTCCCGATGAAAAGGCGGAAAAGAAAAAGGGCAGATACGGTCTGTTCCTGAGATTTGACTCCGCGGACAGCGAAAAGATTGACAGATGCGAAAAACTGCTCGCCATTTTTGACGGCAGAGTGCCGCTCTACTACTATTTCAGCGACAAAAACGAGTATAAAATGTTCGGCGATTCAAAAGGAATTGCTGTTAATGATGTTTTACTGAGGGAACTTAAAAACATCCTCGGTGAAAACAATGTTATCTACAACGAGTAACAGGTGAAATAAAAATGAGAAAAATAACAGCAATACTTTTATGTCTTGTTCTGGCGTTTTCGCTTTCATCTTGTATGAATATCAGAAGCGGCGATGGTTCCGGCGAAACAACAGCCGTTACGGAATCTGTAACCCTGCCTTACACCGAACCGAAGACAACCGAGCCGGAATCCGAGACCGAAACGGTTACCGAAACCGCAACCGAAACGACCACGGCAGTTACGACAACTCTTCCTCAGCATTCTCCGCTCTATATTGAAGGCGTTTCCACCTCCGATATGATAAGGTATTTTGCCGAAACCGTGCTGTCTGCCGAATACGGTGAGGACAACGGCAACAAAAACCTTGTTCAGAAGTGGGAAACCCCGATAAGATATTACATTCACGGTCTCTATTCATCCTCAGACGTTGAAAAAATAGATGAATTCTTTGATTTTCTCAACACTATTGACGGTTTCCCCGGCGCAAAACGGGTCGGATTGACTGACAACTTTAATTTTGAAATTGATTTTATTACAAGACTCAATATGGAGGTTCAGCTGAGAAAAGTTGACGAATCCTGCGCCGCTTTCACAACATTCAACTACTATACAGGTACGAACAATATCTATAAAACCAAAATCATCTATTGCATCGATATTCCCGAGGAACAGCGCAGGTCGGTCATTCAGGAGGAAATTGTAAACGGTATAGGAATGGCGAACGACACGGAGGAGAGAACCGACAGTGTCATTTACCAGTACAGCAACTACAACACCGTAAATGATGTTGACACGGTTCTTCTGAAAATTCTGTATTCGGATAAAATAAAATGCGGTATGGATTACGACAGAGCCGCGAAGGCGATTGCCGAGATTTATTATTGACAAAGCATATTAATTTATATAAAATAAATTCTGTTGAATTTTTATCAATTTAAAGGAGAAACAATAATATGAAAACCATCGGTGTTCTTACAAGCGGCGGCGACGCGCCGGGCATGAATTCGGCAGTTTATTCCGTAGTTAAAACCGCGTGCGCCAACGGAATGAAAGTTTACGGTATCAAATACAGCTACTGGGGACTTACGTTTGACATTGACAACTGCCTTGTGGATTTTGACCTCAACAATGTAGGCGACATTCTCAACAAGGGCGGCTCCTATCTCAGATCCATGAGATTCAAGGATTTCTACAAAGAGGAATATATGCAGCAGGCAATAGCCAACTGCCGCGCGAAGGGCATTGAAGGCCTTGTTGTAATCGGCGGCGACGGCTCGTTCCGCGGCGCTCGCGACCTCACTCTCAGAGGCCTTCCCTGCATCGGTATTCCCGGCACAATAGACAACGACATTCCCTCTTCCGATTTCACACTCGGTTACGACACCTGCCTCAATACGATTATGCACCTTTGCGAGTCGCTCTGCGACACCATTTCATCAAACGACAGATGCATGGTTGTTGAGGTTATGGGCAACAAATGCTCCGACCTTCCCGTAAACGGCGGCATTGCCTGCGGCGCAACCGCTATTGTTGTTCCCGAAATTATGGAAAGCATCAATAACGACGCGGCGGGTTATGTTGTAAACAAAATCCGCGAGGCGCGCGACCTTCGTGAAAAGATGGCCGCCGAAAAGGGCGACAAGGAAATCAAGAAGCATTATCTTATTATCGTTGCCGAAAAGATGGACGGCGTAAATGTAGCAGACATAGCCAAAGCGGTTGAAAAGGAACTCGGCATTGAGAGCCGCTCGATTATTCTCGGCCACCTTCAGAGAGGCGGTCAGCCCTCCGCGTTTGATGTTATTACCGGCTGCCAGATGGGCAACAGAGCCGTAAAACTCCTTATGGACGGCATAGGCAACCGCGTTGTTGTCAAAAAGGGCATTGACATTGTGGATTACGATATTCTCGAAGCTCTCGAAATGAAGAGCCCTCTTGATATGAACCAGTATAAACTTTCGGTAGAATTAGGTGCGTAATAATGTACAGAGAAGAATTCCTTTCTCTTCGCAAACAGATTATTGAACGGGATTTTTCCAAATTGAACGGTATGCAGAAAGAGGCGGTCCTTACAACTGAAGGGCCGCTTTTGATACTTGCAGGCGCCGGAAGCGGAAAAACAACCGTTCTTGTTAATCGCGTAGCGAATATTCTCAAATACGGTCAGGCGTACAAAAGCGATTACCTCTGCCGTGAACCTGACAAAGCCGATGTTGAACTTGCGAAAGCCGTTCTTGAAGGCTCGGACACGGACGCTTTTGATATTGAGGATTTAATGAGCGTTTACGCCGCCAAGCCCTGGCAGGTGCTTGCCATTACTTTTACAAACAAAGCGGCGAAGGAACTCAAGGACCGCCTTGAAAAGATGCTCGGCAGCGACGCTCTCGATATATGGGCTTCAACCTTTCATTCCTGCTGTGTGAGAATATTGAGAAGATACGCCGACAGGCTCGGCTACTCTTCGGATTTTACAATTTATGACACCGACGATTCCAAAAGGGTTCTCAAGGACTGCATCAAATCGCTCGAACTCGATGAAAAGATTTTTTCACCGAAAACCGTAATGAACATAATGAGCAGGGCAAAGGACATGCTTATGCCCGCGGAGGAGTTTGTAAGTCAGAATTACAACGATATTCTTCTGCGTCACGCGGGCGAGGTTTATGAGCTTTATCAGAAAAGGCTCAGACTTGCCAACGCGATGGATTTTGACGACCTTATTTTCAACACGGTTTATCTTCTCAAAAACGACGGCGAAGTGCGTGAGCACTATCAGAACCAGTTTAAATATGTAATGGTCGATGAGTATCAGGACACAAGCCACGCGCAATATGTTCTTGTGTCTCTGCTTTCGGGAGGATATAACAATCTTTGTGTTGTAGGCGATGACGACCAGAGCATTTACAAATTCCGCGGCGCAACTATCGAGAATATTCTCAATTTTGAAAATCAGTTTGATGATTCGAGAATCATACGCCTTGAACAGAACTACCGCTCAACACAGAATATTCTTGACGCGGCGAACAGCGTTATAGCGAACAATGAAAACAGAAAAGGCAAAAACCTCTGGACGGAAAACGGCAGGGGAGACAAAATCATTTATACGGTCAGCGAGACGGATCTCGACGAGGCGAGATATATTGCCGAGCAGGTAAACGCCGGAATACGCAAGGGCAGAAGCGTAGGCGATTTTGCCGTTCTTTACCGTATGAACAGCCAGTCAAACGTTATTGAACAGGCGTTTGTGCGTATGGGCATACCTTACAGAATAGTCGGCGGTCACAAATTCTATGACAGAAAAGAGATAAAAGACGCCCTCGCTTATCTGAGCGTTATAGCGAACCCCGACGATTCCGTCAGATTACAGAGAATTATTAACGAGCCGAAACGCGGAATAGGAAACACTTCTGTCAACACCGCACTGCAGGCGTCCGATTCGCTCGGAATAAGTCTTTATGAAGTGCTCAAAGATTCAGAGAATATTCCGCTTCTCAGCCGTGCCGCGAAGAAAATGACCGAGTTTACCCGTATGATGGATGAACTCATTGAACTGTCGGAGAGTCTTCCGCTCAGTGAACTGCTTGAAAAATGCCTTGAAGTAACCGGGTATAAACAGTCGCTCTCTCTTGACCCAGACACCTGTGAGGAGCGAACCGAAAACCTCGGCGAACTTTCAAACAACCTTATCCGTTTTCAGGAGGAAAACCCCGAGGGAGATCTCAACGATTATCTTCAGGAAGTTTCACTGATGACAGATATAGACAATTACAACGCCTCCGAAAACGCAGCGGTTATGATGACGGTACATTCCGCTAAGGGGCTTGAGTTTCCCGTTGTATTTCTAGCGGGAATGGAGGAGTCAATTTTTCCGTCGTCCCTTTCGATGGACAGTCAGGACGAAATTGAGGAGGAGCGCCGCCTTGCCTATGTCGGTATTACAAGAGCCAAAAACCTGCTTTATCTTACAAGGGCAAAGCAGCGGCTGCTTTTCGGTTCCACAAAATTCAATGTTCCTTCAAGGTTCGCGGATGAAATACCCGAGGAACTGATGCAGGTAAACGATTTCACCAGAAAGATGAATGTTTTCAGAATCGATGACAGAAAGCCCGCATTCAATTCCTTTAATAAACCCGCTCCCGTTAAGAAAGAGCCGCCCAAGGTAAAAGAAAAGACCGGCGCCGGCATAGATTTCAAAGTCGGCGACACGGTTATGCACAAGGGCTTCGGTCAGGGCGTCGTGCTTTCGATTACTCCTATGGGAAACGACAACCTGCTCGAAATAGCGTTCAATACTGCGGGCACTAAAAAGATTATGGCGAATTACGCTAAAATAGAAAAAATATGATTTCAGGTGTTTTTATGTTTAATAAAAAGATTAAAAGAATTATTGCGTTTATCTTGATTCTGTCATCACTGTTTATGTTCGCTTCCTGTTCATCAAAAAAAGAATCTGACGAAAGTTTGGTTGACGGAATTACGATTAACGGCGTAATCGCCGACAATAACGGTGTTTCAGCCGAAGGTCTCAATCTTGTTATGATTAACGAAGAGACCAATGAGGATTACACCGTTAAAATCGGGAAGGACGGCGGTTTTCAGACTGTAATCCCGATAGACACAAGCGTTGTGCTCACAGTTGAGGGTGACAACGGCGCGGGTCTTACACAGCCGTCTCATTTTATAATCAATAAAGGCAACGCGACGGTGCTCGGGCCCATGAACGGCAATAACTACAAAGGCAACCTCAATGTTTTCGCTACGGAGAAAACAAAGGAACTTTACCTTACATTTTATCTCGATGAGAACAACTATCTTTCAATAAGATATTTAAGCGAGAGCGAACCTGAGCCGGTTACATCGGCACAGCAGACAGAAATTGAGACAACCTCAAACAGCGATGTTATGTTCTGATAACAGAAAAGCGATGGGAAAACCCATCGCTTCTTTTATCCTATGTTGTTTATGTCGTAAGGTGTTCTCTGGTAAACAAAATAGTTGAGCCAGTTTGTGAAAATGATGTTTCCCGTCTGTCTCCAGGTTATAACCGGAGTGTTTTTCGGGTTGTCCTCGGGGAAATAATTGTAGGGAATCTTGATCGGCAGACCTTTATCGAGATCCCTGAAATATTCCCTCGCGAGAGTGTCTCTGTCATATTCGGAATGACCGGTTGAAAAGAAATTTCTGCACTCCATATCGGAAACAAGATGAACGCCCGACATTTCGGAATAGGAGATTATCTGAAGATCTTTTACAAGAGCGATGTCGTTCCTGCGTATTTCGGTGTGACGCGACTGAGGAACATAGAACACATCGTCAAGCCCGCGCATAAGGGGGTGCAGACTGTCGAGCGAGCGGTGCGGATAAATGCCGAACATCTTTTCATCGAGGTCGTATTTCGGTATTCCGTAATGATAGTAAAGCGCCGCCTGCGCGCCCCAGCAGATGTGAAATGTTGAATAGACATTCTTTTTGCTCCATTCAAATATTTCACAGAGTTCTTCCCAGTAGTCAACCTCCTCAAAAGGCATATGTTCAACGGGAGCGCCTGTTACAATCATTCCGTCGTATTTGTTCATTTTGATTTCATCGAAGGTGTTGTAAAACTTGAGTAGATGCTCCTGCGAGGTGTTCTTTGATTTGTGGCTTTTGACCTGCAGAAGTTCAACATCCACCTGCAATGGAGAGTTGCTGAGGAGTCTCAGAATCTGCGTCTCCGTTTCTATTTTTGTGGGCATCAGATTGAGAATAATTATTTTGAGAGGGCGTATATCCTGGGTGAGAGCGCGATCCTCTGTCATAATAAATATGTTTTCATTCTCAAGCGTTTTATATGCCGGCAGTTCGTTTGCTATTTTGATGGGCATCGCTTTGCCTCCTTATTTCAACTTTCTGTTGACCTCCAGAAGGACTCTTGAAGTCGGAGTGGATATGATAAAACAGGTGATTATTTCGAGTAAGCCGTTCAGTCCGCAGAACGCTATAAAGAATTTTACAATGTTTTCAGAACCGAGCTGATTGTAAAAGGTCTGAAAAGCGGTGTTCCTGAACAGCAGAATGAATGTGCTTATAAAAAGAAAAGTGTTTAAAAGCGGGCAGCAGAGACTCGCCACCGCGCAGCCGATTGTTTTCTTTTCTTTGAGCGCTTTGAAAATAAGACCGGTAAACAGACCGACAAGAACTCTTGTGCAGAACGCGGTTATGAAGGTACGCACCGGGCTTATTCCGAGCAGAATGGCGCCGAACGCGCTCATACCGAAGCACTGAATAAAGCTTGTTATTCCGAAGGTTGCTCCGCATACCGCCCCGGCAGCAGGACCGAGTACGATTGCGCCTATGGCAACGGGAATACAGTTGAGCGTGATTTCAACTATTCCTACCTTGATGTAGCCGAGACCCGTAAAACTGAACAGAACAATCAGTGCCACGAGAACGGATAGCTGAACGAATTTTACAAGGTTCTCCTGCTTTTTTGACTTTGACATAATTTATTCCTCCTTTGCTGTTGTTCCCGTATGGGATACAGCACAAATTTGACTTTAATTATGCTGAACATATTTTATTTTGTGTTTTTTTCAAAAATCTTTTTAAGACCGTAATGAATAAGCTCGCCGTTATAGATTATATCCCTGTTGCAGCTTTTGACAATATCCTTTGAATAGCCGCCGGTAGCGACTGTTGCCGCCGCTTTTTCGCCGTATTCCTCCTCGATTTTGGCGCAGAGACCGTCGAGCATTGCCGCCGTGCCGAAAACAATACCGGAACGCATGGAATCGATTGTGTTTGTTCCTATTGAGTGGTCGGGAGTGGTGAAACTTATTGAAGGCAGCTGGGACGCTTTGGATGAAAGCGCTTCAAGGGATATGCCGATACCGGGCGAAATCGCGCACCCGCGGAAGGCGCCGTTTTTATCAATAAGACAAATTTTTGTAGCCGTGCCGAGATCAATAATAAGACAGGGCAGGGGATAAAGCGCCGCGGCTCCCACTCCGCCTGCAACGAGGTCCGCGCCCACCTGAGCGGGGTCGTCGGTTAAAATATTCATTCCGGTTTTAACTCCGGGACCGAGGACGAGAGGAGTAAGACCTGTAATTTTATTGACCGCCTCGCAGATATATTTTGTAAGTTCGGGCACAACGCTGCTTATAACAGCGCCGTCAAAAATATCCTTTACCTCATAAAGCGAGAAAATGTTTTTAAGTTCAACGGCAATCTGGTCGGAGGTTTTGTTTTTATCTGTTTTTATTCTCGCGAGAAACTCGAGATCTTCACTCTTGAAACCGCCGAAAGTTATATTTGTGTTGCCTACATCAATAGTCAGAAGCATGATATCACCTCATTCAATCCCATATTATATCACATTTTAATATTTTTTTCAATAAAAGTATTTTTTAATTAAAAAGCTGCTGCAAACGATTGTTATTCGTTTACAACAGCCGTAATTCAGAAAGCGATTCTTTTACCTTCAATGGGTTCAATCAGATCATCATATATGTTATATCTTTCGGCATATAATAAATCACAAGTATTGCAGTATTTGCCGTTAATAAACTGTGCACAGGGCTTTTCGTAAGTTTTATCAATAATCTGTAAAGTCATTTCAGCGGAATTGAAAACAAGTTCAACTGAATTCAGATTGAACGGGATATCGTAAATATTAAAGTGATATTCATTCGGTTCCACAGTGTAGTTGTCAACTTTATCGGGAACTTTCAGAAGGCAGTCATAAATATAACGCTGTTCATCGATATCGGTTGAAAGCCCGTTTAATATACCGTATTGCCGAATTTTATCAAACAGTGCGTTCTCAATTGTCTGAATATCTATGTAATCGCCGGTACTGTATATTTTTTCAATATAATCATCGGTGCTGTTTTCACTTGTTTTATAACACCTCGGAATAAACTGCGCTTTTAATAAGCGATAAAGATTCAGCATACGGAAGGCTTCTTCACTGTCGGATATTTTTTCAACATCCTTAATCAGGAAAGTATTAAGGAAATAATCCGTTTGTTTAATATAATATCCGGCTATTCCTTTACTTTCGCTTTCTATTGCCATATTCCAATAATCATTTGCGTCAATTCCGTAGTTTTCTTTGATTTTGTTGATTATTATATTTTCGTTGCCGCCCGATTCATTATATCTCCTGAGGGTTTCGCAGTCTGTAAGCGTTAAGAAAAATGTGTATTGAAAAAGATAGGAACAGTAAGTAAAATCGGTCGGTCCGACCTCCATATAATAACTTCCGTCGGTTTTCGGTAAACTGGCAGCGTCATCATAAAAATTCACTGATGAGGTATATTTTTCCCAGAAAGCAGCCCCGCCTTCTACGAAAATATTATCTGTCAGAAACATTAAATTTGACGACAGCAAATTTTCATGTCCGTCTGCGTGTATCAATTCATGAATAAAAAACCTTGAGCATTCATCGAGCGACGATTTTCTTGTGAAAGGAAAGTCACCTGATGTTACAAGCAACACCCTGTTTGCGTAAGTGAAACTTCCGCCGCTGATGTCAAAATGATCGGTAAATGCCGCGGGAATCACAAAAGGATGAACGGTTTTGTAAGTTTTCTTCAGATTATCAATGAATTCTTCCTTTTCCGGAATCTTGTCGCCGTAAACAGAATAAATATTGTCGTAGTTTTTATCAACAAGTTCAAGGGCGTTGTTGTATATGGTTTTAACTTCGATAACTTCATATAAAACTACACCGATAAACAAAAGTGCCAGAATACCTACCAATGAAACAAAAACCAATAATATTTTTTTGCTTTTTTTCAAACTAATCACGCCTTTCTTTAAAAGTTTACTGCATATTAACACCTCAGCGGATTAATAATCAACTGTTGTTTTTGTTAAGAAAAAAAAGATTATATTAATATTGCATTAAGACGGTAATTGTGTTTTTTATTGAAATGTTCTTTTATCGAGTTTATAATATTTTTGAAAGCGGTGATTTAAATGCTTTGTAATATCTGCCCGAGAAGCTGCAACATTGACAGAAGCGTTAAAATGGGTTTTTGCAATTCGAATAATCTGATAAAAGTATCCCGTGCCGCGCCTCATTACTGGGAGGAACCTCCGGTAAGCGGAACAAGGGGCAGCGGAGCCGTGTTTTTTTCGGGATGCTCACTCAGATGCGTGTTCTGCCAGAATTATGAAATAAGCCACGAATGCTTCGGCAAAGAGATAACCGCCCCGCGCCTTGCAGATATTTTCAGGCGGCTGGCGGAGCAGGGAGTACATAACATTAATCTCGTGACTCCGACTCATTATACATTTGAAATAATAAAAGCGCTCGAGTTATATAAACCGCCCGTGCCGGTAGTCTGGAATTCATCCGCATATGAAAAGGTTGAAACACTGGAAAAACTCGAAGGTCTTGTCGACATTTACCTGCCCGATTTAAAATACTTTGACAGTGAAATATCGCTCAAATACTCTTATTCCGCCGATTATTTCGCCGTTGCGTCAAAAGCCGTCGGGGAGATGTACAGGCAGGTCGGTAAACTATCACTTGACGAAAACGGTATTGCGAAAAAAGGATTAATAATAAGGCATCTTGTTCTGCCGGGCAATATTTCCCAGTCTTTTAAAATATTCGAATATCTTGCAGAAAACTTTCCCCGTGATATATCAATAAGCGTTATGAGGCAGTATGTTCCCTGCGGAAAAGCGGTGAATATGCCTCCGCTTGACAGAAAACTGACGGCAAGAGAATACAGAATGGTAAAAGAAAAAATTATTGAACTCGGCTTTGAAAACATATATTTTCAGCAGGGTGAGGCGGCGGAAAACACATATATTCCCGATTTTAATCTTGAAGGTATTGATTTTTAATATTAATGTGATAAAATAAATTTAATATATTATAAAGGAGATATTAAAAATGGCAAAAGGTAAAGGAATTATTTCCGAATTCAAGACTTTCATTATGAGAGGCAACGTTCTTGACCTCGCCGTAGGCGTTATCATCGGCGGCGCTTTCCAGGCGATTGTAAGCTCACTCGTTGACGACGTAATTATGCCCGTAATCAGTCTTGTTACAGGCGGCAAGGATTTCTCGGAATGGAAAATCGCTCTCGGTGAATCCGCTACTCTCAATTACGGCAATTTCATCAGCGCCATTATCAACTTCCTCATTATGGCTGTTGTTATTTTCCTTATTGTCAAGGGAATCAACAAGGTTTCGGCTAAATTCAGCAAGGATGAAGAAGCGCCCGCAGAGCCCACCACAAAGGTCTGCCCCTACTGCAAGAGCGAAATTGCCATTGAAGCAACCAAGTGCCCGCATTGCACTTCGGACGTAGAATAATAATATATGAATAAAATATCTTTTATCGGTGTAGGCAATCTCGCCTCGGCAATGCTCAAGGGTGTTGTTGAGTCCGGACTTGCCGAGCCCGAAAATATCATAATATTTGATATTGATAAAAGCAAAACCGTGGCGCTCAATGTGCAGTACGGCGTGAATGTCGCGTCCAGCGCCGTTGAGGCAGCAGCTGCCGGCGATGTAAGTGTTGTTGCCGTAAAGCCGAAGGATATTGACGGCGTTCTCGGTGAGATTTCATCAGGCGCTTCGTTCGTTATTTCCACGGCTGCGGGAGTTGAACTCTCATCTCTCAAAGCGAACCTGAGAGATGACTGCGCCGTCGCTCGTATTATGCCCAACATAAACGCCTCCGTCGGCAAAGCGATGACCGCTTACTGTGTTTCACCCGAGACTACAGCGGAACAGATATCATTTTTAAATGATTTCTGCCAAAGTTTCGGTAATTGCATAAGTCTTGAGGAAAAATATTTCCCGGTTTTCACGGCTGTTGCCGGCTCCGCGCCCGCGTTTGTCTATGAGTTTATAAACGATCTCGCTTTCGGCGCAGTTAAGAACGGTCTGCCCAAAAGCACGGCTCTTGAAATAGCCGCCCGGACAGTTCTCGGAAGCGCTCAGATGATTATCGAATCGGGCGTTCATCCGTGCGAACTTACCGACAGGGTCTGCTCACCCGCCGGAACCACTGTTGAAGGCGTAGCCGCTCTGCGCGAGTTCGGGTTTGACAACGCGGTAATCAAAGCGGTTGATTATACTGTCAATAAGGATAAGAAATTGAAATAATATGAAAACATTGATTTTATCTTCTTTAGAGAAGGTCTTTAAAAACGAGGAGCCGTCCGCAGAAGAGATAAAAGAGTTTTCAATGCTGAAAAATGAGCGCGCCTCCTTCCAGGTAGCGCTCTTTTCGGATATTGATGTAAAGCTCGATATATCCTGCGGTTTTGACGGTGAAGTGAAAATTTACACGGTTGAATATGTTCCGGTTTCTCTTGCCTGCTACGAAAACGCCGACGATTACTATGTCAGAAAGGAAGCGGGAGATTATCCCGATTATCTTGTTCCCGCCGACGGCAGTGTAACTCTTAAAGCGGGAGAGTGGAAATCAATATGGTTCGAACTGATTACCGATAAAGCTGGTAAACAGAAGGTTTCTGTTACTTTCACGGACTCTGACGGTAAGATGGTTTCACAAAAAAGTGTTGATGTTGAAATAATCAACGCCGAACTTCCCGACACAGAACTTGTTTATACCAACTGGTATCACTGCGACGGCATAATCAATTATTACGGCGTTCCCGCTTTCGGTGAGGAATTCTGGAGAATAAACGAGAACTTTGTTAAAACCGCCGCGCGGCACGGTATGAACTGTATTCTCACTCCCGTATTCACGCCTCCTCTGGACACGAAAATCGGCGGAGAGAGAACAACGGTACAGTTGGTTGACGTCTGTCACAGAGGCGGCAGATATATCTTTAAATTCGCGAAATTAAAGCGCTGGATTGATATGTGTCAGAGGTGCGGTATAAAGTATTTTGAGATATCGCATCTGTTTACTCAATGGGGCGCTCTTCACTCGCCGAAAGTTATGGCTGTTGACAGCCACGGCAGAACAAAAAGAATTTTCGGCTGGGACACAAAAACCAAAAGTAAAGAATATGAAAAGTTTATTCTATCCTTCGGCAAAGCGCTGACCGCCTTTCTTGAAAAGAACGGTATTGCAGACAGATGCTTTGTGCATGTATCCGATGAGCCGTCGGATGACGACCTGCCGGTATATCTCAAAAGAGCCGCTCTGATTAAAAAGGCGTTCCCCGGTTATAAAGTAATTGACGCGCTGTCGCACCTGGAGTTTTATCAGACGGGTGCGGTCAGTCAGCCGATTCCGAGCACCAGCGCGGCGGATAAGTTTTACGGCAATGTTCCCGAACTTTGGGTTTATTACTGTTGCGGACAGCATAAGAATTATCTGTCAAACAGGTTTATAGCAATGCCTTCACAGAGAACAAGGGTTATCGGTTATCAGCTTTACAGATATAATGTAAAGGGCTTCCTGCAATGGGGATATAACTTCTATAACACCTGCCTTTCAACAAAAGCGATAAATCCCTTTGAAATAACCGACGCCGGAGGATTTTTCGCGGCAGGCGACGCTTTCGTTGTATATCCCGGCAAAAACGGCGAGGTTTATCCGTCGCTGAGAATCAAGGTGTTTTATGACGCTCTTCAGGATTTCAGGGCGCTTAAAAAACTTGAGGAGTTAATCGGCTTTGATAAAACGGTTGAGCTTCTCGAAATGGAATGCGATGAGCCGATTACCTTCAATTCCTATCCGCGAAGCGCCGGGTGGCACCTTAAAACCCGCGAAACAATAAACAAAAAAATAAAAGAATTAACGGAGTAAAATCTTATGTCAATTTTATTTGATAGTGAAAAAAAGATTTTTAAACTTGACACCAGCGATTCCTCCTATGTTTTTCAGATATTTGAGGAAAACTATCTCGTTCATCTTTATTACGGCGCGAAAATTCCCGATAACAATCTGACGGCGAATTATTACAGGGGCTGGTTTGCCTCCTTCTGCCCGTCAAACGCGAAGGTAAAAGCGGACTGCTTTTCGCCCGATGTTACGCCCATGGAGTATTCCTGCGAAGGGGCAGGGGATTTCCGTGTTTCCGCCCTGGCTATAAGGAACAGTGACGGCAACAATGTTACGGATGTGAGATATGTTTCTCATAAGATTTATAAAGGCAAGCCCGCTCTTGAAGGTCTGCCCTCACTCCATCTCAACAGCGAGGATGAGGCGGAGACTTTAGAAGTTCTTACCGAGGACAGAACCACGGGCGCGCTTGTTACGCTGATTTACACGGTATTTGAAAACTATCCTGTTATCACAAGAAGCGTTAAGGTTGAAAACGGCTCCGACGCGAGAATGGATATTGAAAGGGTTTACAGCTGCTGCGTTGAGTATGAGCGAACCGATTTCAATATGATGCACCTTTACGGCAAATGGCTCAAGGAGCGCACCCTGCAGGTAAGGCACCTCGCACACGGCATTCAGTCCGTAGTGAGCAAACGCGGTTCATCGAGCCACAACCACAACCCCTTTGTCGCTCTCGCGGATGAAAAAGCCACAGAGGATTACGGCGAGGTTTACGGTTTCAATCTTGTTTACAGCGGCAATTTCTCGGCTGAAATTGAAGTTGACGCGTTCAATTCCACAAGACTTATTATGGGCATAAATCCCGAAAGTTTCGGCTGGATTCTTGAGCCGGGCGAAGTTTTCCAATCACCCGAAGTTGTAATGGTTTACAGCGGCGAGGGCGTGGGAGGAATGAGCAGGGCTTTCCACGACATTTACAGGAACAATCTCCTCAGGGGCAAATGGGCTAAAGAGAAACGGCCTCTGCTTATAAACAGCTGGGAAGGCTGCTATTTTGATTTTGACGATGAAAAGATGGTCTCCTTTGCCCGCAAAGCCAAGGAAATGGGCATTGAGATGCTCGTTATGGATGACGGCTGGTTCGGCAAAAGAAACGATGACACATCCTCTCTGGGCGACTGGTTCGTAAACGAGGATAAATTAAAAGGCGGTCTCGGCAGCTTAATAAAGAGAGTAAACGATATCGGTCTTAAATTCGGAATATGGTTTGAGCCCGAGATGATATCGCCCGAGAGCAAGCTTTATAAAGAGCATCCCGACTGGTGTGTTCATGTTAACGACAGAGAGAACTCCATAGCGAGGCAGCAGTATGTTATAGATATGTCGAGGAAGGATGTGCGCGACAATATCTTTGAGCAGATGTACGCGATTCTCTCTGACAACCCGATTGACTATCTTAAATGGGATTTCAACAGAAATATCTCCGAGGCGGGCTCGGCTCTTCTTGACAGCGAACATCAGAAGGAGTTTTTCCACAGATTTGTTCTCGGCACTTACGAGCTTATGGACAGAATCACCTCCGCTTTCCCGGATTTGCTTATGGAAAACTGCTCGGGCGGCGGCGGAAGATTTGACCCCGGTATGCTTTATTATTCGCCGCAGATATGGTGCTCGGACAACACCGACCCGATAGAACGCCTTACAATTCAGTTCGGAACATCGCTATGCTATCCCGGCATGTGTATGGGCGCCCATGTTTCGGCAAACAACAGAGCCGGAATTGACACCCGCGCGAATGTCGCTTTATGGGGTACATTCGGCTATGAGCTTGACCCCAACAAGGTCAGCGACGAGGACAAGGAAACCGTTAAAAAACAGATTGAGAAATATCACAAATATTATGATGTTATTCATTTCGGCGATCTTTACAGAATTATATCTCCGTTTGAGAATCATTACCGCTCGGCGTGGAGTTATGTAAGCAAGGACAAAAATGAAATGCTGTTTACAAGCGTTGTGATGAGAAGACCCGAGATTTCCTCTTACTTCGTCAGGTTCAAGGGGCTTGATAAGGATAAATACTACAAAGATGAGGAAACGGGCGAGGTTTATTCCGGCGCACTGCTTATGAATGCGGGGCTTAATTTTACAAATAAGGATTGTTCGGACGGAGCGAGCTTTTTGAAATATTTCAAAGCGATATAAAAAAAACGGCGGGCTGCTTAACGCAGTCCGCCTTAAATATTTATATTCAGTTTCTGGTAAGCTCTTCGGGGGTTTTGTAGCCCTTTCTGATAAGAAGGTTGTTGATTCTGTCAACGGGATCGAGAAGTTTGCTTACAGAGTTGTCGTGGTTGAGATTGTCAATTATATAAGAGCAGTATTTTGAAAGGTCAACTTCAACATACCAGTCTTTTTCGAGAAGTTCGGGGGATCTGTAAACAAGGTTTGTGGTGAATACCTTGTCAAAATATCCCTCTTTGTACGCTTCGTCAAAATTGTCAAGGCCGTTGCAGAAAAGACCGAAAGCCGTGCAGATGAATATTCTGTTGGCTTTGAGACTCTTGAGTTTTTTGGAAACGTCAATCATTGAGTCGCCGGATGAGATCATATCGTCAACAACAATAACATCCTTGCCTTCAACATTGTCACCGAGGAACTGGTGCTCGATAATCGGGTTTCTGCCCTTTACTATCTTCGAATAATCGCGGCGTTTATAGAACATGCCGAGGTCAACGCCGAGAACGGTTGAATAATAGATGCAGCGGTGCATACCGCCTTCATCGGGGGAGATTATCATTAAATGATCTTTGTCAATTTTGAGATTGTCAACTGTTTTGGTGAGCGCCTTTACCATCTGGTAAACGGGCTGAACATTTTCAAAGCCGAAAAGGGGAATGGCGTTCTGAACGCGGGCGTCGTGAGCGTCAAATGTGATGATGTTGTCAACGCCGAGGCCTTCGCAAAGGTCGCGGAGCATATCGGCTGCGTCAAGGGATTCCCTGCTCATTCTTCTGTGCTGACGGCCTTCATAGAGCATAGGCATTAAAACGGTGATTCTTCTCGCTTTGCCGCCGATAGCGCTTATAACGCGCTTGATGTTGGCGAAATGATCATCGGGGCTCATCGGAACCTGCTGACCGTACATTTCGTATTTTACGCCGTAATTGAAGCAGTCGCAGAGGATGAATAAATCATAACCGCGGACGCTCTGATTGATAACGCATTTGCCTTCGCCTGTACCGAAACGGGAGAAAGTTACATCCACAAGATAGGTGTCTCTGTGGTATTCCTTGAAAGCGATGTTGTCTTTGTGATTGTTTTCTCTGTGTGCTCTCCATTCAACAAGATACTTGTCGATTTTGTCAGCCAGTTCTTCGCAGCCCGGAAGGGCTATAAGACCGAGTTTACCGACAGGCAAGGTGTTGAAATCTTCAAATTCAGGCATGGCAATTCCTCCGTTTCTCAATTGACAATGTTTAAATATACACAATATATTGTGAATACAATGTTATTTTACACTAAAACTATGATTTTTTAAAGATTTTTTTGAAAAATAATTGTTAGAAAAAATCACTGAATTTTTATGTAATTTGTTGATTTTGCATATATCAGTTTTTGCCGGAGTCATTTGAGAGGTGAACATCAATCTGTTCATAGGGAATTGTTATTGAGTTTTTGTCAAAAGCGAGTTTAACATTCTCCTGCATATAATAGAGAACATCCCAGTAATCCTTGCTGTAAACCCAGACATAGCAGGCGAGGTTTATTGAGCCGGAGCCGTGCTCTATAACCGCGATTACGGGAGCGGGATTTTTGAGAACAAGGTCGTAGTTTCTTGTAACTTCCTGCAGAACTTTTTTCGCCTTCGCTATATCCGTGTCGTAGCTTATGGAATAAACAAGGTCGATTCTGCGCTTGTTTTCTGCGGTATAGTTAATGAGATTGTTCGAAGTTATATGCGAGTTGGGAACGAGTATTCTCTTGTTATCGAGCGTTACCATTGTTGTATACATTATTTTAATTTCGGTAACATTGCCGCACACATTTTCAATCTCAATAAAATCTCCGCTTTTAAACGGCTTGTTTATGAGAATGGTTATACCGCTGGCGAACTGCTTTACGCTGTCCTGCAAACCGAGACCTGCCGCGATTCCCGTGGCGCCGAGAGCCGCTATAATGGAATTTACATTTATTCCTACCGATGACAGGGCTGTCAGCACAACTAAAACCTTGAGCATGAAAACCAGCATCGTTCTCAGAAAATTGTGAACAGAAGGGTCTGTGCCTTTTGCTCTGAGAGCTTTTACAAACAGTTTGCCGAAAAGGTCGGCGATAATGAAGCCGACAACTACAATTATCACCGCGCCGACAATTAAGGGAAGTTTGGAAATAACAAGTGCCTTTATTCCCTCATAATCACGGTTGCGTATGAGCGTTTCAAGATTCAAAGGATATATATTCATTATAATACCTCCTCATCTTGGGGGCTGTTTTCAGTTTCATCCGTCTCTGAAGAGGCGATTTCTTCATCGGGCGGCAGTTCTCCCTCAAATTCGGAAGAGTCGAGCGGGAATATGATGTCGGTTTCAACGGGGAATTCATCACCAACATTTTCTTTTGTGCCGTTAATCATAAGATCCATATAAACCTGCTTGTTTTTACGGGCTCTGATAATCAGATAAACGGCAATTAACAGAATCAGCGCCGAAACGGAGATAAGCGCGCCTGCGACTACGCCTCTGCCGACAAAACTGAATTCAATATCATATTCGCCGGGGTTTGCCTTTATGCAGAGGAAACCTTCGCCGAGTGAGAAAATGTTTTCATCACTGACTTTAACGCCGTTTAATCTGACCGTCCAGCCCTTGTCATAAGGAATAGAGGTGTAAATGAATTTTCCCTGAGGAACGGTGATTTTGCCTTTTATTTTCGTGTCCTTGAATTCGGTGATATCAATAGTGTTCTGATTTAAAATTGCATATCCCGAGTCAAGGGCGTAATCGTCCGTACCGTAAACATAAAAATCGAATGCGCCGTAATCGTGCTGCGAATCAATTGTAATAACAACATTGGCGGGCGAATCGGGTGTGATTATGCCGAGATCCCATACATAGGGCTCGTTTATGCTCTGTGAACGGACAACATCGTTCATACTTATTGAAATGTAATCAAACTGACCCGAATCGACATAGAGATAATAGTGCTTTGCCTCTTCACTGCTTATCCAGAAGGTTATTTCGCCCTCTTCGCCGTAATCGATTTTGTCATAATAGATGTTTCCTGTTTCAAGCCCGGAGGTTATCTCGTTGACATTATAATAAGAAATGTCAATGATATCCGCTTTTTCCATAGCGTAGGGAAGTCCGGTGGCGAGTTCAAACCATTCCTCCTGAACGGCAAGGGGGTTGTTGCCCGAATAATACCATTCGCGAAGGTCGTTGTTGACACAGTAGGCAATCGGCAGATAGTGGTTTACGCTGTAGGCGGTAAAAACGCCCTTTTCATCAATCTTTTTATAATAGTCATTTTCAACGGTTACATTTTCGTCGTTGTCAAAAATGTATTTGAGCGAGTGCATCATATTGTAAATGGGTGTCTGCAGATGGTAGGTGTAGCTGTCAACATTGTTGCCCGCGAGACCGAGATATTTTTCAAGCTTTGAAAGTTTTTCATAAGCCATTGAGGTAAAGGTTGAAACACCGTTGTAGTTATACCAGGCGGGGTCCATCCTCGCGCGGTTATAGGTTATTTCCATCCTGTAAAAATCGCCGTTTTCCTTTTCATCGATTTCATTTTTCAGAGTTCTGAAATCGTTATAGTCACCCGCGTAATTGGCTTTCGGCTGGTCTATATCATAATGCGGAACCGTGGCGCATACGGTCTCGCCTATAGTGCAGCATAAGAGCATTACGGCGACAGTCGCTTTGTGGAATTTGCCGCTCTGAGCGGAATAGAGAATAAGCGAATAAACAACCACAAAAATAATGCTTACAAGAACGGTGGTGTCGTCCACATTCGCCTGCTGGGTTTTCTGAACAATGATTATAAACGCCATAAGGGCAATGCCCGCACCGAGAATCTGCCTTGCGGTGAATTCCTTTATTCTTACAAATGTTTTGTAAGCGATGGTCAGAAGAATAAAGCAATACATAAATGAGAAACGGTAGGGCAGGTCGCTGGGGTAGTGGAAGGCGTGCCAGATAAAGCTTAAAACATTTACATCAAAACTTACGAACAGAACGGCAAGCAGGATGACATTGGCAATTTTTTCCTTTACGGATATTGATTTTGTGAAAAGATACATCGGAACAAGCATAAGCGTTCCGAGACCGCACCATACGTTGGGCAGAACAACATCGCCGCTTGAGCGGATTGTCGGCTCCACGCTTGAAAGGTGGTTCGCGATAAAATCAAAGACGGAGAAATAGAGATTCCACTGAGTGGGGAAAGAGTCGTTTGTGGCGTAGCAGTTCTGCAATATGAAATAAACGGGAAGAAGGGCGAAGGCGCACAGAGCCGCCGAAATAAGACTGCTGAGAGCGAACAGAGCGCCGCTTCTGAAAAACAGTGAGTTTTTAAGACGCTGAGACAGAGTCATTGTCTTTTTGCCGTTTAACTTTGTCCAGTAGCCGGCAATGTTTTCGGATTCGGTGAATTTGTAAATTGAGAAATAATAAGCTAAAAAATAAATGACGGAAAACAGGCAAACCATATAGCCCATATAATAATTGGTAAGAAGCGTGAGTGTAAGGCCGAAAATGTAATAAGCGGGATTCCTTTTATTGATTATTTTCTGAATTCCGAGAATAACAATCGGGAAAAATACCATGGCGTCAATCCACATAAGGTCCCAGTAATAAGCGATAAACCAGCCGCACATACTGTAAATAACGCCGAAGCCGGCGCAGGCAAAATCGCTGTTGCCGTAAGCTTTTTTGAGATAATATGTAAACGAGAAAGCCGAAAACGCGGATTTTGAGAAAATCATTGCGGCGATTGCCTCGGTTACGTTTCTGTGACCGAAAAGAAGAACAAAGAACGCCGAAGGGCTGCTGAGATAATTATAAAAGTTGCCGATAAACGAGGAACCGAGACCCGTCTCCCAGGAATACATAAGACTTTTAAGCCCCGTTACTCTGTCATAAAGTTCGGCAAAAAGAGGACAGTACTGATGGTACATATCCATTCTCAGAATAGTTATGTCGCCGAAGGGAACCATCTCATAAACAAAGGCGACAATAAGGCAGATTACACCTGAGCATACCGCGGCAAGCCAGGCGTAACAGTTGTTTGTAAATATCTTATCAAAAAGATTGTTCTTTTTAACTGTTTTCGGTTTCATTTTATCCTCCGCTGAAGGTTTTCTTGCAATCCTCAACAGTTTAACATAAAAATATGAACATTTCAATAATATATAATTTTTATAAAAATATTGTATATTTTACAAAATATGTTATAATTACAATAATTATGCGTTTATACGGAGGTTATTATGAACAGGAGAGACGCCAGAGAACAGGCCTTCATACTGATGTTTGAAATATCTTTTCAGCCCGATACAACTATGGAGGAACTGATAAAAATAAATCTCGAAAACGGTTTTATTGAGGAAGATGATTTTGCAAACGGTCTTGCCATTAAAACCTGCGAAAACAAAGAAGAGATTGACGCGACAATCGAAAAATATTCAATAGCCAGAAAAATCAGCAGAATTTCGAGAGTGTCGATTTCCGTTCTGAGAATCGCCGTGTGCGAAATACTGTATTACAAAGATATTCCCTACGGTGTTTCCATTAATGAAGCCGTTGAAATATGCAAAAAGTATTCCTCGGAAGATGAATATTCATTTGTAAACGGTATACTCGGCTCAATAGTCAAGGATCTCGTGAAGGAATAATGTATTCACTCGGTATAGACACAAGCAACTACACAACCTCCGTTGCTTTATATGACAGCGAGAGCAATTCGATTGTTCAGTTAAAAAAACTGCTTCCGGTCAAGGAAGGCGAAAAGGGAATACGACAGAGCGACGCCGTTTTTCATCACACCGTTCAGCTGAGCCCCTTGCTCACGGAACTGTTCGCGGATAAACAAATAATAATCGATGCCGTAGGTTATTCCGAAAAACCCAGGAACGCCGAGGGCTCATATATGCCCTGCTTCAAAGTGGGCGAAAACACCGCTTTGAGTATATCCGCCGTTTCGGGTGTTCCCGCTTTTGCTTTTTCCCATCAATGCAATCACATAGCCGCCGCTCTCTTTTCTTCGGGAAAGTTCGGCGAACTGAAAAATGAGGAGTTCATCGCTTTTCATATATCCGGCGGAACAACCGAAATGTTATATGTCAAACCCCACAGAGAAAAGTTCTTCGATGTAACGATAATAGGCAAAACTCTCGATTTAAACGCAGGTCAGGCGATTGACAGGACCGGGCTTATGCTCGGGCTTAAGTTCCCGTGCGGAGCGGAACTTGAAAAACTCGCTTTAAACAGCGATAAAGAATTCAAACCGCATATTCATTTTGAAAACGGCTGCTGCAGTTTATCCGGTATAGAGAATAAATGCGCGAAAATGATTGAAAGTAACGAGCCGTTTTGCGATGTTGCGAAATTCTGCATTGACAGTATTTATGAAGCGATCCGCCTTATGACTCAATACGCGGTTTCGCAATACGGCAGCCTTCCGCTTATTTACGCGGGCGGGGTTATGTCTGATTCAATTATTCGCAAAAGAATTGAAAACGAGTTTTCGGGTATTTTTTCAAAGCCCGAATTTTCCTGCGACAACGCCGCGGGTAACGCGCTTATGGCTTATGAAAGGTGTGTAAATAAATGAGCGTACCCGTTATTATAACGGTAAGCCAACTGAATAAATATATTAAATCCCTGCTGGATTCGGACAGCAACCTGCAGACTTTGTTTGTCAGCGGTGAAATATCCAACTTCGTAAACCACCGTTCGGGTCATTTCTATCTCACTCTCAAAGACAGCCGGTCCGAAATAAAGGCGGTTATGTTCCGCTCTGCCAATTCCAGGCTTAAATTTCTGCCCGAAAACGGTATGAAGGTTATATGCAGGGGCCATATTTCCGTCTATGAGGCGGGCGGCACCTGCCAGCTTTATATTGACGATATGCAGCCCGACGGAATCGGCGCGTTGAACCTCGCCTTTGAACAGCTTAAGGAAAAACTCAAAAACAAAGGCATGTTCGATGAGGAGATTAAAAAGGATATTCCGAAATATCCCTCGAAGGTCGGAGTTATAACTTCACCCACGGGCGCGGCTGTGCAGGATATCAGAAATGTTTTGTCTCGGCGTTATCCTCTTGCCGAAATGGTTCTTTATCCGGTTCTTGTTCAGGGCGAAGGCGCGGCACAGGATATCGCAAAGGCGATAAAATATATGAACGACAATAAATGCGCCGATGTTCTTATTGTAGGCAGAGGCGGCGGCTCAATTGAAGATTTATGGGCGTTCAACGAGGAAACAGTGGCAAACGCCGTTTATGAAAGCGGGATTCCCGTCATTTCCGCCGTCGGGCACGAAACGGATTTTACTATCTGCGATTTTGTTGCAGATTTAAGAGCGCCCACACCGTCCGCAGCCGCGGAACTTGCCGTGCCGGATTCTTTCGCGCTTCGGCAGCATATAAATTCAAAAAGGAATATTATAAATTCTTCGGCATACAATTATTTAATCAATCTCAAAAACGAATTCTCTCTGCTTTCGGGCAGACTTGAGCAGCGTTCACCCGCGCTATTTATAAGCGATTACAGAATAAGGTGCGATAAAGCGACATCCGAACTTGATCACCTCATAAAATCGGCTGTTCGGGAGAAAAGAAGCCGATTTGCCGCCGTCTGCTCCGGGCTTGACGCCATGAGCCCGCTGAAAATTCTCGGCAGAGGATTTGTTTCCGTTACCAAAAACGGCAAATCCGTTACATCCTCCGGGGATGCTGAAAGCGGAGATGTTCTGAATCTGAGATTTGCCGACGGGCAGGTAGATTGCACAGTTAATTAAAGGAGCGTATATGGAAAACTTCAATTTTGAAAAAGCAGTTGAAAAACTTGAGAAAACAGTAGAAAAACTTGAAAAGGGCGACCTTTCTCTCGATGAAATGATGAAAATTTACGAGGAGGGAGTCTCTCTGTCTTCACAGTGCAGCAAGGCGCTTGATGAGGCGGAGTTCAAAATAACGGAACTGTCGGCGAAAGGCAATACAGATGAATGATTTCAATAAATACCTGAGCGATGTAGTTGAAACAGTCAATAACAAGCTCAAACTGTATATGAATAAAGCGTCATTTCCGGGGAGAGAATCCTCCGGTTTTGATGTTATGCTCAACGCCATGTCATACTCGCTGGAGGACGGCGGCAAAAGAATACGCCCGTTTCTCTGCGTTGAGTTCTGCAGGCTGTTCGGCGGCAATACCGAAGCCGCGTACGCTCCCGCATGCGCTATAGAAATGGTTCACACATATTCGCTTATTCACGACGATCTTCCCTGTATGGATGACGATGACATCCGCAGAGGCAAGCCCTCTAACCATATTAAATTCGGTTACGCCAACGCTCTGCTGGCGGGCGACGCTCTGCTGACTCTCGCGTTTGAAACAATCGCGGGCGCGGACGGTCTCGCGGCTGATATTAAAAACCGCGTTACTTATGAACTTTCTGTCGCCGCCGGACCTTCCGGTATGATTGCCGGTCAGGTGATGGACCTTGATAACGAAGGCAAAAACGCCCCTATTGAAACCGTCAGGCAGACCGATATTCTCAAAACAGGCAAAATGATATGCGCTTCGGGCAGAATAGGCAGTATTGTCGCCGAGGCCGATGAAAAACAGCTTAAAACAGCGCAGGAATACTGCGAAAACATAGGGCTTGCTTTTCAGGTTGTTGACGATATACTCGATGTTACGAGCAGCGACGAAGTTCTCGGCAAACCCGTTGGCAGTGACGATTCAAATAATAAATCCACCTATGTTACTTTGCTCGGTCTTGACGGCGCGAAAAAATACGCCCGTGAACTTACCGATAAAGCGATTGAAAGCGTAAAGGATTATGACAACAACGATATGCTTATCTCACTCGCCGGATATCTCTGCGACAGACTGAACTGATTTATATGGATAAATATGAAATTCTTTCAAATATAAAATCTCCCGCCGATGTCCGTTATCTCAGTGATGAACAGACCGCTGAACTGTGTTCGGAAATACGCGAAAAACTTATTGAAATAACTGCCGAAAACGGGGGGCACCTCGCTTCCAATCTCGGTACGGTGGAACTTACCGTGGCGCTTCATAAGTGCTTTGACTCGCCCGATGACAGCATTATATGGGATGTGGGGCATCAGGCATACACGCATAAATTACTTACAGGACGCTTTGAACAGTTTGACACTCTCAGAAAGCAGGGCGGCATTTCCGGTTTTACAAGACCCGGGGAAAGCGCACACGACCTGTTTTTCAGCGGTCACGCGGGCGTTGCCGTATCACAGGCGGCGGGTGTAGCCGCGGCTAACAGATTAAAAGGCAGCAAAAACTATGCTGTGGCGGTTATAGGCGACGGTTCCTTTGCCGGCGGTATGGTTTATGAGGCGCTCAATTCAACGGGATTTGAAAAATGCAGACTGATTGTTGTGCTCAACGACAACGAAATGTCCATTTCAGAAAATGTCGGCGCTCTCGCCAAAAATCTCGCGAGAGTCAGGGCTAAACCCGAATACTACAGATTCAAGGCGGGAACGGAAAAGTTCCTCAACAAAATTCCCGTTGCGGGCAAATCGCTCTCAAGGCATTTGTTCAAGCTTAAAAACGCTCTGAAACACATCATATATTCCGGCTCATTTATTGAGGATTTCGGTTTCCGTTATGTCGGTCCCGTTGACGGTCACAATGTCGAAATGCTCTGCAACGCCTTCAATTCGGCGAAAATGATTGATATACCCGTTCTGGTTCATATCAATACTGTTAAAGGAAAGGGCTATGATTTTGCCGAAAACTCGCCCGAAAGCTATCACGGTGTAAACCCCTTCGATAAGGAAAAAGGCGAGTCGGGCTCACAAGTTAAAACATTTTCTTCCGTCTTTTCCGAATCCCTCTGCTCATTCGCCGGCAAGGATAAAAGAATATGCGCCGTTACCGCGGCTATGTCCATCGGCACGGGTCTTGAGGATTTCGCTTCCCGGTTTCCGGACAGATTCTTTGATGTAGGCATTGCCGAGGAGCACGCCCTTACATTTTGCTCGGGGCTTGCCGCGGGCGGAATGATTCCCGTGTTCGCCGTTTATTCCACATTCTTTCAGCGTTGTTTTGACCAGCTGTTTCACGACGGCGCTCTGCAGAACAGAAAAATGGTAATCGCCCTTGACAGAGCCGGCTTTGTCGGTCAGGATGGTGAGACGCACCAGGGATTGTATGATGTTTCAATGCTCAGCGGCATTCCCGGTGTTACCGTTTATTCGCCCGCTTCATTTGATGAACTCAACCACGATTTTTACAACGCGTTTTATAAGGATGACGGCGTTGTTATTATCCGCTATCCGAAAGGCGGTCAACCGTCCGTTCCGGATGCTTTTCTGCCAAGCGATAAAGATTATGATGTGTTCGGGAATGCTGATTCCGAAACGGCTGTTGTAACCTACGGCAGACTGTACACAAATCTTATCGATATATGCTCCGATAATAATTGCAAACTGATTAAACTCAATAAGATTAAACCTGTTCCTTCGGATTCCGTTAACGCCGCTCTTAAATGCAAAACCGTTATATTTGTCGAGGAAAGCGTTAAAAGCGGTTCCGTCGGTGAACAGTTCGCTTCACTTCTGCTTGAATCGGGCTTTTACGGACGCTTTTATCATAAAGCGGTCAATGACGGTTTCATTGAGCAGGGCACTGTTGACGAGCAGTTTGAAAAATACGGTTTGGACAGCGAATCTTTGAAAAAATATATTTCCGAAATACTGAAAGGATAACGGCAATGAGTGACAAAAAAAGACTGGATATTGCCGTTTTTGAACGGGGACTTGCCGAATCGCGCGAAAAGGCGAAGGCGATGATAATGGCGGGCAGCGTTTATGTAAATGATATAAAAGTTCTCAAAAGCGGCACGGATGTAAAGCCCGCGGATAAAATCGAGGTCAGAGGCAATATAAATCCCTATGTAAGCAGGGGAGGGCTGAAACTCGACAAGGCGGTAAAAAGCTTCGGTCTTAAACTTGACGGCTGTGTATGTATGGATATAGGCGCTTCCACCGGCGGCTTTACGGACTGCATGCTTCAAAACGGCGCCTCAAAGGTTTACGCCGTTGATGTTGGTTACGGTCAGCTTGCTTGGAAACTCAGATGTGACGAGAGAGTCGTGAATCTTGAAAGAACTAATTTCAGGTATGTCACGAAAAATGAGATTCCCGATGAAATAGACTTCGCGAGCGTTGATGTATCTTTTATTTCGCTCAAAATAATCATTCCGGTTATGAGAGAACTACTTAAAGATTCGGGAGAAGCCGTATGCCTTATAAAACCCCAGTTTGAGGCGGGGCAGGAGCACCTGAATAAAAAAGGTGTTGTGAAGGATAAAAAAGTTCACGCCGATGTTATTGACGATATATGCTCGTTCGCTTTTGAAAACGGCTTTTCCGTAATCGGCACAGATTATTCCCCGGTAAAAGGTCCCGAAGGGAATATCGAATATCTTATGTATATCCGCAAAAGCGACTCGCCCGAGTTTTTATGCGATAAATCAGGAGAGTCACTGTCGGAGGAATCTCATCTTGCTCTTGACAGAAAGGAGTAATTATGAAATACAGTATATTGCCTAATTTGTCACGTGACGGAGCAAAAGAATTAACCGAAAAAATATGTATAAAATTAAATGAACTCGGCGCCGAATGCGTTTTACCCGTTCAATATAATGAACTCTTTAAAAATGTCTCGTTTGCCGAAAATGAAGACGAGGCGGTAAAACAGAGCGACGCTGTTATAGCCGTGGGCGGCGACGCTACAATTATTCACGTCGCAAAGAGGGCGGTTACCTTCGGCAAGCCCGTACTCGGAATTAATTCCGGGCGGCTCGCGTTTATGGCGGGGCTTGAGGATCATGAGCTGGATTTGCTCAAATGTCTGATTACAGGCGAATATAACCTCGACAGAAGACTTATTCTCAAAGCAAGAATCTTCAACGGCGAAAAAGAACTCAGCTGCGATTACTGCATTAACGATGTCTATGTATCCAGTGACAGCGGTCCGAGAATGGAGGGAATAAATGTCTATCTCGGCGATAAACTGGTTGACAGTTACCTGTGCGACGGTATTCTCGTTGCCACTCCAACCGGCTCAACCGCTTATTCGCTCTCCGCTGGAGGTTCCGTTGTTGACCCCGAACTTGAAAGCATTCTTTTAACGCCGGTTTGTTCCCATTCGCTGTTTAACAGACCGATCATATTCAGACCCGACAGCGTTGTTACAATCAAATCATATTCCGACAAGCCCCTCAGAGTATCGCTCGACGGTCAAGACTTTATGATTATAGAACCTGGCTGCAAAGCCGTTGTTGAAAGAGCCGAAAGCAAGGCGGAATTCATAAGAATCAAAAACGATAACTTTATTGATATTTTAAGCACTAAGTTAGCGCACAGAAAGGAGCTTAAATAAATGAAAAAGAAAAGACATGAATTGATACTGAGACTGATTGAGGAGAACACCCTTTCAACTCAGGCGGAGCTTCTCGAAAAACTCAATGAAAACGGATTCAAGACCACTCAGGCGACAATCTCCAGGGATATAAAGGACCTGCGGCTTGTCAAAAAAACCGATGACAGCGGTGTGAGCAGATACGCCGTTGACACGGGCGATACAACTGAACTTATAGGCAAATATAAAAGCATATTTGAGCATTCGGTAGTCAAAGCGGACAACGCCGGGAATATGGTGGCAGTCAAGTGCTATGTAGGTATGGCTCAGGCGGCTTGCGCCGCACTCGATTCCATGCACTGGGAAGGTCTTGTCGGTACAATAGCCGGCGACGACACAATTTTCGCCCTTTGCAAAACGGCGGAATCTGCCGAAAAAATGAAGGAATCAATAAACAACATTCTCAATAAATAACAGTCACGGAGTTTTAAAATGCTCGAAAGTCTGAAAATAGAAAATATAGCCGTCATAGAAAGCGCGGAAATAGAATTTGAAAGCGGTTTCAATGTGCTCACGGGTGAGACGGGCGCGGGTAAATCAATTATTATTGACTCGCTCTGCGCTGTTCTCGGTGAAAGAACATCGAGGGAACTTATCCGTTCGGGCGCGGATTCCGCCAAAGTAACCGCGGTTTTTTCCTCTGTTTCGGCTGATGTCATTGAAAAAATCGCTGAAATCGGCGCCGAACCCGACGGTACGACGCTTATTATTTCACGCTCTATTTTCGCCGACGGGCGCAATGTGTGCAGAATTAACGGCTCTCCCGCCACAGTAGGTATGCTCAGACAGCTCGGTGAACTGCTTGTAAATATTCACGGTCAGCACGACAGTCAGGCGCTGCTCCAACCCGAAAAGCATATTTTATTTATTGACGGAACTGCGGACAATGACTCAATTAAATCCGAATATAAAGCCTGTTTTTCGGAACTTGTAAGAACCAAGCGTGAACTGGACGCGATTTATACCGATGAGGACGAAAAGGCAAACCGCCTTGATTATCTCAATTTTCAGATAAAAGAACTTGAGGACGCCGATATAAAAATCGGTGAGAAAGAGGAACTCTCAAAGAAAAAAACACTGTTTCAGAACGCCTCAAAAGTCAAAAAATGCTATGAGCAATGTTTATCAATTCTTTCTTCCGATGACAGCAACGGGCTTTGCGACAATATGAAAACCTGTGCCGAACTGCTTAAGACGGCATCCGGTTTTTCGGATGACGCGAAAGAATCCGCTGAAAACGCCGCGGAAATCAGCATTGCCGCCGAAGAACTTTTAAATGAAGTCAGAACACTGCAGGACAGATTCGGCTTTGATGAAAATGAGATGGCGCGTGTAGATGAACGGCTTGACCTGATTTACAGAATTACTCATAAATACGGAGGAACCGAAGAATTCGCCGTTGAAGCGTTAAAGAATATGACAGATGAGAGAAACAGCATAAATCTCTCCGATGAGAAATACGCTCAACTCGAATTAAAACTTGAAAAGTTCTCAGATGAAATAAAAACAAAGGCGGCTGTTCTTACAAAATCAAGGGTAGATGCGGCAAAAATTTTTGAAAGCAGAGTCGCCGATGAACTGCGCTTTCTCGAAATGCCGAATGTTGATTTCAGGGTAAAAATCGAACCCGCCTCATATTCCTCAAAGGGCGCCGATTCGGTAGAGTTTTTAATCAGCGCGAACGCCGGCGAGGAGCCGAAACCGATAGCCAGAATCGCCTCCGGCGGCGAACTTTCAAGAATAATGCTCGCCATTAAAAATGTTATTTCAGCTAAGGACGATATAGGAACGCTCATATTTGATGAAATAGATTCGGGCGTAAGCGGTGAGGCGGCTCAGAAAATCGCCCTTAAACTCAAGGAAGTTTCAGAAGGCAGGCAGGTTATTTGCGTTACACATCTCGCTTCAATTGCCGCCCATGCCGACAGACATCTTAAAATTGAAAAATCCGTTCGAGACAATAAAACATTTACGGATGTGTCCGTACTCGATTTTGAAAAGAGAAAAGCGGAACTTGCAAGAATTATGGGCGGAGCGAATATTACTCAGCTTCAGCTTGAAAACGCGCACGAGATGCTTGTGAATGCGGGAATATATTGGGATTGAGGTGATTGATTGAAATTCGGCGCCTGTATATCGAATAATATTGAAAGAATTGCAATTTTAAAAGAACTCGGTTATGATTATTGCGAAGGCGGCTGCGGAGCGATATCATCTTTAAACGATGACGAATTTGATTCTTTTCTTGCCCACTTTAAAGAAATCGATCTGCCTATGCCCGTAGCAAACGGTTTTATTCCCGGTGAAATAAAACTCGCGGGGCCCGAAAGCGATAAGGACAGAATAAGACAATACCTTGACAAACTCTTTAAACGAGCCGATCTTCTCGGTATAAAATCGGTTGTATTCGGTTCAGGCGGAGCGAGAAAAATTCCCGACTCAATGACTGCAGAAGACGGATTAAAAGAGATTGAATGGGATATTGAAAACATAATCTGCCCCATGGCTCGCGAACACGGTATAACGGTTGTTATAGAACCGCTCAGAATTGAAGAATGTAATATTTTCAATACAGTCAAAGAAAGTTTTGAATGCATTTCACGATTAAAGATTGACAATCTGAAAGTGCTCGCGGATGTTTACCATATGATATGTATGGATGAGCCGATTGAGAGTCTTACGGATTACAAAGGAACTCTTGTTCACGCGCACACTTCCAACCCCGTTGGCGGAGATAAAAGAAGAGTTTATCCCACTTCCGGCGACGGCTTTTCGCAGAAAGTATTTATTGACAGTCTTCTTGCCACCGGAGTTGAAACCTGCTCCGTTGAGGCGGGAAGCGAAGATTTTTACAACGACGCAAAGCTTGCGCTTGTTTCTTTAAAAGAAGCGCTTAAATAAAACCCGAAAGGAAAAGAAAATGAAGATTTATGATGAACTTGTTGCCAGAGGTCTTATTGCCCAGGTAACCGACGAACAGAAAGTAAAGGATTTAATCAATAACGGTCAGGCGACCTTCTATATCGGCTTTGACCCCACCGCCGACAGTCTGCATGTAGGCCACTTTATGGCGCTTTGCCTTATGAAAAGGCTTCAGATGGCGGGCAACAAACCGATTGCCCTTTTAGGCGGCGGAACAGGAATGATAGGTGACCCCTCGGGCAAAACCGATATGCGCCAGATGCTTACAAAAGAAGCGATAGATCACAACATTGAATGCTTTAAAAAGCAGATGAGCAGATTTATTGATTTTTCGGAGGGCAGGGCGCTTCTTGTAAACAACGCCGACTGGCTTCTTGACTTAAATTATATTGATGTTCTCAGGGATGTCGGACCATATTTTTCGGTCAACAAGATGCTCGCCGCGGAATGCTACAAGCTTAGACTTGAAAAGGGTCTTTCCTTCCTTGAGTTCAACTATATGATAATGCAGAGTTACGACTTCTATTATCTTTACAAACACTACGGCTGCAACCTTCAGTTCGGCGGCGACGACCAGTGGAGCAATATGCTTTTCGGCAGGGAACTTATACGCAAAAAGATGGGCCTTGAGGAAGACGAGGCGAAGGCACAGGCAATGACCATTACTCTTCTTCTCAATTCCGAAGGCAAGAAGATGGGCAAAACCGTTTCGGGCGCGGTATGGCTTGACCCCGATAAAACATCGCCCTATGAGTTTTATCAGTATTGGCGCAATGTTGATGACAAGGACGTACTCAAATGTATAAGAATGCTCACTTTCCTGCCTCTCGAGCAGATTGACGAGATGGATTCGTGGGAGGGCAGTCAGCTCAATAAGGCAAAGGAAATACTCGCCTATGAACTTACAAAACTCGTTCACGGCGAAGAGGAGGCGGTAAAAGCGCAGAACGCCGCCAAGGCGCTTTTCGGCGGCGGCGCGGACAGTGCCGATATGCCCACAACAACAGTTACAGCCGGGGATTTTACCGACGGCAGAATAAAACTGATTGATCTCCTTCTGAAAACGCAGATTGCCAAATCCGGCAGAGACGCGCGCACACTCATTGAGCAGGGCGGCATTTCGGTCAATGATGAAAAGATAACAGATGTTTACGCTTCATTCAGCGCCGAAGATATCAACGCCGATTCGTTCATAATCAAAAAAGGCAAAAAGGTTTTCCATAAGATTGTTATCGAATAAAAACAGAACGCTGCATCAAACGATGCAGCGTTTTTAGATTCTGTTTATTTGCATTCGGCGTAGTTGAAAAACTCGGTTTTTTCAACAAATTTTGCTTTCAGTTCCTGGAGCAGAATGAAATGCGGCTGGGTTGTGTGAACCTTCTGCGCCTCGGGTGTTTCCCATCTTTCAATAAGCAGAAGAACATTGTCGGGGTCATCAAGAGACCTGAAATAATCATACTGAAGGCAGCCGTTCTCATTTCTGCAAAGGTCCGCGATATTGTTATTGACGAGTGAGTCGATAAACTCGCTCATTTTGCCGGGCTTTAAATGATAATATACATTGAGCCCTGTCATTACTGAGCACCCTTTGTTGTTTCAGAGGCTTTTACTATGGTTGTTGAAACAGGCTTGGATGTTGATGTTTCGGTTTTCTTTGTAGTGGTTTCTCCCTTTTTGGTGGTTGTTTCACCCTTCTTAGTTGTTGTTTCGCCCTTCTTGGTGGTTGTCTCCGACTTTTTGGTTGTTTCGGGTCTTTCGCCTTTGGCGAGAGTTCTGCCCTCGGTGTCAATAAGGGGAGCGGCTATAAGATTGCCGTCTTTGTCATATATATCCTCTTCGTAATAGCTGAGAGAACCGTCTGCATTGTAATAATAAATGTGTGTTCTTAATCCGTTTTCGTCAAATTCATAGGAAGTAGCCGAAATGAAATTGCCCTCGCCGTCAAACCTTCTCACGGTCTGATTTTTACCGTCTTCATAATAGGTAAAAACATTGTATTCAGTTACATTTCCGTCTTTATCATATTTAACAATGGAATCGTACTTTGAGGGGTCGTTTTCGACGTTGTAATAAACATCCTTGCCGCCTTTTTCGTTGGCGCGCGCCACAGTTTCAAGTTCTGTGTTAATTTCCGGTTTTTCAACGGAGATATTACTGAAATCGCCCGAAAGAACTGTTGTTGTAACATTGTCGGGCAGGTCTTTGGTTTCGTCTTTTTTGCCGCAGCCGAATAAAACAAGAACGGTTGAAAGGCAAATCAATAAAGCGATAATCTTTTTCATTTTTTCCTCCTGATTATGAAAGAAGTATTTTGAACGATTGTATTTTATCATACAAATCTTTATAAATCAATTAATAAATAAATTTATTACAATTTGTTAATAATCAGTTCAATTCATCGGGAAAATCGTCAAGAATATTTCCTTCGAGATCATATAAAGCAACACCGGTGTCTATTCCGTTTTCATCGTAAAGAACAACCTGGTAGCATACAAGCTCGCAATCGGAATTATAAAAATAATAGCGGTAAAACAGACCTTCCGAATCATATTCATTTAAGCAGGCGATATTAAAGGTTTTGTCGGATTTATAAGTATATATACATTTATTTCTGCCTTGGGAATCCAGCATGGTTTTTCTGTAGCCGGTGGCTTTTCCCTGAGAATCATAATAAACCGTCTCAAAAAAATCTTTGTTGTTATAAATATAATCGCTTGATTTTGAGCCGTCATTGTTGAGGGTTGAAGTGATGCTCGCTTCCGAGCCGAGATATAATTCTTCGGGTTCTATTTTAAGAAATTTGTTGTCAAATTCGTTGTCGGGCAGTTTTTCCGTTTTTTCGGTCACGGCAGCGGTAACGGTTTCCGTATTGCCGGAATCGTTTTTACCCGAACATCCGCAGAGAAATATCAATAACAATGATAAAACAATCAGAGCGGTATTTTTCATAATCTCACCTCGTTTTTTATTTTAATACTCGTAAGAATTTTATTCAAGTATTAATTATTGACAACGGAATAACTGTAATGTATAATTATTCAAGTTTTATAAATATTATATGAGGGGACAAAACAATGAAACATCTTCTTAAATTATCGGACCTTTCCACTCAGGAAATAACACAGCTTTTAAATCTTGCCGACCAGCTTAAATACGAAAAGAAAAACGGCATTGAACACCACTATTTAAAGGGCAAAACCCTCGGTATGATTTTTCAGAAATCTTCAACAAGAACAAGGGTTTCCTTTGAGGTCGGTATGTATGATCTCGGCGGTTCGGCGCTTTTCTTAAGCTCCAACGATTTACAGATAGGCAGGGGAGAGCCCGTAGAGGATACTGCCAGGGTTATGTCGCGCTACCTTGACGGAATTATGATAAGAACCTTCGCTCAGGAAGAGGTTGAGACTCTTGCGAAAGTCGGCTCCATTCCGATTATTAACGGTCTTACCGATTACTGCCATCCCTGCCAGGTGCTGGCGGATCTTATGACAATTCGCGAGCATAAAAAGGTTATTGAGGGCAAAAAACTCTGCTACATAGGCGACGGCAACAATATGGCGAACTCCCTTATTGTCGGCGGTATCAAAATGGGTATGAGCGTTTCAATCGGCTGCCCCGCCGACTATCAGCCGGACGCGGATATTATGAAATGGGCGCAGGAAAACGGCACTTTCCTTTGCACAACCGATATTCTTGAAGCGGCAAAGGATGCCGATGTTCTCTACACCGATGTATGGGCTTCGATGGGCCAGGAGAGCGAGGCGGCAATAAGACGCAAGGCGTTCAGCGGCTATCAGATTAACGATTCCGTAACCGCGGCAGCCAAGCCCGATGTTATGGTTATGCACTGCCTTCCCGCGCACAGAGAGGAAGAAATCACAACCAAGGTGTTTGAGGAACACGCAGAGGAGATTTTCGACGAAGCCGAAAACAGACTCCACGCGCAGAAAGCGGTTCTCGTAAAACTTCTCTCCGACAATTAAAAGAATAAACGGCTTGCCTTTCGGACAAGCCGTTTTTGTTATATTATGCAATCAATTATAAATATTGAAAACAGCGTATTCGCCCAGGCAAACCAGCTGCGTGTGTAGTTATCGGGATTGTCGCAGTCAAACCCTTCGTGCATAAACCCCGTTGAAGCGGTGGTGTTTCGCAGAATTTCAAAAATATTCTTTATTTCTTCTTCACTGCCGGATGTAAGCGCCTGAATTATAAGGGAAATATGCCAGATAAACCGGTCGGGAGTGTGCGGACTGCCGATTCCTTTCGCGAAACTTCCCTCATAATAAAAGGGATTGCTTTTACTCAAAGCAAACTTTCTGGTGTTCCGGTAAATCGCGTCATCCTTATCGCAGTAATCAAGATACGGAAGTGAGAGAAGACTCGGCACATTTGCGTCGTCCATCAGAAGATAATTGCCGAGACCGTCGGTTTCGTAGGCGTAAATTTTTCCGAATTCACTGTCAACCGTACCGTATTTTTCAATTCCCTCGCTTATTTCTCTGCGGAGTGTTTCGCCTTTTTCAATATATTTGCCGCCGATGCCGAGACCCGATAATATTTCATTAAGGCGTTTTACGGTAGCGATTATGAACAGGTTTGACGGAATAAGGAAGGGATAGGCGCATCTGTCATCGCTCGGTCGGAAAGCGGAACGCACAAGCCCCGTATATTTGTAATCGGGGCCTTTTCCTTCGTTCGGCAGGGAATCGTCGGGGTCATCCGGTCTTATAAACGAATAAGGCGATTTATTGAAATAATCCTGTTCATCAATTAATGTGTTCAGAATTACACCATATGTTTCAAAAAACAGGTCATTGAAAATATTAGTATCTTTTGTATAACCGTAATATTTATTCAGAAGCCACAGAGGATATATCAAGGAGTCAATCTCGTATTTTCTCTCGAAAACAATCGGTTTTGTAAAAGTGATATCCTTATGACCTGTGCCGTCCGGTTTTTCGTTGAAGGCGTTCGCGTAGGGGTCTTCGAGAATATATTTAAACTGGCGTTCAAGCAGTTGTTTAACAAGATTTCTGCAATCCTCGCATTCGCCCGCGAGGCGTACATAATGGCTTACCTGAACGCTGCTGTCGCGAAGCCACATCGCCTCGATATCGCCTGTTATGATGAAAACATTGCCGTCATCGTCATAACGTACGGTGGTTTCAAGAGTGTTGAGATAGCATTTTCTGAAATCCTGTTTTAACGCCTCATCGCCGAGTTTATCGCAGACGCTGTCAACATATTCATATAATTTCTGAAATCGTGCCATTTAATCACCCGTCAATCTGAAAGCACATTTTATACTGCTTTGCCCATTTGAAAACCTGCTGTCTGTTCCAGCGGCGCGGCATTGTTGTTGTAGCGGTAACAACGGAAGCGATGCGTTTGCCGGTAAGCAGAATCTTTTTGAGCAGAACGGGATCCTTGATTACGCCCTTCGCCTTTTCGATAAGTTCCGCGGGATTTACTTTAATCATTGAAACAAGACTTGTGGAGTCGGCGCCGATTGTGAGGTCCTTTGCGGTAAGAACGCCGCACTCAAACATATAGTCAAGTTCATCGGGAGTCAGCTGAGTGAGAAGCAGTTTAACGCAGGCGAGCTGAGCGAGACCGGAACCGAGGACTTTGTAATATTTGACCTGATAATCCCAGAGAGTGTCAACACAGAAGCAGTTGTATTTGTCGGCAATAATCGTATCGGCAAGGATTCTCGCCGCTTTGAGTGAGTTCGCAATACCCGAGCCGATAACAGGCACTGTCATAAACGCGCTGTCGCCTATTGCGGCGTAACCGTCGCACACCATTATTGCGAGCGGCTGACGAACGGGGATTTTCACATACTGACCGCCGCGCTTCAGCTCTGTTCCGAGAACGGGATTCTCGCTTCTGAAGAGTTCTGCTATTTCGTTTACCTTTTCATCGGTAAGCTTGTCAAAAAGACCGATAAGCAAATCGGAATATTCCTCTTCGGCCGCTATCCAGCCAACACCGAGATTGCCGCCGGGGAGAAGGCAGACTTTATATTTGTCCTCAACTTCTTCGTCGGTTGCTCTGTTGTAAAACGCGCGGAATACGTTGAACTGGCTGAATTCGCCGGGAACCTTCTCTATACCGCACACGGCGGGAAGATTGATTTTAACGGGGGATTCAATGCCCGCGGCGTCTATTACAAGGTCGCCGTAAAAATCGCCTTTTGATGTTTTGATACCCACTACACGGTTGCCGAAAAGAATGGGGCCTTCAATGTTGCATTCATAAACAAATTTCGCGCCGCAGTCAACCGCGTGGCTTATAAGAAGAGAATAAATATCCTTCCTTTCCATCTTGATTTCAAGCTGGTCGGGAGCGACATTCTGACGAAGCCCTTTCTTCATATTAGGGCTGTAAAATGTCATATTCTCCTTATATTCATATTTATCCTCAGGAGGCATACCTATACCCGCGATTTTGAGAGCGCCGGGCGCGAAAATATCGGTCCAGTCATAACCGAGAGTCCCTTCTTTGCCTCTTTCATAAACGGTTACATCATAACCGTTCTGGGCAAGAATGGCGGCAGCTGCAATTCCGCCGTGACCCGCGCCCGCAACAATAATTTTAACCGACATATTATTACCCCTTTTGATGTTTTTTTACATTTTATCACACTTGAAAAACCGATTCAATATAATATGTAATATTGACTAATAAATTTTTTTGTTATATTATTATTCGAAATCATTTTTTAAGAGGAAAAACTATGAGAAGAACAAAAATAGTATGTACACTCGGACCCGCGAGCAACAGCGAAGAGGTTATTTCGCAGATGCTCAGAAACGGTCTCAATGTAGCGAGACTCAATTTTTCGCACGGCACTTATGAAGAACACGCAAAAACCATTGCCACATTCAGAAAAGTGCGCGACGAAATGAAAATACCCGCCGCGGTTATGCTGGACACAAAGGGTCCCGAAATAAGAATCAAAACAGTTGAAAACGGCGCTGTTGAAATTGTAAAAGGGAATAAAATTGTTCTTACGGGCGATGACTGCGTGGGCAATTCCGATAGAGTGGCGCTCACATATCCCGGTATCTGCAGACAGGTAAAAGAGGGAACAACCATTCTTCTGGACGACGGCAAAATCATTCTTAAGGTTGCCGAAAACAGCGACACGGAAATAGTCTGCGATATTATTGAAGGCGGCGTGCTCAAAAGCAACAAGAGCATAAACATACCGAATTTCCATGTTGAAATGCCCTATATCAGCAAAAAAGACGAGCAGGATTTACTGTTCGGTATAGAGCAGGATGTTGATTTTGTCGCCGCGTCATTTGTCAGATGCAAGGAGGATGTTATAGCTATAAGAAAACTCCTTGATTATCACGGCGGGCACTCAATCAGAATTATTTCAAAAATTGAGAATATTGAAGGCGTCAGAAATTTTGATGAAATACTGCAGAACTCCGACGGCATAATGGTCGCAAGGGGCGATATGGGCGTTGAAATCGAGTTTGAGCACCTTCCCGGAATACAGAAACTGTTTATAAAAAAATGCTATCAATCGGGCAAAATGGTCATAACAGCCACGCAGATGCTCGAATCTATGATTACAAGTTATACTCCCACAAGGGCTGAGATATCGGATGTTGCCAACGCCGTGTTTGACGGAACCAGCGCTGTTATGCTCTCGGGCGAAACGGCAATGGGCGAACATCCCGCTAGAGTTGTTGAGGTGATGGCTAAAATCGTTGAGCAGGCGGAGCACGACGCTCTCGCGATGAAAGCGTACAGCGGAATAAGATATGACGTTGACAAAAACGATGTTACAAACGCCATCTGCGACGCCGCCTGCACGACCGCGCGCGACCTTAAATGCAAGGCGATTATTGCGGTTACCACATCGGGAACAACGGCGAGAAGAGTATCGAAATTCCGCCCGAACGAGCCGATTGTCGCTTCCACTCCGGAGATTAAAACATTCCATCAGCTGTCGCTTTCCTGGGGCGTTTTCCCGGTTCTGTCAATCAATCAGGATGACGAGAACAAACTGTTTATTCACGCCATTGACTGCGCTAAACAGATAGATATAGTAAGTCCCGGCGATACGGTTGTTATAACCGCGGGTGTTCCGCTTAAAATCTCGGGAACAACAAACATTATCAAAGTTGATGTTGTCAAATAAACAATTACAGCGCTGCCTTTTGACAGCGCTGTTAATTATTTATTCCTTTGAATAGTAATCCGCCTGAGTTGTCGCAAGTTTGTCGCAGCGTTCGTTTTCCGGGTGACCCGCGTGACCCTTGACCCATATTAATTCAAATTCGTGAACATTGATAAGCTCAACAAGTTCCTGCCACAATTCAACATTCAGAACAGGGGATTTGTCCGCTTTTCTCCATCCGGAGAGAATCCATTTGGAAACCCAGCCCTCATTAAAAGCGTCCGCTATATATTTTGAGTCAGTGTAAATCGTGATTTCGCATTTTTCCTTGAGTTTTTTCAAAGCGGAAATAAGGGCGGTGAGTTCCATACGGTTGTTTGTAGTAAGCTTTTCTCCGCCGGATATTTCAATTTCATATTTTCCGTATCGCAGTACAGCGCCCCAGCCGCCCGGACCGGGATTGCCCGAACAGGCGCCGTCAGTGAATATATCAACATGTTTGAGTTCTTTCATAATGTCTCCAAAAGATTTTTTACAATTATATCATATTTCATCAATAAATCAATATTAATATTAACTTGACTATTATATTAAAATAAAGTAAAATAATAATTCAACGGATTTGTGTCTTTAAAAAATGAAAGGCGGCTTATCAAGCCGATAGGATAATTAAATGGCAAAAAATAACGATGTTCAGAATGAACATAAAAAATCAAAAGAGCCGTTACAGAATAAACGGCAGGTAAAAAATTCAAGACAAAGCAAAAACAAAAATCAGAACAACAATCAGACAAGAAGAGTAAAAAACCTTACGAAGGCACATCAGGCGACCGCCCGTCAGGCGCAGAAGCCCGCGCAGTCAAAAGGCAGAAAAAGCTCCCCGGGCAAAAAGCAGAAGCAGACCTCGCCCGTGAGAATCGCTTTTCTCGGCGGTCTCAATGAAATAGGCAAGAATATGACCCTCTATGAATATGAGGGCGATATGTTCATAGTTGACTGCGGTCTTTCCTTCCCCGACCAGGATATGTTCGGCGTTGACCTTGTAATTCCCGATTTCACTTATGTTGCGAAAAACGCCGATAAAATCAAGGGTATAGTTATTACCCACGGGCACGAGGATCATATCGGCGGTCTCGCTTATCTTCTCAAAACAGTAAACATTCCCGTTTACAGCACAAAACTCACAATAGGGCTTATTGAGGGAAAACTCAAGGAGCACGGAATACTCGGCAAGGCAAAACTCAATGTCTGCGCGCCCGGCGATGTAATCAAGCTCGGCAAATTCAGCGTTGAACTCATACATGTCAATCATTCCATTCCCGATTCCCTCGCTCTCGCAATAAAATGCGAGGCGGGTACAATCATTCAGACCGGTGACTTTAAAATTGACACAACTCCGATAGACGGTGAAATGATTGACCTTGCCCGTTTCGCGCAGATAGGCAAGGAGGGCGTGCTCTGTATGCTCTCCGATTCAACCAACGCCGAAAGACCCGGTTACACCGAAAGCGAGAGCAAGGTCGGCGAATCTTTTGAGACTCTGTTCCGAAAAGCCGGCAACAGAAGAATCATAGTCGCTACCTTCGCTTCCAACATTCACCGCGTTCAGCAGATAATCAATGTTGCGAAATCGCTCAGAAGAAAGGTTGTTCTTTTCGGACGCAGCCTTGAAAATGTTGTCGCCATAGGTTCGGAACTCGGATATCTCAACATTCCCGACAATGTGCTTGTAAGCAGCGACCTTGTCAATAAATACTCGTCCGAGGAGCTTGTCATTATAACAACGGGCAGCCAGGGCGAGCCGATGTCCGCTCTTACCCGTATGGCTTTTTCAGACCATAAAAAGGTCGAAATCTGTCCCAACGATTATGTTATTATTTCGGCTACTCCCATACCCGGCAACGAGAAAACCGTAGGCAATGTTGTAAACGAGCTTATGAAACTCGGCGCGGAAGTTGTATATGAAAAGATGTATGATGTTCACGTTTCCGGTCACGCCTGTCAGGAAGAGTTAAAACTTATGATGGGCATTGTAAAGCCGAAATATTTCATTCCCGTTCACGGCGAGCAGAAGCATATGTTCAAGCACGCGCTGCTCGCGGAGAGCGTCGGGCTCGACAGAAGCAATATATTTATCGCCGACAACGGCGTGGTTGTTGAACTTACGCAGAATTCAATAAAACAGGGCGCTTCCGTTCCCGCCGACAGAATTCTTGTTGACGGCAACGGTGTAGGGGACATAGGCAACGTTGTTCTCAAGGACAGAAAGCGTCTTGCCGAAGACGGCATAATCGTTATAAGCGCCGCGATAGATTATCAATCCGGTGAGCTTATTAACGGACCCGAGGTTGTAACAAAGGGCTTTGTATATGTGAAGGGCTCAGAAGAGATTATAGACGGGGCCAAACACAAAGCCGAGGAAGCGATTTACTATTGCTGTGACAACGATATTTCAGACATAAACGCAATAAAATCGCGTGTAAGAGATACGGTCTTCCGCTATGTTAACGAGAAAACAAAAAGGAATCCGATGGTGTTACCTTTGATTCTGGAGGTGTGATTCAATGAATAACCGGGTAAGGCGTAATAATGCTGTTACGGTTGCGGCTGTAGTCGCGGCTGCGGTTTTTGTTGCCTTTACCGCGTTCATTAAATCTGATTCCAATATTCCGCTGTTCATAGCCGCCGGAGAGGCGCTGCTGCTTATCGCGGTTATTGTTTATCTTATAGCGAGCGAGCGACACTACCTCAAAAACAGCAGAAAGTATATGCTCCGTCTTATGGGTAAGCTCGATTGCACAGACAGCAATGTTTTAAACGATTTTCCGTTCCCCGTTGTTGTCTGCTCCGAGGACGGCGCAATTCAGTGGTGCAGCGAAAAGTTCTTAAACAGAGTTATAGGCAACCTTCCGACGGTTGAGGAGAATGTTTATTCTTATTTCAACGGAAAGGATTTATATGAGATAATCAACTCGGATCAGTCAGCGGTTTTCGTAAACGACAGAACATATACGGTTTATTCCAATTCCTATGAGTTTGAGGGAAATCAGAGTTATATACTTTTCTTTATCGATAACTCCGACCTTCGACAGATTGAAAAAAAATATTATGATTCAAAGCCCTGGGTTATAATGATTGAATCGGATAATATACTTGACACCCGTTACGATTTCAGAGACAGCGAACGCGCGGAAATTCGCAGTATGATTGAAAACGAAATCGAAAAATGGGTCGGCAATTTCACCTGCATAATGAAAAAGACCAGCGAAAACAGGTATTTTATTATTGCCGAAAAATCCGATGTCGATAAAATGATTGAGGAAAAATTCACAATTCTCGACTCGGTCAGGGATATCAAGTATAAAAACTATAATTCCTGCGCTTCGCTTTCAATAGGCGTGTCCGACGGCGATACTCTTATCCAGTGCGAAAAAGGAGCGAGAAACGCCCTTGAAATGGCTCTCGGGCGAGGCGGCGACCAGGCGGCGGTTTCCAGCAACGATTCATTTCAGTTCTTCGGCGGCGTTTCAAAGAGTTTTGAATCACAGGGCAAAGTCAAAACAAGAATTATCGCTTCAGCCTTCAGGGAACTTATTGAGGGCAGCGACAACGTTCTTGTTATTGGTCACAGATCGCCGGACCTCGACGCAATCGGCGCCGCTCTCGGTGTATGCTGCGCCTGTGAGGCGTCCGATGTGCCCGCGTTTATTGTTACCGATAAAAATAAAACCATCTGCCCCGCGCTGATTGACAGAATACTTGATGATGAAAACCAGAATGTTTCAATCATCGACGAGCAGACAGCGATTAATCTTATGAGCAGAAAAACTCTGCTTGTTGTGGTTGATACACATATAAAGAATTATGTGGAATTCCCCGAATTATATAATTCCGCTTCTACGGTTGTAGTAATAGACCATCACAGAAAATCGGTCAATTTCATTGACAACGCAACAGTATTTTATCACGATCCCGGCGCTTCCTCCGCCTGTGAAATGGTAACGGAACTGCTTGAATACATGGGCACGGATGTTGCAATGGACAGTCTTACATCCGAGGCGCTGCTTTCGGGAATAATGCTCGACACCAAGAATTTTGTTCTCAACACCGGAGTCAGGACTTTTTCGGCGGCTGCCTTCCTTCGCAAAAACGGGGCGGACACCGTAAGGGTTCATAAAATGTTCGCAAATACTTTTGAAAACTACAAACTTAAAAACAAGATTATTTCCCTTTCAAAAAAATATAAGAACTGTGCCTTTTCCGTTGCGGATTTCCGGAGCGATGAACTCAGGGTTATTTGCTCGCAGGCGGCGGACGAAATGCTCAATATCGAGGGCGTAAAAGCTTCATTCGTTCTGTTTGAATCGGGCTCAAAGGTATGCGTTTCCGCAAGATCCTACGGTGAGGTAAATGTTCAGATTATAATGGAAGCGCTCGGAGGCGGCGGTCACCAGACAATGGCGGCGGCTCAGATGGAAAACGAAACAATCGATTCCGTGATTGAGAAGATTTGCGGAATAATTGACGATAACACCAACAACTGATATAAAGGAGAGAGATCATGAAAGTAGTACTTCTTCAGGATGTAAAATCACTCGGTAAAAAGGGCGAACTTGTAAATGTTTCCGACGGATACGCGCGCAATTTCCTTTTTCCGCGTAAAATAGCGAGCCAGGCGGATTCGCAGGCGCTCAGCGAACTTAAAAACAGAGAGAACGCTGAAAAACACCGCCTTGCAGTCGAACTTGAAAACGCGAAGGAAAGCGCGAAGATACTTGAGGGTAAAACCGTTAAGGTCACCGCGAAAGCGGGAGCGAACGGCAAACTCTTCGGCTCCGTAACAAACAAGGATATTGCCGAAGCGCTGAAAAAAGAGTATTCGGTTGACATTGACCGCCATAAGATAATTACGGAAGATATCAAAAACTGCGGCACTTATGAAGCCGAAATCAAATTCCCTCAGGGAGTTTCAGCCAAAATATTTGTTCTTGTTACCGACTGACGGAGGATAATTATGCCCGATAACATTATAAAATCTGCCGACAACAGCGAACTGCCTTTCAGCCTTGAAGCCGAACAGGCAGTTCTTGGCAGCATTCTTATTGATCCCTCCTGCCTTCCGGTAGTAAGCACACACCTCAAAAGCGAGAACTTTTATATGCCTCAGCATCAGGCAATTTTCTCAGCCATTCTTGCTGTTGACAGCAGGGGGCAGATTGACCCTCTCGCTGTACTGGATGAGCTTGTAAAAAACGGCGATTTTGACAACACTGCCGGCAGGGATTATCTTTTCCAGATTTCGCAGATGGTTCCGTCGACTGCAAATGTCGATGTCTATATCAAAATCGTAAAAGAAAAATCATATATCCGTTCGCTCATCAATGTTGCGCGCCAGATAATCGAAGATGCCGATTCACAAAAGAAATCGGCGGGCGAATTAATGGATGACGCGGAGCAGAAGATATATAACATCCGTCAGGGCGTCAGCATCAACGAGCCGACAAAACTCATCAAAATCATTACCCACGAGGTTTTTGATACTTTAACAAAACTTACCAGCGAGGATAAAGACAAATATAAAGGATATACAACAGGTTATTCGGATCTTGACCGCATACTGACCGGTCTCAATAAATCCGACCTTATTCTCATAGGCGCGAGACCTGCCATGGGTAAAACAAGTTTTGCTTTGAATATCGCAAGGAATGTTTCCGCTCTCGGTAAAAGAAAAGTACTGTTTTTCTCACTCGAAATGAGTAAGGAACAGCTCGCTCAGAGGGTGCTTTCAACGGAAGCGAGAGTCTCCAGCCAGAAAATGAGAAACGGTAATATTGAGCTTGATGAATGGGAAAGATTAAAACAGGCTGCCATTGTTCTGAATGATTGCGAACTCTATTTTGACGACACTTCAAACATCACCGTAAATGAAATGAAAGCGAGAACAAGAAAACTCGGCGGCGTTGAAGTTGTGATTGTTGACTATCTCGGGCTTATAAATCCCTCAAGGAGAGCCGAAAACAAGGCAAACGAGATAAGTGAAATTACCAGAAGTCTCAAAATGATGGCGAAGGATCTTAAAATTCCCGTTATCTGCTGCGCACAGCTTAACCGTGATTCTGCGGGGCGCGGAAAAAGCCACCGTCCTCTGCTCTCCGAACTTCGTGACTCGGGTTCAATAGAACAGGATGCCGACATTGTTCTTTTGCTTTACCGTGAAGAGTATTTCGCAAACGAAAAAGACGATAAAGAGCAGGTTCCCGAGGAGGAGGCAACCGGGCCGAAAACTGTTGAGGTAATAGTCGCCAAGAACCGTCACGGTGAAACGGGAACGGTCAACTTTAACTGGGACGCAGAGCACACGCTGTTTATCGCTCAGGAGAAAATCCACAATGATATGTAAAATCAGGCAGACCGTTGCCGACTTCAATATGATTGAACCCGGCGATAATATATGTGTCGCTCTCTCGGGCGGCGCCGATTCAATGTCGCTTCTTTACGCCTTACTTTCACTGAAAGAAGAACTCAATTTCAATGTTTTCGCCGCGCATGTCAATCACTGCATCCGCGGGAAAGCAGCCGATGATGACGAACGCTTTGTTAAAGAACAGTGTAAGAAACTCGGTGTTGAGCTTTTGCGCGAAAGAATCAATGTTCCCGAAGAGGCGGCAAAAACAGGCGAAGGGCTTGAAGAATGCGGCAGACGCTTAAGATATGAGTATCTGGGTTCCGTCTGCAAAAACGGAAAAATCGCAACAGCGCACAATTTAAACGACCGAACAGAGACTTTTCTTTTTAATTTCACACGCGGGTCGGGGCTTAAAGGGCTTTGCTCCATTCCTGCCGTGCGTGATAATATCATAAGACCGCTCATCAACTGTTCACGCGCTGAGATTGAAGAGTATTGTAATATTAATAATATTCCTTTTGTTACCGATAAAACCAATTTTGACGCAGAATACTCGCGCAACAGAATCCGCTTAAATGTTATTCCTCAGTTAAAGGAAATCAATTCTTCCTTTGAATTATCCGCCGAAAGGTGCATTACATCGCTCAACGAGGATGAGGATTATATAGAGAACGCCGTTGAGGACGTTTTCTTAAAAATAAGAGACGGCGGCATATATAACGCGCAGTTGTTAAACAGTTATCACACTGCGGTCAGGAAAAGACTTATCAGAAAAATCATAACAGCCGAAACGGGCGTTGTTCCCGAATATAATGATTACAAAAAAATCGAGTCGATTCTGACATCCGGCGGACTGACTCAGATAAAAAACGGTGTCTTTGTAAGATGCAGAAAAGGATACATTGATTTTCCCGATTTTACCGGTCAGTCTTATTGGGAATATGAATGTTCTTACGGTAAAAACATACTGCATAACGCCGTTGTTACCGTTGATGATTCAAAAACGCAAGACGGCTGCAGCTGCCTCAAAATAACAGTTGACAGCGATAAAATCAAAGGCAATCTTTTATTGACGGCAAGAAAAGAATCGGATAAATTCAGACCCGCGGGCAGGAACTGCACCAAAACCCTGAAAAAACTTTTTAACGAGAACGGTGTTCCCGTTGAAAAAAGGGACGATATTATTATTTGCAGGGATGATGACGGCATTGTTTTTGTTGAGGGCTTCGGTGTTGACGAAAGATGCGCCGTAACATCCGATACAGTAAATATAACCGAATTTATCATACGGAGGGATTAAAATGCTCAATGACGCCGAGAGAGTTCTTATAAGCGAAGAAGAACTTCATTCCGTTGTTAAAGAACTCGGTGCGAAAATAACCGAAGATTACAGAGGTAAAAATTTATTACTTATATCGGTGTTAAAAGGCGCGGTTGTGTTTATGACCGACCTTATGAGAGAAATAAAGATACCTCTCACCATAGATTTTATGGCTACGTCCAGCTATGAGGGCGCTCATTCAACGGGCGTTGTAAAAATCGTAAAGGATCTTGACCGCGATATAGAGAATATGGATGTTCTTATAGTTGAGGACATTCTCGATTCCGGCAGAACATTGAGTTATATAACCTCAATTCTGCTCAAAAGGAACCCCGCCAGCCTTAAAATATGCACATTGCTTGACAAGCCGAAGGCGAGGGTAATCGACAGCGTGGTTCCCGATTATGTCGGCGCTGTTATTGAAGATGAGTTTGTTATCGGCTACGGCCTTGACTACGATGAAAAATACAGAAATCTTCCTTTTATAGCGATTCTTAAAAGAGAGATTTACGAGAATAACTCAAAGGAGTGATATAAGCTTTTGGATAACGATAAAAACAAGAAACCGCCCGTGAAAAAAATAATTAATATTCTGCCTTATATTCTTATTCCGTTACTGATAATACTGGGCATTTCCTTTTTCGCTGATTCAAAACAGAGCGAAAAAACACAGTATTACCAGATTATTGAACTGTTTGAAAAAGGCGAAGTCACTTCGTACAGTCTCAATGTAAGCAACGGCGCTCTGACTTACTACACAAAGGACAGCAAAACCCCTAAAAACTACAGCGTGCCGAGCGTGAGCGTTTTTATTGACGATGTTCATAAATCCGTTATGGAACACAACAAAAACGCGAAAAACGAAAGCGAAATAATCAAGGCGGACTATGTTTCCGGCTCAACAAACCAGTGGATATTGAGCGTTCTTCCCACCTTCGCCATGATTGTATTCCTTGCGGTCATTACGGTAATTATGTTCCGCAGAATGAACAATTCAATCAATATGGAAAACAACAGAACCATCAGCTTCGGCAAGGCGAAGGTCAAAATGGTAAAGGATGAAAAGCGCAAAACCACCTTTGAGGATGTCGCGGGAGCGGATGAGGAAAAAGAGGAACTGCAGGAGATAGTGGAATATCTCAAGGCGCCCGACAAATTCAACAAACTCGGCGCGAGAATTCCAAAAGGCGTTCTGCTTGTAGGCCCTCCCGGCACGGGTAAAACACTTATCGCAAGAGCGGTGGCGGGTGAAGCGGATGTTCCGTTTTTCTCAATTTCCGGCTCGGATTTTGTGGAGATGTATGTCGGTGTAGGCGCTTCGCGTGTGCGCGATCTTTTCGACCAGGCAAAGAAAAATTCACCTTCAATTATATTCATTGATGAAATCGACGCCGTAGGCCGCCACAGAGGCGCAGGTATGGGCGGCGGTCACGATGAAAGAGAACAGACCTTAAACCAGCTGCTTGTTGAAATGGACGGTTTCGGAGCGAATGAAGGCGTTATCATTATAGCCGCCACCAACCGCCCGGATATACTCGACCCAGCTCTTCTGAGACCCGGCAGATTCGACAGACAGGTTACTGTCAATTATCCCGACGCTAAAGGCAGGGTGGAAGTGCTTAAGGTTCACGCAAAGAACAAGCCCCTCGGCCCCGATGTCAATCTTGAAAATGTCGCTCATTCAACCGTCGGCTTTACCGGCGCCGATCTTGAAAACCTCCTCAACGAAGCCGCTCTTCTCGCTGCGAGAAGAAACAAGATGGCTATCACCATGGCTGAGATTGATGAGGCGACTATAAAAGTTCTTGTGGGCACCGAAAAGAAATCTCACAAGATGAACGAAAAAGAGAAGAAACTCACTTCTTACCACGAGGCGGGTCACGCCGTTGCGAGCTTCTATCTTGAAAACGAGGATCCCGTTCAGCAGATTTCGATTATTCCGCGCGGACTCGCGGGCGGTTACACGCTTCACAGACCGCAGGAGGATAAAAGCTACCAGTCCAAAAACGGAATGCTCGATTCCCTTGTTTCTCTTCTCGGCGGCAGAGTGGCTGAGGCGCTCACAATGGGCGATATCTCAACGGGCGCTTCCAATGACATTGAGCGCGCTACCGATATAGCGAGGAAGATGGTTACAAAGTACGGTATGAGCGAAAAGTTAGGTCCCATCTCGTTCGGCTCGGGCAACGATGAGGTTTTCCTCGGCAAGGAATTCGGCCACACCAGGAATTACTCCGAAAAGGTCGCCGCCGAAATCGACGCCGAAATAGAAAGAATCATCAATGAGGCATACAGCCGCACTCAGACTATTCTTACCGAGCATATGGATAAACTTGAGGCGGTCGCTCAGAGAGTATTCGAAAAAGAAAAAATCGAGGGTGACGAGTTCCGCAGAATAATGAACGGAGAACCCGAACCGGAGCCCGCGGTTATACCGGTTCCGGCTGAATCCGAGCCGGCTGATGAAATAACTCAGCAGACCGTTTCCGACAATATGGATGAAACCGAATAAAATATTACAGAAAACAGGCGGTTAATCTGCCTGTTTTTTATTGTAAAACCTAATTATTATGTTATAATAAGAAAGGTGATTTATATGAAAATCGGAATCTTCAGCGATTCCCATTACTGCGGACTTACATTTGAGGATGAGAGACATCCCGAATTATCTTTTAACAAAATTAAAGAAATGATGGATGATTTCAAAAATCGTAATGTTGAGCAGGTAATCTGCCTCGGCGATTTACTCCATTATGAGCCCGAAAGCGAGAAAAACAGAAACAATTTAATAAGAATATCCGAATTGATAAACAGCTACTCAATTCCGTTTTCTCTTATTTTGGGTAACCACGACTGCGAAATATTTACAGCCGGGGATTACGCCGAAATATCGGGTTTTTCAATCGCCCCTCTCTCAATGGATTTCGGCGGCACTAAACTGATTCTGCTCGATGCCTGCTGCGATGATGACGGCACTGTGCACCTTCCGCCCGCCAATGACTGGACGAACTCCTATGTTCCCGATTCGCAGTTGGAATGGTTTAAAAGTGAACTTTCAGACAAATCAAAGAACTGCATTGTCTTTATTCATCAATGCCTTGATTACTCGGTTGAGTGCCACCATATTGTCAGAAACGCGGTGCTTATCAATTCAATTATCAGCGACGCGGGAAATGTAACTCACGTTTACAGCGGGCACTATCATCCGGGAAAAGAAAGTGTTGTTAATTCAATACCTTACACAACACTTCGCGCGATGGTTATGAACGAAGATAATTCCTATTTAATAATTGAAATATAGTCAATTCAGGTTGACATTTTTTTATTAAAAAATTATACTTTAAATATACATTATTAAGGATGACAAACTATGTATGATCTTATAATCATCGGGGCGGGTCCCGCGGGGCTTTCAGCCGCCGTTTACGGCTGCAGAGCGGGTCTTGAATGCCTTTTGCTTGAGGAGAGCACATACGGCGGTCAGGTAACTTCCACAAGCGAAATTGAAAACTACCCTTCGGTTAAAAAAATAGCGGGCTGGGAGCTTGCCGACAATCTTTATCAGCAGGCAATCGGCTTTGGAGCGACGCTCAATTTTGAGAAAGTTCTGTCAATTATAAACGACGGAAATCTCAAAACCGTTATTACCGATCAGAACGCCTATGTAACAAAAGCTGTAATAATCGCTAACGGCGCTAAAAGAAGAAAACTCGGCGTTGAGGGTGAAAACGAGTTTTCGGGCAGGGGAGTATCCTACTGCGCAAACTGCGACGGCTCGTTTTTCAAAGATAAAACCGCTGTTGTAATCGGCGGAGGTAACACCGCTCTGGAGGACGCTCTTTATCTTTCAAATATATGCAGCAAGGTTTTTCTTGTTCACAGAAGAAATGAATACAGGGCTGAAAAATATCTTGTTGATTCCGTTATGAAAAACGATAAGATTGTTCCTCTTCTTTCCCGCACTCCCGTCAGGATAAACGGGACCGGCTCGGTTGAATCTATAATTCTGAATAATATCGAAACAGGGGAGGAAGAAACAATCAGCACGGACGCAGTTTTTGTGTGCATCGGTCTTCTGCCGGACAATTCTGCGTTCGGCGATACCGTTAATCTTGATAAAAACGGATATATAATCGCGGGCGAGGATTGTGTTACAAGCAGTGCGGGTATATTCGCCGCGGGAGATACCAGAACAAAACTTTTAAGGCAGATAGTAACTGCCGCGTCAGACGGAGCGATTGCCGCCAACGCCGCAGTAACTTATATAAATAATCTGGAGGAGTAAGGAGACAATGAAAGAAAACAGCAAAAAATACGCTCAGGAAGCATATGAAATAATCAAACATGCTTCCGAAAAAATCGGTTCGAGACTTCCCGGCTCGGACAACGAGAAAAAGTTTGCCGAGTATATGGGAGACAAGCTTCGCGAAATCGGAATTGAGCCCACAAAAGAGGAGTTTACCGTTTCACCCAGGGCTTCAATCGGCGGCATACCTTACGCGGGTTACGCGGGAATAATTCTCAGCATACTCACATACTTCGCGCTTTTCAACTATTATGTATGGGTCGGTATGGCTCTGTTCTCGGTTGTGGTAATATGCTGGCTTATTTTAGGCGTTTTCCTTTATAAAACCTGGTTCGACATGTTCTTCAAACAGGAGATTTCGCAGAATGTTTACGGCGAGTTGGTGCCCGAGGACGGCAAATATGACTATACCATTATTCTTTCCGGTCATACCGACACCAGCTGGAACTGGAGACATTCCGAGCACGCTTATAAATTCAGGGATAAGCCCATTCTCGGAATAATCGCCACTTACGGCAAAGTCGGGTTCGGCGCAATATGTTTCTTCCTTATGGCTTTCATTTCAATCTTTATGGCTGTTGCAGGCATCGCAAACGCACATGAAGCCGAGTGGGCTGTAAATCTTTGCGCGTCAAAGGGCTTCCATATTTTCAATGACATTCTCTTATTTCTTCCCGTTGTTACGGCAATCGGCTCCTGCTTTGTTGTGATGTGGGCGGATCCCGACCCGAGAAACGCCTCGAGGGGCGCTATGGACAACGCTTCGGGTATTGCTCTGAGTTACGAAGTTATCAAATACTTCAAGGAAAACCCCGATAAGATGCCCAGGAACTGCCGTATAATCGATTTTAACTGCGGTTCCGAGGAAGCGGGTCTCAGGGGCTCAATGGCTTTCTGCCGCAACCACAAGGGCGAGGATGTTCTTAAAAACGCCTGGAATATAAACATCGACTCCGTTGCCGACAAGGATTATTTTGAAGTTGTTATAAAGGATGACTGGCAGTTCACACGCTTTGACAAGGACCTTGAGCAGATGTTCAAGGACACCTTCAAGGATTTGGGAATTGAAAGCAAAACAAACGGCTGTATTCACAACCCCGTCGGCGGCTGCGACAGTACTCCCATGACAAAGGCGGGTATAAAATCCGTAACCTTTGCCGCGCAGAATCCCGTTCTCACATATTATTACCACACCTGGCGCGATATGCCCGAGCGCTTTGAAGAGGAAACGGTAGGCGACGGCTTTGACGTTGTACTCGGCGTTATTGAAAAGATTGACGCTTTCCAGAAAGCGAACGGTTTCAACGGACCTCAGAAATAAAATATCAAGCGGCGGGAAACTGCCGCTTTAAATATGAATTGATTGGAGATTGCTATGTCTTATAAAACGGATATTGAAATTGCGCAGGAATGCAAGATGAAACCCATAACCGAGATTGCGAAAGCGGCAAATCTCGATGAGGAAAAAATCGAGCAGTACGGCAGATACAAGGCGAAGGTTGACCTGAGCATACTGGATGACGACAGCCGCAAAAACGGCAAACTGATTCTTGTAACAGCGATTACTCCCACACCCGCGGGCGAGGGTAAAACCACTACAACAATCGGTCTTGCCGACGGACTGAGAAAAATAGGCAAAAATGTTACGGTAGCACTCAGGGAGCCGTCTCTCGGTCCCGTTTTCGGTGTTAAAGGCGGAGCCGCGGGCGGCGGATACGCCCAGGTTGTTCCCATGGAGGATATTAACCTTCACTTTACCGGCGACTTCCACGCTATAGGAGCCGCTAACAATCTTCTTGCCGCTATGCTTGACAACCATATTCAGCAGGGCAATTCACTTAACATAGATGTACGTAAAATAATCTGGAAGCGCTGTGTTGATATGAACGACCGTCAGCTGAGAAACATTGTTGACGGTCTTGGCGGAAAAGCAAACGGTGTTCCGCGTGAGGACGGTTACGATATTACGGTCGCCAGCGAAATTATGGCTGTTTTCTGCCTCTCTTCTTCAATCAGGGACTTAAAGGAACGCCTTTCGAGAATCATTGTCGCCTATACTTACGATGACAAACCCGTTACCGCAGGCGACCTTAAAGCCGTAGGCGCAATGACCGCTCTTCTTAAAGACGCAATAAAGCCCAACCTTGTTCAGACCCTTGAGGGAACACCCGCATTTGTTCACGGCGGACCTTTCGCGAACATCGCTCACGGCTGCAATTCGGTTATAGCGACAAGAATGGCTCTCAAGATGGGCGACTATACCGTTACGGAAGCAGGCTTCGGCGCTGACCTCGGCGCGGAAAAATTCCTCGATATCAAGTGCAGAATGGCAGGCCTTACACCCGATGCGGTAGTTATCGTTGCCACCGTCAGGGCGCTCAAGATGCACGGCGGTCTTGCGAAAACTCAGCTTGCCGATGAAAATATCGAAGCGCTTGAAAAGGGAATTCCGAACCTTTTGAGACACGTTTCCAATATAAAGAATGTATATAAACTTCCCTGCGTGGTCGCTGTAAACAGATTCCCGACCGACACGGATAAGGAAATAGAGTTTGTAGTAAACAAATGCAGGGAACTCGGCGTAAACACCGTTTTGTCAACAGTATGGGCTGAAGGCGGAAACGGCGGCACAGACCTCGCCAAAGAGGTTGTAAGACTGTGCGACGAGGAACAGGGTGAGTTTACATTCTCCTATGACCTCGACTGCTCCATTGAGGATAAAATACGCGCCGTTGTGCAGAAAATATACGGCGGCGACGATATTACAATACTGCCGAACGCCAAAAAGCAGATTGAGCAGCTGACCGCTCTCGGCTTTGATAAAATCCCCGTATGCATAGCAAAAACCCAGTACAGTTTTTCCGACGACGCCTCAAAGCTCGGCGCTCCCGTCGGGTTCAATGTAACCGTTAAAAATGTCAAAATTTCAGCCGGCGCGGGCTTCATTGTTGTTCTTACGGGCGATATACTGACAATGCCCGGTCTTCCCAAAAAACCTGCCGCCGAGAACATCGATGTTGACGACAGCGGTAAGATTACAGGTTTGTTCTGATATAAGAAAACTCCGGAACCGTTAAAGTTGGGCGGTCATTCATAAGACAGTATTGGTTTTCACGGAAAGCCAAAGCCGCATAACATCGTCAGATTTGCTTACCATACACAAAGTATGCTTTCACAAATCTTCCTTGTTCTGCGGCTCATTTTTCGCGTGAAAACTGT
>JAEERC010000052.1 GCA_016285645.1 Clostridiaceae bacterium | reverse complement strand
AGTTTGTTTTCCCACGGAGTCGCGTTTTTACGGAGATCCTTTGCTTTCTCATTCAGGCTTCCGTTATATTTTAAATTCATACGGACTCCTTCCGTCACGGCTTACGCCGTGCCACCTCCCCCAGAGGAGGAGGCCACGACGAAAACAAATTTGGATATTAAAAACAAACCAAAGAATAATATCAGCAGTAAAATATAATCAATTAAAACTTACTGTGCCTCTTCCTCAACCGGTTCGTTATTGTCCTGGGATTCGTTTATCTTTTCGGCGATTTTTACCCTGCGTTCGTTTAACTCACGGTACATTCTGTCGCGCGATTCCTTGTTGATATTGTACCAGAACATCGGAACAATGCTGAACAGTACTGTGAACGAGGTGATGATTGTGGCGAAGGCGAAAAGCCATTTCTGCGCGTTGAAGCTCTGCTCTCTCTTTTCTGCGTAAGCCGTCTGGTCGTAGCCTATCCAGCGCTTGAACTGCGGCTGGATAATGGCGTTTAATCTTGACGGGATTTTCGTTATAATCGTGCTCGCTACCGAGAGAGTCGCCTCGTTGCGCTGACCGTATTTCCATTCGATATAGTCGTTGCATTCGTTGTTTATCTCGTCGCCCGAAATACTCTTGACTCCCCAGAAGGTGGCGTAAATGCACTCCCATACAGCCGTTACGGGAAGCATCGCTATCCTGCTCTGGAAGAAGTGTTTTCCGTTTTTGGTCTTGAGGAATCTGCCGTAGAACCATATCGGGATATAGAAAGTTTTCGCGGCGACCTGGCTGACCATATAGAGCGATTTTGTGGAGAATCTTGCGGCGAGGGCGTTGTATTTCGCGAAGCCGTAAGGCTGGAAGAAAACGGAGGGAATGCCCGCTATTGTTTCGAAGGTGGTCATATAGAGAACATAGCGGTAGTAGTCGTTTGTTGAAACGCCCGTGCCGAAAGAGCCGAAGGCGTTGGAAATCATTTTGGCGAGAAGAGGTCTGTTTGTGAAAACTATTCTCAGACTCTCCTTGATTTTCGGCGTCTCGATTTTCTGGTGCACGCGCTCCTTGGCTATTGTGCAGTACCAGGTGATGATTATTGCCGATATCACCATTGTTGACGGGCCGAGTATGGCGAACGCCTTTTTGAGCGCCTGCTCCTTTGTTTTTGTGGTTTTTACAAGACCGTTTGTAATGAAGTCCATGGCGAACTCGATTACGAGGTCGGGCAGCCGTGAAAAGATTATACTCGAGTATGACGCAATCGAAATAAGACGCCGCCTGTCGGTGGGGTAAGGCGTTACGGTGGAAATGTAGCCGCCGATTGACACGTTTCTGAAGTTGTCGAAAACCTCGTTTATAAGCTCAAGCGCAGCCCAGATGAGGAACTTGGGCATATAGGTTAAGTTGTTGCAGTTATCCTGCCCGAGAAGATAGGGCAGAACCCAGTAAATGAGCGCGAGAACGGCGAGCGGAGCGCCGGACATCGCCATATAGGGGATGAACTTGCCCCAGCGGGTTCTCGTCTTTTCGATTATTCCGCCGATTATGAAGTCGTCCACAATATCCCATACACCCGCGAAGGCGTTGTAAACGCTGAGAAGGTTGAGGTCGATTTTGAGAATTGTCTCGGCGAAAATATCCTTGTGACCGTTTATGTTGAAACCGCGGAAGGAATCGAAAAGTATGTAGCCGATTGTCTCCTTGCGCGATACCACCCTGCGGTCAACATCGGTGTATTGACGAAGCTGGCGGTTTACCTCTTCGTCGGTACCGTTCATGGCGATTTCTATCGCTTTATCCTTGGGAAGGTTAGCCGGCATACTGTTCACCTCCCTGTTCCTTTGCCTGCTCCTCGGCAAGCTTTCTGTCGTATTCGTCCTGCATCTCTGCGAGGGCTATGAGCATTTTTCTGCGTATTTCCTGGCGGGACATACCCGCTTCCACATACTCGTCGAAGGTCTCTCTCGGGATGCCGCCGATAAGGCAGGTTTTGTATTTGACATCCACGCCCTTTTTGTAAAGGACTATGTTTATGACGAGAGCCGCGAGCTGGGCGAGCACAAACACGAATGCGCCTGTAAACACCGAGGCGGATGTGAAGTTTTCCGTCAGGGCGGAAACATCCTTCCCGCCCGCGAAGAGCAACAGAAGAGAGGCAAATGAGAGAAGAAATGTGAAGCCGTAAAGTATGAAACTTCTCACTTTGCCGTGTTTTCCGAGCGAGGCGATTATGAAAATGAGGTTTATGAGGAACATAGCCGCGCTCACGAGGGCGAGGGCGAGCGAGAGCGACAGAAGATTGCCGCCTTTTGCGCCGTCAATGAGAGTGTTGAAGCCGCCGTTCATAAAGAATTTTATAATCGAAACGAGGTTTACGAATTTTCCGCCGCCGTCCGCCGCGTTGAGCCTGCACACGGGGATGAGCAGGGTTATAACCGGAAGAACGGTGAAAACTATGCGGGCGATTGTGAGTTTTGAGCCGGCGTAAGCCGCCTTTGCCCTGTCGATTTTCGGCTGGGTTTCGGAATGCTCGAACTCGGCTTTTTCACTGTCGTCAAGCAGCCTGTCGTTCGACCTGTAATAGACAAGGTTGACATTGCAGTGCGGGCAGGTCTGGCGCCAGTCGATAAGGCGCAGTCTGCCGTTGCATTTCGGGCAACTTGCCATTGTATTCCCCCTTTTTATAGTTTATTTTATTCTAAAATACCCATGAAAAAATGTCAATAAAAAATCTCCGTGCCCGAAGCACGGAGATTTATATATCAGAACAATACGAGACTCGCGAAGCCGAAATAGATGAGAAGCGACACGGCGTCAACTATTGTGGTAATCATGGGACCTGCCATAAGCGCCGGGTCAAGGTGAAGCACCTTGGCTACCATCGGCAGCGAGCAACCGATGATTTTCGCGACAACAACGGTGAACAGCATTGAGATACACACAACGAAGAATGTCTCGAAAATTCTGTCGGTGACGCTGTTTGTGGCGAAATTGAGAAGATACATCCTCACAAAGTTCGCCGCCGCGAGGGTGACGCCGCACATAAGCGCCACTCTTATTTCTTTCCAGAGAACCTTTAAATAATCCGAGGGGCGTACGGTGCCGAGCGCGAGACCGCGGATTATAAGGGTTGAAACCTGGTTGCCCGAGTTGCCGCTTGTGTCCATAAGCATCGGAATACAGGCGGTAAGCCCCGCCACAGCCATAAGTTTTTCCTCAAAACTGTCAATGATGAAGCCCGTGAATGTGGCGGAGACCATCAATATAAGAAGCCAGGGAATTCTGTTTCTGAAAAGACGGACAACGCCCGTTTTCATATAGTCCTCCTCCGAAGGAATAAGCAAAGCCATCTTTTCAAAGTCTTCGGTGTTCTCCTGCTGGATAACATCAACGATGTCGTCAACGGTGATTATGCCTACAAGTTTTTTATCCTTGTCAACAACCGGCACGGAGAGAAGGTCGTATTTTCGCACTATCTGCGCGACCGTTTCCTGGTCGTCGGTGGTGTTTACATAAATCAACTGCTCGTCATCGAGCATTATTTCGCCGATTTTGGTCTGCGGCTTTGATACTATGAGACGGCGCAGCGGTACGCTGCCGAGAAGGATATGCTTGCTGTCGGTGCAGTAGCAGGTTTCGATTGTTTCCTTGTCGAGTGCCGTTCGCCTTAAATTGTCTATTGCCGCCTCGACAGTGCAGTCAATGTCAAAAGCCGCCATTTCAACCGTCATTATGCTTCCCGCGGAATCCTCGGGATAGTTGAGAAAACGGTTTATTGTTTTGCGCGTTTCGGCGCTTGTGTTCGCGAGCACCCTTGTAACGACATTGGCGGGAACATCCTCAAGGAAGTCAACCGCGTCGTCAATGAACATTTCGTCAACGAGTTTTCCCAACTCCGCGTTGGTTATTGACTCGACTATTGTGCTCTGGATGTCGGAATCGAGATATGAAAATGTTTCGGCTGAAATGTCCGTCGGCATAAGGCGGAACATTTTAACCTGGTTTTCCTGCGATGTGCGTGAAATAAGCTGGGCTATGTCAACAACATTCATCTCGGCGAGTATGTTTTTGACAGCCGAGAATTTGCCGTCGGCAAGCATCTTTTCGATTATATTGAATAATACGCCCTCTTCCATAAAAAAACGCCCTTTCCGCAAAAGCGCAAGGGCGAAAAACCGTTCCGGATATTATTTATCCCTGAGCAGCCGCTGCACTTTTGCTGTTTTATTATTGTCGCTAGATCGACCGTGACTGCCGTCGCCGCTCAAGAATCTCACCTCTCTTAAAAACAGATTTAAAAATGACTTATTTGTAACAGATTTATTTTACAACTTGAATAAAAAAATGTCAACGCACTAAATATTGTATATAATCCCTTGATTTATAATAATAACACTGCTATAATGTGGTAAATATGTTCAGGAGGTTTTCCTATGGCTGATTTATTCAACAGAGACCGTGAAGATGTTTTCGCAGGCGCGAAATTTATCACAACGCCTTACCTCACTTATTTTGACCCTGAGAACAAGCCGTGGGGCACGCCTTCAAACCAGTATGACGACCTGCCCGAATGCGACGGCCTGCCCGTTTTTATTAAAGATTTCAAATTGAAGCAGGCGACCGAGGCGGTGCTGTATTTTTCGGCTCTCGGCTGCGCCGATGTCTATATAAACGGCGTGCGTGTGGGCGATGACGAAATGAAGCCCGGCTGGACAAATTACAACAAGCGCGCATTTTACTGCACTTACGATGTATCGTCCCTTGTGCGCGAGGGCGAAAACCGTATACTCGCCGTTGTTTCCACCGGCTGGTGCTACGGCAGAATAGCGGGCGGTCACTACGGCAAGGGCACACCCGCCTTCAAGGCGTGCCTCACCGCGGGCTCGCAAAATGTTGTAACCGACAAAACATGGCGGGCATCCGTTACCGGCAGAATACGCACGGCGGATATATGGGACGGCGAGTTCTGCGACGGCTCGTTCCCCTCATACGAGGATATGTCCTGCCCTGACAAGGAATACGGCAATTTTGAAAAGCCGCAGACTGTTTCCTACAAAGGCGAGGTCACTCCATATATCGGCACAACCGTAAAGGTGCGCAAGGGCCTCACCCGCGCTCCGCAGGTAATAAACATAAGCGACGGCGTTGACTTTGACGGCACGGATTTCGGCGCCCTGCGTTTTGCCGAAAAGAACGCCTCCCTCCCCGTTTCGCTCGCGAGCGGCAAGGCGGTTACAATCGACTTCGGTCAGGAAATCGTCGGCAGGGTAAAAATAAAGGTCAGCGGCAAAAGAGGCGCGCTTGTAAAAATACGCTACGCCGAGTTTTTAAATGATACAGGCAAACGCTCAAGAGGCAACGACGGCGCCGCGGGCTCGGTTTACACCGCGAATATGCGCTCGGCTCTCGCGAAGGCGTATTACCGCCTGGGCGGCGACGGTGAGGAGACCTACTGCCCCGCATTCACGTTCTTCGGCTTCCGCTTTGTGGAAATCACGGCGGACAGCGATGTTCAGCTTATCTCCGCCGAGGGCGAGGTAGTTGGCAACGACAACAGGGAAACCGGCTTTATTGAAACCGACAACGCCCTTGTGAACAGACTTATTTCAAATATTATATGGGGTCAGAGAGGCAACTATTTAAGCGTTCCCACCGACTGCCCCCAGCGTGACGAACGCCTCGGCTGGACCGGCGACGCTCAGGCGTTTTCGGTAACAGCCGCCTACAACGCGGATGTCTATTCCTTCTTCCGCAAGTGGATGCAGGATATGCGCGACACTCAGGGCAAAAAGGGCGAATACGCCGATGTAAACCCGACCGTGGGCGTGTGCACGGGCAACAACGCAGCCGCCTGGGGCGATGCGGGCGTTATAATCCCGTTCAATATGTACCGCCTTTTCGGCGACAAGACAATTCTTGAAGAACACTATGACTCAATGGATAAATACATCCGCGGTCTAATAAAGACAAGACGCTATGCGGGTCCGAATCCGCGCTACGGCGACTGGCTCGCCTATGATTTCTGCAAAAACGAGATGATAGCGAGCGCCTATTTCGTGCGCGATATAGATATGATGCTCGAGATGAGCGCCGTGCTCGGCAAGAATGAAAAGATAGCGGAATACAAGGAATACCGTGAAAAGGCAAAGGCGTATTTCGACCGCAAGTTTATGAAAAAGGGTATGCCCAAAGGCAAAACGCAGACGGATAAGGTCATAGCCCTCGCGTTCAACCTCGTTGATGAGGACAAGGCGCAGACGCTCGCCGATATGCTCGAAAAACAGATTGCCGAAAACGGCAACCGTCTGTCAACGGGCTTCCTCGGCACCTATCTTCTCTGCCCGACTCTTTCGAAATACGGCAAGGACAAAACCGCCTACAATCTCCTCCTTCAGCGCAACGAGCCCTCCTGGCTCTACACGGTTGACCAGGGCGCTACCACGATGTGGGAGAGATGGAACTCATATACAAAGGAAAAGGGCTTCGGCGATGTGGGTATGAACTCCTTCAACCACTACGCCTACGGCGCAATAGGCGAATGGATGTACCGCTTTATGGCGGGCATTCAGCCGGCGGAACCCGGTTTCAAAACAATTAAACTCTCGCCGAGAATTGACCAGAGAACCGCTGACGAACTGCCCGATGGTCAGCAGAACATAACCTATGTGAACGCCTCATACGACAGCGCCGCGGGTCTCATAAAGAGCGAGTGGTCCACTAAGAACGGCTTCAGATACTACTGCAGCGTTCCCGTTCCCGCCGCCCTCACGCTTCCGGTTATGGGCAAAAACGTGACGGTAAACGGCGAGACAAGAGCCGTGAGCGAATATAAAAATGAAGGCGGAAACATTGTTATTGACCTTCTCGGCGGCGAATACACCGTTGAGTTTTCAGATTGACGGAAGGTGAAACTATGATAAAAATAGGTATTGCGGGCACAAGGGGTCTCTCAACCCTTATGGGCTTAAAGAATATTGAAGATGTTGAGATTGCCGCCATGTGCGACCTCGACGAACAGCATCTCAAGGATTCCGCCGAACGGATAGGCGGAAATGTTAAAACCTACCGCGTGTTTGACGATATGCTCGAAAGCGACATTGACGCGGTCATCATCTCAACACCCATGCAGTGCCATGTGCCCCAGGCGATTGCCGCCATGGAGGCGGGTAAGCACGTGATGTGCGAGGTCACCGCCGGCGTTACGATGGACGAGCTTTTCTGGCTTTGCGAAACGGTTGAAAAATACAACAAGATTTATATGTACGCTGAAAACTACATATACGACCCGAGAGTTCAGCAGGTAAGAAAAATGGTTGAGGCGGGGCTTTTCGGCGAGACCTACTACGCCGAGGGTATGTATCTTCACAACATCGGCAACCTTTTCACCTACCCGAACGGCAAAACCTCCTGGCGCTCCTACTGGCAGTGCGGAATCAGGGGCAACTTCTACCCCACCCACAGCATAGGTCCCGTTATGCAGTGGTTCCCGGGTGAAAGGATAACCGAGGTTTCCACCTTCTCGCCCGGCGTTTACAACACCCTGGGCCTGAAGCAGGACAGCGGAACAACCTCTATGTGCCGCACGGCGACGGGCAAACTTCTCAACATCCGTGTTGACTGTATGTCACCGCGCCCGCACAATATGGATTACTACCATCTTCAGGGCACGAAGGGCTGTTTCAACTCAAAGGCGCACGGCGACGATATAAACAGGGTGTCGTTCATCGATGAAGAAAACGACAGTCCCCTTCACAATATGAAATGGCAGAAGCTTGAGGATTACGATATGTACCTGCCCGACAGATACAAAAACGCCACAGAGGAGCAGAAGCAGGCGGGTCACAACGGCGGAGATTTCTTTATTGTTGACGATTTCATAACCGCCCTGCGTACAAATACTCAACCCGAGCTGAATGTCTATAAGGCGTGCGAGTGGACGGCGGTAGGGCTTCTCTCATCGCTCTCGGTAACAAACGGCGGCAGAACAATGCAGGTTCCCGATTTCAGGAAGAATATGCCGCTTGATGAAAAGAAAATCACACTGTAAAAGAAAAGGAAGGATTGAAATAAAATGAAAACCGGTTTAAAAAGATTGACAGCAGTTTTTCTCTGTGCGCTGCTTATGCTCTGCACCGCTTCCCCGGTGCTCGCGGACGAAATAACCGCCCCGCAGTTTACGGATGAAGCCGCGGTTTACGAAACATACTCTGAAGCCGTCATTTCCGCGGATTATAACGCACCGTCTGAAACGGACACGGGCGAGAGCGAAGAAGCGCTCAACTATGTTCTGCTCGGCGACTCAATAGCGAAGGGCTCGGGCATAGTAAACTATGAAGAGGCGTGCTACGGCAGAATAATCGCCGACACGAACGGCTACAACTATGTAAACTACGGTGTGGACGGTCTCAAGAGCAGCGAACTGCGCGAAATGCTCAACAGGCAGGATGTTATGGCAAGCATCGAGAACGCCGATATTGTCAACATCACAATCGGCGGCAACAATTACCTTCACGGCAACATTCCGCTGCTGCTTCTGGGCGTTCTGTTACATATTGATCCTATAATCGACACCGTGCTTGACGCCTATTATGAAGACCTGTGCGCCATTATAGGAAAAATCCACGAAGCGAGCCCCGACGCGGTTATTCTTCTGCAGACTCTCTATAACCCCTCAACGGGATTGTTAAGACCTCTTCTGCAATACGGCTCGGACAAACTCAACGAGCGCATTTTCAAATACGACAAGGAGCACCCGGGCGTTGTCACGATTGTTGATATCGCCGCCGAGCTCAACGGCAAAGGATACTGCTTCGCTTTCATCCACCCCACCGCGAGGGGCAATGTTGAAATAGCGAAAATTCTTCTTAAAGTTCTCTATGATATGGGTCTCGGCAAAACCACGGAGCCCGTAATCAAGGTGCAGGGAAGAAACACCATTGAACTTCTTCCCGCCTACATTTTCAATCCGCTCAAGATGATTCCGTTTATCTGATATACACGGATTCTATAAATTAAAAACACGGTGAACCCATTTTTGAAAGGAACAAAAAATGAAAACCATCAGAAAACTCACGGCAATTATTTTATGCATTGCACTTATAACGGGCATTCTTTCAATCTGCGCTTCTTCGGTAGGTTACAGTGAGGACAGAGATGCTCTGAGAAGCAAATTCAGAAGAGCCAACGGTCCGGAAGTAATGGGCGTGGATATTGACTACAGTTATTTCTGCCCGGAAAGCAATAACCCCTGCCCGCTTATTGTTTATATGAACGGCGCAGGCAACGGCACCTACGAGGGCAAGGAGCTTGAAGGCACCGATATATGCTACTGGACGAGTGACGAGTTCCAGGCAAAGGCGGTAAACGCAGACGGTATGTATGTTATGATTCTGCGCTCACCCGACCCGATATATTTTGACATCTTATTGCTGGAACCCATGTTTGAGGCAATCAGGGATTTTGTTGACAGCCACAATGTAGATAAAAAACGTATCTTCGTTTTCGGGCGCTGTCTCGGGGCAAGCGGAGCGGAACGCCTTATAACAAACTACCCCGATTATTTCGCGGGCGCATGCCTTATGTGCCCGAGAACGCGCATCTCGGCATCGGAAGCATATATGCTCAGAAACAAAAAAATCTGGATTTTCTGCAGCTTTTTTGACACTTACTCTCTTTACCCGTTTTTCACCTTGCCTTCATGGTTTAACCTGAGGCTCAACACGGCGGATTCAAAAAACATCATGCTCACAAACAGCATACTCGCACCCCGTGCAGACCTGCTGTTCAATCACATGATTTATCCGCTTCTTGAAAAGAACTTCAATGACTATGACCCCGGTGATTATCCCGGGCTCAGAACCGTTGACGGAAGCGGAAAAAGAGTTGCCTCCCCCGACCCGATAGTTTTCTTCACCTCAGGCGATTTCACTCCTGCCCCCGACCCGGTTGACGACCCCGAAAATCCCGTGACGGATGACCCGGAGAATCCCGTAATTGACAATCCCGTTAATCCGGCTGTTGACCCTGTTCAGGTAAACGAAGTGTCATAAATGATTATTTCAAAGGATATAAAAACAAATGACTGAAAACGCGGAAAAAAGAAGGCGGAAAGCGCTCAGCACAAGCAGAACGATTGTGCTCGTTTTCACAGCCGTAATAGCGCTCGGCACCCTGCTTCTGCTGCTGCCCGTTTCATCGCGGGACGGCTGCTGCTGCGGGTTTAAAACCGCGCTTTTCACCGCCACTTCCTCGACCTGCGTCACGGGGCTTGTGCTCTGTGACACCTGGAGCCAGTGGAGCGGCTTCGGTCAGTTTGTGATTCTGGCGCTCATTGAAATAGGCGGTCTCGGTTTTATGTCTCTCGCGAGCGTCGTTATATTTATGACAAGGCGGAAAATAAGTTTTCAGCAGAGAATACTCATAGCCGAATCAATCAGCACCGACGGCAACGGCGGCGTTATGCGTGTGCAGAGAAAACTGCTTATCGGCTCGCTTCTGATTGAACTGGCGGGGGTAATAATTCTGTTTATACGCTTTTTACCCGAATTCGGCTTTTCGAGGGCGCTGAAGCTCGGCATCTTTCACTCGGTTTCCGCCTTCTGCAACGCGGGTTTCGACATAATGGGCTTCAAAACTCCCGGCGGGAGTCTTGAGTATTTCGCTAACGACCCGGTCGTGCTTATCACACTTTCGCTTCTTATAATAATCGGCGGTCTCGGCTTTGTTGTGTGGGACGATATGACCGCGAAACGCAAGCCGAAAAACTGGAGCGTTTACACAAAACTTGTGCTGTGCACAACAGCGGCGCTCATTTTAAGCGGCTGGCTTCTGAACTGCCTTTTTGAGTGGAACAACCCCGGCACTATGGGCAATATGAGCGTTTCCGGAAAACTGCTTTCGGGCTTTTTCCAGTCCGTTACGCTCAGAACGGCGGGCTTTGCCACAATAGACCAGGGCTCATTGACCCAGGCGGGCAAGGCGCTCTCCTGTATCTATATGCTCATAGGCGGCTCCTCGGGCTCAACGGCGGGCGGTCTTAAAACCGTGACCTTCGTTGTGCTTGTGCTCTTCCTGCGGAGCCGTATAAAGGGCAGAAACAGCGTTGACGTTTTCAAAAGAAGAATTGACCAGGACCAGGTTATGAACGCCCTTGTTCTCGCCATTGTTCTCGCGGCTCTCGCTTTTACCGGCGGGCTTTTCGTAAGCGCCACATCGGGCGTTGAATTCACCGACGCGCTGTTTGAGACCGTTTCGGCTCTCGGCACGGTCGGGCTTACCACGGGCATAACGGCTGCCCTCTCGCTGCCGTCTCACATAATGCTCATTCTGTTTATGTTTTTCGGCAGAGTCGGGCTTCTCACAATATGTATCGGCTTCCTTCGGGGAAACTATGTTGAGAAAAAATACAGTTACGCTACTACAAATCTGCTTATAGGATAAGGTGATTTTATGGACACTTTCGCGGTAATCGGACTCGGACGTTTCGGCTCACGGCTCGCAATAGACCTCTGCAACTACGGCGCGGAGGTTATTGCCGTTGACAGCGACCAGGACATTGTTGACAAAATCGGAGACAGCGTGAGCGTTGCCATCTGCGCGGACGCGCGCAACAAGGCGGTGCTTGAAAAAATCGGCGTGCAGAACTGCGACACGGTTATTGTCGCAATCGGCTCCGATCTCGGCGTTTCAGCCCTTGTTACGATGAATCTCAAGGAACTCGGCATAAAAAGAATAATCTGCAAGGCAAGCGACGAGACGAACAGAACGATTTTAAGCAAACTCGGCGCCGACACGGTTGTTATTCCCGAGCACGAGCTCGCGCACAAGCTCGCCGTAAAGCTCACCTCCCACGGCGTTATGGATTTCATTGAAATATCCGACAAGTACGGCATTGATGAAATTGCCGTGCCGAAGGAATGGGTAGGCAAAACAATCGGTCAGATAGACGTGAGAGCGAAATATTCAACGAATATTATCGCAATCAAAAACGGAGACACGGTAAATGTTCAGCTCACGCCGGACACCGTACTCGAGGAGGGCTTTGTTCTTTTGATGATAGGCACTTATGACGCGCTCAAAAGAATCGGCAATCTATAATCTGTATATAAAAAACGGAGCCGTAAAGGGCGCACAGCTAAGGGATTTAATAGATTTTGAAACGCTCTTTTCCGCCATAACGGCTTCAAAAAAAGGGATAGGCATGAGCCTTATCCCTT
>JAEERC010000051.1 GCA_016285645.1 Clostridiaceae bacterium | reverse complement strand
AGTTTGTTTTCCCACGGAGTCGCGTTTTTACGGAGATCCTTTGCTTTCTCATTCAGGCTTCCGTTATATTTTAAATTCATACGGACTCCTTCCGTCACGGCTTACGCCGTGCCACCTCCCCCAGAGGAGGAGGCCACGACGGAAATAAACTTCGATAAAACTCTTTTATAGACTAAGATTTTTTAAGAAAACATGAAAAATCTAATATTTTCAAACTACATGATGCAATCAGCGCTCACTACTCCTTGCTGATTGCTCATTGTTATTAAAGGTTGTCCATAGCGGTGTACATACTTGCCATGGGAAGCATAACCGCGAGGATTATGGTGCCGACAATACCCGCCATAAGGATGATAACCAGGGGCTCAAGCATACCGGTCAGCGCTTTTGTTGATTCGGCAACCTCGTCATCATAGAAGGCGGCAACACGATCCAGCAAAGAGGTAAGATTACCTGTTTCCTCACCGATTTTGGTCATATTCGTAAGAAGAGGCGGAAAAAGCCTGGTATGATCGAGGGCGTCGGCAAGAGTAGTGCCGACCTCGACTTCGCTCTTTGCCTGATAAACAGCTTCTTTGAAGAAGACATTTGTCATTGTATCTGCCGCAATGCCGAGACCCTCAACAAGCTGAACGCCTGAGGAAAGCACGGTAGCGAGAGTTCTGGCAAGGTTTGCGCAGGCGGTATAAGTTATAAAGTTTTTTACAACCGGCATTTTTAACAACAGATTGTCAATAAAATGTTTGCCGAAATCGGATTTTTTGAAGAAAATGATACCGACAATAGCGCCGACAACAACAATAGCGATAATAAGGAAATTCTGTTTTGTGAAATCTGAAAGAGCAATAACCGCTTTTGTAAGAGCGGGAAGGTCGGTGCCTAAGGTCTGCAGAGTGTCCTGAAATTTCGGAACAACGAAGTTGAGCATTATGATAACAACGGCAACGGTGATAAGCAAAAGGATGATGGGATACATCATGGCGCTCTTAATCATACCTTTCAAAGCCGCGTCTTTTTCAAAACGCTCGCTCATACGGGAGAAGGAGGTTTCAAGCGAGCCCGTCTCCTCACCGGCGGCGACCATTGTCGCGAAAACCTCGGGGAAAACTTCATACTGTTTCATACAGTCCGCCATGGTGTCGCCCGCCTGAATGCCCTTGCAGCAGCCGAGGATTGCATTTTTAAGCTTTTTGTTGGCGGTCTGCTCACCTATCATGCTCAGAGCGTCCGCCATACCTACGCCCGCCGAGAGAACACTGACCATCTGGTTACAGAAAACGGACATCTCCCTGGGCTTCGGTTTTTTTTCAAGGAACGAGAGTTCAACGCTGGAGTTGAGGGCGTTCGCGCCTTCAATATTGAGTGTGGTAAGACCCTTTGCCCTGATTAACGCCTGGGCCTCTTCGCGGTCGTTTGCCTCAATGGTACCCTTTTGCTCTTTGCCGGCGGCGTCCATTGCGACATAGTTGAATTTTGCCATAAAATACTCCCCTTTGCTGTGAAATCATTTTTTTGTTCTGATATATTTAACCTGACTTAAATTACCTTTTTGCTCATCGCTTCGCGGTCGTGCGCGAAGGTCACGGCGCTGGCGCCGGAAATTTTGCCGCGGACATAAAGCTCATAAATGCAGTCGTCCATAAGCATCATGCCCTGCTTACGCGAGGTGGAAATGGTGTTGGGAATCTGGAAGGTTTTCGCCTCGCGGATGTGGGCGCGGATTGCGGAGTTGCAGAGCATAAGCTCGGTGGCAACCACGCGGCCGTCCTTGTCGATTCTCGGGATTAACTGCTGCGAAACCACACACTCGAGAACGTCGGCTATCTGGGTACGGATCTGTGACTGCTGGTGGGCGGGGAAGGAGTCAATCATACGGTCAACCGCGCCGGCAACGTCGATTGTATGAAGCGTTGAAAGCACAAGGTGGCCGGTTTCAGCCGCGGAAAGGGCGGTCGCGATTGTTTCATTGTCTCGCATTTCGCCGACGAGAATGACGTCCGGGTCTTCACGGAGGGCGGCTCTCAGAGCGTTCGCGAAGCTCTTGCAGTCCGTTCCTATTTCACGCTGATTGATGATCGCCTTGCCCTTGGGGTAAACATACTCAATAGGTTCTTCGATTGTGATTATATGGTTGCTGAAATTCTTGTTTATAAGCTGCACAAGAGCGGCAAGAGTAGTCGATTTGCCCGAGCCGGTGATGCCGGTAACAAGAATCAGACCGTGCCTTTTGTGCCTTAAATTGGTGAGCGCTTCGGGAAGCTCAAGATCCTCAATCGAGGGAATCTCGTTTCTGAGAAGACGGGCGGCGATTGCCGTGGTGCCCGACTGCTGGTAAACATTTATTCTCAGACGGGTGTTATCAACCGTGAAAGCAAAGTCTATTTCGCCCTCTTTTTTAAGCGTGTCAATCTGAATGGGATTGAGAATTTCGTAGGCGAGCGAGGTACATTCCGCCGGGGTCAGCGGCTCTTCAAAGTCAATTGCCTCAAGCGAGCCGTTGTGCCTCATTGAAGGGGGATAGCCCGCGCATATATGAAGGTCGGACGCTCCGACTTCGGCGCATTTACGAACACAGTCTGCAAATTTTAACATCTGTCTGTCTCTTTTCTTAAAATTAAAAAGTTTATAACATTAAAAATCATTATACAGGGCGAGCCCTGTTTTGCGGGCGGCGGTCCGCCGCCTGTGATTTTGCGGGGAATACCGTAAAACGCTTAGGTTTCGTAGGAAACCTTGAGCATTTCGGTAATTGTGGTTACGCCCTCAAGAACATACTGCGCGGCGCTCATACGAAGGGTGTTCATGCCGTCTTTAAGGGCGGCGTTTTTGATTTCCTCCGTGTTGGATTTTGCCGTGATGAGTCGCTTGAGTTCCGGTGTGATTTCCATTATTTCATAAACACCGGTTCGGCCGTAGAAGCCCGTGTCGCTGCACATCGGGCAGCCGGCGGGGTCGTATATGGTGAAGGGCTTGTAAACGGGAATGCCGAGAATTCGCTTTTCCTCATCGGTCGCGTCCCTGCCCTTTTTGCAGTGCTGGCAGAGTTTACGCACAAGTCGCTGGGCTATAACGCCCACGACGGAGTCCGCTATAAGGTAGGATTCAACGCCCATATCCAGAAGACGGGTGATGGTTGCCGCCGAGGAGTTTGTATGAAGCGTGCTTACAACCAAGTGGCCGGTGATTGACGCCTGAACCGCTATTGAAGCCGTTTCATAGTCTCGAATTTCACCGATCATGATAATATCAGGGTCCTGACGGAGGATGGCGCGGAGGGCTGACGCGAAGGTAAGACCCGCCTTCGGGTTAACCTGAACCTGGTTAAGACCGGAGATGTTAGCTTCGACAGGGTCTTCAACGGTGATGATGTTAACCGTTTCGTCGTTGAGCTCCGAAAGAGCCGTGTAAAGGGTTGTCGATTTACCTGAACCGGTGGGACCTGTAACAAGAATAATGCCGTTCGGGTTTGAGAGTATGTGCTCGAAGCGCTTGAGCTCCGCCTCTTTCATACCGAGCTGTGCCTTTGTTTTGGTAAGGCCTACGGTGGAGGCAATACGCATAACGACCTTCTCGCCGTATGATGTGGGAAGTATGGATACACGAAGGTCATATTCGAGGTGATCGACGTAGATGGTGATACGGCCGTCCTGCGCGCGGCGCTTTTCGGAAATATCCATACCGCCGATGATCTTGATACGCGTGATAATAACGGGTAAAAGCTCAATGTCGTACGACATGACGTTTTTGAGAACGCCGTCTATACGGAAACGGACAACAACCTGTGTCTCGTGAGCGTCTATATGAATATCGCTGGCTCTGGAACGTACCGCCTGCTCAATGATTGATTTGACAAGCTGTACGATGGGAGCCGACTGGAGGTCGACTTCTTCCTCTTCCTCTTCGTTGGCGAACGCCGCCTTCTGCCTCTCGCGGTCCTTGGTGAACGCTTCGGCCGCGGACATCGCTTCTTCGGTGCCGTAGTATTTATCGAGAAGGGCGTTGATTTCGGTTGCCGTTGAGATTCTCGGCTCAATCTGGCAGCTCGTTATCATTGTAAGGTCGTCTATCGCGACCATATCGAGCGGGTTTGCGAGAGCTACAACGAGGATGTCCGTGTTGCCGTCGAGGAATTCGACCGGGGCTGCGTTGTGCTGCCTGAGAACACGGCCGTTTATCATCCTGATAATCTCGGGCGGGATTGTTACCGCTCTCAGACTTATGTAGGGCACGTCAAGCAGTTCGCCCTGCGCCCTGGCGATGGATTCGTCATCGCACAGTTTCAAGTCGCGCAGACACTCGCTTAAATTTTTACCTGTCTTCTGGCTTTCTTCATAGGCCTGCTGGAGTTTTTCCTGCGTAACCTTACCATTGGCAAGGAGTATATCGCCTAAGTTATTGCCGTCTCTGTTAAAAGTCATTCTCTTTCCTTCCTTGCGGGCGGCCTGCTGACCTTTTAAGCCGCCTGACCCGACTGCACGGGTTTCGCAATCAGCGAATATATTTAGGTGCAATAAGCGTATTTTATGCTATAGTTCAATCTTATTATCCTACATTTCGGCGCCGCTGTCAAGAAAAAATTTTTAAAAATTATATATATAAAACAATATATGCAAGATATTGTGCGGTCCCCCTCTGAAATTGACCCGCTTTAAACAAAATATAGCGCAAAAAATTTTCCGGGCTCCCGAAAAAAATCGGAAGCCCGGTCGGTTAATATTCTTTTGTGAAATTATCGGGTCGCGGTGCGCTGTGAGAGACCCTTGATTGTGCTCACCGCCCAGTCGAAGGTGTCGGTTGTGAGAATCGAGCCGCAGTATTCGCATTTCGCGGAATGGTTTATGTCGATATGCGCGCCGCAGTTCGGGCAGACCTGAACGGTTGTGCCGCTGCTCTCCTGAGTGGAGAGACCCGTTGTGCGGACAAGCTGCCATTCGTATTCCATAAACTTTTCAACACTGTCCGAGCCGCGGACAATGTTGCCGGACAGATCGTCAACAACATAGTCAACAATTCTCGTTTTGAGTTTTGCTATCATAACATCGTTGCCGTATTCCTGCTTCCAGCCCACAAGATTTACATCGAGCACGGCTATGCGGTCAACGCGGTTTGTGCGCTTGTCTCTGCGGTAGTTGTCAAGCTGACGGTCAAGCTGGGTGTAGAAAGCGTCCGTCAGATAGGGGCGCACATCCTCCATGTTCTTGTCCGTCCAGGCGTTCTGGAACCTGACATACATATTCGAGAGTTTTTCGGTGAACTGCGCCTCATTGAAGGAGGGATCCTCCTTGAGGTATTCATCAACCGGTCTGAGAGTCGAGGGGTCGGTAGCCATCGCTCCGCCGCCCTGAACAACAGGCACGGAGGGAGTTTTCTTCCTTGTGATGAGGTAGACGATAACAAGAATAATCACCGCGACAAGGATGATGCCGAGCAGTCCGCTTCCCGAGCCGCCGGAGCCGCCGCTGTAGCTTCCGCCGTCGCCGCCCGAACCGCCGTAGAAGGGAATGACATATGTGCCGCCGCTGCCGTAACTGTCATCGGAGCCGCCGTAATCATATCCTCCGCTGTCATAGCTTCCGCCGTAATCATAACTTCCGCCGTAATCGGAGTCTCCGCCGTAATCGCCGAAATCCGCGCGGGCTGCGACAAATGGTATCAGCAGAACCAGCACGGCTGAGAGAATGCATATTATTTTTTTCAGTTTCATATCGGCACCTCCGTTCACTTCGTATTATTATACCGCATTTTCATTCCGATTTCAAGAGTCAGGGCTGAAAAGGAACGGGATGCGATTCGCTTTCGTGCTCGAATGAGAGAAAATTGTTGCGCGCGCTGTAGCACCATTTCATTCCGAACGCTTTCGCGAAGCCGTCCGCGGGGATATACAGCTGCCCTCTCGCGCCTTTGTAAACCTCGCCGCCGAGCGGGAGAACGCCTTTTTCCGTCTGAGCCGAGTCACTGCCGAGAACGAACTCCGCGGTGTGCCCGTAAAGCGAGATTTTTACGCTCCCCTCCCCGCGCAGAACATCCGCTCCGATAAATGAGGCGAGCACCGCCCCCGCGATGTACCACACGCCGTTTTTGTTTTCGGGCGGCACATCGACCTGGGCGAGACCGGGATCCATACCCTTGAACATCATTCTCGGGCGGTTGAATCTCGGGGCGACGGCATAGGGCAGAATCACATCGTTTTTTCTGTCGATTACACATTTGTCGACAATCCTGCCGTCGTCGAGCATTTCGGTCAGAGTCAGTTTGTCTTTTTCAACCTCGATTATCGCGAACGCGCTGACATTTTCCTCCTGCGGAAAGAAGGCGCAGTGCCAGATTTTAGGCACTGTTCTCGACCCGGGAGGATTGCAGTTGCCGTTGCCGAGCATATAGTGGACCGTGCCCTGCGACGGGCGGTCGAACAGTTCCTCGTTCCTTATCGGAAAACTTCTCGAAAAGTTGTGTTCGTGCCCCGAAAGCATCAGATCGCACAGTTCCATGCTGCCTCTCATATGCGGGTAGGCGTCGTCGTTTTCGCAGTCCGTTCCCGAGTAATAAATCGGAAAATGATAGGTTCCTATTTTCCAGTTTTTACCAGTATTTTCAAGATCTTTTTTTGCCCATTCGTCGGTCTCTTCGGGACCGTTTATGCTGAAAATTATGAAGTGGGCGGGGCCGAAATCGAAGGAGTAATTCTCGGTTTTCCAGTTCTCGGCTCCGTTGTCGGGGTAGGACCCGCGGAACTGATTCACAAAGAATTCCGCCGGCTCGGCGTAGTATCTGCCCTCGCCCTTTTCATAGTCGGCAAAGCCGCGGTTGTCGTGGTTGCCGAGAGCCATCATAAACGGCACGCTCTCAATCACGCCTCTCAGCCCCTCAAACATTCCGTTCCACTGCTGCTCGTGCTGACCGCAGTCGGTGCTGTCGCCCGCGCTGAGAATGAATTTTATTTCCGGATAATCCGCGAGAACCTTTTTGAAAAGTTTTCCCGCGTGGGAATAGTCGGGCAGGTCGTGCGGCTCGCCCTTCTGGAAATCGGCAACGGCGAGGAAGGTGAATTTTTCAACATTTTCGCCCTGGGTTTCAAACGAGAACTCCCCGCTTCTGTTCTTTTCATCGCCGCAGGTGTAGTAATATTTTGTGCCGGGCGTGAGGTTTTCAAGTTTTGCCCAGTGCATCACGCTTTCATCGATATCGCTTTTGAAAACGGAGTTTTCGCTGTCGCGTCTCATTGTTTTCCCGTCTGCCGCGCGGTATTCGACATAGCCGTCCGCCGTGTCCGTGCTTGTACGCCAGGTCACCGCCATTGTGTAACGGGAGTCGCCGCAGATGCTCAGCATAATATGGTCGGGCGCGGGAGATGACCCGCGCGCGGGTTTTGTTATGTTCATTCAATCACACCTTTGTATCAAAAAAGGGACTGCGAAAGTCCCTTTTTTCCGTTATTATAAAAGATTAATTCCAGCCGCTTCGCATTCCCTGACCATTTCTTCAGGCCAGACAGACGCCTGCACTTCGCCGATGTGCGCCTTGCGAAGGAAGAACATGCACATTCTGCTCTGACCGATGCCGCCGCCGATTGAATAGGGCAGCTCACCGTTGAGAAGCGCCTTGTGGAAGGGAAGTTCCTTACGCTCGGGGCAGCCGCGGATTTCGAGCTGCTTCGCGAGCGATTCCTCATCAACTCTTATGCCCATTGACGAAAGTTCAAAAGCCATATCGAGCACGGGGTAATATACGACTATATCGCCGTTCAGTTCCCAGTCGTCGTAGTCGGGGGCTCTGCCGTCGTGTATGGCGCCGGATTTAAGCGCTCCGCCTATTTTCATAATGAAAACCGCTTTTTTCTCGCGGGCTATCGCGTTTTCCCTCTCCTTGGGAGTAAGCGAGGGGTACATATCCTCAAGTTCCTGAGTTGTGATAAAGAATATGTCCTCGGGAAGAAAACGCTCGAAAAAGTCGTAATCTCTCGCCACATAGCGCTCGGTATGGCGAAGCGAACTGTAGATGAGACGAACCGTCTTTTTAAGTGTCTCCTCTGTTCTCTCGCTTTTTTCAATGCGCTTTTCCCAGTCCCACTGGTCCACAAAAACGGAATGCAGATTGTCAACATCCTCGTCGCGGCGAATGGCGTTCATATCGGTATAGATACCCTCGCCCGATTTTACATTGTATTTCTTGAGAGCGTATCTTTTCCATTTCGCGAGCGACTGAACTATTTCAAAATCTTTGCCGTCATAATCCTTGATGTCGAAGGCGACAGGGCGCTCAACTCCGTTGAGGGTGTCGTTGAGGCCGGAATCACGGTCAACAAAAAGAGGCGCCGACACACGCATGAGTTCAAGCTGAACCGCTATATCGCGCTCGAAATAATCCTTGATTTTTTTGATGGCTATCTGAGTCCGTCTTACATCAAGAGCGGATTTGTAGCCCTCGGGTATGGTGAGATTGTACACGCACTGCCACTCCTTAGAAAAAAATTACTTTGTAATAATAACACAGTGAAAAATCGTTTTCAAGAAAAAATTTCAAAAAGTCGAAAAGACGCCTCTGCGGTGAGGCGTCTTTTCTTAATAGGGTTGAATTGAGGAGGGGTATTTGCACTTTCGTGCTCGTACTCGAGGGTGCGGCTCCCTCTGTTGAGTACAATCTGATTGTAACCGCCAAATGTTAAACAATTATGAATTAATACAAAATAAATTGTAAGCAATTTGTTAATTCTGCGCCGCTTGTAAACACTTGTTTTTTATTGTGTTTGACTTTATTGTTCTCCGGGATTTTCCGTTTGAGAAAAAACGGAATCTTCGGGCGCCGGCGAGGGCGCGGGCGGATAAGAATTCTGTTCGGGTGAGGGCGCCGCGGAATTGAACTGCGGCTCACAAGCGGGAACGGAAGAATCGTTAATCCCTGTTATTGCAGGCGTTCCGGGGAACGGAGGTGTCGGAGCCCTTAGCGATTTTTCTATTTTGGAACCAAAAAGGCAAATCGTGAAAAGACCGAAGAAAATGAGCAGAAGACCGAAGCCCTTGCCGCACACATCGACTAACTTCGCGACCATCTGAGTGTTCTTTTCGACGGTCTGTTCAATGGTCGTGAGCGACTGAAAAACGGTGGTCAGAACCTGTGACACAAAGTCGAACAGTCCTTCGCCTCCGATGCCGTTTGCGGGGGTGATTCCATTCTCCGCGATATCAAGCGAGATGTTTTTTACGCTCTGACCGAGCACGAAGCCCGCCACAACGCTCGCCACGCCGCTTATACAGCCGAGAATCGAAAAAAACGGTATTTTTCTTTTCATATTCTTCTCCTTATTTTGTTTCGAGATAGTCGGAAATGGCAACCACGCCGCCGTCCTCGAGGTAAACTCTCGGCACGCGCTTGTTGATTCCGCATATTATTTCGTAGTTTATAACATTCGCGTTTTCCGCGATGTCGTCAACCGTGTTTTTACTGCCGAAAACTGTAACGGTCATGCCCTCGCTCACGTTTTCGATTCCCGTAACATCGAGCATGCACTGATCCATGCAGATTCTGCCCACAACAGGCACCTGCACGCCGCCCACGGTCATTTTCATTTTGCCCGAAAGATTGCGGGGCAGCCCGTCCGCGTAGCCGACGGGCACGGTGGCTATTTTCATGGCCCTGTCGCTTATGAAGGTTCTGCCGTAACTTACGGGAGTGCCTTCGGGGATTTCCTTGACCATTGAAACCACGGTTTTCATCTGCATTACGGGTTTGAGTTTTATGCTTCTGCCGATAAACTCCGAAGGGGCAAGACCGTAGAGGATAATGCCGGGGCGCACCATATCGAGCTGCATTTCGGGATAAATCACCGTGGCAGCCGAGTTGCAGCAGTGGCGCAGTTCGAAGGTGACTCCCGCCTCCTCAACGCCGTGAATCAGCCCGAGGAAGAGGTCGTACTGCAGGCGGGTGAACACCTCGCCGTTCTCCTCGTCCGCGCAGGCGAAATGGGTGAAAATGCCCTCGGGATAAAGCCCCTCAAGGCGGCACGCGTCCGCTATGAGTTCGACCGCGCCCGAGTCCTTCTCGCTGTCCTGATAAGCAAAGCCGAGACGGCTCATACCGGTATCGACTTTTATGTGAATGCGCACTTCAACGCCGTTTTCGCGGGCGTTTTCGGCGAGCGCTTCGGCGTATTCGGGGTTGAATACCGCCTGTGAAATGCCGTTTAACGCGAGCTGTACGGCGTACTCGGGCGGAGTATAGCCGAGGATGAGCACGCAGGAGTCGGGCTCGCTGTTCTTGACCTGCATCGCCTCCTCAAGATTGGAAACGGCAAACCAGGAGCACCCGCATTTTGCAAGTTCCTTTACAATGTGCTCCACTCCGTGGCCGTAGGCGTCCGCCTTTACGACCGCCATAATCTGCGTTCCCTCCCTGAGGCGCGAGGCGATAGCCCCGTAGTTGTCACGCAGGGCTTCGGTGTCAATATCAAGCCAGGTTCTTCTGAAATATTTTTTCAAAACGGTTCCTCCGTAAATTTTTACAATCTAAATAATTGTAAATTTTTACCGCCGCAATGTCAAGAGTAATGTAATATTTTTTATATTATTATAATCTTGACTTTTTTAATTAATGCGGTGTATAATTAGAATTCCTATATTATTACCAAAAAGCAATCTGCGTTTTTTCAGAGCGCTCATTTCCCCGGTAAAGGAGGCGTAATATTGGATATAGAATACAAAAGCAGCGCAACGATTCACCTCGACGACCTGTGCGAACAGATTGAGCAGAACACCAAGGTTGACACAGCCGACTACGACATGTTCAACATAAAGCGCGGGCTGCGCAATTCCGACGGCACCGGCGTTATGGCGGGGCTTACAAGCGTGTGCAACGTTGAGGGCTACTACATAGACGACGGCGAAACCGTTCCCCGTGAAGGCCGCCTGCGTTTCCGCGGAATCAATATGAAATATGTCGTTGAGGGCTGTGAGGCGGAGAACCGCTTCGGCTATGAGGAAATAGTCTGGCTCCTGATTTTCGGTTCGCTGCCCACAAAAGAGCAACTTGAGGGCTTCACGAAACTTTTAAGCGACAACAGGGAACTTCCCGACGATTTCATAGAGGATATGATTATGAAGGCGCCCTCGCCGGACATTATGAACAAGATGGCGCGTTCGGTGCTCGCCCTCTATTCATACGACAGCAACCCCGACGAAACCACCCTGCGCAATGTTCTGCGCCAGTGCTTGCAGATTCTCGCGAAGATGCCCGAAATAATGGGCAACGCCTACCAGGTAAAGCGCCGCACTTATTACAAACAGACAATGTCGATTTCGCCCACGGTGCCCGGTCACACAACGGCGCAGTCGATTCTTGACGCGATAAGGCCCGGTTACGCCGACGACGAGGCGAAACTGCTCGACACCTGCCTTATGGTTCACGCCGAGCATGGCGGCGGCAACAACTCAACCTTCGCCACCCGCGTTCTCACCTCGAGCGGAACGGACACTTACTCCGCCATAGCGGCGGGCATAGGTGCTCTCAAGGGTCCGCGGCACGGCGGCGCGAACATCAAGGTTACCGAAATGACGCGCCTTATGCGCGAAGAGATAACCGATGTTTACAACGACGGTCAGATAGCCGACTATCTCGCGAAAATAGTCCGCAAGGAGGCGGGCGACGGCTCCGGTCTCATCTACGGTATGGGTCACGCGGTTTACACCCTTTCCGACCCGAGAGCGGTTATTCTCAAATCCCGCGCGAAGCAGTTCTGCACCGGCACGGAATACGAGGAGGATTTCCTTCTGCTCGACGCCATAGAGCGCCTGACCCCCGAAGTCTTCCGCGCAATAAAGGGCAGCGGCAAGGCGATGTGCGCGAACGTTGACCTCTATTCCGGTCTCGTTTACCGTGTGCTTCAGATTCCCGAGGACCTGTTCACCCCGATTTTCACCGTGGCGCGTATGGCGGGCTGGTCCGCCCACCGCATGGAGGAGCTTCTCACGGGCAACAGGATAATCCGCCCCGCCTACAAGAGCGTGGCAAAACCCGGCAAATATATTCCCATTGAGGAAAGAAAATAAATCAGATTGGTGGTACTTTGAAATGGAAAAAAATCGCAATGTCGGATTCCTTATTTCAACAATAGCGTTCTGCCTTGTGGCAGTTGTCACTCTTCCCCTTCGCACTTATCAGTTCCTTACGAACATCAAAGCGGACGAGACCGGCTTCTTCATTGACCCCACAAACCCGCTTATCTATGTGCTTTACGGCGTTATCGGCGCGGGTGTAGTAATCTCGCTCGCGGCCGCCCTGCTCTACAAAAAAGAGCTCGGCTATGACAGAATCGCTCAGAAAAGACCGGTTCAGGGCATAATCGCCTTCCTCACCGCCGTGTCCATTCTCTACAACGCGGCTGTCGATCTCAACACGATTCTCACATACTCCCCCGAAACCAGCGATATGACAAAGGTCTCCGTCTATGTTCTCATAGCGCAGTCGGTCTTCGCGGTGCTCGCCGCAATCTATTTCGTTGTTTTCGGTATCAGCATGCTTTCGGGCGCAACAAACGCTTCGGAATACAAAATCATTTCCGTCGCTCCCGTTGTGTGGTTTATGCTGCGCCTCGTTTTCCGTTTCACAATCGCCATTTCCTACATCAAGGTTTCGGATATCATTCTCGACCTCCTTATGCTCGCGTTCATGCTCATATTCTTTATGGCGTTCGCTCAGCTCAACTCGAAGGTTGAGTCCAGAGGCCTTGACTGGAAGCTTGTGGGCTTCGGCCTGCCCGCGGCGGTGCTCGCGCTCCTCTGCTTCGTTCCCCGTTTCCTTATGTTCGTTCTCGGCAGAAAAGAACTCATCTATTCGGGTTCCTCCGCTGATTACTGCGACCTCGCCACGGCTCTTTTCGTGATGTCGATTATATTCACGAGAATCGGCTGGATAGGCGGAAACGCCGACGACAGGGAAGAGGCACTCGCTCAGGCGCAGGCGCAGGAACAGGCGGAAAACGAAGAGGTTAACGGCTGAATAATATGAACTTTGCCGAAATGGCGGGTGTAATGAAGCTTGCGGCAACTCAGGTATGTATTTTATACATAATGGTTGCCGTCGGTTTTATAACCGACAAGGCAGGTGTTTTCACCGAAAAAGCCGCGCTCAGATGCACGGACCTGCTCTTCTATATCATCACACCCGCGAAAATAATCGAATCATTCTTTACACTTGAATATTCGTCCGACACGGCAAAAAAACTGTTTGTGGCAATGGGTATGGGCATGATAATGCACGGCATTGCCGCTGTTATAAGCACACTCTCATTCCGCCGCTGTGACAAGGAAAAGGCGGCTGTTTACAAATACGCCTGCGCGTACGGCAACTGCGGATATATGGGTCTGCCGCTCGCGAGCGCGCTCATCGGCAGCGAAGGCGTTTTCTACACCTCGGCGGTAATTATCACATTCCAGATTTTCAGTTTTACCCACGGCATAACCGTTATGGACAAGGGCGAAAACGGCAAGGTCGGCATAGATGTCAAAAAGATTATCCTGAACCCCGGCGTGATAGCCGTTATAATCGGCCTTCCGTTCTATCTTCTCAATGTGCATATGCCGTCAATCATACTGCAGCCCGTAACATACATCGCCTCGCTCAATACACCGCTCGCGATGCTTATGTTCGGAACATATATGGCTCATTCGGATTTCAGAGCGATGCTCAGAAACGCGAGAATACCCGCCGTGGCGGGGCTCAAGCTTCTGCTTCTGCCCGCAATTATGCTCGGGGTGTGTAAAGTATTCGGCCTTTCCGGCGCGCTGTTCTCAACAATCGTTCTAAGCGCCTCGGCTCCACCGGCGAACAACACGGTTCTGTTCTCGGCTAAATACGGGCGCGATACGGGGCTTGCCTCGCAGGTTGTGTCCTCCGTGAGTCTTATGTCGATAATCACCATACCCTTGATTATGGGGGTGGCTTCGGTTATATGAATAAAAAAATAGCCCGCGTTATGGACAGCGCCGCTCCGTCCTGGGGCGTCTGCGATTTTGAGGCGCTGCGCTCACGGCTTATAGACTGCCGCGCGAAAAGCCGCCTGCCCGAAGACGCGAAACGGGTTATCACCGCGGTTTTCCCCTATCTTTTAAGCGAGGAAAACTACGAAAACTCCAACATTTCAAAATACGCCGTGGTAAGCGATTACCACACGGTTATCAATTCCCGCCTGCAGAAGGCGGTTGAGGAATTGCGGGAACTGTTTCCCGATGACAAGTTCGTCACCTTTACAGACAATTCCCCGATTCCCGAGGTTTCCGCCGCTCTGCTCAGCGGTCTGGGCGTGATGGGCGAAAACTCGCTTTTCATCCACGAAAAATACGGCACCTATGTCTTCATCGGCGAAATAGTCACAACCCTCCCCCTTGAATGCACGGGCAGTGAAGTGAAATTCTGCGCGCGATGCGGCAAATGCCGTGAGGCGTGTCCGACCCACGCCATAGGCGACAGAGGTCCCGACCCGTCAAAATGCCTTTCGGCTATAAATCAGAAAAAGGGCGAACTCACGCCCGAAGAGGAAAAACTGATAAAAGACAGCGGCTGCGCCTGGGGGTGCGATATCTGCCAGACGGTCTGCCCGATGAACAGAAAAGCCGCTCTCTCCGAAATAAAGGAATTTATCGAAAGCGCCGTGCCCAGGGTTGAAAGCGGCTGTGAAATCAGCGGCAGGGCTTACGAATGGCGCGGCAAAAAAGTAATCGAACGGAATATTGCGATTCTCGAAAAAGATTAAAGGAGTGCTCTTATGAAACTTGTCATTGCGATTATCGGCAGCGACGACAGCGCCAATGTGCTTGACGGTCTTGCCCGTAACGGCTTTTACGCCACAAAACTCTCCACCTCGGGCGGCTTTCTCCGCGCGGGCAATGTGACGCTTCTCATAGGCGTTGAGGAGAGCAAGGTTGACGATGTTATGCGGATACTCGGCGAGTTTTCCTCAAGCCGCAAAAAGATTGTTGCCCCCATGGTGACATCGAGCGAGCTGAGCCTCACCTCCAATCCCATTGAAATAACAGTAGGCGGAGCGACCGTGTTCGTAATCGACGTCGAGCAGTTCCGCAAACTTTAAGAACCGTATGAACTATTTTCACACCGATATAAATATGTCGCTGGGCGAGGATATCTGCGCAGCGCTCAACTCTAAGAGATACCCGAACTCCACAATAATCGAGGGCGGCTCGCGCGCAAAAAGGATGTCGCTCGCGAAGGGTATTGCCGAGGCGCTTGTGTGCCGAAACGGCGATCTCGCCTGCGGTGAGTGCTCAGACTGCAAAAAGGCGCAGCAGGGAATCCACCCGGACATTGAATATTACACTGAAAACGAAAAGGGCATATTTATTGCCGACACAGCCCGCGATGTGGTAAACTCCGTGAGCATTCTGCCCAACGAGGCGGACGCGAAGGTCTATATACTCGAGGTCACGGGTCCCATGTCGCAGATATCGCAGAACATACTCATAAAAAGTCTTGAGGAGCCGCCGAAATACGCCTTTTTCATAATCGTCTGCCCGTCAAAAGCCGACCTCCTCGCCACGGTCATATCCCGTTCGAGAATCTTCTCCCTCGGCGAGCAGGAAAACGAGACGGACGGCGAACTCTACACCGAGGCGTGCAAAGCCGCCTGCTCCGTTGCCAAAGCGGTATGTTCAAAAGCGGAGTTTGACATTCTCGCGGCGGCGGGAGTTTTTGAAAAGAACAAGGAACTTCTCGCGGCGGCGCTCCCCATACTCAGCGAAATATTCGTTGAGGCGATGAAGATAAAAACGGCAAAAACCGACAGCGGCGTGTTTGACGGCGTGCCCGCCCTTCTCGCCCAAAAATTTACGGTCGAACGCCTTGACACTCTTTCTAAAACATCGCGCAAACTCAGGGACGACCTCGAATTCAACAGAAACTACAACCTTATCATAACCCGGCTCTGCACACTTTTCAGAGCGAACACTTAACCGGAGGATTTACTCAGATGGCAGAAGTTATCGGCGTCCGCTTCAAAGAAGTCGGAAAAATCTACTACTTCGACCCCGACGGTCAGACTCTCAAAAAGGGCGACCGTGTTATTGTTGAGACCGTGCGCGGCATCGAGTGCGGCGAAATAACAATGGAAAACAGGGAAATCGACGACGAGCAGATTGTAAAGCCACTCAAAAAATTCATAAGAACCGCGACCAAGGAGGATCTCGCGACCCTCGAGGCAAACAAGCAGAAGGAAAAAGAGGCGTTCAAAATCTGCGAGCAGAAAATCGAGAGTTTCGCCCTCGAGATGAAGCTTGTGGATGTTGAATACACCTTTGACGGCAGCAAAATTCTTTTCTATTTCACCGCCGACGGGCGCATCGACTTCCGCGAGCTTGTAAAAAGCCTCGCCTCCGTTTTCAGAACAAGAATCGAACTGCGCCAGATAGGCGTGCGCGATGAGGCGAAAATGCTCGGCGGTCTCGGCGTGTGCGGCAGACCGTTCTGCTGCAAGACCTTCCTCGGCGAGTTCCAGCCCGTGGCTATAAAAATGGCTAAGGAGCAGGGGCTCTCCCTCAACCCGACCAAAATCAGCGGCACCTGCGGCCGCCTTATGTGCTGCCTCAAATATGAGCAGGACGGCTACGAGCACCTTCTGCGCGTGACCCCGAAGGTCGGCGCCATAGTTGACACCAAGGAGGGCAAGGGCACCGTTGTTGACTGCAACCTGCTTTCCGGCATCCTCAAGGTTCAGCTCGAATCCCGCCCCGAGGCGGCTCCCGCCGTATTCACCCGCAAGGAAGTCCGTCTGGTGAAGGATTCCAAAATCCGCGTTGACAACGCCGAGCTTGAGGCGCTCAAAGGCATCGAGGGCTGATTTTTATACGGATTTTTGCAGGATTGTAAATTATTTTTAAAATCGGCTAAAAAAATATTGCATTTTTAAAAGTAAATGTTATAATCAAATTGACCTTAAAACGGTACGTTTTCAAAGAAGGAGGATTTTGCAATGGCATATGTAATCAATGACGAATGCATCTCCTGCGGCGCATGCGCAGCTGATTGCCCCGTAAACGCGATTTCAGAAGGCGAAGACAAGTATGTTATCGATGCCGATACCTGCATCTCCTGCGGCGCTTGTGCAAGCACCTGCCCGGTAGGAGCTCCCTCTGAAGACTGATTAACAAAATATCATGCAAAGGCGCCGGCACGGTTTTCCGTGCCGGCTTTCCTTTTTTAATTCACGGCCGGGATTTCATATCATTTCAGGTGAGATACCGCGGTCGTTATTTGCAGGTAAACTTAATATTCATTCCTTCTGCAATCGGCTTATATCTGATTATTATTAGTTTCAGGTGAGATGCCGCGGTCGTTATTTGCAGGTAAACTCAGTTTTCATTCCTTTCTGAATCGGCTTGTGTCTGATTTCTTATCGCTTCGGGTGAGATGCCGCGGTCGTTATTTGCAGGTAAACTCAGTTTTCATTCCTTTCACAATCGGCTTATATCTGATTATTATTAGTTTCAGGTGAGATGCCGCGGGCGTTTTTTACAGATATATAAATCTTCATTCATTCTGCAATCGGGTTATAAATGAAATCGTGTGTCCGGTTTTTGTTTTTTAACAACGCTTTATCTTTACATTTATATATTTTTATACTATAATATCTTTTTGAACGATTTATATCGGAGGTACATTATGGAATATAAGATTTCAGGCGGTCTCGCTTCGCTCAAGCCGTCAATCATCAGGGAAATACTCAAAAACACGGGCGGGTCGGTAATCCCCTTCGCCGCGGGCAATCCCGCGCCCGACGCCTTCCCCGTTGACGATGTCAGGGAAATACTCGGCGAGCTTATGGAAAACAACCCCGTTCTCGCCCTTCAATACGGCGTTACCGAGGGCTACGCCCCTCTCATTGCCGAACTCGAAAAGATGTGCCGCGACCGCTACAATGTGCTTTCGGATTCCGACAGCGTTATTGTCACATCCGGCGCCCAGCAGGTTATGAGTCTTCTTTCACACACTCTCTTGAACCCCGGCGACACGGTCATCTGCGAGGAGCCCGCTTTCATAGGCGCTCTCAACTGCTTCCGCGCTTTCGGCGCGAAACTCGTAGGCGTGCCCCTTGAGGCGGACGGTATGAACATAGAAGCGCTTGAGAACGCGTTCAAATCCGAACCCAACGCGAAGTTCTTATACACAATACCGAATTTCCAGAACCCCGCGGGCTCAACCACCTCTTTCGAAAAGAGAAAGGCGATTTACGCCCTCGCGAAGAAATACGGCATAATCATTCTTGAGGACAACCCCTACGGCGAAACGAGAGTAGCGGGCGAGGACATCCCCGCCATCAAGACTATGGACGACTGCGGGCTTGTGGTTTATTCCGGCTCGTTCTCAAAAATCGTCGCGCCCGGCATCCGTGTAGGCTTCGTTTGCGCCAACAAGGAACTCATAGCGAAAATGACCGTTGTAAAGCAGACTCAGGATGTTCACACTCCGCTGACATCACAGTATATCGTATATAAATGGCTTCACGATTACGACTATGAGGCGCACATCGCAAAAATCAGGGATATCTACCGCAGAAAGTTAAACCTTATGTGCGACCTTATTGACGAGGAACTCGGCGATTATGTCGAGTATGTGCGTCCCCAGGGCGGTCTGTTCGTTTGGTGTAAACTCGACGACCGTTTCGATATGCTCACCTTCGTCAGAAAGGCGAGCGAGGCGGGCGTTTCAATCGTGCCCGGCAGCGCTTTCCTGTGCGACGAGAGCAAATCAACCCAGTATGTACGCTTAAACTTCTCAACGCCCACCGATGAAGGCATAGTAAAGGGCGTTAAAATCCTCGGCGAAGTGGCGAGAAATTACCGATAAACGGAGAAAAAGTATGGAAAACACACCCGCACCCGAAAAGAAAAAAAGAGTTCTCAGTCTTATTCAGCCCACATCCGTGCCCACTCTTGGCAACTACCTGGGCGCGCTCAAGAACTGGAAGGCGATGAGCGAGGAATACGACTGCATATACGGCGTTGCCGACCTGCACGCCATAACCGTTCACCCCGAGCCGGCGCTTCTGCGCAAACAGTCGCTTGAAATGTTCGCGCTTATGCTCGCCATAGGTCTTGACCCCGAAAAAAGCATAGTCTTTTTCCAGAGCCATGTTCACACCCACAGCGAGCTTGCCTGGATACTCAACTGCTACGCCCAGTTCGGCGAGGCGTCGAGAATGACCCAGTTCAAGGACAAATCCCGGAAACACGCGGATGATGTCAACGTGGGGCTTTTTGATTACCCCGTGCTCATGGCGGCGGATATTCTCGTCTATCAGGCGGATTTCGTGCCCGTAGGCGCCGACCAGAAACAGCACCTTGAACTTGCCAGGGATATCGCCGACAGGTTCAACACCCGCCACGGTCAGACCTTTACGCTGCCCGAGCCCTTCATAGGCAAGGTCGGCGCGAAAATCGCGAGCTTGCAGGACCCGACCCAGAAAATGTCAAAATCCGACCCGAACCCCAAGGCGTCCATCTCTCTGCTCGACCCGCCCGAAGCGATAATGAAAAAATTCAAATCGGCGGTCACCGACAGTGAAGCGTGCGTGCGTTACGCCGAGGGCAAGGACGGCATAAACAACCTTATGGCGATTTACTCCTGCTGCACGGGCAAATCCTTTGACGAAATCGAGAAGGAATTTGACGGCAGGGGCTACGGCGATTTCAAGGTAAGCGTCGCGGAGTCGGTAATCGAGGAGTTAAAACCCGTTCAGGAAAAATACGCGCAGCTTATTGCCGACAAGGCGTATCTCAACGACTGCGCAAAGAAGGGCGCCGAATCCGCCCTGCGCCTCTCATACCGCACTCTCGCGAAGGTGCAGAAGAAGGTCGGGCTTTATCAGCTTTGATAATCGGGCGCGGCAATCTGCATATTCTTTTGTTGATTACGCCGATTTTGCATAAAAATACAGAATTGTGTTGACTTTAATTAATATTAATGTATAATCAATGCATAAACATTCACGGAGGAAATAAATAATGAAAGAAATCAAAAAAGTTGTTCTCGCTTACTCGGGCGGTCTTGATACCTCAATAATCATCCCCTGGCTCAAGGAGAATTACAACGGCTGCGAAGTCATCGCGGTAAGCGGCGATGTCGGCCAGGGCACCGAGCTTGACGGCCTTGAGGAAAAGGCAATCAAAACGGGCGCTTCCAAGCTCTATGTAATGGATCTCAAGGACGAGTTCGTAAACGACTACATTTTCCCGACTCTCAAGGCGGGCGCCGTCTATGAGGGCGAATATCTTCTCGGCACATCGTTCGCGAGACCTCTCATAGCGAAGGGTCTTGTTGAAATAGCGAAAAAAGAGGGCGCCGACGCCATCTGCCACGGCTGCACCGGCAAGGGCAACGACCAGGTGCGCTTTGAGCTCGCCATCAAGGCGTTCGCTCCCGATATGCAGATTATCGCTCCCTGGAGAATCTGGAATTTAAAGAGCCGCGAGGAGGAAATCGACTACGCCGAGGCTCACAACATTCCTCTTAAAATCAACCGTGAAACCAACTATTCAAAGGATAAAAATCTCTGGCATCTCTCACACGAAGGTCTCGACCTCGAGGACCCCGCCAACGAGCCGCAGTACAACAAGCCCGGCTTCCTTGAAATGGGCGTGTCGCCCGAGCAGGCGCCCAACGAGCCGACCTATGTGACGATTCATTTTGAAAAGGGCGTACCCACAGCCGTTGACGGCAAGGAAATGGGCGGCGTTGAAATGATAGAATACCTCAATAAAATCGGCGGCGAAAACGGCATCGGTCTTTGCGACCTTGTTGAAAACCGTCTTGTGGGTATGAAATCGAGAGGCGTTTACGAAAACCCCGCCGGCTCAATTCTCTACAGAGCCCACCATGTGCTTGAGACAATCTGCCTTGACAGGGACACCCAGCATTACAAAACTCTCGTTGCCGAGCGCTTTGCCGAGCTTGTGTATTTCGGCCAGTGGTACACTCCCCTGCGCGAAGCGATTTCCGCCTTTGTTGACTCAACCCAGAAGACAGTCACGGGCGATGTCAAGCTCAAGCTCTACAAGGGCAACATCATCAACGCGGGCGTGACCTCCCCCTACACCCTCTACAGCGAGGCGTTCGCGACCTTCGACGCGGACGAGGTCTATAACCAGAAGGATTCCGCGGGCTTCATCAACCTCTTCGGTCTTCCCATCAAGGTAAGAGCTATTCTCGACGCCGAGAGAGAGGGCAAATAATTTTAAAAATCAAAAGAGCCGTTGCGGCGGCTCTTTTTCACTATTCATAAAGGACTGATAACTATGAAATTATGGGCAGGACGCTTTTCAAAGGAAGCGGATAAAAAAACCAACGATTTCAACTCATCAATAGCGACCGACTCAAGGATGTTTGAGGAGGATATCACGGGCAGCATCGCCCACGCCACAATGCTGGCGGCTCAGGGTATCATCTCGAAGGAGGACGGCGCGGCAATCTGCGAAGGGCTTGAGAAAATAAGGGCGGATATAGAAAGCGGCGCTCTTCTCATAGACCCGGACGCCGAGGATATACACACCTTTATTGAGGCAACCCTCACCGAGCGCATCGGCTCGGCGGGCAAGCGTCTTCACACGGGGCGCAGCCGTAACGACCAGGTAGCCCTCGATGTGCGCCTGACCCTCAGAAAGGAATGCGACGCTCTTTACGCCCTTGTTGAGGGGCTTATCGCCTCGCTCGAAAACAAGGCGGAGGAATACAAAACGGCGATTATGCCCGGCTACACCCACCTCCAGCGCGCCCAGCCGATAACCTTCAAGGCGCACCTGACCGCCTATGTTGAAATGCTTAAAAGAGACCTCGGGCGGCTTGAGGACGCTAAAAAGAGAATGAATGTATCTCCCCTCGGCAGCGGCGCTCTCGCGGGCACAACCTACCCGATTGACAGGGCTATGACCGCGGAGCTTCTCGGCTTTGACGGCTACACAAAAAGCACTCTCGACGGCGTTGCCGACCGCGATTTCTGCATTGAGCTCGCGGGCGCTCTCTCAATAATTATGGTTCACCTTTCGCGCCTTTCGGAGGAGATTGTGCTGTGGTGCTCCTGGGAGTTCAAATTCATTGAGCTCGACGACGCCTTCTCAACGGGCTCGAGCATTATGCCGCAAAAAAAGAACCCCGACATCACCGAACTTGTCAGGGGCAAGAGCGGCAGGGTGTTCGGCGACCTTATGACTCTGCTTACCGTTATGAAGGGGCTTCCCCTCGCCTACAACAAGGATATGCAGGAGGACAAGGACGCCGTTTTCGACGCCTTTGACACGGTTAAAATCTGCGTTGACACACTTATTCCGATGATTGACACAATGAAGGTTCTGCCCGAAAACATGCGCAAGGCGGCTGCGGGCGGATTCATAAACGCCACCGACTGCGCGGACTATCTCGTTTCAAAGGGGCTTCCCTTCCGCGACGCCTACAAGGCGACGGGCGAGGTTGTTGCCCTCTGCATCAAGACCGGCGAAACACTTGAGACGCTCCCGATTGAAAAATACAGGGAAATCTGCGACCTGTTTGACGAGGGCGTATATGAGGCGATAAAACTCGAGAACTGCGTAAAACGCAGAGGTATGTAAAATGCGGCTTCTTGTTTTTACCGATTCACACGGCAGGGTCAGTCTTATGCGCGACGCCCTTGAGAAGCACCCCGAGGCGGATATCATCGTTCACCTGGGCGATTGCGAGCGCGACGCCGACAGACTCGACGACCTGCTCAAAGGGCGCGAGCTTGTGCAGGTGTGCGGCAACTGCGATTTCGCGGCGCAGCACCCGCTAAACGAGCTTATAAAATGCGGCGATGTAACCGTGCTTTGCACGCACGGTCACCTTGAAAGGGTGAAATACGGCACTCAGACGCTCGAGGAAAAGGCGGGGCAGCTCGGCGTGAAGGTCGCGCTTTACGGCCACACCCACGAGCCGGACAACCGCTATGAAAACGGGCTTTACATCTTCAACCCCGGCGCGATGCAGGACGGCGCCTACGGCGCGGTTGACATAACCGACAAAGGAATTATCTGTATAAATATGGAACTGTAAAAGATGCACCCTGTCGTTTCCGGCAGGGTGCACTGTTGTTATTATTTATCCTATAATATCTTTTATTCTCTGCTCTTTTTCTTCGTTTGAAATAATACCTAAATCAAACTGCTCTTCAATGCGCGCTATTTCATCGTAGTTGTCAAGTTTCTTCTGCTGTTCCGAAACTTTGCTGTCGTGCTCTTCCTGTGTGATTACGCCAAGTGCAAGTGCCTTGTCGAGTTTTTCTTTTTCACTGTTGATCTTTGCTTCGAAGGCCTTTTTCTTTTCTGCGAGCTTATTGTTCATTTTGCTCTTTTCGACTTCAAGTATCTCATTTTTAAGATTTGCGATTTCCTGTTTTTTCTCAGCTATTGCTTTGAGTTCTTCGTCAGCATTGAAGTCCTCCGAACCGCTTTCGGCATATTTTTTGCCCAAAGCCGTATAGATGGGCTGTAACTGACCTTCTATTCTGACAATTTCGGCTTTAAGTTTGGAAATAGCCGGATCTCTGTCAGTCGAAAAAGAGGATCTGTTTTCCGATGTTTTTATTTCATCAGATTTTGCAGGAATGGACGATGCAATATTTTTTACTGTTTCCGAACTCTTTTTCGCTATTGTGTTTCCTACTTCCTTTATACTGTTTAAACTGATCTTTTCGCTTGAATTAACGAACTGAACGGGCTGACCTTCCGAACCGCCTTTCAGCATAAGGAATACTGCTATGCCCGCAGCCGCAAGATTTGCAAGAATATTGAAAACAAAGCCGACACTTGCTTTTGCACCTTCCACTCCGAAAGCTTCCGCCACACCGTTTGCAGACTTCATTGCGCTTATTATTATAATATGAACAATTACAGCAACGGCGGGTATGGCAATAAGAATATATTTTGTATAGTCTGTTTTAAGAACATAGTTTACAACTATCAGTGCAATGGGAAGCAACAGTGCAATAATGGGAAGAATACCCGCATCTTCGCCTATAAGCGAAAACAGATTGAATTTAGAATCCTCGGCGACTGTAACATACGGGAAAAGCGAAAACAGTAACGAAATCGCCGCACAAACGGTCAGTGCATGTTTGTTTAATATCTTTTCCATTGAAAATACCCCCTTTTATATTTATATGAATTATACTCAAAGTTTGAGTAATTGTCAATACTCAAACTTTGAGTTTGATAGAATAATCCGGGGTGAAAACTATGGATTATCTGGACCGTTTGATTTCCGAAAGAATCGACCGTGATCTGACTCAGCGTGAGGTTGCTGCGATTATTCACAAATCCCAGCAGGGTTATGACCATATCGAAAAAAGACGCGCAAAACTGACCATTGAGGATTTTATCAAATTATGTGAGTATTACAATTTACAGCCCTCTTATTTTCTTTGCCTGAGCGACGAAAAAACTCCCCTCGACAGCTCAGCCCGATAAACAAAAATTACGGACCGCGTGGAAAACCGCGCGGTCCGTTTTTGTATGGAACGGTTAATATGAAAAGAGTTGTTCAGGTTAAAATCATCCGACTTTTCTGTAAACATTGAAGTCGCCGGAGACGGCTGTTTTAATCGCGGGGATTTTGTCTGCGCTGTCGGGTACAGCGAGCGGACGAACGGTGTTCTCAATCGCTGTTGACGCTCTGTCGGGCTCCTCCTGCCTGACCGAGGCAAGGCATACCGCCGTAGTAAAAACCGCCGTAATTGCAAAGCATAAAATCATCATAATGTTACCTCCTGTTTTTCGGGAGCTTTTCGCTCCGTCTGATTACAGCCATACAATAACATACAAAAACGCTCAAAAGCGCCTGTGTTCGCGAGCGGTATTATTTACGGCGCGAACGGCAACAAAAAAGGCAGGGATAATTCCCTGCCCTGTGTTTTTATATTCTATTTTCTCTTTTTCATTTTCTTTTGTGCCTCATAGCGCTCCCTGTCAATGCGGCGCTCCTCGGCAAGACGCTCCTGCTCGGCGCGCTCTGCGTCGTGGCGGGCTTTGCGCTCCGAAACGGTTTTGTCATAGTCCGCAATAAGCGAATCGAGGTCGTTGTAGCCGTTATAGAGATCCAGCGTGCGCACTGCCGCAAGGTAGGGCGCGGCGTAGGTGGTGTACATATTCTGCTCCGCGTTCGCCTGTTTCATCGCGCGGCGGCGCAGTTTCGCGTTTTCCCTTGTGTCATCGGGCATTTCGAAAGCCCGCTCCGCCTTTTCGGGGTCGTAGTCCACGCCGTCGGGATAATACTGACTGCAAAGCGTACGGGAGTGCTCAATCTGTTTGGCGTTTTTGATTTCCTGCTTTCTCCAGGTACGCTCCTCTTTTATATCGCTTTCGGGCAGCGAGTGAGCGAATTCCTTTATTTCCTCCGCTTTGTCGTGGAAATGCTCCTCACCGCCGTCAACAATCATTCTGCAAAGCTCATACTGCTTTTTGCCGAACGGTGTCTCAAAGCGGTTGAGCTCGCGCATTACGAAATGAGCTATTTCAATTTCCTCGTTGTGTGTTCTCGCGTCCTCAATCGCCTGCTTCGCCGCCTTTATCGCCTCAATGCGCGCCTGCTTTTCCTCCGGTGTTTTCGCGGGCAGAGCCCTCGCCTCGCTTATTATACTGTGGTGAGGCACCTCAACCTTTTCCTCGTCTATGTATTTGCGCGCCTTCATTATTGCCTCGCAGCCCTCAATATATGACGCCTCGTCGCGGGCGGGATTGTTCCTGTCCTCAACAATGGTGCGTATTCTTATGACCCTTATCATAGATTTCTGACCCGTTTCGGAAATGTCATAGGCAAACCACGGCAGAACATCCACCGCCGCGCCGAAAATCGAGATTTTGAGAAGGGTGTCCATAAGACTGTAAAGCACGCAGCCGGGATTCTTCACCTGCTGCGAGAGCGGCTTTGTCTCATCGTAGTCCTTATACACATCGAGCACCGAGTAATCGTTGCCGTCAAAGCCCTTCTTCCTGTAAACCCAGGGAATGAAAAGCCCCGTTACAGCGCCGATTACGCCACCCGCGTAAGACTGAATAAAGCCGAACGCGCCGTCAATGCGCTCGCCGATGAGATACTGCTGGTTGTCGCGCATATCCGACTCAATGGCGGAGTCGATGACATTGCCGGTGTCAACAAAGCGGTCAATCGTGTAAACAATAAACAGTCCGATTGCCGCGAAACGGGTTTTGTAAAACAGAAAATATGAGGCGATGAGGAAAATCTGAACGGTGTTTTTGAATATTTTGATTGTGCGTTTGCCGAATCTTTTTATAAACCAGGGCGACAGAAGCATACCCCAGAAATTGGCGTTGTATGAAATGGTGTTGAGCACGCCGTAGGTTGTGCTCTTCATAATATGGGCGCGGTAAACCATCCAGTCCCAGATGTTCCCTTTCGCGCCCTCGAGAAAGTCGTTCCAGCCGTCGGCGCATTTTATCCAGAAAATCTTGTTGCCCGCTACCGCGCGCATCGAGTTTGAGAAACTCATTCTGGTAATACGGCTCTTGGGCAGCACAAGGCGCTCCCTCGTGCCGAAATAGGCGACCATAACTATAGGCATAAGCAGGGCAACGGGCGTGTATGTGCCGCGGAAATAGCGCATATTGTATTTGTCGCCGTTTTCGCAAAGCACGTCAACCATAAGCGGAAAATATATGTTGCTTATGGTGTAGCCCATTGAATAGATGATGCTCGTTATAGCCATTATTTTGGTGCGCTCCTGGGTGTTCGGAGTCATAACATGAACCATATTCGTAACGCCGGTGTTTACCCAGCCCTGAACATAGCCCTGCACCTGACCGACGACAAACAGCATCGCGATCATAAAATAAATGCCGTAACGCCCTGAATCGCGTACCCTTTCGTAGGGCAGCCAGAGCGAAACGACAGTTAAAATCATAGACGGCAGTGCGAGTTTGATATAAACTCTGTACTTGCCGTCCGTTGAGCGCAGGTTGTCGATAATCCACGCGTTCAGGGGCGTTGTGAGATAGCCGATGCCCGTGCACACATAGCTCATTACCAGCAGCTGCGTGTTATTCATTTTTAAGGTCATGCCCGTGAACTGGTTGCCGACGCCGAAGCCGATTGTCCACGAAATGGACATCAGCAGCGCCATCCAGCCTATTGAGAGCATAACAACTTCCCTGTACGGAACATATTCGCCCGGACGGGGCTGACGCCAGTACATCCTGACCTCAGATATAAAATCCCTGACCTTTACAACGAGTTCTCCCAAAGAAACACCCTTTCGGAAAGAATCAGCCGGTGAAAATCTGCGCGTAGTATGTTGCGCCGTCGGAACCGACCGCGTAGCCGATACCCGTGAGAGTCATACTGTTGTTTATTATGTTCGAGTAGTGGCCCGGGGATTCCTTCCACCCTTTGCAGACCGTCTCGTCGCTGAGGTTTTTCTGATAGGCGATGTTCTCGGCGGCGGTATTGAACGAGATATCAAACAGATTTATCGCGTCGGAAAAAGACGCGTTCGGGCTGTAATGGTCCATATCGCAGTAAGCCGCCATAGCCACCGCCCTGAACAAAGCCGCGCAGGTGTCGGTGTAATCAACCTTCAGCGCCGTCACGCCCGCGTCGGCGCGGTAGCCGTTGGTGGTTGTGAGTATGGTGTTGATTGTTGAATCGCTCTGCAGGTTGTACCCGCCCGAGGAGTTCTTTATGAAGGTTACGGAATTGCCGTAGGTTCTGCCGCCCGATGTGTAGCGCGCCGAGAATACCTTTTTAATCTCCGCGCCCTGCGAAAAGTATGTTTCGGTCGTGCAGATTATTGATATTCCGTTGTCTTTGAGGTCAACCGTAAAACTGCTTGTGGTTTTGTTGTCGCCCGTGCCGGTCGTGCCCTCGCCCGTGTTATCCTCCGTACCCGTGGGCTGCGGTACGCTCGGGTCATCCGGCTTTGCGGTAACAACCGCCGAAGTTGCAGTCGCGGTTACGGTTGGATCCTCGGGATTGGTTCCCCCGCGGAAAAAGCCGATAACAGCCATTATCAGCGACAAAAGAAAAGCCAGTATTTTAAGAACAGCGCTTACAAATCCGTCCACGGTGTTCACTCCTTTTTCAGGGTTATATATTAATTTTATCTTTTTAATATGATTTTGTCAACAGCGCGGTTTCAGCCCGCCTTTGCCTCATCCATAAATTCGAACACTCTTTCAAGCAGCGAGAGTTGTTTTTCGCCCCTGAGCATCCTCACGCCGATAAACGGTTTGCCGTTGCCCGCGCTGACGGTCACCCTGCCCTTGAGATGGGCGGCGAGAGCGCGGACGACATCCATATCGATATCGCTTATGAGCAGTATGAGGCGGTCGCCGTTTTTGCGTATTTCGTAGACATTGTTCGCTGCCGCCCTGCCTCTTAACAGAGCGATACGCACAAGCCCCTCCACGCTTGAGGGCGGGTCGCCGAAGCGGTCGCAGAGTTCGTCAATAACATCGCTCGCCTCGTCCTCGTTGTGTATGTCGGCAATGCGCCTGTAAATTTTGAGCCGCTGGGGCACGCTTTCAATGTAACTGTCGGGAATGAAGGCGTCAATCGGCAGATCGATAAGGCAGTCGCGCTCCTCGGGTTTCGGCTTTTCGCCCTTCTCCTCGCTTATCGCCTGCTCGAGGAGTTTTACATACATCTCATAGCCGACCGCCTCCATATGGCCGTGCTGATGAGCGCCGAGAACACTGCCCGCTCCCCTGAGCTCGAGGTCGCGCATGGCTATTCTGAAGCCCGAGCCGAACTCCGTAAACTCGCGTATGGCGTCAAGGCGTCGCGTGGCGATTTCGGAGGGCTGGCTGCCCCTCTCAAATGTGAAATAGGCGCTTGCCCTTCTGGCGGAACGGCCGACCCTGCCCCTTATCTGGTGAAGCTGGGCAAGCCCCATACGGTCGGCGTGCTCTATAATCAGTGTGTTTACATTCGGCACATCCACACCCGTTTCAATAATGGTTGTGCAGACCAGAATGTCAATTTCGCCCTCGAGGAGTTTACGCCAGATTTCGCTTAACTCGTCCTCGCTCATCTGACCGTGCGCGATACCCACGGTCGCGTGGGGAATCGCCTCCTTGATTTTCGCCGCTGCGCGTTCGATTGTTTCAACGCGGTTGTGAAGATAATAGACCTGACCTCCCCTGCGAAGTTCGGATTCCATCGCCTGCACAAGTACGGGGAAGTTGTGTTCTATTACATAGGTCTGCACGGGGGAGCGGTCCTGCGGCGCCTCCTCGAGCACGGACATATCGCGTATGCCCGTCATAGCCATATTGAGAGTGCGGGGTATAGGCGTTGCCGTGAGGGTGAGCACATCCACCTCGGGGAATTTTTCCTTGAGTTTTTCCTTCTGGGCTACGCCGAACCTCTGCTCCTCGTCAACGATAATAAGCCCGAGGTCGCGGAATTCGACATCCTTTGAAATGAGCCGGTGCGTGCCTACGGCTATATCCACGGTGCCGTTTCTCAGCCCGCTTACGGCTGAGGCAATCTCCTTGCGCGAGCAGAAGCGCGAGAGCATGGCGCACTCAATCGGGAAGCCGTCAAAGCGGCGCAGAATGGTCTGGTAATGCTGGAGAGCGAGAATGGTGGTGGGTACGAGAATGGCGCACTGTTTGCCGTCCGCCACGCATTTGAATGCGGCTCTGAGCGCCACCTCGGTTTTGCCGAAGCCCACATCGCCGCACAGCAGACGGTCCATGGGATATGGCTTTTCCATATCGCCCTTTATCTCGTTTATGCAGCGCAGCTGATCCTCGGTTTCGTCAAACTCGAACCTTCTCTCAAAATCGCTCTGCATATCTATATCAGGTGAGAATGCGTGCCCCTGAATTTTCAGGCGTTTTGCGTAGAGTTCGGTCAGTTCCTTCGCCATATCCTTTACGGCGGATTTTACCCTTGTGCGGGTTTTCTGCCATTCCTTGCCGCCGAGGCGGTTGAGTTTTACCGTTCTCTCCTCCGTGCCCGCTCCGATGTATTTCGAAACCTGGTCGAGCTGGGTTACCGGCACATAGAGCACATCCGCCTTGTCATAAAGAATTTTTATGTAATCCTTCACAGTGCCCGAGGCGTCCATCTTGATTATGCCGTCAAACACGCCTATACCGTGGGCGGCGTGAACAACATAGTCGCCGCGGTGAAGTTCGTCAAGATTGTTGAAGGCGTTTTTGTTCGGGCGCTTCGCCCTCTGTGCTTTTGCGCTTCCCGCCTCGCTCCTCGCCCTCGCGAGGTAGGTGATGAGCGTGAAGGCGGCGTTCGGGTATTCAAAGCCCGCCGAGAAGCAGCCCGTGAGCACATTCACGCTGCCCCTGACGAATTCACGAGGGGGCTTTTCGAAGAAGTTTACGGCAATGCCCTCGCTCTCGAGGTCGGTGCAAAGCGCGGCTGCCGCCTTAGGCGTGCCCGCCATAACCGCTATTGTCTGCTTTTTTCTGTTCGCGTAGCCGTTTATATCCTCAAGCAGGGAGGAGAAAGTGCCGTCCCAGGGGTTTATCTGCTTAGCCGTGAAGGTTACAAGATCCTTTACGGGCGTGTCGAAACTGCCCCTCGGGAGGTTGTCGAGATATATCGTTTTTCTGTTTACATAGGCGGAAAGAAGGTCGCCCTCGCTTATTGTGAAACGGTCAAGCCCCTTGCAGAGCGTACCCTCCTCAAACAGCGATTTTACCGTCTCGTTCATAAGAGTAAGCGAAGCGGTGAAGTTGGAATGCGTCTGAAAACTCTCCGTAACAAACAGGAAGGATTTTTCATCCATATAGTCGAAAACGCTCGCCGCCTGCGGATAGATGAGCGGCATATATTTGTCCGATGACGGCAGGAAAACGCCGTTTTTCAGATAATCGATATCCGCCTCAAGCTGAGCGAGAGCGGCGCCTTTTACGCGGTGCGTCTTTATGAAAGATTCAATTTTGAGCGCGAGGGATTCCGCGTCGCAGAGTACCTCCCTCGCGGGGGTGATGCGCACGGATTTTATGTTTTTTGTGCGCCGCTGAGTTTCAATATCGAAGGTGCACACGCTGTCAACCGTGTCGCCCCACAGTTCGATTCTGTACGGCTCGGGAGCGTCCGGCGCGAAGAAATCGATTATTCCGCCCCTGCAGGCGAAAAGCCCCTGACCGTCCACCTCGTCGCAGCGGGTATAGCCCGCGCGCAGAAGCAGGTCAATGAGCGAATCGAGTTCAACATTTTCGCCGTCCTTTACGGTAACGCAGCGCTCCTCAAGCGTTTCGGGCGGCACGGTAAGCTGGCTTGCCGCCTCCGCGGACATAACGACAGCCCCGTAATCGCCGCTCTGCATTCTGTCAAGCGCTTTGAGGCGCTCGTGCTCGTATTCCCTTGAAACGCTCTGCTGAGTGCGGAATGAGAAATCCCTCGCGGGGCAGAGAAAGGCGCTGACACCGAAGGCGTTTATGTCGCTAACAAGCCGTGTAGCCGCCGCCTCATCGGGAGTTATCACAACGGCGGGCATATCGTAAACAGAAACAAGGGAGCTTATAATATGCGCCTTGTGTATGTTTGAAAGCCCCGTAGCGCCTACGGGGTATCTCTCGTTTTCAACATCCGCCATAACCGTGCGGAAGGCGGGACTGTTTTTTAGAACCTGACTGTAACAGCTCATATATTGACTCCGTTGTTTCTGAGCGCCGTTTCAAGCGCTTCAATATCGTGGTCTTTAAACCAGAAGCCGGTTATGCCGCACTGAGAGGCAGCGTCGGCGTTTATTTTTGTGTCGTCTATAAAAACGCACTCCTCCGCTTCAAGCCCGAATTTTCTGAGGGTATATTCGTAAATCTCCTTTTCGGGTTTGAGCATTTTGATATCCGCCGAAGCGACAATGCCGTCCATAAGCGCGAGAGCGGGCACGGTTTTCATAAGTTTGCGGATATAGGGCGGAACGTTTGAGAGAAGATAAACCTTCGTCCCACTTTCCTTTATCCTTTTTATAAGATTGTATGTGTCCTCAAACGGGGGCATGTAATCGCCCCAGTTTTCAACTATACCGAGCATTCTGCCGTAGGTTTCGTCCCCGAGGGCGTCACGGTATTTTTCAAACGCCGCAGCCGGAGTGAGGGTTCCCCTGTCAATTTCCGCCCACTCGCGCGAAAAGAAAATGTTGCCGAGAATAAAACGGGCGTCCTTTTCGCAAAAGCGCTCCGTTATGACTTTTTCGGGGTTAAAATCGACTATTACTCCGCCCAGGTCGAAAATTACATTTTTAATCATGAGTCCTCCGTCACAAAAACACCTTGCCCCCGGAGCCGTAAGACCCGGGGGTTAAAGGAATTATTTTAAGTTAAATCAGCCGTTTCTGCGGGGCTTTCTGTCGCCGCGGTTAAAATCCCTGCGGCCGCCCGAACGGCGCTGTGATGATTCGGAAACATCGTTTTCGGGTACAAGTCCCTCAACCTCGATGAGCGCCTCGCGGCGTGAGAAGTTGAGTCTGCCCTGGTCGTCCTTCGGAAGAACCTTTACTATAACCTCGTCGCCGACATTCACAACGTCCTCAACCTTTTCGGTTCTCTTGACATCGAGCTGGCTGATGTGAACCATACCCTCTTTGCCGGGGGCGATTTCAACGAAAACGCCAAAGCTCATAAGGCGGGTTACAACGCCCTTGTAAATGGCGCCGACCTCGGGATCGTTCGCGATTGTCTCAACAATGTCGATCGCTCTCTGAGCGCACTCGAGATCTGTTGACGATACGAAGATTGAGCCGTCTTCCTCAACATCGATTTTGCAGTTGCACTCGGCGCAGATCTTCTGGATAACCTTGCCCTGCTTGCCGATGACATCGCCGATCTTTTCGGGGTCAATCTTGGTTGTGAGCATCTTGGGAGCCCACTTGGAGAGTTCCTTGCGGGGCTCTGCTATAACGGGAAGCATAATCTCGTCAAGGATATAGCATCTTGCCTTATAAGTCTTGTCGAGCGCTTCGCGGATGATTTCGGGGGTGAGACCGTGAATCTTGAGGTCCATCTGAATGGCGGTGATGCCCTTCTTTGTGCCGGCAACTTTGAAGTCCATGTCGCCGAAGAAGTCTTCAAGGCCCTGGATGTCAACCATAGTCATAAAGCGGTCGCCTTCGGTGATAAGGCCGCAGGAGATGCCCGCTACGGGAGCCTTGATGGGAACGCCCGCCGCCATGAGCGAAAGGGTGGAGCCGCAGACGGAGCCCTGTGATGTGGAACCGTTTGATGAGAGGACTTCGGAAACAAGTCTTATTGTGTAGGGGAATTCCTCAACTGAGGGGATTACGGGAAGAAGCGCCTTCTCGGCGAGAGCGCCGTGACCGATTTCGCGTCTGCCGGGGCCTCTTGAGGGCTTTGTTTCGCCGACTGAGTATGAGGGGAAGTTGTAGTGGTGGATGTATCTCTTGCTCTCCTCTTCGTCAAGGCCGTCGAGGAGCTGGTTGTCGCTCATTGTGCCGAGGGTTGTAACGGTGAGAACCTGAGTCTGTCCTCTTGTGAACATACCCGAGCCGTGGACTCTGTCGAGCAGGTCGATTTCGGCGTTGAGAGGACGGATTTCGTCAATGCCTCTGCCGTCAACGCGCTTGCCGTCATCGAGGAGCCAGCGGCGTACAACGTATTTCTGAGTCTTGTAGAGGCAGTCCTCAATCTTCTCTTCCATTTCGGGATAGATTTCGTCGAACTTCTCGTGAACCGCTTCGTAGATGGGCTTTAAGCGCTCATCGCGGACGCGCTTGTCGTCCGTGTCGAGAGCTGCGCGGATATCCTCAATGGCGAAGTTCTTGATTGCCTCGTACATTTCGGGGTCGGGGTCGTTTGACGGGAAGTCAACCTTCTCCTTGCCGCATTCCTCGCGGATTTTCGTGATGAACTCAACTATCTTCTGATTCTCTTTGTGGGCGAACATAATGCCGTCAAACATATCGTCGTTGGACACTTCGTTCGCGCCCGCCTCAATCATCGCGACAAGTTCGCTTGTTGAAGCGACGGTTACATACATTCTCGATTTGCCGCGCTGCTCGAGGGTGGGGTTGATGACAAACTCGCCGTCAACAAGGCCTACAACGGAGCTGGCAACGGGGCCGTCCCACGGAATTTCGGAAATGGAGATGGCGATTGAAACGCCGAGCTGAGCCGCTATTTCGGGCTGGCAGTCGGGGTCAACGGACATAACCGTTGCTACAACGCCTACATCGTTGCGCATATCCTTCGGGAAAAGCGGACGGATGGGGCGGTCGATAACACGGGAGGCGAGGGTCGCCTTTTCGCTGGCTTTGCCCTCACGGCGCTGGAACGAACCGGGGATTTTCCCTACCGAGTAGAGTTTCTCTTCATAATCGACGGAGAGGGGGAAGAAATCCACGCCCTCGCGGGGTTTCGCCGCCATTGTCGCGGTGCAGAGCACGTTTGTCTCGCCGTAGCGGACAAGGCAGGAGCCGCCTGCAAGCTGAGCCATTTTGCCGATTTCAACCACGAAGGGTCTGCCGGCTATTTCGGTCTCGTACTTTCTGAAGCTTTCAAAAAACATAAAATACCTCTTTTAAAATATATTTCCGCAGGCGGTCCGGTTTAGCAATAAATCCGCTGTTCGTACCGGAAAAATCAATCTGCACGAGCAGTCGATTCACTGCTAAAACCGTTGCATACCGCCTGATTGGATGCGTGTAAAAAACCACAACAGAGCAGGAGGGAATAAATCCCGCCTGCTCCGGAGCAAACTTATTTACGCAGACCGAGTCTTGCTACGATTGAACGGTAGCGCTCGATGTCAGTCTTCTTGAGATACTCAAGAAGGTTGCGGCGATGACCTACCATCTTGTGAAGACCGCGGCGTGAGTGATTGTCCTTCTTGTGGATTTTAAGATGCTCGGTGAGATCGGCAATTCTCTTTGAAAGAACCGCTATCTGTACCTCGGGGGAACCTGTGTCGCCCTCGTGTGTGGCATACTCTGCCATGATTGCCTGTTTTTCTGCCTGTGTCATAATTTTCACCTCATTTATTTATTTGCCTCGCACCCAGCATGCGGCAGGTGAACACCCGAAGGTTTGCTCCGCATTCCGAGTCACGGGCACAGTGCAAAAGGGAGTATAGCACAATAAATTGTTTTTGTAAAGAGTTTTTTATTATTTTATTATATACTCTTAAAAACACCGGCACGCCGCGAGGCGTGCCGATATGCTTTATTGCTTACTGAATTTCAACGCTGTCCGCTTTTACTATCGCTCCCGAGGCGCTGCCCGATACGGTAATCGCAACGGTGTCGCCCTGCGAGAGGATTATCGCCTGCTCGCTGTCGGAGGCGGATATTGAGTAGTATGTTCCGCCCGATGTGAGTTTTATGTAATAGACCGTGTTGCCGTTTATGACCGCTTCGCGGATTTCGGCGACCTTGCCGGTTATCGCTCCGTCGGCGGGTGTCACGGGTTTGTCGGGAGTTTCGGGAGTGTCGGGGGTTTCCGGGGTTTCGGGTGTCTCTTTTGAGCCGCCCTCAATCTGCTCAGCCACATCCTCGGCGTCGATGTTGTTCTTTACGCCGTTTTTGTCGAGATCCTCAATATAATCCTTGAGGCAGGATGCGAGGTCGTCGCCCGTTGCGCCGATTTTGTTGTACTGGCGAACATTGATGAGCGCGTACTGCTGAACAATGCTTGAAGCGTCCTTGAGCGAGAGGAAGTATGTCGGCTCGCCGCCGATGTTGAGAAGAAGCGGGAAGGTCGCGGTGTAGCCCTTTTCCTTGACTCTGCCTTCCGCCGCCTCCTGCGCGGACGCCTCAGTGCCGCCGGGCACGCCGTAATAGATGGCTTCCTTGGTTCTCTGATTTATAAGGATGAAACCGGTGATGGAATCGTCGCTGGTTATGGATGTTACGCCGGTGTACATATATACGTCGTCGTCCTTGGCAACATAGTTGTAGCCGGTGGTCGAAACATAAACATTCTTCTGACCGAGCAGCGAGTTCCAGAAACCGCTGTTGTATTTGCCGAAGTAGTTGTACTGCTCCACAAGCAGGTCGGAATCGTAGATTCTGTCGAGCCACATGATATCCGTGCCGTCGGCACTTGTGCCGTCAATGATTTCCTTTATGGAGTACTCGTGGCAGGTGCCGTCCGCCTCGCAGAGAATGATGGCTTTAACATCCGTGCCGCCGAAGAGACCGATTGTTTTGTCAATTACGGGAGTTACCCAGTAGGGCTTGCCGTTGTCGTCTATTTCAAATGTGGAATCGCCGAACATGTAGGTGGGATATTTGAATCTCAGGTGACGGGCAAGCAGCTCGTTGAAGTGCTCCGCGGGTGAATATTTTACATAGCCGCCCATCGCCTCGGTGCATTCAACAAAAGAGGTGCTCTCATCCGCCATATCGACTATGATATAGCCGGGAAGGCCTTCGCCCGTGTTGGTTATCCACTTGATTATGTTAGAATACTGGAGCGGAACGATTCTTACGGGCTTTTCTTTATAGTTAATCTGCGTGTATTCCGGATAGACCGTGAACTGCGATACCTTATCCAGTGAGGCGAGTTCGGAAAGCGCTCTTGTGGCGAGCGATGAAGCCGCGTCCTCGTCAAGTTTGGGGATGGACGAGAAGCTTTCCGCCGTCTCCTCGTTGAGTTCATCTTTAAGGCTGCCCTTCTTGATGCCCGCCGAACCGTTGAAGGTCTTGTTGGCGTCAAGCTTTTCCTGTGTGTAGAGCGACCTTGTGTTTGAGATAAGGTTGCTGTATTTCGCTGAATTGAAGAACACGCTCGAGACAACCCAGCCGATTGCCACAACAACGACGAGCAAACCGATGATTATGCCGGGCACAATGGATTTGCGCTTTACATAGGGCATATATTCGGGGCGTTTGCCCGCGCCCGTGAACACCGTGAGCAGAGCCACGAACGAGGCGGCGACAATGCCGATATAGATATAGAAATCGTATGATTTCGGGTTGATAGCGGGCATCATCACATAAAAGGCGACAAAAGCCACAATAACCGCGCCGATTATGCTCAGAGCGATTTTAAGACCGCCTTTTTCGGGCGGAATGACAATCTCTTTTTTGGAGGCGCCGCGGTCCTTTGAAAAGTCAACTTTAATAGGGTCCATTGTTTCAACTCCCGTTTGTGTAATAAACACAGTATATATTAAAACGGGAAAAAATACAAGTGCATATTTTCGGTTTGACACGGGCGCCGTAAGTATGGTATTATTTGTAGTTGGATAAATTGTTTTTTAAGGAGATTTTGAAATGTTCTCAGATTACCTTGACACCATCGGATTTGTAGAAAAATCGGACCCCGAAGTAGGCGCGGCAATGCAGGCGGAACTCAAAAGGCAGAGACGCAATATTGAGCTTATCGCCTCCGAAAACATCGTCTCCCCCGCCGTTATGGCGGCTATGGGCAGCGTGCTCACCAACAAATACGCCGAGGGTTACCCCGGAAAAAGATATTACGGCGGCTGCGAATGCGTTGATGTGGTTGAAAACCTCGCCATAGAGCGCGCGAAAGAACTTTTCGGCGCGAAATTCGCCAATGTTCAGGCGCACTCCGGCTCGCAGGCGAACCTCGCCGCCTATTCGGCGCTCATCAAGCCCGGCGACACGGTTATGGGCATGAACCTCGCCCACGGCGGCCACCTCTCCCACGGCTCGCCCGTAAACGCCAGCGGCATGCTTTACAACATAGTTCCCTATGGCGTAAACGAAAACGGCGTTATCGACTATGACGAGCTTGACAGAATCGCCAACGAAGTTAAGCCGAAGCTCATCGTCGCGGGCGCGTCCGCTTACCCGAGAATCATAGATTTTGAGCGCATTTCAAAAACCGCAAAATCCGTAGGCGCGTATTTTATGGTCGATATAGCCCACATAGCGGGTCTTGTGGCCGCGGGGCTTCACCCCTCGCCGATGAACTGCGCCGATATAGTCACAACCACCACTCACAAAACCCTCAGGGGTCCGAGAGGCGGTCTCATACTCACAAACGACGAGGATATCGCGAAGGCGGTCAACAAGGCGATATTCCCCGGCAATCAGGGCGGTCCGCTCATGCACGTAATCGCCGCCAAGGCGGTCTGCTTCGGCGAGGCGCTCAAACCCGAATTCAAGGCATATCAGCAGGCGATAATCGACAACTGCGCGGCTCTCGCCGAAGGTCTTGTTTCAAGGGGCATAAACCTCGTGTCCGGCGGCACGGACAACCACCTTATGCTCGTTGACCTCAGGGGCACGGGCGTAACGGGCAAGGAACTCGAGCACCGTCTTGACGAGGTAAACATCACGGCAAACAAAAACGCCGTTCCTAACGACCCCGAAAAGCCCTTCACAACAAGCGGCGTGCGTCTTGGCACCGCGGCTGTAACAACAAGGGGCTTCACGACCGACGATATGGACAAAGTCGCCGAGTACATCGCCCTTTGCGTAAACGATTTTGAGAACAGCAAAGAGAAGATAAAAGCGGGCGTTGAGGCGCTCTGCGCGGCCCATCCCCTCTATGAATAATACCGGAATGAAGGGCATATTCACCGCCCTGCTCACCCCGTTTTATGACGATTACTCGCTCAACGCGCAATCGCTTAAAGAGCTTATTGAGTTCAACATAAAATCCGGCGTGAACGGCTTCTATGTCTGCGGCAGCACGGGCGAGGCGATGCTTATGAGCACCGCCCAACGCAAGGAAATACTCCGCCTTGTAAAGGAGATAACGGGCGACAGAGTAAAACTCATTGCCCATGTCGGCTCAACGAATACGGACGACAGCGTCAATATGGCGCTTTACGCCCGATCGCTCGGCTACGACGCGATATCCGCCGTAGCCCCGTATTATTACAGTTATCCCGTTTCCGCAATCAAGGAGTATTACTATGAAATCGCGCGAAAGAGTGAAATGCCGCTGTTTATTTACAATTTTCCGACGGGCAGCGGCTTCGGTCTGACCCCTGAAATCTGTGCCGAAATGTTCGGTGAGGAACCGCTCCTCGCGGGTGTGAAGCACACCTCGACCGATCTTTTCGCCCTCAACAGCTTCAAGCGCGAAATTCCCAGTATAACGGTGTTCAACGGCTTCGACGAAATTTGCCTCGCGGGTCTCGCGATGGGCGCGGACGGGGCGATCGGCAGCACCTACAATTTTATGGGAAGCAAATTCGTCGCTCTCTATGACGCCTTTTGCGTGGGCGATATCGGAAAGGCGCAGGCGCTCCAGAACGAGGCGTGCAAAATCATTTCGGTTCTCTGCAAATACGGCGTTTTTCAGTGCGAAAAGGAAATACTCACGCTTATGGGAATAGATATGGGCCCCTGCAGAAAACCGATTTTACCCCTCTCCGACGAGGGAAAGGCGGCGATGAAGGAAATCGTCCGTTCACTGTGAAAACACTTTCAATTTTATAATTATCAAACCGCTCTTCGGAGCGGTTTTTTGCGTAGGGAACGCCGTTCGGCGTTCCGGATGAAACGAAGTTTCATGTCATTCCGAGCCCGCAGGGCGTGGGAATCTCATATTTCCAGCAGGCATTGCCGAGATTGCCACGACAGTGTGTGCACAAGTGCCCTCTTGCGGTGCCCGGAGTCTCGCCGCTGTGGCGTCTCGCTTTCCGACCGCTGCGCCGACAAACACTCGTTGTTTCGCCCACCGGGCGCGCTCGTGTGTGTTGCCCGCAATGACATTTTTAACGTAGGGCACGGATTTTTCCGTGCCGCAAATGTTTTTTCGCCACACCCGTCGGCTTCGCCGCCACCTGCCCCCTCGCAAACACAGGTCGCCTTGCTCGCTTGTAGCACTTCGCAATTCTCCCGTTTGCTCACCTCAGCGCCTCGCTTTATCGTCCGCCGGACGCGCTTCGGCGCTTCGCCCCCGTTCCCGGAGAGGGCCAAGGGAACGCGGTTGAGTATTCCGGGCAAAACGGAGACTTGCGCAGACTCCTTCCGTCACATCGTCACTTCGTTCCTCTGTGCCACCTCCCCCAAAGGAGGAGACCACGACGAACGAAGGATTGTGCCGTAGGGGCGGATATCATCCGCCCGCTTTTCCGCATAACAATTTCTTAATATAATATTATTCAATTATTAATTGAATTGCAGGGGATTATGTTCTATAATACATACATACTCGCGAAAAAGGAGGATTGACTTTGCGAAGCGGTAAATCAATCACCCGCAATCTCGGCGCGGCGTGGCTCTATTTTTACATCCATTTCGCCACCGAGGTTATCTGCTTTTTCTCCCTCACCCGCCTTACGGGCGACAGCGTATGGCTCTGGGTTGCCCCCTTCGTCTATGACGCGCTGGCGTTCGTGCCCCAGGGCATAGTCGGCAGAATAAGCGACAGGTTCCCGAAAATACCCGTCTCCGTTATCGGAATTATTCTTATGGCTCTCGCGGGCGCGGATTTCGCGCTCGGAATACTGCCCGGCAAATACACGGCGCTCGTCATCCTCTGCCTCGGCAATGTCTGCACCCACGTAAACGGCGCGGAGGTCACCCTGAGATGCTCGGACGGTCGCCTCTCGCACTCCGCCATATTTGTATCGGGCGGCTCCTTCGGCGTAATTACGGGCAGACTGCTTGCGGACACCTTCCTGCCCGCCTGGGTTGTTTCGCTTTTCGTGCTCACGGCAATTCCCTTTGCCCTGCTCGCCGAATACTACAGAAAAGACGCCGACAAACTTGAAAACCCCTGCGAAAAATTCAACTACAACAACCCGAAAATACCCGCGGGAATCGTCATTCTGACAGCGACTCTCATAGTAATAGTGCGCGGGTATATGGGCTACGGCATACCCACCTCATGGAAAAAAACGGTATTTCAGACCGTGCTTCTCTATGTAACCATGGGCTGCGGCAAGGCGCTCGGCGGAGTGTTCGCCGACCTTTTCGGGGTCAGAAAAACCGCCGTGTTCAGTATGGTGTGCGCCCTGCCCTTCCTGTTTGCGGGCGACAATATAATGGCCGTGTCGCTCATAGGCGTAATGTTCTTCAGTATGACAATGTCCATAACCCTGGCGCTCATAGTCTCCGTTTTGCAGAAATCACCCGGGCTCGCCTTCGGCTTTACCACAACCGGTCTGTTCCTCGGCACCGCGCCCATATTCTTCTTTAAATTCACCACAGCATTCGCGAACTGCGCGGTCATCGCGATACTCACCGTGCTCTGCCTCGCGGGAGTTCTGATTATAACGCGAAAGGACGGTAAAAAGAATGAACAGCTTTGAGTTTATCATCGATTCGTTTTTTCTCCGCCATATTTCAGCCCCCATCGCCGTCATTTCGGCAATCGTGGTGCTGATAATAATCATCACCTCCGTCGCGGCGGCAAAGGAGATAAAAAAGAACAAAACAGAAAAGGACGGCGGAGCGCGGGATGTTTAACATTGCCCTGATTCCGTTCTATATGGCGCGCGCCCTGTTGCTTACAATCGTTTTCGAAACGGGGCTCGCCCTCATCCTCGGCGTGCGTAAAAAGCGCGATATCGCCGTGGTTGTTCTCGCCCAGGCGGTAACCAATCCCGTGCTGGTCATAACGGCTGTGATTATAAACCTTCGCTTTGACATAACCGTTTATTACATCGCGCTCGCGGCGCTCGAGATTTCGGCTGTTGCCGCCGAGGGATTCATTTATAAATCCGTACTTGATTACAAAAAGATAAACCCGTTCCTGCTCTCGCTTGTTCTCAACGCCTTTTCGTTTACGGCGGGGCAGATTCTCAACAGTTTTGTATTTTGATTGAAGTGTGAACAAAAAATTGAAAGGAATAAAAACAATGAAAAGGTTATCATCGCTCATTCTGTGCGCGGCAATATTGCTGTGCTTTCCCGCAGCCGTTTACGCGGATCTTGTGGCACCCATAAGACATGATACCCTGTGTGTTGTCACAAATCCGGATGGCGCGGTATTCTATTATATTGGCGCTACAAATGAAGGCGAACCGGAAACGAAGGTTCTCCCTTACGGCACGGAAATCCTGATGACACATCGTTATACTTTGGCCCCGTTATATAAGGATGAGGACGGCGAAATACACTACATAACAGATGTCGGTGGAGTTCAGTTTAACGGTGAGGCGGGTTATGTCAGTTTATCCGACATTTCTGAAATAACAGATGAGGACGGGACGACAGAGGAAACGACCGATAACACCAAAGAAACAACCACCGCGAAGCCCTCGACAACCGCGAAACCCATCGAAACAAAAACCGTAACCGAAACAACCTCCGATGTGACCGCGACGGACACAACCCTTACGGAACCGACCTCCTTTTTTGAGGAGACATCCCCCGCGGTTCAGACTTCAACAGAATCAGCAGGCGAAAAAACCGAAGTTAAAGATTCAATAAAATCATCAAACAAAATGACGGCGGCGTGCGTTGCCGCCGCGGCCGCGGTCGCCCTCACCGCGGGCGTCACAATCGCGCTTATAAGAAAGAAAAAGAACTCCGACAGCAGTAATGAAAACGGCAGATAACCGTTATCATATATAAGGAAAGGAAATGAAGTTATGAAAAAACTCATCGCTGTTCTGCTCGCGGCAGTAATCTGCCTCGCCGTACCCTTCGCGGCTTTCGCCGACATGGAAGGCCCCATGGTGCGCCATATAAAATGCACCGTAACCAACCCGAACGGCGCGGTATTCTATTACTATCATTATGACGAGGCGCTCGAAAAATCCGAATACATCAGAAGCGTTATTCCCTACGGCACCGAACTGTCGGTCGAGGCGATTTACGACGATTCCTATTACTCCGATGAAATCGGCGATTTTACGGGCAAGAGCATTGGCCGTGTTAAATACGATGACGAAGACGGCTATATCCTGCTCTCCGATGTGGCTAAAACCGAAGGCGATTATTCGATGAGCGAAGCCAAGAAGGTTGTAAACCCCTCAAACTATATCGTAACCAAAAAAGACGGTATAACCATGTATAAAGGCCCCTCCAAGCTGTTCGGAGAGGCGGGCACAATCCCCGACGGCGCGAAAATCACGCTCACTTATTATGACGGCGGCAGCGGCACCGGCGAAGAGACAAACTACGCCAACTGCCTTTATTACACCGAATACAAGGGCACGGGCGGCTGGATATATTACTATCCCCAGCCCGGCGAATATTCTCTCATCAAACTCGTTGACAAAAAGAGCGAATATTCCGGTAAAATAAAAGTTACAGGCAGCGGTATCCGCCTTATTGACATAAACTCAGACACAACCGATGAAAACGGTGACTGGGTCGGATACAAGGAAGTCGGCGAGGTTATCCCCGCGGGCACGGAACTCACCTTTGACAAGTACTACGACCTTATTGAATGCTATGCCCTTGTAACCTACAAAGGCGTGACCGGCTACCTTGAATTCAACGAAAGATGGCCCGGGGATCTCAGAACGGTTGTATATCTCAAGGACGGCGCCGATGAACTTATCACGAAGTCCGACTGCACCGTATATTCCGAACCCGGCAACTTTTCAAGCGGCACGGGCGAGACCGTTCCCTCCTACACCAAACTTTCAGTAAAGGCATACGGCTACTCCACACCCGATGACGATTATGAAAACTGGTATCTCGTTGATTACAACGGCAAAGACGCCTGGCTCTGCGACAACAGAGACAACGATATAACAAGATTCTGGAAATCCGGCGAAAATTCTTTTTATTATAAAATCAAATCCTCCTCGGCGGATATGATTGAAAACCCCGATAATCCGACCGTTGTCTGCACCCTGACTCCCGATGATGTGCTCGTGCAGTACACCTGGGGATTCGAGGGCGACGAGTATGTCTACTGCGAATCAATCGACGGCAGCAAAGCGGGCTGGATAAAGGAAAGTATGCTTGAGGAAATCGAGGGTTATGTTCCCCCCGTAATTGAGGAAGAAGAAGAGACCGAAGAGGAAACAGGCGAAGACGCCCCCCTCGCCTTGCGCGACAAGGACGGGGACGCTTTGAAAGAGGCGGCTGAAAAAGCGGATGTCTCCACCCGTTCAATCATCGCAATCTGCGCTGTCTCAGCGGTGGTAATCGCCCTGACCGCCGCAGTTGTAATTATACTTATCAGGAAAAAGAAGAAGTAATCATCCGGGCAGTTCAGATTTACGAAAGGACATTCAGTTATGAAAAGATTCATTTCAGTTGTGCTCGCGGCGGTTTTATGCCTGTGTATTCCTCTGGCGGCGTTCGCGGATGCCGGCCCGCCGATGATGCGGCAGATAAACTGCATCGTTACAAACCCGAACGGAGCGACTTTTTATTACCGCAGTTTTTCCTCAGGTGAAGACACCCTGGAAACCATGGTGATACCCTACGGCACAGAGCTTCTGATTTCAGCGGATTTTGATTATTCGGATTTGTTTAAGGATGAGGAAGGTCTTGCGGGCAAAAGCTTCGGCGAACTGAATTATAACAATGAGTGGGGATATGTTCTTCTCTCCGACATATCGAGCACCGAAAAAAGCTTTCCGCTTGAAAACGCTCAGAAAATCACCGTGCCGTCAACCTATATTGTCACAAACAAGGGCGGCATAAAAACCTACAAGGGTCCCTCTATGCTGTTTGAGGAAACCGGCACAATCCCCGACGGCACAAAAATCAGACTCACCTACAGGGATTACAACGAAGAGGGGAACTATTCCGAAGCCTTCTATTACGCCGAATACAGCGGCGGAAAAGGCTGGATTCACTACCACCCCTTCTTAGATATGACCCTTCTCAGGGTGCTTGACGAAAGCAACCCGCTGACGGGAAAACTCAAGGTAATCGGTAACGATATTCACCTTCTTGACCTGTCGTCCGAACCGAGCGATGAGGAAACGGGAGAACACACGGGGTATAAAGAGATTTCCGACGCGATACCCGTCGGCACGGAACTTAATTTTAAATGCTATTATGACACTGTCAACAGCTATGCGCTGGTAAACTATAAAGGCGTTGAGGGCTATGTGGAGTTTTGGACCAATCACGGCGACAAACCCGAATTCATTGTGTATGTGGACGAGATGCTGCTTACGCAGAAGGACTGCGCGGTTTACTCCTCCCACGACGAATCGTCAATAACGGACGCTGTTATACCCGCCTATACAAAACTGCCGTACAAGGGTTATGTATACTACGAAAACGATTACGGTTCTTCCGACTGGATTCTTACCGAATATAATAATAAAGAGGTCTGGCTGAACAACAGCGATTACGACATCTGCACCTGGTCTGACAAATACAACGAAGACACAACATTCAGCAGCGTTGTTTCCGATTCGGCCGAACTTGTCAAAGCCCCCTCAGACCCCGAGACGGTGTGCACCGTTTCAAAAACCGACGTACTCGCTAAGCTCGCCGATTTTTATTCCGAAGAGGCAGTGTGGTATTACTGCAGAGTTGTCGGCACGGACAAAGAGGGCTGGATAAACCAGGACGAGCTCGAACAAATCCCCGGCTATATTCTTCCCGCGTCCGAGCTTCCCGCCGTTGAGGATATCACGGAGGAAACCGGAGAAATCGACGGTGAGGAAACCGAAATCGCAAATCCGCACATTTCAGTTGTTACCATTATAGTGATCTGCGCCGTCGCCGCTGTGGCAATCGCCCTGACCGCCGCGGTTATAATCCTGCTTATCAGGAAAAACAAAGGTGCTGAGCGCAAATGATAATCAATATTCCGCTTTTGATTTTATACGGCGTTCTCGACGTGGCAAGCCCGTTTAAATCCGTGGGCGAAATACTCGTTTCACCCACGGCGGTAATCGTTTACATCGCAGCGGCTGCGGTTATTGCGGTCACCGCGACGGTAATCATAGTTCTGATAAAACGCAGAAAAAAGAAATAACGCTTTTGAGCCCCTCCGCCGGAGGGGCTTTTTTTGCAAAAATCGCAAAACTATAAATTGAATTCATAAAAATAATATGCTATACTTGTTTTGTTATTGACTTTCGGGGCTAATCCCGGCAAAACAGGAGGAATAACCATGAAGAAATATTTCAGAACAGCAGTCAGCGTTCTTCTGTGCCTGAGTCTTGTTTTCGGGCTTGCGGCAACGGGCTTTACCGCCGGGGCGAAGCGCTCGTCCTGCGGCGATGACTGCGAGTATTACCCGACAATCATCGTTCCCGGTCTCGGTCAGTCCCCCGTGTGGGTAACGGACGAAAACGGCGAGCCGATAACCGACGGCGACGGCAACCGCGTAACCGCCTTCCCCGCCTATCTTCAGATAGGCAAAATAGTTGGCACGGTGCTCTTCCCCGCCCTGCTTTCAATCCTCACGCAGCGCGACATAGGGCTGTCGGATGCCTTCGCCAAGGCGATTGACGACTCCTTCGGAATAAACACGAGCGACCTGACCGCCCACAACACGGGCAATGTCGTCACGCAGAAATTCCTCCACTCCTACGCCGAGTGCGATGAGAGCGAAATTGCCCTTATCAATATGCACATCCCGTTTGAAAAATACACAACAGAACTGCCGAAGGACCACATCTATTATTTCACCTACAACTCATTCGGCAACCACATCGACCTCGCCGCCGAGCTCCACGATTTTATAGATATGGTAAAGGAACAGACGGGTCACGACAAGGTAAACCTCGTTCCCCTCAGCCAGGGCGCTTCAATTGTGAGCGCCATGCTCGAGTACTACCCCGACACATATAAGGAACTTCACAAGGTGATGTTCGTTGTGCCCGCGCTTGACGGCTCCATAATCATCGGCGATGTTTTCAACGGCAGAGTGAACTTCCTCAACAAGGATTATCTCTACAACGGCTTCCTTGAGGAGATGACGCTGCTCAACGAATACACCGCGCGCCTTATCGAAGTGGCGGCGAGAATTCTTCCCGACGAGGTGCTTATGGCAACGCTTGAAAAGGGCGTAAAACACCTTGTTGAAAACACCATGATAAGAAGTACAAGTATGTGGGCGCTCTGCCCCTCGGGCGATTACCCGACCGCCGCGGAGAAATATCTCTCCTCCCCCGAAATGGCGGATATAAAAGCGCAGACCGACAGATATTATCAGGCTCAGCTCCACGCCCGCGACAATATTCAGAAGCTGGTTGACAACGGCGTGCAGGTGTTTGATGTTGTGGAGTACAACATACCCGTAATCAATGTTTCCGAACGCTGGAACACAATGAACGGCGACTTCATAATTCAGGTTGATTCAACCTCGATGGGCGCTTACACGGCAAATGTCGGCGAAACGCTTCCGGACGGATATCAGCAGAAAAACACCCATTGCACAAACCCCGGCCACAACCACATCTCGCCCGACAATGTCGTTGACGCATCCGCGGGTCTTCTGCCCGACACAACCTTCTATTTCGACGGTCAGAGGCACGACCTGACCCAGCACAACGATGTAATTCTCCGCCTCGCCATGCGCCTTATAGCGGACGATGAAATAACAGATGTTTACTCCTCACCCGAATTCCCGCAGTTCCTCTCGGGCAGAAATGTCAGCACGCTCAACTCCCTGCTCGAAACGGCTCAGGGCGTTGACAGAAGCAAGCTGAGCGCCGACAAGGCGCGCGCCCTCGATGCGGCGGTTGAGCAGTCAAAAACTGTGCTCTCCGACAACCTCACCACAAAGGAAGATATAGCCGACTGCGAAAAGGCGCTCACCGACGCCCTTGTTGACGCGGGGGCGATGAAGGCGCAGAGCGAAAAGGACCCCTCAACGCTTCGCAGAGTCAGTCTTTACCTCTACGACAATTTCGGTACAAACGGCTATTCCGAAATTCCTCTGCTCGCGATAGCAAAGCTCTTCGCCCTGCTCAAATCGGCAATCTCTTAAATAATATAAACGGTTCACGGGTCTGCCTAAGGGTAGACCCGTGTTTTTCATCTTTCATTTTGATATTGAATTCTCCGTGTTTCAAATATATAATAAAATCATAAAAAAACGGGAGGTATCATTATGGCATTGGATTACGTTGTTCTGCAGGTGACTCTTAAAGAAAAAGCAATAGGCACGGGCTCGGGAAACCTGAGCGAACTTGAGAGAGTAATCAACAAGCAGTGCAAAAAGGGCTACCGTCTGCACACCATCACAACCGCCGCGGGCGGAAGCACGGGCCCGCACGGAGGCGACAGGATTCAGGCGACAATGGTTTTTGAAAGCACAGGAGAGTAAGAGTATGCTCAGACTTAAATCAATGTTCTGCATACTGCAGTCGCTGCTCTTCATAGTTTCGTCTTTTTCGGTCTATGATTCCAATTTCAAGCGCTGGGTTGACCGCGCGGCGTTTGACCTGACGGGTCAGACCGACATTGAGTTTGAAAAAATCACCGCCGGTGAACTCGCCGTTTCCGAAAACGAAAGGAAACTCTGCCGCGACTGGTATGAAAACAACATCCTCACCGCCGTATCGCCCGCTTACGATTTCACCGTCGGCGGAAAACCGCTTCGCAAAAACTTAAGCGACTGGAATATCGAAATCGGTGAAGAGGGAGCGAAAGGCGAAAAATACCGCGGAGGCAAAACCGCGGTTATAACACTCGCTCACAAAAAGAGCGACCTTCGCGCCGAGGTGGAAGCGACAATTTATGAAGAGAACGCCACCTGCGAATGGACGGTATATATTACGAATAACGGCAATTCCGACTCGCCCGTAATAAAGAATTTTTACGCGGCGGACTGCGACATAAAAACGGGAACGGCGGATGTCTATTTCAGCAAGGGCTCCGAGCCCGCCGCAGATGATTTCGAGCTTATCAAATCCCCCGTGTGCCCTACCGCAATGGTCTTTAACGGCAACGGCGGCAGAAGCGAATCCGCCCTGCCCTATCTGAATCTTTCGGGCAGAAATTTCGGCGTTGTTACGGCGAACGGCTGGACGGGTCAGTGGTACACCTCGATTAAACAGATACCGGGCGGCGTTCGCCTGAAGCAAAAGCAGGAATTCTTTGACGCGTACCTCACCGCGGGCGAAAAAGTGCGCTCCCCGCTTGTGTCAATGACCTTCTACGAGGGCAATCCTTTAAAAGGCTTTAACACCTTCAGAAAATGGGAAAACGACTGCGTATATCCCGAAAACACGGGCATTCTCAACTGCACGGGTTTCTGCAACGAGTTTGACACCCGCACGGCGGACGAGCTTATTTCCTCAATAAACGATATGACCGACAGTCTGTGCGAGGCAACGGATTATCTGTGGATGGACGCGGGCTGGTATGAAAAGGACGACGGCTGGTACGCGGGAGTGGGCACCTGGAAACCGGACCCGAAGCGTTTCCCGGACGGACTCAAGCCCGTATCCGACGCGGCGAAGGCGAGAGGGATGGGGCTTCTTCTCTGGTATGAGCCGCACCGCTGCTGCAAGGGCACAGAGGTATATGAATACTGCAAACAGCGCGAGGGCTGGCTTATTGAGCAGAGCGATGAGGTAAACACTATCAACTTCGCGAATGACGACGCCTGCGACTACATAACCCGTGTTGTTTCCGATTCTCTCAAGGAAAACGGAATCGGGCTTTACAGGCAGGATTACAACTTCCAGCCGCTCTCCCAGTGGCAAAGCGCGGATAAAACTCTTTACGGGGGCAGAACGGGCATAACCGAAAACCACTATGTTGAAAACTGCTACCGCTTCCTTGACGCTCTCGCCGAGGATAATCCCGGACTGATTATTGACAACTGCGCCTCGGGCGGCAAACACCTCGACCTTGAAATGAGCCGCAGAAGCGTACCCCTCTGGCGCACGGATTATAACTGCGCCGACTCACAGGGCGTAAACAAACCCGACTGCTGCGAGGCGTCGCAGGTCTGCACCTACGGGCTTTCATTCTGGTTCCCCGTAACGGGCACGGGCTTTTCAATTCCGGGCGAGTATGCCGACAGAAGCGTGCTGTGCGCCTGCGAGTCAAGAGTCGGGTACGAGGACATAAGGGAGTGTTTCCTTAAAAACTATTTCCCGCTCGATTACGGCGCGATGAGCACGGATAAATACCACGCCGTGCAGTTCGGCGATGAAAACGGCGGCGCCGCTCTTATATACAGGCGCGAAAACGTTTCCTCCGAATCTTACATACTTAAACTCAACGGTCTCGATGAGGGCAGAACCTACACGCTCAAAGATTACGACAATCCCGATGTTTCTTTCACACTGAGCGGCAGGGAACTTATGGAAACAGGCATCGAAATAAACACCGGCAACTCGCAGAAAGCGTTTATTATGACATATTAAAAAAATTAAAGGGCGGTCTTAAGGACCGCCCCTTCTTTTTTAAAGTTCTTCAAATATCCGGGCGCCTTTGGTTTTTATCCATCTGAGGGTGATGAAGGCGCAGGCGGCGATACCCGCCGTGATTATTACAAGCGGAACCGCCGGCGGCAGGGCGCTGAGCGCGAATGTAACACCGAGGCAGACGAGAATAACCGCGAAACTGAAAAGCATTGAAAACAGAACGGGCATATCCTGCTTTATCGGCACAACCTCGTTTGTCCAGGTGAGATTCGGCTTTTTCAGATTCAGTTTAAGCCCTTTCGCCGCGCTCAGAAGAATAAACGCCGCGACAAGAGCAGTCATAAGCAGGGCGCAGACGGCTCCCGCCTTTATGACATAGGCAAGACTGCACACCGCGATAACCGCGGGAATTACATTGAATATGAATTCAAGTCTTATTTTCGCCATAAGGGCGTCGCCCGCCCTGACGGGCATGGACTGCAGAATCCATAAGCTTTTGCCCTCGAGCGATACGGCGCTCGCCGTGCTCGAATTCATGGCGAAAAAAATGCAGACCGCGCAGGCAGCGGCGGCGGGCAGAACATTTTTATAAGCGCCTAACTGACCGTCAATAAGCGTGCGCATGGCGTCCGCCTTTATAATCGCCGCCACAGAGGCAGCCACCGCGAAAAGGGCTCCCGTGCCCGCGTTCATCAGATAGAGCGGAGTGCCGAAGAATTTGCGGCTCTCCTTGTAAAGCAGGGCGGAGGAGACGCTTTTTGATTTTATGTCGTCCTGTTTGTAGCCCCTCTTTTTAAGCCCCTTGTTTGCCGTGGCGAGGGATATAAATGTGCGTGACATCACCGTGCGGGCAATGAAGAACGCGCCGAGGGCTATGACGGAGAAAATCAGGAAATCCAGTATGTCTCCCGTGCAGCCCCTTCCGAACGCGCCGAGGGGATAGAGATACTTTGAAAACAGCGAACCGAATTTTTCCGTGTTCGCCACCACATTGGTAATGACCGAATTGAGGCGCACCATCACATAGTAATAGCCGCCGAGCAGTATCACATAGAAGGCGACTGTAATGGCGCTCTTGTTGCGCACCCTGCTTGAAATGAGCGCTATGAACCAGCCGAAAAGGCAGGTCAGCGCCAGCACAAGGAACGCCATAATGAACATTGAAAGAACGGTAAATATGACAGCCGCGGCGCTGAAGCCCGAAACGGCGATATACTGAACCGTCATGGGCACATAGATAATCGCCTCGAAAAGCAGACTCATTATGTACGCGCTCGCCATACGGGAATCGAGAATAACCGAGGGCTTCACCGGCATTGAGAGCAGAAAGTCGTTGTCCTTCGAGGTGTAAAGCGTGTTGTAGGTGTTGAACACCGAGCCGAACACTCCGAGCCCTACCGAGAGAGCGCCGAAAAACGCGAAATAAAGCCAGCCGTCACCCGTAGGAACGAGCTGTGCCGCCATTATCTGAACAATAGGATAAATCGAAGCGGAAAACATCGCGAGAGCGAAAAAGAAGACGGCTATAAACACGGCAATCTGCTTTTTGCTGCGCAGTTTTCCTGTTTTGCGGTCAATGAAATAGTTGCGGAACAGTTCGGTCAGCTGTTTTTTAAGAAGGAGTTTAAACATAATCAGCCCTCCAGTTCTAGGAACACCGATTCAAGCGAGGAATCGCCCTTGACCTCCTCCATCGTGCCGGAGCGGATAAGCCGCCCCTCTTTGATAATAGCGATTTTGTCGCAGAGTTTTTCGGCAACATCGAGCACATGGGTTGAGAAGAAAATCGCGCCGCCGCCCTCGCAGATTTCACGCATAATCTGTTTTAATGTGAACGCCGATTTCGGATCCAGCCCCACAAAGGGCTCGTCGAGGATTATGAGCTTCGGCGAGTGAACGAGAGCCGAAATAACGGCGAGTTTCTGTTTCATGCCGTGCGAGTAGGACTGAATCGCCTCGCCCAGATCCTTTTTTATTTCGAACGCCTCGGCGTATCTGTTGATTTTTTCTTTGCGTTCGGCAGAGGGCACGCCGAAAATGTCGCACACAAAATTGAGATACTTTATGCCGCTCATATAGTCATATAAATCGGGATTGTCGGGGATATAGGCGATTTCCTTTTTGCAGGCGAGCGGGTCGTCCTTTATCGATTTGCCGTCGATATATATTTCGCCGCTGTCGAATTTCAGTATTCCCGTGCAGCATTTTAAAGTGGTGGTCTTGCCCGCTCCGTTATGGCCGATAAAGCCGTAGATTTCACCCGGCATAATGTGAAGCGTCAGGTCGTCAACCGCCTTTTTTTCACCGTAGGTTTTTGTGAGATTTTCAATTCTCAGCATAATTTCACCTCGTTTTGTTTCTGCCTGAAAATTTTATATATTATACCACATTTCGGGTAAAAAGTAAATAAACACCGCCTGCCCGTAAGGGCAAACACTTGCCGTTTCAATATTTGAAAATCATCTTGCCCCTGTCAAATTCAACGCTTACGCTGCCGTCCGCCTCGTCCTGAGTGCCGAGCACGGCGGCTTTTATGTGCGCAAAGCCCTTTGAGGCGTCGCCGCGTTCAATTCCAATGCGGTAGTTCCCGTCTTCGGGCACGGTAAACGGCAGGAGTTTTTCCTCCCACGAGGTATTTGAAAAATCGAGTGAAGCGATTAATTCACCCGTGTCCGAGGAGCGCACGAAAAGGCGGCAGGCGTCTCCCGAGGAGCGCACATCCGCTTTGAAAAGCTTCGGCTGACCCGCTTTGAGATAAATGCCCTGATAAAGAGCGGCGTCTCCCTTTTCGAGCAGGTCGATAAAACCGTACGGTTCCTCCCCGTTTCGGTTTACACCGGCTGAGTTCTCATCGCCGTTTTTTCTCATCGCCCAGAAGCATCTGCCCTGTTCAAATCCGCCGTTTTGCAGATGAGCCATTGAGCGGAAACCCGTCATATCGCTTACCTGCGTCTCAAAAAAGTTTGACTCAATGCCGTCAATTCTGTTGTTTTCAAAGCGCACTCCCGTCACGGGCGGATATCCGCCCCTGTCGGAATACGGGTTCCACAGCCAGTTGCCCATCGTTTCAAAATAATTGTCGTGCACATAAATGTTGCGCACCTCAACCTTTTCAAGGTCGGGACAGTCGATTCCCCAAAGAATCATACCGAATGCCTTGCAGTGGTTCGAGCGCAGATGATTGTTGTCGATTTCAATGTTCTCGCTCGGCTGCGGGTTGTCGGAATTCCACCACACGCTCCTGCGCGGATCGCGGTATGAGGAAAAAATATAGACCGAGTCGTCGCCCGTGTACATATCGCAGCCCGTCACGCGCATATTCCGGCAGTTCATCATACAAATTCCGTCGCCGTTGCCGTAACTCCAGTCCGTGATTTTAATGTTGCGGAAAAGTCCGTTTTCGCAGGTGAAGGGCATAATCGCGTAACTGTGGTAGTTCGTGATATGAATGTCGCAGATTTCAAAATCCGAGCATTTATAAAAGCCGACGGGGCAGATTTTTATTATCTTTTCGGGGTCGGTGACCTCCATCATGCGGACAGTTCCGCTGCCCCTCACGGCAAAGCCGCGGCTGCCCTCGGGCGCGAAAATAAGCGGATAGTTTTTATACCAGCAGTGGCTCCATTTTATTTCGGGCGAAAAGTTGTGGCCGAACATCGGCGTATAGGGCTCATATCCTTCACCCGCGGGTTTTACATAGTGCGAAGGGTCGCCGCTCTGGAGCAGTGTCGCCCTGTCCTCAAAGAAGAGTTCGACCCCGCTTTTTATCACCAATCCCGCGGTCAGGAAGGTTTTTCCGGCGGTGAGTATAACCCTGCCGCCTCCGTTTTTGAAAGCGTCGTCGAGTGCCTGCTGAATCGCCTGCCTGTCGTCTGTTTTTCCGTCGCCCTTCGCGAAATAAGGCGCGTTCGTCACGCGAAAATCAAATATCTTATTCATACTCATAATCCGCTCCTCCGTTCTCCGTTTTACGCCTTCGATTATACCACCTGCGTTTATGTTTGTACACCGTAAAACGCCCTTTGGCGTTATTTTTATTATCGGGAAAAATCCGTTTGGATAATATGCTTTATTAAGCAATATTCAAATTGTTTAAACTGCATAAATATTGAAATCGTGTTAACAAATAATTAATAATCTACTTGAATAATCGGTAATTAGTATTATAATAGCAATATATTAATTGAAAGGAAAAACAGATGAAAAGAGTAATTGCCGTTTTCCTTGCGCTTATTATCACACTTGCGGCGGGAATAACCGCGTTTTCGGAGGAACTGCACCCCGTAAAGGAGCAGAAAAGATCCATACGCAATGTTTTTGTCGCGGATGAATTCCGCACCTCGGATACCGCCGAATACACCGAACCCGATGGCGAAAAACTCCTGACGCTCGACCTTATTTCCGACACTCACATCGGCTCGGGCGACGCGGCGGGAATCGTGAGCACAAGCATCAGAACCATAGACGCCGAAAAGGATTCGATTGACGGTGTCATCGTTTCGGGCGACCTGACACACCGCGGGTACGACAGCGAATTTGATGAGGTTTATTCCATTCTCGGAAATTACTCGGGCGATAATCTCATAACGGCGAACGGCAACCACGACTACGGCCGCTGGTCCGATTCGGGAATGATGAGGCCCTACGCCATCAGACACAGAAACGATTATCTCGGCATAGACACGCAGAAAGACTATTACAGCACCGAGATAAACGGCTATAAATTTATCATTATGGGCAGCGAGGGCAACAAGCCCAACAGCGCCGACATAAGCGACGAGCAGCTCGCCTTTGTCAACTCGGAACTCAAGGAAGGCACCGAGGGCGGAAGACCGGTATTCGTCATCTGCCACTGGCCGTTGAGGAACACCCACGGCGAGAGAATCTCCTGGCCGATTATTCCGGGCGGCGCGCTCAACTCCTCAACAACCAAAAAACTCACCGCCATACTTGAGCAGTATAAAAATGTTTTCTATATCAGCGGCCATCTTCACGCGGGTCTCAGCGGCAAATTTATACGCAGGTTCTTCAAGGCGTGTTGCGTTGAACAGCACAACGGCATAACCTGCATAAACGTTCCCTCCCTGGGCAGCGGAAACCATCTCGGACTTACCTCCAAGGGCACGGGAATGCGGCTTACCGTTTACGGCGACAAGGCGATTGTCGAAGGCAGGAACTTCTACACGGGCGAATGGCTTGACAACTATGTCTATGAGGTTTCGCTCAACAACGCGCAGCCCGCATCTCAGGGCGGCGGTTTACCCGCGATTCTCCCCGACGCTCCGGTTCTTCCCGGCGATGACAGGGATCAGGCGGCTTAAAACTACAAACGATAGGGTGATATTATGAGAAAAAAACTCGCTGTTTTTCTTGCGGTACTTACAGCGTTCCTGAGTTTTTGCATCTGCGCCAAAGCGGGCGCTCCCGAGAGCGACGGAACCGCCAGTGTAATTGATTACGGCGGCGCGGGCGGCGAAACAACAACCGTTCCCTCAAATCCCGAGGATCCGACCAATCCGGAAGACCCGACGAATCCCGAGGACCCCACAAATCCCGAGGAACCGACCGAGCCCGAAAAGCCAGAGGACACGGCTCATTACGCGCATATGTATCTTGTCTCCTACTGGAATGTGGCTTCTCCCCATATTTTCATCTATTTTGAAAACCTCACCGATCACGATATAGAAGTGGGAATATACACCTGCCCGAAGGGTCAGGGCGTTTCAATCGGCTCACTCGGCTTTTCAACAGCGGACGGCGACGGCGCGGGAGTCTATTACAATATGGAGACCTACCGCATAGGTCAGACCGGCACATTCCCGATGGTCGTTACAATGGAAAGGGTAATCTCCAAGGAGGAGCTTGCGGCTGTTTCCGAGTTTGTGCGCGACCACAACCAGTGGGACGCCTTCATATTCAACTGCGGCTGGTTCGCAGCCAAATGCTGGAACACGGGCGGCGGCTCATATCTTGTTCCCATTACCGTATTCCCGTCAATCCTCCGCCTTGAAATGCTGTTCCACCGCCACACAGGCAAAATACAGCTCTACAAGACCGAGAGAGACCAGGTTATGCGCCAGATCGGCAAAGGCCCGGGAGCATACCTCAAAGTCGCGAGCGACAAATCGGTAGACCTCAAAGAATCACAAATCAGAGCATAAAAAACAGCCACCCTTAGGGGTGGCTTTCTTTTTTTAACTGTTTTTGCTTAACTGAGCGAGCCCTTTGTTACCACATCGAGCTTAGGATTTCTGGTTCCGGGTATACGGTTCTGCTTGTAAACCTGCTGCGGTGTGGGCACAAACATATTGATGTTTTCGCTTGTCGCGCCGCGTGAGCGGAGATTCGCCCTCGCGATGTTGGGAAGCACGGTCATGGGGAACATCTTTTCCCCTCCGCTCTTGTTCCAGCACTGAATGGCGAAGAAGCAGCAGTTTATAATCAGCGGATCCCAGAAATATACGCTTTTGATATATTCCGAAACTTCCTCAAGCTGTTTTGCCGTAACAGTGTGCTGAATGTGGAGGAAGCCGCCGATTTTTTCCTTGTCGCGGTTGCGGTAGCACTCAACATTGTAATAAACTCCCGCGCCGTCGCTCACGGTCATACCGAACGAGCCGAGCGACACGCCCTCGCCCTTGGGACAGGTGTAGGCGCCGACCTGAATATCGTGCTCTGTTATATTTTCAAAATATACAAAGATGTGCGGGAGAATTCCCGTCCAGGTTGAGCAGAGGTAAACAATCGCCACGGGGTCGGTGGGCAGAACCACAGGCTCCTCGGGTTCGGCGGGGTCATCGGGATTTGTCGGGTTTTCGGGATCCGTGGGATTTGTCGGGTTTTCGGGGTCGGTGGGAGTCACCGGGTTTTCGGGGTCGTCGGGATTAACCGGGTCGGTTGTTCCTTCGCCCGTTCCCTCTCCGCCGGTTACCGTCACGCCGGGCGTTTCATCCGCAAACGCCACAACGCTGACCGAACCGAGCGCCATTATAACAGAGAGCAACAAACATAACAGTCTTTTTTTCATTTTTTGTTCCATCTCCAAAGAGTTTTTCTGTAAAAGTATACTGATTATATCAAAGCATTGCGGATTTGTCAATTCAACCTTTCAGCCCTTCGGCTTTATGCCGTAGAGGTGAACCACATTCATATCCTCTTCCATGTCGAGCCCGTGCGAGCCCCTGCCGCCGTCAATTAAGTGGCAACCGTGGTCCGGGCAGAAGCCGTAAAACACACTGTAATCCTTAAGATTTGTTCTTATCGCCTCAATCATTTTGCAGTAAAAATCGAGGTTTTTGCGCAGGGCTTTGAGCGCGAGCCGACCCTCGGGGCCAACGGCGTGCATACGGCTGTCGTAGTTGCCGTTGTAGATTACAACAAGGTCGTATTGCCCGTCCTTTATGAGCGAGAGCGCCTTGCGGTTTACTCTGCCCACGGTCGGGTAGATGAAATAATCTATGTCGCGCTCGAGAAAGATTTTCGAGATGCTGTCGCCCGCGGTTGATACAATCGCCGCCTTTTTGCCCGAGCGCGGATACACATCAAACAGCGTTTCGACCTTGAGCACGGGTTTTGTGTATTTCATAATTCCGTGAACCTCGGGCATTACTCCGCTGTACATCGAGCCGAAGCACACGGGCGTGACGCTCGGCATTACCGAGCGCAGTCTCATTGTTATATCGCTCATTTCACGGGCGCGGGCAAAATCGCTTTTGTATTTTTCGTAAATCCACCAGGCAACGGCGTCGGGATTGTAGATAATCACCTTGTCCGCCTTACCGCCGGGCAGTTTTTCACGCGCCTTTTCGAGCACCCGCTCATTGGCAGGGGCGTTGTCGGGGTTCTGCCCGATGCCCGCGATTTCACTTACCGTGTTTTTTACGCTTGTTATGCAAATCTCTTTTTCCTGCATATTCATTCACTTTTCACCGCAATATCTTTCTTCGCTATTTTATCGCTCCACGCCCTTATCTGCGCGGGCGAGTAGTTTTCGGGCGCCGACTTGTAGAGTTTGCACGCTCCGCTCCCCGCGACAAGCCCTTTTATAAGGGCGAAGAAGAAGCCGGGCGAGCGCATTCCCCTTTTGAGTTTGCCGAGAAGCACCCCGAAATTCATATTCTTGCCCGCTCCCGCGAGATCCGAGGACTGAATAACCTCGTTTTCGAAAAGGAAATCAACGCCCTCAGACGGAAGTGAGAGAATCGCGTTTTTGAGCCCCTCGTTTTTGGCGGTGTCGCCGCCGTAAAGGGCGTGGAAATTTCTGTTGTAGTTCCAGAGATTCTCCGCCGAAAAATCCGCCTTTTCAATCAGCGTATCGGCGAGCATTCCGCCCGCGAGAATCGACAGGTCAATGCCCATACCGTTCATCGGCGTTGTCATAAAGGCGCTGTCGCCCACTGCCGCATAACCGTCCGCCACCATAAGGGTGAGCGGTCTGCGAACGGGAATTACCGCCCTGCATCCGCCGTGCAGTATTTTATCTCCGAGCCAGGGATGGTCTTTTCCGAATATCGCGAGCTGCTCGTTTATCTTTTCATCCGTCAGCGGAAAAACTCTGCCTATGAGCACATCGCAGCAGTCTCCGATTGTGTTGAACCACGAAAGCCCCTTTTCGCCCTCGTGATACATATAGACCTCAAACGGCACCTCGGGATTTACATCCTCCGCCTTGTCGAAATATGCCCTGTAAGCGTAGAACACATCGCCCTCCTTCGGTTCCTTTTCAATACCGAAGGAAGCGGGCAGGTTGCTCCTGACGGGTGAGAACACACCCGCCGCGTCGATTACGAGATCGGCGTCATAATCGCCCTTATCCGTTCTGAGGCCCGTAACCCTGCTGCCCTGAGTCAGAGGTGAGAGAACTTCCGTTTCATAGATGAACTTAACTCCGCTTTTCACGGCGTTTTCAATAAGCATTTTTATCAGCGGTTTCCGCCACATGATGCGCTGGCGGTTTTCATCCGTATAATTGATAATCACCTTTTTGCGCTTGGCGGGGCTCACGAAGGCGCAGTCGCCCCTGTAACGCCATATATCGGCGCCGAGTCCGCTTTCGGGAATGCCGAGAGCGTCACACAGGATTTTGAATGTGAATCTGTCCTCCCAGTCGTGACCCTGCTTGCCCTCTTTTCCCTTTTCGATTACGGTCACATCAAAGCCCGCGCCCGCGAGACGCGCCGCGGCGACAAGCCCGCCGTGACCCGCGCCGGCAACAAGTATTTTACTCATATATTCACTCCTTTACGGGAATGTCGTTTTCGCTTATTTTTCTGCTCCACTTTTCAATTTCGGGCAGTGAGTACTCTTCGGGCGGGGCGGCGTAGAGTTTTGCCGTTTTTTCGCCCTTCAGAAGTCCCGAAACAAGGGTGAAAAACCATTTCGGCTTTCTGATTCCCTTGAAGAATTTTTCAACAACCGAAGCGAAACTCACCCGTGTGCCCGCTCCCATAAGCTCGTTTCTGCCGATTATTCCGCTCTCAAAAAGGAAGTCCACCGCCTCGGGCGGAAGGGAGAGAAGAGCGTTTTTGAGAAGGGCGTTTTTCGAGTCGCCGCTCCCGCATTCAATATGATAGCGGCGGTTGTATTTCCAGAGATTCGAAGCCGAAAAATCAGGATTTTCGATTATAGTTTCCGCGAGCATCTCACCCGCGTCAAAGCACAGGTCAATGCCCATACCGTTCATCGGCGTTGTCATAAAGGCGCTGTCGCCCACAGCCGCGTAACCGTCCGCCACCATAAGTGTAAGCGCTCTGCGCACGGGAATAGGCGCGACCGTGCCGCCGTGAAGAATTTTCTCGCCCATCCACGGGTGCTCGCGGCGGAACTCGTCAAGCAGTTCGTTTATATGCCCGTCGTCAAGCGTAAAAACCCTGCCGATTAAAATATCGCAGCAGTTTTCATCGGTGATAAACCACGAAAGCCCCTTTTCGCCGTCGTGATAAACATACATCTCATAGGGAAAATCGGGATTTACTTCCCGCGTTTTGTCAAAATAGGCGCGGTAGGCGTAGAACACATCGCCCGTGCGCGTTTCCTTTTCAATGCCGAAGGAATCCGGCAGACTGCGCCTCACGGGTGAGAACACGCCCGCGGCGTCAATCACAAGATCGGCTTCAAAATCGCCTTTATCCGTCTTTAAGCCCGTCACCTTATTGCCACGAGTCAGAGACGAAAGAACCTCCGTCTCATAAAGGAACTTCACTCCGCTTTTAACTGCGCGGTTAATCAGAGCGTTCAGTATATAACTGCGGAACATCACCTTGAGACTGTTCTCGGAATAGTCGCTCGTAACCTCGGCTTTTTTGTTGGGCGGATAATAAATCATATTGCCGTTCGCGTGCCAGGAACCCTCGGGGTAATCGGCATAACCCGTGCCCGTGAGTTCGAAAAAGCGTTCAAACGAAAATCCGTCCTCCCAGTCGTGGCCGAGTTTTCCCTCTTTGCCTTTTTCTATTACGGTAACATCAAAGCCCGCTCCGGCTAACCGGGCGGCGGCAACAAGCCCTCCGTGACCCGCTCCGGCGACAAGAATTTTACTCATATTCTCTCCCCAGCCTTTCGAGGATTTCGGGGTGTGTGTCGAGGTCAAAGCGTTTTCCGCCCTGCTCCGGGTCGAAATACCACGCGCGCGCGTCTATTCTTTCGGGCGAGTGCAGAAGCGAGCAGCGCCCGTTTTCAAAACATATCGCGACATCATTTTCGAGGGCGATTGACGGAATGGGCAGTGTCGGGGCGACGCTGTTGAAATTCTGCCACCACTCACTTTCGTAGTGCGGGCAGTTCATATACGGCAGTATTCCCGTGCACTCGACCGTCATGAATTCGCCTTCGGGAGCGCAGTCGTCAAAGCCCTGCTTAAACCAGCACATAGCCCCCGACGAGTCGCCGAACAGCACCTTGCCGTCGCCGTACGCCTTGCGCAGCATATCGTCCGCGCCCGTGTTTTTCCAGGTTTCCATAAGAAAACGCAGGTTGCCGCCCGGCACATTGATAATGTCCGCGCGTTCTATCTTTTCCGCTGCGATTTCCCGTGTCATATAGGGGTGCGAGAGGCAGAGCACATCCACATTGCAGCCCCAATTGAAAAACCGCGAAATCATTGAGTTTGAATACTGATCAAAGCCCGCTGTCGGTATAAGCAGAAAATTCGGCTTTTCCTTTTCGCACAGCGAGAGAATGCAGCGCACAAGAAAATCGGCGTGTTCTCCGCCGAAACCGCCGCCGACGGCAACAATTTTACCCATAACACCGCTCCCGTAGCATTTATATTTCAATTTTAGCAGTAAAACAATAATTATTCAATAATAAAACAATATAACTATTCCCCGTTTTTCTTGTTGAAATATGATAAACGCCCCGTAATAATTGACATTCCCTTTTACGGGATTTATAATATAATTACCAAATTAAGAAAGGGGAAAAACCGATGAAACACTTTAAAAAGATTCTCGCAATCGCACTCGCGCTCACTATGCTGCTCGCGTTCGCCTCACCCTCGTTCGCGGCGGACAGCTCCTGCAAGAGCATAACCTTCCTTAAAGATTTTGTCACCACACGCACGCTCGGCGCCGCGCTTGACGACTCCGCTTTTTCGTCATCCGGCATACCGGTGTCAAACGTGAATGTCAAAATCAAGCTTGAGGGTGAAAACAATGTCAAGCTCTTCGGCTCGGCGGACCTCGGACCCATCAAGGATATAAAAGTGATTCTTGACAACGGAAAACTCATGGGATACATTTCCATCTTCAAAATCAACATAGGCGACATCGTCAGCGATCTCACCGGTCAGAGCTTCAACTTTGATTTCGGAGCTGTTGCTGAGCAGATAAACCCCATCCTTGACAAGCTGGACTCCGAAACCCTCGACCTTCTCGCGCTCAAAGAAACAAAGAATGTAACCCTTGCGGATTACGGCGAGGTTCAGGCGGAGGTGCTCACCGTTTCGCCAGATAAGATTGCCGAAAAGATTGCGGCCGCGGCCGCCGCGAGCGGAAACCCCGTTGACGTTACGGGCAAAACAGTGGACGAGCTTATCGAACTCGCCGCGCAGCTCAACATCAGCGACTTAAACTACTATATCGCGCTTTACAGAATCAGCCAGAGTGAAGACGGACTTGCCTCCTTCTATTATAAAGACGGCAAGCTCGTGGGCGTAAAAATCAACTTTATCAACGAGGAAACACAGGAGAGTATGTCGTTTGACACCTCAACCTTCGGCCTCAAATTCAAATCAATTGAAACAAACCTGCCCGATTCGGCGTTCTCCGCGCCTAAAATCGCTCTCAACATCTCAGGTCTTGTAAAATTCATTTTAAAGTTTTTTATCAGATAATCGATACTTAAACATAAATAATTCAGGGGGCTGCCCGGCGGCAGTCCCCCTTATTCTTTTATTCTGTCTATAAATGTCCTGTCTTGCAATCGGTTTTTGCCTGTGATATGATTTAAAAGAAAAATACTTTCGGAGGGTACGGCTATGAAAAAAGCGCTCTCATTGATTCTTACAATCATATTCGCACTCGGCTGTTTCGCCTTTCCCTGCGCGGCGCAGGCATCCGCCGGGGTTACGGTGGTTTTGCCGGAAGGTGCATCCGCTCAGGAGCGGTACGCCTGTGATATGCTTTGCGAATATCTTTCGGATATTCTCGGCTCGGATGTGCCTGCGGGCGGCGTTACGGACGGCGCGGTCAATATTATTCTTTCAGCCGACCCCGCGCTCGGCGAGGGGGCTTACACTCTCACGGAGCGCGACGGCAATCTGTTCATAACGGGCGGCGGCAAGCGCGGAACAATCTACGGCGCCTTCGCCTTTCTCGAAAAACTCTGCGGCTGTAAATTCTACACAAACGAGGAGTTCCTGATTCCGTCCGCCGACAGTATAGATATCCCCGCGGGCTATTCGTTTGAATACACGCCTTATTTTGAATACACCGAAACCGACTGGAAAAACGGCGGAAACACGGTTTTCACCGTCGCAAACGGAATAAACGGCGGCACATACTCGAACACGCCTGAAAATATGGGCGGGTGCATACGCTATATTTCGGGCTTCTGTCACACGCTCACAACACAGTTCTGCTCGGCAAACTCCTATTTCGCCGAGCACCCCGAATATTTCGCCCTTCACGGCGGAGAGCGCACCCCGAACCAGCTCTGCCTTACAAATCCCGACACGCTCCGCATTGTGACGGACGAGATTCTCTCACTCCTCGCTTCAAGGCACGACCCCGGTGAGGCGCTTCAGATTGTATCTGTCACCCAGCACGACAACGGCGACTTCTGCGAATGCCCCTCCTGCAAGGCGCTCGACGATGAAAACGGCTCACACTCGGGAACAATGGTGACCTTCGCGAACAGCATAGCCGAGGCGGTCGAAAACGCGGGGTATGACAATGTGGCGATTGACACCTTCGCCTATCAGTACACCCGTCAGGCGCCCTCAAAAGTTGTGCCGCGCGACAATGTCATAATCCGCCTGTGCTCAATCGAATGCTGTTTCGGCCACACATTTGACAACCCCTCCTGCCCTGAAAACGCGAAATTCATGAAGGATCTCGAGGACTGGTCGAAAATCTGCAACAGGATTTACATCTGGGATTACGGCACGAACTACAGCGAATACATAAACTTCTTCCCGAATTTTCATGTGCTTCAGAAAAATATGCAGATTTTTTACGAGCACAATGTCAAAGGTGTTTACGGCGAGGGCAACTATCAGCTTGACGCCTGCAACGGCGAGTTCTGCGACCTGCGTTATTATATTCAGGCAAAACTTATGCAGAACCCCTACCTCGATTATGACGCCGAGGTAAACGGTTTTCTCGATTTTTTCTACGGCGGCGGATATAAGGAAATAAGGGAGTTTATCGATATCTGCAGCGAAAAGGGAGTCACCGCCAAAAAGCACGCCGGTATTTTCGACCGCGCGAAAGGCTCACTGCCGGGGCTTACCTCCGCGGATATCAAGAAGTGCGATTCCCTCTGGCAGACGGCGAACGAGCTTGCCGAAACCCCCGAACAAAAGGAAAGGGTTCACCGCTCCGAATTCTGCTGGCGCTATTGGAAATGCGCTAACGGCAAGGACGAATTCTCGCTTCTTCACACGCCCTATCAGCTTATGAAGGCGCGTGACGACCTGTATCTCGACCTGGTTGACGCGGGCACGACCATTCTCGGCGAAACGGGCAGAAAGCGCCTGCTCTCTCAGTGCTACGCCCTGCACCTTCTGAGAATACCGTTCTGCTGGACAAATCTCTATGACAACGGCTTCTGGGATTTCATAAGCCCAGCCGTCGTGGCAATATATAAATTTCTCGGCAGTGTTCACACCGCTTTTGGAATATAAATCTTAATACACAAAGAAACGGACTGCCGGTTGACGGCAGTCCGTATTTTTTCAAATTTATTCGCCTTCGATAAAGCTAAGAACCACGGGGCAGAGTTCGTCGGCTCTGTCCTCAATGCACTGGTGGCCGCCGCCCTCGACAATGTATTTTTGCGCTTCGGGGAAGGCGTTGTAAAACTGCGCGCGCATATCGTCGTTTATTATAATATCGCCGCTCGCGTTCACAAGCAGAACCGGGCAGGTGATTTTATCCGCCTCGGCGAGATTCGTCTCGCGCACATTGACGAGCATCTGACACATTCCCGCCCCTATGCCGTCATATCCGAACGGACCCGTCACGCCCGTAACATCGTAACTGCGGCTGAATTCGAGATTCCTCGTCGCCGCGTAAATCACAAGCCGCACAACGGGAGTGAACTTTGTGCCGATTTTGAAAAACGTGTTCATCATCCATTTCATCGGCGCGCTCGTTACAATGCTCTCAAAGCCCTTCGGGCAGGTGCTCTGCGGCGCGGGGCAGAACAGAAGCAGGCGGCTGACGGGCAGTTCCTCGGCAATGTTCGTCGCAACTCCGCCGCCCATCGAGTGCCCCGCCAGTATCCATTCCTCCGCGGGCGCAATGCTCTGCATAAGCCCTGCTATGAGTTCCTCGCGGTCTGTAACCCGGGTGTTTTCCGTCTCACGCGTGCTGTAGCCGAAATTCGGCAGGTCAGCCATAACGCAGTCATAGCCCGCCTCGGAGAGGTTCGCCGCCATATTGCGCCAGGCGTAGGTCGAGCACATAAAGCCGTGAAGCATCATGATTCTGCCCCTGAATTCGCCCTTGTGCTCAACAATTCTGTAATGAATCTCGTAGTCGCCCTGCGTGTAGAAAAGGCTGTCTTCATAGGGCGTGTCAACCGCGTGCGCGGGCAGGCAGAAAAGCCCCGCGAGCAGGGAAATAACGAGAATTAAACTTATTATTTTCGAGTGTTTTTTCATACCGTTCACCTTATTTCGTTCCCGTTGAGCCGAAGCCGCCCTCGCCGCGCGCGGTGCTGTCGAGAGTGTCAACCTCAACCGTCGGCAGCGGGCATACGGGCATAACCACAAGCTGGGCTATGCGCTCGCCGGGCTCGATTGTGTAGGGAGTGTCAAACTGGTTTATTACGCCGACCTTTATTTCGCCCCTGTAGTCGCTGTCAATCACGCCCACGGAGTTGAGAAGACCTATGCCGTGCTTTACGGCAAGTCCGCTGCGAGCGAAAACGAAGGCGCCGTATTCGTTTGAAGGCAGTGAAATCGCTATTCCCGTGGGAATGAGCGCCGCCCCTCCGCCGTTAAGCGTTACGGGCTCGTCAATGCAGGCGTAAAGATCAACGCCCGCGCTGCCCTCGGTGGCTCTTTTCGGCACAACCGCCTTTTCGCTGAGTTTCTTTATTTTAAGTTCCATATTATCCCCTCAGTTTCTTCGCAATTTTCTGCGCGGAGTCAACAAGCATTTTGGCTGTTTTGTCAGTGGTCATATCCGCCTCGCCCATAAACTCAATGAAGTCGCCCGAAAAGCCCTTCTTGAAGCGGTAGAGCCCGTTTGAGTCATCGAGCACGCCCGAAAGCCCTCTGAAATCGTAGATGTCGCAACCGAGCGAAATCGCCCATTTTATGTTCGTCCACTGCAGAAGGTAGTTGGGCATAACATTGCGGTGGGAGTTGAGCGACGCGCCGTAGAAATACCACACCTTGTTGCCCCAGTGTACGCAGAGTGTGCCCGCTATCGGCTCGCCCTCATAGTAAGCCATATTGAGCATGGCGTTCTCGCCGAAGGTGTCGATTATTTTCGCGAAATAGTCGGCGTTCCGGATCGCGAAGCCGTCTCTCTCACCCGTCTCAACCATTATTCTGTAAAACTCCTCAGCCATCTCGCTGCCGCAGCGCTTTATTTCAACATTGTGCTTGAGCGCCACGCGCACATTGTAGCGGTGCTTGGAGGCGAAGGCGGCGAACACCTCGTCCTCGGTTTTTCCGCCTATGTTCAGGCGGAACACAAAACGGCACTGGAAGCCCTCGAAATTCATAAACCTCGGCTGCTGCACAAAGCCCGCGTCCTTTATGATTTTCGCGTATTCCTCATCGTCGGCGGGAGCGTCGGTGTCAATTTTGAGCATATAGCCTTTAAGCGTTTTGCCGTATTCCTTCGCGGCGGCGGCGAGGGCGTTGAACACCTCGCTGTCGTGCAGATCGCACACGGGTCCTCTGGGGGCGTAGAGCATATGGTAGGGCAGTTTTGAAATGCGCCTTGCCAGAACGGCGAGAGTGCCTTTTATTTCGCCCGAGTCATCCCTCGCTATAACGCCGAACCACTCCCAGTCATCCTTGACCTTGCCCCAGACCGAGGTCTGAAGAAAATGCCCTTTCGGGTGGCGGGCGACAAAGGCGTCAAGCTCCGCGGCGCTGTCTCGTTTTACAATTTCAGTAGTCATATTATTGCTTTTGCCTTTCAGCCGGATTTGTTCCGGCGGTATTTGCGCGGGTTTTATCTTTTTTCGCGTCAGCGGGAAGAAAAGCGTATTTTATCGCTCCCTCCGGGCAGACGGAAATACATTTTCCGCATCTTATACATTCCGCGTGGTTGGGCGCAACCGACGGGTCCACGCACATATCGCACGCTTTTGCGCACGCCTTGCAGTTTGTGCATCTGTTTTCATCCGTCTTCATCTGCACAAGCGCGACCTTGTTGAAAAGCGAATAGAACGCGCCGAGCGGACAGATGTATTTGCAGAACGGTCTGAAAATCAGGACGCTCGCCAGCACGACAATGCCGAGAACGCACGCCTTCCACATAAACATCGAGCCGAAAAGTGAAAACAGCTTTGTATCCGAAAACGCGAGCAGAATGCCCGAAAGCGTGCCGGACGGGCAGATGTATTTGCAGAAAAACGGCGTGAGTTTAACGCATACCGGCAGAACTATAACGCAGAAAATCAGCACGAAGTACTTGATTTTTCTTAAATATTTGTCCGCGCGGAAGGTCTTTATTTTTTTGAAAAACGGGATTTTGTAAATCAAATCCTGCAGAAGCCCGAACGGGCAGAGTAAGCCGCATACGACCCTTCCCAGCAGAACCCCGAAAAATATCATAAGCCCCAGCACATAGTAGGGAAAACGGAACTTATATGAGGAGAGACTGCTCTGAAGCGAGCCAATGGGGCACGCGCCCACCGCCGAAGGGCAGGAATAACAGTTGAGCCCGGGCACGCACACCGCCTTTGTCGGGCTGCCGGACACTCTTCCCGTGAAGAAGCCCCTGAAATCCGCGTTCATCAGAAGAGCGGCACAGGACTGTATAATCAGTTTTCTTTTACTATCCAATTCCTATGCACTCCAGACACACGGTCACCGCTTTGTTGAGCACCTGAGCGACATCGCCGTTAAAACAGCCGGTTACGATGAGCGCCGCGGCGGCAAGCAGAAGAACCGCGAATATAATTTTCTTTTTCATATCAGTATAAGTATGGACGAACCGTCGCTTCCCACTGACTGTAGGACATTGCGCCCACAATCGGCTCGGAAGTGAGGACGTTTCCGTACGAATCGATTATTATTGTTGTGGGCACATAGCCCGTGTAGTAATCGCTGAAGCTCTGTGTGCCCTGAATGACGGGATAGGTTATGCCGTTGCTCGCAACGATCGACACCGCGTCGGAGTAATTGTCATCAAACGCGCCGACAATCACAAGTCCGTCATCTTTATAGTTCGCGTAGAGTCTCTGAAGGTCGGGCAGTTCGCTTTTGCAGGGCGGGCACCACGGCTCCCACATATTGATAACTATAATTTTCGCGCCGCTGTTTCTCAGATCGGAGAGCGAGGCGGGGTTGCCGTAGATATCGTTGGCGTAAAACGAAACATTTCCGTAAGAGATTCTTGTTGATGGTTGCCTTGTCGTTGCGGTTGTGGTCGGCCTTGCTGTGGTGGTCGTCGGGCGCGCGTTTGTTGTAGTCGGTCTTGCCGTTGTGGTGGTCGGTCTTGCAGTCGTCCTCGTGGTGGGTTTCACTGTGGTGGAGGGTGTTCTTGTTGTGGGGCGTGTTGTGGTGGTTGTCGCCCTGGTGGTAGGTCTTGTCGTTGTAGTCGCCCTCGTGGTTACCCTCGTGGTGGGTCTTGTTGTTGCCTGTGTGGTAAATACCGTTGTGGGCTGTGTATATACAGTCGAAAACGGGTCGCTCGGCAGTACGGTGATTGTAACGACATTGTCGGCGGAAGTCGCCGTCATAATGCTCGTTGCCGCCGTCAGCGTTTCGCCGAACCTTTCTTCCTGCGCGATGGTTGTGCGCTTGTTTCGTGTTGTTAAATCCTCTTCCTCGCTTGTTCTGTTGCGAATGCTGCATCCGGTCAGAACCACAGCGATAATCACGGGAATTATCAACGCCGCTTTTTTCATTGTCTCATATCTCCTTTTATTCAACCGTTTCTCCGGTTTCTTTTCTCTTTTTGCTGACCACAAGCGCCGCTGCCGCCGCGGTTACAGCCGAGAGCACAGCCGCCGTGATAACCACGGTTTTTCTGTCGCGCACAATGGTGTCGCCTTTTTTCTGCGTCTGCGCTTCGGGCTGAGTGGTCACCCTTGTGGCGAAGGTCAGGGTATAAACCGTTGCCTCTGCGCTGCTCTCCTGCGCGGTTTCCGATGTGGTTTCCTCAACGCTTTGGAGCGCGGCGAATCCGGGATTTTCCGAAGTTTCCTGTTTCTGAGTTGTTGATGACGTTGTTTTCTGAGCGGATGTTTCACTCCGCTTTGTTGTATCGGGCGCTGTCGTTGCCGGCTTTGCGGTTGTTGTCTCCTCGCCGCCGTCCGTTTTGCCCGTTGCTGCGGCCGCGGTCGTTGTTGAGTCGGGTTTCGTGGTTGTTGTCGAGGTTGTTGTAACGGTTGCGGATGTTGCCGACGACGGCTTTTCCGTCGATGTGACGGTCTCTGCCGTGGTTGTGACGGTTGTGGTTTCCGTAACCGTTGTTGTGGCCGCGGTTATCGGCTCAGTCGTCTCGGGCGGGGCGTTTTTAAGCACCGGCGCGGGATATCCCGCCTTGGCGACGGGCGTGTAGATGTAATAGTAATCGGACGGAAACTGAATGGTTCTGCCCGTGCCCGCCTTGCCGTTATAGCGCACATTCTGCTCAAACAGCGTAATCACGCCGTTCGAATATGATTTTACTATAGCCCAGTGGTCGCCCTTGCCCCTTCTGAATTTTGACGGGGCGTAGATTACATCGCCGGGTTTCGGCACGGAAGGTGTTACGAATTCATAGCCCTCGCTGCGCATAATCAGACCGCCGACGAAGGAGGCGAAAACATTGAGCCCGTACGCCTCTTTGTAGAAGCGTATTACCAGTTCGTTGCACTGGTAATAGGTGTTCGCGCTCGTGTCGGTCAGGTTGTAGTAGGCGTTCACGCCGCAGAATGTGTCCGAAATAAAGCCGTTTTTGTTAATCGCCGTGTACTTGCCGCTGTGTATTTCATCATACCAGTCGGCACAGACGCAGGGTGAAAATGCCGCAATCAACGCAATAATTGCCGCGACAGCCGAAATTACCTTTTTCATTTTTGTTCCTCATTTTCGGGACGGCTCAGCCGTCCTCCTCACTCTGTAAAAGCGAATCGCGCAGTTTTTCCGCACTTTTATTCATTAAACGCCTGCAGATGATTGTGTAAGCCGCCGTGCGGGCAAAATTCATCTGCCGCGGATAATCCTTATAAAACTCATCGGGTGAAATGTATGTGCCGAGATCCTCTTTTATTCCGCTGTTGTAATAATTGTCATCCCCGTTCACAAAGGTCTGAAAACCATCGACCGCCACCAGACTGCCGATGTAGCCGCCCTCGATGTCGGAGTTCGCCGCGCGTACAGCCGCGGCGAGGTCGGAGTCAAGCGCCGTGCCGTAAAGCGTTCTCCACTCTCCGCGGACCAGCGCCTCAACCTCGGTGAGCGGCAAACTGTCCTCGGCAACGCGGTAAATAAAATCGGGCACCGCCCCGTAGATGTAATCCTTTGTTATCATACGGCATCTGAGTCTGCAGGGAATACCAGACGAGCGCAGCAACGCCATAAGCAGAACCGCCTTTGTGTTAACGGTTCCCATACCCTCTTTGAGCACCTTTGAAGCGGGCACGACAAGGGCGCTGTTGAAGCCGAACGGAATTTTATCCCGCACGAAGGAGCAGATGTATTTTACCCGCTTCTCCTCGTCAAGATCCTTCCAGCGCTTTTGTTTAACGAGCGTTTTTATGTTTTCGCTGCCGTAATTCAAAAGGGGTGTGCTGAGTATGAATTTTTCGCTGTCGTCGGCAATACTGCTGCCCGCTCCCTTTAAAAGTTTTTCAACCTTTTCGGCCTTTTCGGGCGGCTCACAGCCCCTCAGGCGTGTTACCGCGTAAACAAGCACCGCCGCTCCGGCTACCATCATAACAATTCCGAGGGCAATGACCGTTCCGCCCTTTGAAAGATAGAGAGCGCCCGCGATAACGCAGAAAACCGCCGACACAAAATAGATGAGGGCGAGGATTCTGTCGTTTTTCATATTGAAATGCAAAGTCACCGCCCCCTTCTTTGTTTTTCGTCAATGATTACTGGGTGTATCTTGCGGGATTTCTGAATAACTTTTTGAAAAACGCTATAACTTTCTTGAAAAATCCCGCGTTTACATTTATCTTTTCGGACGCCGTTATTGCTTCGCCGCTCTCCGTTTTGAGCGCGGTGCCGTCGGCGTACTCTATTTTCACCGTGAGATCGCCCGGGCTTTTCACCTCGAACTCAATCTCATTTCCGCGAACGGGAGACATTCCGGGGTAATACCACACAACGGCGCAGTCCTCGGGCAGGTCGGTGACCTCCGCTTTGAAGCGGGCGACCGTGCCGTAGTCGAGAGTCACGCTGCCGTCCTTCGGCAGATTGACGATTTTGAGAGTCGGGTCCTTCTTTACGGGGATTGTCTCCTCCCCTATCACCTCGCCGCAGATCTTGCAACGGGTTTCCTTTATGCCCTCCTCGGTGTAGGTGGCGGGCTTTGTTATTCTGTAATAGCCGGAGACATGCTGTTCACAGGGCTCGCCGAGTTCCCTGCCGCACTGCGCGCACACGCGCACGCCGTCCTTTTCCTCAACAACGTGGTTGCAGGTTGTGTAAATGTGCATCCAGGTATTGCAGATGTTCTTGAGGTTTTTGAATTCCTGCTTTACATCGGTCAGGGCGTCCCCTTTGTCGGTGCGCACATAACTCTCGCCCGCGTTGCATTTAAAGGAGAAGTCCTCCATATTTTTTTCAAGCGGAAGGCAGATTATGCACTTTTCCGAATCCTCGCAGGCGATTGTAACGGCGTAAATCTCGTCCTTTTCAAGGGAGATTATGTCGGGCACCTCAAAGGTGTAGCAGCCGTCGTTTGTGTATTTTTCGGTGTATGTCGCGACAAGTTTTCCGTCCGTGGGGCTTGTGTAGTTTTCCGGCAGGAATCTGTAAATATTGAAAGTCGCCGTAACCTCGGTGAGTTGACCGATTGTGTCAAGATAGAAACAGATATCGTTTATCGTCTCGTTGCCCTGCGCCCTGAACACATCGCCGTATTCAATAAAGGAGCCGAAGGCGTAGGTGTTGTAGATACTTTCGGAGTGGGTGTAGTTATTGTAGGTTATATCCTTTTTCGCGGTGTAACCCGCGAACTCCTCGATATACTGGCTGTATGAGAGATACATATAGTCGGTGTCGTCGCCGTACCAGGAGTTCTTGATAAGCCAGGCGCCGTTTTTCGAGGGGGTTCTGCCGCAGGGCGTGAATTCGCCCGCCGGCACATTGTCGTCCCAGCCGATAATGGTTATGGCGTGGTTTGTGAACCTTGAGATGCCGTTATAAATCATTTCGGCGCCGTAGGTGTCGCTGTGGCAGGAATCGCCCGACTCGAAGTAGCAGGCGCTTATCGCTCCGTGAGCCATAATCCATTTTTTGACCTGCGTCTCGTCAAAAAACAGCGTAAGGTCGTCAAGCACATAGCCGCTGCCCGTGTTGAAGCGGTCCGCGTCGGTGAATTCAAGACCGTCGCCGGGCTTTTTGTTGGGGTAATCCGCCTGAGCGGCAATACCCTCGTGATTCGCGAGCGGGCCCGAAGCGAACAGATAGTTGCCGCCGTCGTTCCAGGTATCCTCTGTGGTGGCTCCCTCGTTTAAATGATTGAACGCGAACCAGGTCAGATGGCTCTTTGAAAAGTGCTGTTCCTCGGAGGTGTCGGTCATAACGGACGCCTCGAGCGTGGACATTGTTGAAAACGCCCAGCAGTCGCCGTAATACTGCTCCTCGGGAGGGTTGATGTTGCCCGTCTCCCTCGCGTCATACGAGGCGGGCAGATCATCGCTGTCATTTTCATACCCCGCCTGCGGGGCTTTGCCGCCGCTCCTCGGAACAACGGAATGGCGCAGGGAATTGCCTTCAAATGTGATTTCGCCCGTCTTGATTGTGCCGTCCGCCGCGAAAGCGGTAACACAGCAGCCGCCGAGTGTAATCACGGCGCAGAGAGTCAGGGCGATTGCCTTTTTCATAATTTTCATTTCGGTTCTCCTCGTATATACAGATATTTCAATAAATGTTTATTAACTTTATCCTGAAATATTATTTTAACATAGAATATATATAAAATGCAACCGTTTTAACAGACTGAGGGACAAATCGAAAAAATACAGTTGAAAAAAAGAAACCGTTGTGATAGTATTAATTGCTCAAAAGATAACCCGAAAGGATATTAACACAAACAAAAAATGGTCTGCAAAAACATTCTCGAAGCCATGGGCAACACGCCCGTAATACGCCTGAACCGCATCGCTCCCGAAGGCGGCGCGGAGATACTCGTTAAATTCGAGGGGCTCAATATAGGCGGCTCCATCAAAACAAGAACCGCTTACAATATGATAAAGGACGCGGAAGAAAGAGGCATTCTCAATAAGGATTCGATTATTGTCGAGCCCACCAGCGGCAACCAGGGCATAGGTCTCGCCCTCGTGGGGGCGGTCAGAGGCTACAAAACCGTTATTATTATGCCCGATTCCGTCAGCCGCGAGAGGCGCCTTCTCGTAAACCACTACGGCGCCGAAGTAAAACTCGTTCACGATGACGGCGACATAGGCAAATGCATTGAGGAGTGCATAGCGCTCGCCGAAAGGATGAAGGCGGAAAATCCCGCGGTGTTCGTGCCCCAGCAGTTTGAAAATCCCGCCAACCCCGAAGTTCAGCGCAGCCGCACCGCGCGTGAAATCCTTGAACAGATAGGAAAACCGATTCACGGTTTCTGCTCGGGAATCGGCACGGGCGGCACAATAACGGGCATAGGCGAGGTACTCAGGGCGGCAAACCCCGATATCGAAATCTGGGCGGCGGAGCCCGAAAACGCGGCGGTGCTCTCGGGCGGCTCAATCGGCACACACAACCAGATGGGCATAGGCGACGGTCTTATACCCGCCATACTCAACACAGAAATCTACGACGATATCTGCATAATCACCGACGAGGAGGCAATCAGCACCTCGAAGGCGCTCGCCTCGAAAGAGGGAATAATGTGCGGAATAAGCAGCGGCACTAATGTCGCGGCGGCGATAAAACTCGCCAAAAAACTCGGGGAGGGCAAAACGGTTGTAACCGTGCTTCCCGACACGGCGGAGAGATATTTCTCCACCCCGCTGTTTGAGTAATTTTTATTGAATAAAAGAAAAAGGCAGGTTTTCCCTGCCTTGTTTTTTTTTGCCGTTATCCGGTTTTTTCCGGCTCTTCCGGTTCAACGGGTCTGCGGGCGAGAATGAGCGCCGTGTTGTTTTCAAAGCGCACAACCGCGCCCTCGACGGGCAGAAAGTTTTCGCCCTCATCCGTTCTGTATTTTATATTTCCCTTCGTCACGGCGACTATCACGGGCGAGTGGTTCGCGAGTATTCCGTAAAGCCCGTCGGATGTGGGCACGGTGAGCGAGAGGCAGTTGTCAACACTTATCTCCTCGCCCTCCATTGTAACGGTAAGTTTAAACGGTTTCATAAATCACCTTATATCTTTTTCGCCTTTTTAAGCGCGTCGTCAAGCGTTCCCACATTCAGGAAGGCGTCCTCGTTTACATCGTCGCACTCGCCGTCAATAATCGCGGCAAAGCCCTTCACCGTTTCTTCTCTTGTAACATATCTGCCTTCAACGCCGTTGAATTTTTCGGCTACGAAGAAGGGCTGAGACATAAAATTGCGCACCTTCCTCGCGCGGCTGACGGTGAGCTTGTCCTGCTCGTTGAGTTCATCCTCGCCGAGTATGGCGATGATATCCTTCAATTCGTTGTATTTTTCGAGTATTTCCTGCACCTTGCGTGCAACCCTGTAATGCTCGCTGCCCACAATGTCCTCCTCAAGGATTCTCGAGGTGGAAGCGAGAGGATCAACGGCGGGGTAAATGCCCTCCGAGGCGATTTTTCTGTTTAAAACGGTGGTGGCGTCGAGGTGGGCGAAGGTAGTCGCCGGGGCGGGGTCCGTCAGGTCATCGGCAGGCACGTAAATCGCCTGAACCGAAGTGATGGAGCCGTTTTTCGTTGAGGTGATCCTTTCCTGCAGAGCGCCCATTTCCTCCGCGAGAGTCGGCTGATAGCCGACAGCCGAGGGCATTCTGCCGAGCAGGGTGGAAACCTCGCTGCCCGCCTGCACGAATCTGAAAATATTGTCAATGAAAAGGAGCACGTCCCTCTTCTGCACATCGCGGAAATACTCAGCCATAGTAAGCCCCGAAAGCGCAACTCGCATACGCACGCCGGGCGCCTCGTTCATCTGGCCGAACACGAGGGCGGTCTTTTTGATGACTCCGCTCTCGTTCATCTCTTTCCACAGGTCGTTGCCCTCTCTTGAGCGCTCGCCCACACCCGTAAAAATCGAGTAACCGCCGTGCTCCGTGGCAATGTTGTGGATCAGTTCCTGAATAAGGATGGTCTTTCCTACGCCCGCGCCGCCGAAGAGACCGATTTTTCCGCCTCTCTCATACGGCTCAAGCAGATCAACCGCCTTTATGCCCGTTTCGAGTATTTCAACAGTCGGGTTCTGGTCCTCAAAGGGCGGGGCTTCGCGGTGTATGCTTCTGCGTTCGCAGTCGGTGATTTTTTCGCCGCCGTCAATTGTTTCGCCGAGCACATTGAAAAGCCGCCCGAGGGTTTTGTCGCCAACGGGTACGGTGAGCCCCGTGCCGTCCGAGCGCACCTCGAGACCCCTCGACATTCCGAAGCTCTCCGACAGCATTACGCAGCGTACTCTGCCCCTGCCGATATGCTGGGCAACTTCCATATATTTGGTTTTGCTGTCAACCTTAACGGTCAGTGCCTCCTTGATTTTCGGCAGATGCCCGTCGGGGAACTGCACATCGACAACCGAGCCGTTTAACTGCACTATTCTACCTGTCATTTCGTTTCCTTTCGTTGGAGATTTCGGTAATCTCCGTGGTTATGGCGTTCTGACGAAGGTGATTATACTGAATTTTAAGTTCTTCGAGAAGGGACGTTGCGTTTATGTTCGCCGAATCCATAGCGAGCATGCGCGAATACTGCTCGCTTATGTAGCTCTGCAGAAAAATATTGAAAAACACTCCGCTGAGATAAATCGGAACAAGGCAGTCGAGCACATCCGTCTTTGAAGGAAAATACTCAAATTCCGTAACCTGTGTTTCGGCACGCTCCGCGTTTATGGGCAGAAGTGTTTTTTCAATCGCCTTTCTGCCGTCCTCAAACGAGGTGTAAACGGCGCTCACCCGCGAAAATCTTTCCTCCCTGAAGGCGGAGCAGAAATATTCCGAAATCTTCGCCGAAAACGCCTCATCGGGGTTTTTCATCGGAAAATCGAAATCCTTTTCATATTCGATTCCCGCCGCGTCGAGAAGTTTTTTGAGTTTTGCGCCGATAGCGAAAACCTTCGCCTGCGGATTTTCCGCAAGTGTTCTCTGCAGGGCTCTGAAAACCGCGCGGTTATAGTCGCCGCACAGCCCTTTATCCGAAGCGACGGCGAGTACGGCGGTATCTCCCCCGCCTTTCCGGGTGTAGACGCATTCCTCGGCGGTAACACCCTCGCCCGCGCTCTCGATTTCCGCCTCAAGCGAGTTCATATAGGGCGAAAAAAGAGCAATCTGTGATTTGAGCGCCTTGTATTTCCCCGAGGAGATAAGATACATTGCGCTCGTTATTTTGGCTGTGTCGTCCACGCTTTTTATGTGGCTTTTTATCTCTTTGAGTGTAGCCATATAATACTCCGCTTATACGGTGAAATTCCTGATGATGTCAATCTCATCGTCCGTCAGGTCGCCGCGCTTTTCAATCTGCTCGCAGATATAGGGATATTTTTCCTCAAACTTTTTGCAGAATTCGTTAACGGCATTTTCAATGTCGCCGCCCTCAAGCCCGGCGAACTTTCCGCAGAGCGCCGCGGTGAAAGTCAGCACAAGCCGGGAGCGCGAAACGGGAGAATACTGCTTCTGCCTTAAAATTCTCATAAGAATACCGCCCGCCTCAAGGGTGTTGCGGGTTTCAATGTCAAGGTCGTTTGAAAACTGCGTGAACACGAGTTTTTCCTGATATTGCGAAAGCGCGATTTTAAGCCCCTTGCACGCCGATTTGACGATTTTCGCCTGAGCGTCGCCGCCCACACGGGAGACGGAGATGCCGACATTAATAGCCGGGCGCTGACCGCTGTAGAACAGTTCGGTTTCAAGGAAAATCTGACCGTCCGTAATGGAAATGACATTTGTCGGTATGTAGGCGGACACATCGCCCTGCTGGGTTTCCACAATCGGGAAAGCGGTAAGACTGCCGCCGCCCTTTTCGTCGCTCAGGTGAGCCGAGCGCTCAAGCAGGCGAGAATGCAGGTAGAAAATGTCGCCGGGGTACGCCTCTCTGCCGGGCGTTCTGCCGAGCAGAAGGCTCAGCGTTCTGTAAGCCACGGCGTGCTTTGAAAGGTCGTCATAAACTATGAAGACATCCCTGCCCGAATACATGAAATATTCGCCGAGGGCGCAGCCCGCGTAGGGGGCTATATACTGTAAGGGCGCGGTGTCGCTCGCCGTTGCCGCGACAACAACGGTGTAATCCATGGCGCCGTATTTTTTAAGGGTGTTTACGAGAGAGGCGACCGAACTCGCCTTCTGCCCTATGGCAACATAGATGCAGATTACATCCTTGCCCTTCTGGTTAATTATTGTGTCAACGGCGATGGCGGTTTTGCCCGTCTGCCTGTCGCCGATTATGAGTTCGCGCTGACCCCTGCCGATGGGGAACATCGAGTCAATCGCGAGAATACCCGTCTCAAGCGGGGTGTTTACGGGCTGACGTTCGATTATGCCGGGGGCTGCCCTTTCAACGGGGTTGTAGCCATCGGGCATTATTTCGCCCTTGCCGTCAATCGGATTGCCGAGGGCGTCTATAACCCTTCCTATGAAGGCGTCGCCCACGGGCATGCCCGCTATTTTGCCGCTTCTGCGCACGGTGCCGCCCTGCTCGACATTGTTGCCGTCGTCAAACAGAATGCAGCCGATGCTGTCCTCGCGGAGATCCTGAACAAGTCCTCTCGCCCCGCCGTCAAACAGCAGTATTTCGCCGTATTCGGCGTTTTCAAGACCGCCCACGGTAACAACGCCGTCGCCGACCTGCTCGACCGTGCCGATTTCCTCATAGACCGCCTCGGGCACAAAGGCGTCAACCGCCTCCTCAAGGAGGGGCAGTATATCCCCGCCCGCGGGCAGGTTCTGAAAATCCGCCCTGAGCTGACCGAATCTGCCTTCGCTCGTCCAGTCATATACCTTGTCGCCCACGGCAAGTTTGAATCCGCATCTGATGTTCTCATCATACACGAATTTCATTTTGTTTACAGAGTGCCTCTCTTTAAGGAATTTAAGAAGCTTGTCCCACTGTTCGTCATCGGGCTCGACATCCGCATAAAGATAGGCGTAACTGAGATTGTTAAGCATATTATTCTCCGTTTTCCTCCTCTTCGGGAGCGGGTCTGTTGACTGTTTCTATAAAGTTTTCATACGCCTGGGCGGTGCTCTCAATCACGAGTTTTTCAGCCGCCTGCTCTGCGAGGGCGCGAATCTGGTTGTCCGCGCTTCTGACCGCGGCGGTTTTCGCCTGCTCGGCTTTTCTGCGGGCATCCTCAAGGATTTCGTCCGCCTCCCTGCGCGCCTGTTCGCGGATGGCGTCCGCCTCCTCAACGCCCTTTTTGCGGGCGTCCTCGCGCAGAGATTTTATTTCATCCTCGATTCCGCTGAGTTTTTCCTCATAGGCGGATTTGGCGCTGTCCGCCTCTTCCATCGTCCTGTTTGCCCTGTCGTTCTTCTCGTTGAAATCCTCATCGCGTTTGTCCATAAACTTTTTTACGGGTTTGTAGAGAACAAAATACAGCACTGCAAAAAGGATGACGAAATTCAGCATATGCAGCAGAATCTGCTGAATGTCAATGTTTAACGGCATATCTTTCTGCCTCCGATATTAAAGGACGAATATTATTACTATTGCGACAATAAGCGCGTAGATAATCGCTGTTTCAATGAACACAAGGCCGAGCATTGTGTTTGTGCGGATATTGCCTGCCGCCTCGGGCTGTCTTGCTATCGCTTCCGACCCTCTGGCTATGGCAACAGCCATGCTCACCGCGCCGGCCGCCGCCGCTATGCCTATTGCTATCGCCGCCGCCAGCGCCTTTGTGCGTGTAACGGAGGAAGATGATTCATCCTCTTTCTCCTCCGCCTGCTGAGCGGCGACGGTCTGCGGCTCGTCTGCCGCGAAGGCGGGAAGCGTGAGCGCGCCGAGAATGAATATAACCGCGAGAACCGCAAGTATTGCTCTTATCTTTTTACTCATTGTTTTTTCCTCTTTTCTTTTTTATGTGAAGGTTCGGTTGATTCACCGTAGAATATCGAAACAAGCATTGTCAGAACATATGCCTGAATGAGCGCGTGAAGAAGCGTGAACAGCACGCCCACAACAACAGGCAGAACATAGCTTGTAAGCGCGTAATAGTAAACAAGTTCCGTCACGAGCGCGCCGGAAAGCAGAGCGCCGAAAAGACGGAAGCTCATGGAGAGCGGGAGCGAAAAATCCTTGAGCGCCTTGAGCATACCCTTGGGCCCGCTGCAAATAAGACCTCCGAAAAGAATCACTCCGTATGAAAAGAAGCCCATCGCTATCGCACCGTTTATGTCGGCGAGCGGGGCAGGCAATGAAATTGAGCCGCCCGACGTTGTCACCGCCTGAACGCCGAAAAGTTCAAATATCGTGCTCGCAAAAATATAGACGCCCGCCGCGAATATATAGCCGCCGATAAATCCCGGCCTGTGCGGGCTGTTGCCCTCGGCGAGAGAACTGAAAAGCCCCACGCATTTTTCGAGAACATACTGGAATTTTCCCGGCGCGGGTTTAAAGCGCGGAACGGCGAAAATCCTTACAAGCACGGCAAAAACAATCAGCGCGCCCGAAACGGCATAGGCGGAGATAAGCCCGGGGTTTACATCAATAAGCCCGAAAAGGCTGACCTTGCCCGTTCCGTGCAGCACGGCGTCACGCATAACTTCCTTTATCGGCTCCTTTTCCGCTCCGGGGTTTCCCGTAAGGATTATCCCCGCAATCAGAAGAACGATAAGGACGGCGAAAATGCCGGCGCTGACGAGTTTTCTTTTTCTGCTCAAATTACTGCCTCCTTCCTTATAAAAATAAGTGTTATTTATATTCTGTTATTATAGCACCGAAAAAATAAAAGTCAACTTGACGCGCCCGCTCAATCGCGCAAATCCGTCGTCGTTTTCAACAAAAAACAGAGGCGGTTTTCGGCTTAAAACACAAAAGGAAAAGAAAATAATAAATAAAAATATTGACAAAACCAAAATAATGGGGTAATATAAATCGCACAAAAGAAGCCGCAATGGCTTTACATAACCAAAGGCATAGACGAAGAGTTCTTGCGCACAGCGCCCTTACAGAGAGACTGCGGACGGTGCGAGCAGCCGGCAACGCGGCGCAAGATGTAGCTTCCGAGCCGGGAGGAAGAAAACGGAATGTGAGTAGAACCTCCCCGTGACTGCTGCGTGAACGCATAGGGCTTGTCAGAGCCCGAAGAGTGGTGCGGTTTTTCCGCGCAATTTGAGTGGTACCGCGGGTATTGAATTATGCTCGTCTCAAAGTAAGAACTTTGGGGCGGGTTTTTTTCGTCCCGGAAGAAAGGTGATTCTTATGGAACTTGGCGACCTCAACTACAAAATCAAGGAGATGGCTGCGCGTATTAAAGAACTGCGCGAGGTGGAGGGTATCTCCATCGAGGCGATGGCTGAAAAAACGGGCATCACCACCGAGCAGTACAGGGCGTGCGAAAACGGCGAGAGCGACCTCAACTTCGCTTTCCTCTACAAGTGCGCAAACGCCTTCCACGTGGATGTTACCAACATCATCGAAGGCCACACGCCCAAGCTTTTCTCATATTTCGTAAACCGCGCGGGTCAGGCGCCCAAAATCTCCGACGCGCACGGTATGACCTACTATAACCTCGCCTACGCCTTCAAAAACAGAATTTCCGAGCCGCTGTATGTAATCAGCAAATATGACGAGGCGGCGCAGACAAAGCCGATAGAACTCACAAGCCACAGCGGCCAGGAACTCGACATTGTCATAGAGGGATACCTCACCGTTCAGGTCGGCGAACACAAGGAAACTCTCGGCCCCGGCGACAGCATCTATTACGACTCCTCAACGCCCCACGGCATGATAGCCGTAAACGGCAGTGACTGCAGTTTCTACGCCATTGTCCTCAACCCCACGGGCGAGCCGATTCCCGAGCTCTCGCCCACCAAGAAGGTTGACGCCCCGCAGATGCGCCATGTAAGGGACACCAAGGACAGGGTCTATAAGAAGTTCATCGACACCGTCGAGGACGAAAACGGCACTCCCGTCTCCGTAAAATTCAAAAACACGGAACACTTCAACTACGCCTTTGACATAATCGACGAAATCGCCGCGAAGGATCCCGACAAAACCGCGATGGTCTATGTTTCAAAGGATAAGATACCGACCAAATTCACCTGGAAGGAAATAAAGCAGTACACAAACCGCTGCGCCAACTACTTCCTCTCGCTCGGCATCAAGAAGGGCGACAGGGTTATGCTCGTTCTCAAGCGCAACTACCAGTTCTGGTTCGCGACTCTCGCACTTGAGAAAATCGGCGCGATATCTATTCCCGCCACCTTCCAGCTTCTGCCCCACGACTATGAATACAGGTTCAAATTCGCCAATGTCACCTCAATAATCTGCACGGCGGACGGCGAGGAAATCTGCCCCAATGTCGAGGAGGCGCTCAAGAGCTACGACGGCATGGTCAACAAACTCATCGTAAATGGCGAGCGCGAGGGCTGGCGCAATTTCAACGAGGAATATATGCGCTTCAGCACCCACTATCCCCGCCCCGACGACGCACCCGGCGGCGAGGACTATATGCTTATGTATTTCACCTCGGGCACTTCGGGATTCCCGAAACTCGCGGTTCACAACTATCTCTATCCGCTCGGTCAGTTCCACACCGCGAAATACTGGCACGATGTTGACCCGGACGGTCTTCACCTGAGCTATTCCGACACTGGCTGGGCAAAAGCCGCCTGGGGCAAGCTCTACGGTCAGTGGATGTGCGAAACCTCACTGTTCATATATGACGAGGTCCGCTTCCACGCTGAGGACTTGCTGCCGATGTTCAAAGAGTATAACATCACCACATTCTGCGCGCCGCCCACCATTCTCAGAATGCTCGTGCGCCAGGATATCACGAAATACGACCTTTCGTCCATTCAGCATATGACCACCGCGGGCGAGGCGCTCAACCCCGAGGTTTACCGCCTGTTTGAGCAGGCGACGGGGCTTCAGATTCTCGAGGGCTTCGGTCAGACCGAAACCGCCCTTATCTGCGGCAATATGCGCGGCGCCGAGCACAAAATCGGTTCAATGGGCAAGCCCGCTCCGATTTACGATGTTCAGATAGTCGGCCCCGATGACAAACCGCTTCCCGCGGGCGAAACGGGCGAAATCTGCATAAATATCAAGGACGGCCTCCCCTACGGTCTCGCCGTATGCTACTACAAGGATGAGGAAAAGACCGCCGAAACCTGGAAAAACGGCTGGTACCACACGGGCGACACCGCCTACAGGGATGAGGACGGCTTCTTCTGGTATGTCGGAAGGGTTGACGATGTTATCAAATCCTCCGGCTACCGCATAGGTCCCTTCGAGATTGAAAGTGTTATTATGGAACTGCCCTATGTTCTCGAGTGCGGCGTCTCCGCCGCCCCCGACGAGGTAAGGGGTCAGATAGTCAAGGCGTCCATAGTGCTCACCAAAGGTACCGAGGGCACGGAAGAACTCAAAAAAGAGATTCAGGATTATGTAAAATCCCACACCGCGCCCTATAAATACCCCCGACTTGTCGTCTTCCGCGACGAACTTCCCAAGAGCATCAGCGGCAAAATCCAGAGAAGCCTGCTGTAAACCAAAATTATATATTAAAAACGGACGGTCGCGACCGTCCGTTTTGTTTTTTATTCGATTTATCTGACTATCTTTTCGCCGTCGAACATAATCACGCCCTCGGCGGCTCCGCCGGGCGCACCGCCGGATTTTATCCAGTCAACATAGGCGTGTCTGAGCGAGGTGTCCGCGGGCCACTCGTCAAAGGGCTTTTCGGCGTATCTGCCGAAAACTCTCCAGGCGTCGTTGAACTCCTTGCCCTCCCAGGAATCGATTATTTCAAAGTCATTTATAAATTTAAGAATATTCAGGTTTTCGGGCAGGAATTTGGGGTGATTCGGGTTTAAGAGCCAGGAGCCGCAGATGAAAATCACCCTGCCGTCCGGGAAGAGCCAGTGCAGATGCTCCCACGCGCATTTATACGACGCGAAACGCACCTCGTCCGTCAGCGGCACGCCCGATGAGGGAATGTGGAAGCCGATGAGACGGTCGCCGGGGTTGATGACATGGCCGCAGCTCATTGTGAAGGGCTTGTTCTTCTCGCTGAAATGGCAGAGCTGATACTGGAACCTGCCGTAGGCAACACGGTCAAGGCGGAAAAAGCCGTCAAACCAGTCGGCAACGAAGGAACCGGGCACGCCCTTGCACTCCATGCACTCGAGCAGTTTGCAGCGCAGATCGTCCATTGTGTCCCAATAGATCTGCTCGTCAATGCCCATAAGCCCGTACTGCTCCCACAGCTCATAGGTGAGCGACAGCGCGAACACGAAATGCAGGGTGTAGCGGCTGTAGCCCATACGCGCGGCGAGGATGTCGAGCTTCGCGAGCAGTTTGCCGTCAAGGCGTGCTTTGTGATGCTCGAATTTATCGTAGAGCGCGTCGAAGGTGCGGGCGTATGAATTGTTTGAATCGAGTTTGTCAAGCACCTCGGTAAAAAGCGATACCGCCTCGGCGGGGTAGTTGTAACGCGCCATGAAATCCTGTAAAAAAGGTGTGTTGTGAAGCATTTTTCTCCTCCGTACAGATTATTCGGACGGGAGCCAGACCGTCATATCGCATTCGCCTCTGTTTATGCAGGCGTAGAACGGTATGAGCCGTATCTCGCACGGCTCGTATTCTCTTTCATAGGCGTAGAGTCCGCCGTCAAACGAGTTCTGCGTGAGCCGTCTGCCTTTTATAACGATATCCATTGTGCCGAGCTCGTCATTATCTTTATAGTGATGCCATTTTACGCTGTTTTCCGAAATTTTCAGCGCGCGCAGGTTCTCGCCGTTGTCAACGCTCTCCGCGCAGTAAACAAGCGGTCCCATCGTAACCGCGACTCTGCCCGCGTCCTCGTTTACGAGGGGATTGGCATAAACGGCTTTGGGCATGGTGTCGAGAACCAGATTGACCGTTGAAGCACCGTCAATGTCGATGTAAGCGTAACCGTTTTCAATTACGACGGGCAGTTCTTCTTTTTCGTTGTCATATTTTCCGCCGTTGAAAACAATATAAAAAGCGTCATAATCGCCGTCATCCTGCGGTTTGTCTCCGCCTTTTTTCAGTTTTATTTCATAATTGTATTTTGAATATGACGGAATTCTCAGCGCGAGTTTTCCGCTGAATGAACCGTCTGTTGAAATATCAATTTCCGCGCCGTAGGGATAATCCGTTTTTATTGTGATATCGCCCTTCGAGGTTTTCACGGCTGACGAAATATACTGGTGAATATAAACGGTGTTTTCATCCTCGCCGCAGATATAATCGCCTATGGAAGCGATGAATCTCGTTATGTTTGGCGGGCAGCAGGAACAGCCGAAAACTCTCTGCCTGACCGCCTCGGGGAAGGGCTCCTGCTGATTGGGAACGCCTACATTTCTGCCTCTCTCTGCGTGCAGGAACTCGAGCGGATTTTTATAGAAAAACGCCGAGCCGTCAAGCGACACGCCCGAGAGGATGCCGTTGAATATCGCCCTCTCTATAACATCGCCCAGACGTGAGTCAACCTTCATTTTCTGCATTCTGCTTGCAAAATACACAAGCGCTATGGCGGCGCAGGTCTCGGTGTAAGCCCTGGAGTTGGGCAGGTCGTAGGGCACGGTGAACGCCTCGCCCACCGCGGACTGACCGATTCCGCCCGTGAGATACATCTTTTTGTTGTAAATGTCATCGAAAAGCGCGGAGCACGCTTTTTTAAGCGCCTCATCGTTATATTCGAAAGCTATGTCCGCCATACCCGCGTAGAGATAGCACGCGCGCACGCTGTGCCCCTCCGCCGTGAACTGCTCGCGGCAGGGCAGATGGCTCTGGAAATATCTCGAAGAACACCAGTAATCCTCCGGCACTTCCTCCTGCATACCTCTGCGGTCAATGAAATATTTCGCGAGGGTGAGCCACTTCTCCTCGCCCGTGCAGCGGTAAAGTTTGACGAGTGCGAGCTCGATTTCCTCGTGACCGGGGGTGTGGAAGGCGGCGGAATCCTCAACCCTGAAAACGCGGTCAATAAGGTCGAGGTATTTACACATTATTTTCAGCATTTTATCCTTGCCCGTGGCGTAATAATACGCCACAGCCGCTTCGGTAAGGTGACCCGCGCAGTAAAGTTCGTGCCAGTCGCGGTTTGAAAAGCGCTTGTCCGGCTCACAGACCGTGAAATATATGTTGAAATAGCCGTCGGGCCGCTGATTTTTCTCCATTAAATCAACAACCTCGTCAACCTGCTTTTCAAGGTCGGGGCGCGGCTCTTTTTCAATTATGAAAGCGACGCTCTCAATCCACTTCGCTATGTCGGAATCCCAGAAGATATGGGGCTTTTTCTCCATACCCTCCTTCCACTCGAATCTGAAGGCATCGAATCTGCCCGTTTCGGCGAAACGGTCGCGCACATTGTAAATCGTGCTTTCTGAATTAACCTTCTGCCTGTCTTTCCAGAAGCCGTCGCCGATTGTCACATCACGGAAGGATATGTTTTTCATATTGTTTCCCCTTATACTGTCAGTAAGCCAGCGTCAAGCACATACTGGGCGCCCGTGGCGAAGCGCGCCTTGTCGCCGGCAAGGAAAAGAACGAGATTAGCGACATCCTCACTCTCGAGCCACGGAGTGTCAATGAGGTTGCCCGCGGACGCGCCCGCCTCCTCCTCGGGAGTTTTGCCCTCAATGGCTGCAAGACCGTCGTTCATCGGCGTGTTGACCGCCGTGGGGTGAATGCTTAAAACTCTTATATTGTAGGGCGAAAGCTCGATAGCCCACGCCTTTGTAAGCCCGGTGAGGCCCCATTTTGAGGCGGTGTAGTGCGAAAGGCGGTTGCCTCCGCGAAGCCCCATCACCGAGGAATTGTTGATTATTACCCCGCTTTTCGCCTCCATCATATAGGGAGCGATTCTGCGCGTGACCATGAACGGGCCCTTGAGGTTTATGTCAATCATCGCGTCCCATTCCTCATCGGTCATCTTGTCAACGCTCTGGTGGGCGCAGATGCCCGCGTTGTTGAAAAGAACATCTATTTTGCCGAAGGCGGCGATTGTGCCTTCAACGGCGTTTTTAATCGCCTCATCGTCCCTGACATCGCCGGCGAAAACCTCGCATTTCCCGCCGAGCGCCTCGATTTCGGCTTTGAGGGAGTTCAACTCCTCATTCGTGCCGAAGGCGTAGGCGGGGTACTCGATTTTCTTTGCCACGTCAAAGCCGACAACGCTCGCCCCCTCCTTCGCGAAGGCGAGAGCGGTGGCTCTGCCCTGCCCGTGAGCGGCGCCCGTGATGAACACAACCTTGTTTTCAAAATCCTTCATTTTTTCATCCTGCTTTCCGTAAAAAATTACATTATAAAGTATATCAAACAAGACAATTCAAGTCAATGCAGGGGCGGGTAAATAATACATTGAAAAAACCGATTTTTTGTTGTATAATGATTTTTACAGTTCACGGGGAAGGAGGAAACGGCTTTGCCGAATTTTACCGAAAAGGCGATAAAAGCGGCTTTTCTTGAGCTGCTCGAAGAGCGTCCTTTAAGCAAAATCAAGGTCAAGGATATAGTTGACCGCTGCGGAATAAACCGCAACTCGTTTTATTATCACTACGCCGACATACCCGCCCTGATTGAAAGCGTAATAAAAGAAGAAACGGATAAAATCACCGCCGGTTTCTCCTCGCTTGACTCAATAGGCGACGCCTTCGCCTCAATGATAGGCAATATCACAAAGGAGAGGCGCCTGATTTTTCACATTTTCAACTCCGTTTCGCGCGATGTGTCCGAGCCGTATCTCCTCGAAATGAGCAACCGCTTCGTAACAAAATGCTTTGACGCCGTTTACAGAGATAAAAAAGTGGCGGACAGGGACAGAAAAATAATCATCCGCCACTACAAAGCCCTGCTTTTCGGAATGCTTGTCGAGTGGCTCAACAGCGGAATGAAAAGCGACATAATCGGCGATTTCAACCGCCTGTGCGAACTCAAAAAAGGGCATACCGACGAAATGGTGGAGAGAAGCGAAAAAAAAACCTGAGTTTTGCTCCTTTTTTTCGCCTGAGCAGCCGGATTTTTTAGGCATTTTCAGTAAAATGCCCAAAAAACGGTCAATTATTCATTTTTGACCGTTTAAATACAATTAAATATTGTTTTATAATGGGGGCGTAATAAGTATGGAATTCGGTTTATCTTATTAACGGGGGCTGTATTTTGCGAGGGTACAGTCCCCAATCCCCCCCTTTTTAAGAAGGTTAGGTGTGATTCAATGAAATCAAGATCGGTAGCACCGATGAGATTCGCCAAAATCGGATATATTATTGTATCAGCCCTGATTGCCGCAATCGGAGTTGTTTTTATTTTAGCACCTCTTGACAGTCTGGATATTGTCGGCACGATGTGCGGTTCGTTTATGCTGGCTTTCGGCGCAATCAAAATAGTCGGTTATTTTTCAAAAGATTTATACAGGCTCGCCTTCCAGTTTGACCTGGAATTCGGCGCCATTCTTATAATTATCGGCCTTTGCATAGTCGCGAAGCCCGAGCGTCTTGTTACATTTTTCAGCGTGGTTATGGGTATTGTCGCTCTGGCGGACGGGCTTTTCAAAATCCGCATAGCCGTTCAGGCGAAGGAGTTCGGTCTCGGCAGCTGGCCGGTAATTACGGGATTTGCGGCGCTCTCGTGCGTGGCGGGCGTAATTCTTATGTTCTGGCCCGAGGAGACGGCGCAGATAATCTGCATACTGCTGGGCATCTGCCTTTTGGCTCAGGGCGTGCTGAGCATAATAGTGGCCCTGCTCACTGTCAAGATAGTCAAAAACCAGCTCCCCGACGAGATTGACGAGCGCTACGGAGTTCTTCCCGACAGCGCGGAGGACGAGCCCTCCGACACGGAATAATAATATAAATAAGTATAAAGAAAGCACGGTTCGGCACCGTGCTTTTTTATTATGCTTTTTTCAGTCGTTTCCTCCGAAAAAATCGGATTCAATGTAATCGACATCCATAAGTTTTACCTTTTCGAAATCCTCCGCGTCGTTTACCGTCCAGACGGCTACCTCGAGGTTTTTCGAGCGGAAATCCGAAATTATCCCGGGAGTTACGGCGTTATAATCGCAGTCAATTGAGATGCCCTCGTCGAGGCAGAATCTGTAATCGCCGCAGTTGAAGCCATAGGTGAGCATAAGCGGCAGGTCGGGGAACTGCCTGCGCGCCTCAAGCAGGTTTTCCTTGTCAAAGGACTGAAGAATGCACTTTTTGAGTTCATACACCTCTTCAACAAGCCCGAAAACGCCCTTCACCTGCGCGGGGGTGAACGCCCCCTTGAGTTCAACAAAGCAGACCATATCAAACTGCTTCATAATTTCAAGGTAGCGGCGGAAGGTGCAGAGATAAACCTTCTGCCCCTCAAATTTGCTCTTTAACGGCTGAGCCGTGAGCTCGGCGAATGTGCTCCGGCTCACATACAGCTCCTCGCCGTTTTCGAGCACGGCGGTCTCGTTGTGGCTGCACACATAAACGCCGTCCGCTGTTACACGGATATCCGTTTCCGCTCCGCCCGAAGCGTGCTCGCCCGCTTTTATAAAAGCGAGTTCTGTGTTTTCGTGGTATTTTCCGCTGTAGCCCCTGTGGGCTATCATACATATATTTCTTTCTTTCGCCGTCATATCTTCATCGCCGCCTCGTACGCTCTCCAAATAACCGAGCGCAGGTTGCCTATGGCGAGGCAGTCGCCTACAAGATAAACATTCTTCGATTTTTCGGCTGTGAGAGGAGCGGGGATATAGCCCGCGCAGCTTATTACGCTGTCGCACTCAATCTCTGTGTCTTTACCGTCCTTGCCGGTGCAAACAATCGAGCCGTCCTTTACTTCCTTGAGGGTTGTTTCAAGATATACGGGCACCTTGTTGAGGGCGAACCACTCGCGCAGATATGAGGAATTCGCGAGGCACACGCCTTTCTGGCTTACAAGGTCGTCCTTCATTTCGACTATAATCGGCTTTTTGCCCGTGAGAGCGATTTCATAGGCGATTTCGCAGCCCGTAAGACCGCCGCCGATAACCGCGATTGTGTCGCCCGCGGGGGCGCCGTTCAGGAAATCGCACGCCTCGATCATCTTTTCGTAGCCGGGCACTTTTCTGAGAAGTCTCGGCGTTGAGCCGGTGGCTATAATGACGGGGGCTGAGCCGAACTGTGAAATATCCTTTATCTCGTCGTTGAGTTTTACCTCTATGCCGAGTTTTTCCATCTGAAGGCGGTACCACGCGAGCAGGTCGCGCAGTTTGCCTTTATAACTCTCAGCGCTCGCGGGTATGAATGTTCCGCCGAGCACGCCGCTCTTTTCGTGTATTACGGGAGTGTGCCCTCTGAGTTTGAGCACACGCGCCGCTTCCATTCCGCCTATGCCGCCGCCCACAATGTGTACGGTTTTGGGCGAGTTTGTTTTGACAATATGATGCTTGCCCTTCTGCATTGTCTCCGCGTTTACCGCGCAGCGCGCGAGATGAAGCGAGTCGCTCAGTTCCTGGTCGTTGGGCACGCCCTTGTAGTGGCACATATTAAAGCAGCCGTTGTGGCAGAGTATGCAGGGGCGTATATCCTCCGCTTTGTCGTCCATAAGTTTGGTTATCCACTCAACGTCGGCAAGGAACTGCCTCGCGAAGCCCGCGCCGTCTATTTTACCCTCGTTAATGCTGTTCGCCGCAACAACGGGATCCATTCTGCCGGCGCAGATAACGGGAATGTCCACGAATTTTCTTATATGCTCAACATCCGCGAGGTTGCAGTTTTCGGGCATATAAATCGGGGGATGAGCCCAGTACCAGGCGTCGTAGGTGCCGTTGTCGCAGTTTAAGCAGTCATAGCCCGCGTCCTGCAGGAATTTGACCGCCTCCTCGCTCTCCGCCATATCCCTGCCGACCTCAACATAGTCCTCACCGGGAATGGCGCCCTGACGGAAGCCCTTTGTTTTGGAAATTACGGAATAGCGCAGCGATACGGGGAAGTCGTCGCCGCACGCCTTTTTGATTGCCTTTACTATTTCCGCGGCGAAACGGTAGCGGTTTTCGAGAGAGCCGCCGTATTCGTCGGTGCGCTTGTTTACATATTTAAGAGCGAACTGGTCAAGCAGATAGCCCTCGTGCACGGCGTGAATCTCAACGCCGTCAACGCCCGCGTCCTTGAGGAGTTTCGAACTCTTCGCGAAGGCGTCTATGAACTGCTGTATCTCCGCCTTCGTCATCTCCCTTGAGGGAACTTTATCCGACCAGCGGTTGGGCGACGCCGACGCGCTCGCGGTGATTTTATCCAGATTCATAAAGGGCTTGCTGAGTTTATTGATGACGGGGGTTGTATAGAGCATCTCCATCATTGAGCTTATTGTGAAGGATCTGCCGAAGCCCGCGGTAAGCTGAACAAAAAGCTTCGCGCCCGTCTTGTGGAATTCGGGCATCCATTTCGCGAGGTCGTTGAACATCTTTTTGTTTTTGTGGAGCCACTGACCGAACATCGGGTTATATACGGGCTGACAGCCGGGCAGAACAAGACCGGCGTTGTTTTTGGCAACATCGAGGATGAAATCCGCGCCGTCTTTATCAAAATGGTTTTTCTCCATCCAGCCGAAAAGGTCCGTGCCGCCCATACTTGTGAGCACTATGCGGTTCTTGATTTCGCAGTTGCCGATTTTCCAGGGTGTGAATAAGGGTTGAAGCCTGCTGTCCATAATGATCCTCCGTTATTTTTATTTTAATCCCGCTTAAACCTCGGGAAAAGATTCCGCCTCAACTGCCGTATCGAGGGCCGTTGTTATCATCTCGTCAAAGGTCTCGCGCACCTCGTCCGCAGTCAGCGACGAGTACGGCTCATAGAGAAGGTTCGAAATTGTGCAGAGCGCGAGCGCCCTTTTGTCAAGGCGCATGGCGTTCATATAGAGAGCCGCCGCCTCCATCTCAACGGCGAGGCAGCCCATCTTCGCCCAATCCTTCTGCGAATCGGTTTCATCATAAAAGATATCGCTTGAGAAAATGCTGCCGACCTTGAGTTTTATTCCGAGGGTGTCCGCGCATTTTTCAGCCGCTTTCAGAAGCGCGTAATCGCACACGGGGGCTATATTGCCGCTTAAACCGAACTGCTTGCCGAAGGTTGAATCCGTGCACACGCCGAGCCCCGCGACGACATCGCGAAGCCCGCATTTTTCGCTTATCGCGCCCGCCGAGCCGATGCGGATAATATTCTGTACACCGAAAGAGGTGTAAAGCTCGTGGGAGTATATTCCGATTGAGGGCATACCCATACCGCTCGCCATAACGGAGACCTTCACGCCTTTATAGAAGCCCGTAAAGCCGTTCACTCCGCGCACCGAGTTCACGAGTACGGCGTTCTCAAGGAATTTTTCCGCCGTGTATTTCGACCTGAGCGGGTCTCCGGGCATAAGCACCGTTTTGCCGAAGCCGATATCGTCAAGGGGATTTATGTGAAGGGTTTTCATTCCTTTTCTCTCTCCTTTACGGCTTTTACCACTCTGCTCGTGCCGAGGCGCGAGGCGCCGAGTTCAATGAATTTTTCCGCGTCCTCAAGCGAGGATATTCCGCCCGCCGCCTTGATTTTGACCTTCGGGTCCACATACTGTCTGAAAAGCTTTATGTCGTCAAAGGTCGCGCCGCCCTTCGAAAAGCCGGTGGAAGTCTTTATATAGTCCGCTCCGGATTCCGAAACGATATTGCACATCTTTATTTTTTCCTTATCGGTCAGCAGGCAGGTCTCGATTATGACTTTGAGCAGTTTTCCGCCGCAAGCGGCTTTTATCTGTTTTATCTCATCGAGCACAAAGTCATATTCCCCCGCTTTGAGCATACCGATATTTATTACCATATCGATTTCGTCGGCGCCGTTTTCCACGGCGTCCTTTGTTTCGGCGCATTTCGCCGCTGTTGTCGAGTAGCCGTTCGGAAAGCCGATGACCGTGCATATTGCGATTTTTCCGCCCGCGTATTCCTTCGCCCTTTTCACATAGCAGGCGGGTATGCAGACGCTCGCCGTCCCATATCTGACGGCGTCGTCAATAAGCGCCTTTATGTCGTCAAAGGTCGCCGTCTGCGAAAGCAGAGTGTGATCGCATTTTGAGAGAATGTTCTTTATATCCATTTATCCGCCCTACCTTGAAAGATAATTCATCGGATTGAGCTGTTCGCCGTAGTAGATGACCTCGAAATGCAGGTGAGGTCCGGTGGAGTTGCCCGTTGAGCCGACTCTGCCGAGCGGCTGACCGGCATAGACGTAATCGCCCGCGGCCACGCACAGTGAGCCCGCCCGCATATGGGCGTATCTCGTTTTGTAGCCGTCGCCGTGGTTTATGAGCACGGTGTAGCCGTAGCCGATTTCGCTCCAGCCCGCGTATTCAACCCAGCCGTCGCGCGAGGCGATTACCGAGGTTCCGTTCGCGCCGCCGTCCGCGCGGCACAGGTCAACACCCTTGTGGAAGCCGCTGCTTCTGTAACCGTAGGGCGAGCTTATATAGTTGCAGCTCGGCGCGGGCCACAGGAAGCCTGCCGAAGAGGTGGTGTTTATAACCATTGCTCCGTAGTAGCTCATTCCGCCGACCGTCTTTATTTCCGCTACGGGCTCGGTGATTACCGTAACCTCCGTGGAGGTGTCCGCCAGAGCGCCGTCGATATATGTTTTTGTTGTGGTTATGCGGTTCTTGCCGTTTATGCCGTTTCTCGTAACATGCGAGTAGCCCGCGTACTTCGTGTTGTCCTTAGTGGTAATTGTGTTGTAGGGCACGGCGACCGTCTCGGTTGTGATGACGGTTTTCTGGATTCTCAGATAGTTCGTCTCGGTCTCGTAGATTATTCTGTCGCCCGATTTCATATTTGAAAAATCGTAATTGGGGTTCAGTTCAATCAGGCGCTCCACGCTGACTCCCGTAACAAGCGAGAGCAGTTCAACCGAGGTCTCGTCCTGAATCTTATACTCGTTTTCAACCATTTTCGTGCTGTGGATGAGTTCGTCGAGCGAGGAGGGTTCAATAATAATCGTGCCCGTGTCGGAGTAGATGCCCTGTTTATATTCGACATTCTCCGCGAAGCCGACAACATAGCCCTCCTTTTCCGCCTCCTCTATGTAGGGGGAGAGGTAGTTGTAGAACACCGTTTTGGCGTCCGCCTCGTTCTTGACCGCGCCCACGAACGAATCGTCAATATATATTCCGCAGGCGTTGGTGAGGTTGTCCGCCGAATTTTCTATAACGCGGTCGCAGATGGTTTCGGCATCGTTGAGTTCATCGAGCGAAATCAGTTTTAATTTATATTGCGCGTTGAGCGAGGAGTTTATGTCGGTCAGACTGCCCTCGCCGCCGTCGAATGAGTAAGCGCCCGTGTCGAGTTTTTCCTCAATAAGCTCCTGCGCCTCCATATACACCGCCTCGTCGCTTATGCTGCCGAGACTTAAATTGTTATATGTGACCTCGAGGGCGAAGGTTCTGTTCTGCCAGTAGTTGACCGTGAAGAACAGCACAACCGCCGCTCCGAGAGGCAGCAGGTGGTTCGCCGCGGTTTTGAGGAAATGTCTGTAATTTTTGCGGATATATCTGAAATATACGCCGAGCGCCTTGCGGAAGCGCTCCGGGTCGCGCCAGACCATACGGAACGCCTTGTTCGCCGCCGCCGAGTCCTCGCGGAAGCCCGCGAACTCCTTTGCGAGGTCGGCTACTTTGTGCCTGACCGTGCGCTTCTGCTCCTTCTTTTTGCCCGCGCCGAGCGCCTTGAAGAAGATGATGAACGGCTTTGAAACGCTGTCAATCAGGAACAGCGTAATCGCCTTTACATAGCGTATAACTCCGTAGCCGAAGGTGTAAACAAGCAGATAGAGCGCCTTGTAAAGCGGCTCGTCCGCGTAGGGGGATTGAGCCTTGCGCTGCTGCTTTTCCTTTCTCTTTTTGAGCTGGGCGCGGCGCTTCGCCTCAAGTTTTTCCGCCTTTTTCTGCGCCTTTTCGTCAACATTTATTACAAGATCAGAGGTGTTTATCCTCTTTGAACTCTTTTTGTTTTCGCGGGTTTCTTCCGGCTCGTCGGCGGCTGTCTCAACGGGGATCTCCTCCTGCGCCGAGGTGTCGGGAACAAACTCCTCCTGGTAGTCCTCGCCGAAAATCTCAAAATTAATCTTGTCGAAGTCCGCCGCTATTTTGTCGGGGCTCAGGACGGAGGCGAAAATATCCTCGCTGCCCTGCGCGTCGTTTCCGGGCGCGGCGGCGCCGGCGGCGGCGTTGACGCCGTCACCCTGCGGGGACATATCGGTATTTTTCCTTAATTCTTCGTCGTCCATCTTTGCTCCGTTTATTGTTTACTGCCTGTATTCTTCCAGAAATCTCGCGAGAGCGTTCTGCCACGAGGGCAGACGGTCAAAGCCGTTTTCATCGAGCGAGCGCTTTGAAAGGCGCGAGTTGAGCGGCCTTAAAGCGGGCCTCGGGTACTCCGCGGATGTTACGGGATTTACCCTGCAGTTCTCACCCGTGATTTTTATTATTTCACCGGCGAATTCACGCCAGGAGCAGAAGCCCTCGTTCGTAACATGATAAACGCCGTATTTTTCGGTAGTCACCATTTCGGCGAGAACCCGCGATACATCCTTTGTGTATGTAGGCGAGCCGACCTGGTCGTCAACAACATTGATTTCGTCGTTTTCCGCCGAGATGCGCGCAATCGTTTTCACGAAATTGCCGCCGTTCATACCGAACACCCACGAAATGCGAACTATAAACGCCCTCGTGCAGTTTTCGAGAGTGGCGTTTTCACCCTCGAGTTTTGTAAGACCGTAATAATTTTTCGGCCCTTTTTTTCCGTCCGTTTCAAACGGGATTTCCCCCTCGCCGTCAAAGACATAGTCCGAGGAGATATATACGCACTTCGCTCTATGCTTTTCGGCTGCCTTCGCGACATTTTCGCTGCCCGTCACATTTACCGCGAAACAGGCTTCCCTGTCGCTTTCGGCGCGGTCAACGGCTGTATATGCCGCGCAGTGTATGACCGCTTCGGGCGCAACACTGTCAAAATAACCGTAAACCGCCGCCGCGTCGGTTATGTCGCAGTCTTCCTTATGGGCGCGGATAACCTCGTGGCCGTTTTGCAAAAGGCAGTCAACAACATCGCTGCCGAGTTGACCGTTCGCGCCTGTTACGAGAATTCTCATCTATATACCCTCTCAGTTTTTCAGACTCTGAAGCGGGGCGGGTATTCTGCCGCCGCGGGAGATGAATTTGGCGGGTGACGCGGTGTTTATTTTCATAACGGGACCCGAGCCGAGCAGACCGCCGAAATTGAGTTCCTCTCCGCCGCTTCTGCCTATGGCGGGAATAAGGCGCACGGCTGTGGTTTTTGAGTTTACCATACCGATTGCCGCCTCATCCGCTATTATCGCCGAAATAACATCCGCCGGGGTGTCGCCGGGTATAACTATCATATCAAGCCCCACCGAACAAACCGAGGTCATCGCCTCAAGTTTCTCCATAGTAAGGCAGCCGCTTCTCGCCGCGTCAATCATGCCCGCGTCCTCAGATACGGGAATAAACGCGCCCGAAAGTCCTCCGACATGTGAGGACGCCATTGTGCCGCCCTTTTTGACGGCGTCGTTGAGAAGCGCGAGGCAGGCGGTTGTGCCGTGGGCGCCGCACTGTTCAAGCCCCATCTCCTCAAGTATATGCGCCACCGAGTCGCCTACCGCGGGTGTCGGGGCGAGCGAGAGGTCAACTATGCCGAAGGGCACGCCGAGGCGGTCCGCCGCCTGTGTTGCCACAAGCTGACCCATTCTTGTTATTTTGAAAGCCGTTTTCTTGACCGTGTCGGCAACCTCGGCAATATCCGCGCCGGGAATTTTCGAGAGAGCCGCGCGTACAACTCCGGGGCCCGAAACGCCTACATTTATAACGCATTCCGGCTCGCCCGGTCCGTGGAAAGCGCCCGCCATAAACGGGTTGTCCTCGGGAGCGTTGCAGAAAACAACGAGTTTCGCCGCGCCTATGCAGTTGTCGTCCTTCGTAAGTTCGGCGGAGCGTTTTATGACCTTGCCCATAAGGGCTACGGCGTCCATATTGATGCCCGCTTTTGTCGAGCCGATGTTCACGCTCGAGCAGAGGTTCTGCGTGCAGGCGAGCGCCTCGGGAATGCTCGAGATGAGCGCCTCATCGCCCGCGGAAAAGCCCTTCTGAACGAGGGCGGAATAGCCGCCTATGAAGTTTACGCCCACCGTGTCGGCAACCTTTTGAAGCGTTCTTGCGTATTTTACGGGGTCTCCGCCCGACGCGGCGGTGAGCATAGCCACGGGAGTCACGGCAATGCGCTTGTTGATAATCGGAATGCCGTATTCCTTTTCAATCGCGTCCACCTCGGGCACGAGTCTCTCGGCAAGCCGCGTTATTTTGTCATAGACCTTGCCGCAGGATTTATCAATGTCGTCACAGCAGCAGTCGAGCAGCGAAATGCCCATTGTGACGGTTCTTATATCAAGGTTTTCATTCTCGATCATCTGTATGGTTTCGAGAATATCGCGCGTGTTAATCATCCAAATACCCTCCCGGAATCAGACGTGGTGCATCGTATTGAAAACATCCTCGTGCATGGCGTGAATCTGAAGGTTCTTCTCCCTGCCCATCGCCTTGAGCTCGTCCGAAAAATCGGAGAAGGTGACCGTAGCGCCCTCCATATCGACGAGCATAATCATACAGAAAAGTTCCTGCAGAATGCTCTGGGACACTTCGATTATATTTATTCCGTTATGGGCGCACACTTCGGAAACTCCCGAAAGAATGCCGACCGTATCCTTACCGACTACAGTTATAACAGCTCTCATTTTTCATTGTCCTTTCAGTGTTGTTTCGGAACATATTTAATATATTATAGCACCGTTGTATAAAAATAACAATATTTTTTAAATAATTATATAATAATGCCGGATTACATCCGTACCAAAGTTTACAATTAATACACCAATTTTTCCCCGGCAGCGTGTATAATTATATCAAGCGAAAGGAGGATTGCCATGTCCGACAACACCGCATCGGCAGGTCCCGTGCTTGTGTGCATAACTCCGCAGCGCTCCTGCGCGCAACTGATAAAATCGGGCGAGATGATCGCCCTTAAAACCAGATCTCATCTCAAGGTTCTCGCCGTTTTCGCGAAGAAAAACGGCGCCGACAAAGAAAACTCCGCCATTCTCGAGGAGCTTTACGAGGCGGCGAGAATGAGCGACGCGACCATGAGCGTATATTTCAACGACAGCCCCGATATTCTGGCGGCGGTCGTCGCCGCAAAGGAGAGCGCGAGCGCCATTGTAACGGGCTTCCCGCGTGAAAACAGTTCGGGTTTCGTCAATCGGCTTCACGACCTTGTGCCCGCCATTCCGATTATTATGATTGACCCCGAAGGCAGCGAACACCGCATCCTTCCCGAAAAACCTGACAAAGCAAAATAAAAGGCAGGAGTTTTCTCCTGCTTTTTGTTTGCAAACCTATTGATAATACCTAAGAATATATGCTATACTGTGTCTGCCGGATAATCGGAACTGTGCGTTTCAGCGTTGTTTCCGGACTGCGCATTTTTTTGGAGGGTTTTAAATGAAAAAGAATATTTTATCCGTTTTATCTGTTATTTTGTGTTGCGCCTTACTTTTTTTCGGTGTCGCACAGGCGTTTGGACTCAAAACTTCCGCAGGCGGAGACTTTGAAAGTGAAGACGAACTTACATGGTCTTTAGATGAAAACGGAATACTAACTATCTCAGGTAGTGGTAAAATGGGGAGCCTTAGTAAAAACGCTCCCGACATCAATAAAGATTCAATCAGATCAATTGTAATTGAAAGCGGCGTTACTGGAACAATGGGTATAGTCTCGTTTCAGGATTGCAACAATTTAACAAGCGTTTACTTTCCGGATTCTTTTATCAAATATTACAGCGGCGATACCTTTTTTTCTTGCCCAAATCTTGAAACACTTTATGTAGATCCCGGAAATACTGTTTTTCACAGTTCCGGAAACTGTGTTATCGAAACCGCAAGCAAAACTCTTGTTTGGGGTGGTAAAAACAGTGTCATTCCCGCGGACGGAAGTGTTACAAGCATAGGTGAATGCGCATTTTCAGGATGTTCCGAACTCCGAAACATTACTATTCCGGAAGGAATTGTCAGCATAGGTGAATACGCATTTTCAGGATGTTCCGAACTCCGAAACATTACTATTCCGGAAGGAATTGTCAGCATAGGTGAATTTGCTTTTTCATATACCGGTCTTTCAACTGTAACACTTCCTGACAGCCTTAAAGACTCAGGCGGCATATACACTTTTTGGTTCTGTGAAAACCTAACCGAGATCAATTTCGGAACAGGAATCGAGAAAATCTATCCTTTTATTGATTGCCCTTCAGTTGAAACATTGACGGTGAAACCGGGCAACCCGATTTACCACAGTTCGGGAAACTGTGTTATAGAAACAAGCAAAAATAAACTTGTTTTCGGCTGTAAAGGCAGTGTAATCCCCGATGACGGAAGTGTTGAAATAATCGGTTGGGGTGCCTTTGAGGGCTCTGATATTGCAAATGTAACAATTCCGGTCACTATAACAAGTATTGAAGACTTTGCGTTTGAAAGTTGCCGCGAATTAACAAGCATATCAATCCCCTCCTGTGTTATAAACATGGGTAAATATGTGCTTTCAAATTGCACTGGGTTGACCGAAGCAAGGTTTCTCAACAGCCCCACTGCCATAAGCGACTTCACTTTTTCCGGTTGTAAGAATCTCACAAGCATAAATATTCCAAACAGCGTAACAACCATCGGTGCCTGTGCTTTTTGGGGATGCACCGGACTGACGAATCTGCCTGTTTCAAATAATGTAACGGTAATTGGTGAGGCAGCGTTTTGGGGATGCACCGGGCTTACAAATATAACTATCCCGGGTAGTGTAACAAGTATAGAATCTGACACATTTTATAATTGTTCGGGGCTTACAACTGTAACAATTCAAAACGGAGTTGCAAGCATAGGTGAAGGAGTCTTTTATGGTTGCACAGGACTTACAAGATTATATTTACCTCTCAGTCTCGTGAGTCTCGGCAGAGACAACATCAGTGCTTTCGGAGGTTGTAATAATCTGACAGATGTTTATTACGCAGGGTCGGAAAGGGACAGAGAAACCAACCTTGGTCAGCATTATGAATGGGATCTCGACCATGCCACCTGGCACTACAATTATGCCGGCACGGGAGTTCCTGTTTCATCACCTTCGCCGATTACCGCAGACAACCCCGATATACCGAATGAAGCAAGACTTATCAGCAATTTCACCGCATCAAGAACCGTTAACTACAAATCGACTGTGGTGTTTGCCGCCCCCGCCGACATCCCTGCCGGGTCAACCGTTCACTGGATTGTCAACGGTGAGGATGTCGCACAGGGCAATACTTACACAAACGAAAAAGCAACAGGAAACTATACCGTGCAGTCAAAAGTTGTTGACGCAAACGGAAATGTAACCGCAGAAAGCGAAGTTGAAACGGTAACCGTAAAACAGGGTTTCTTTGATAAACTTATAGCTTTGTTCCTCGGCTGGTTTAACGCATTGCCTGTAATCGTCCAATAGAATAATATGAATTATCGGCGGAATGTTTAATTCCGCCGATTTTTTCTGAATGTTTTAACTGTAAAACGGAAACGGCGGCGGGATGTGGTCATCCCGCCCTACGGAGGAAACAAGGTTTACGGTGGCTTGGCGGGCGGATAATATCCGCCCCTACGATTAAAACAAAACTCATAAAGAGGGCTGTTGTGTAATTGCGGGGAATGTGGTATAATATAAATATCGGAAAAACGCGGAAGGGGGCGGAGAGATGAGCGCGGATTATGAGACCGAACGGCGCGAGGAAACCCTCGGCAGAGCTGTGTTTTATATTATGTATATCGCACGCGCGCTCTCGATAATCCTGATTGTCGGCGTGCCCGCCGCGGTTGCTCTGCATCTTATCGGCAAGCCCTTTTATTTCGGCTTTTTAATCGGGCTGGGCGCGTGGCTTCTCTACAGAGGCGTTCGCGTGTTTATCTTCAGGGTGATTATGAAATTCACCCGCTGGGCAAACAGCGAATAAAGCAAAAAAATGAAAAAGTGATAAAAAAGCACCTTCTCTGTCCTGTTTATAGGACATTGAGGGTGCTATTATTTAATCACAGAAACAAAACAGCCATCTTTAAACTCCTTTCAATACATTTTTTAATCTCCTTTTTGTTTTCATTTTTATCTCCATTTTTTTATCTTCCTTTCTTTCTTTTCCCTTCCGCCGGGGCTGTTTTTGAAAATATCTCCGGCGGAAAACCGACAACTTACTCCTTTCATATATTTGCCGCGAAGCGCGTTCCTCCGGGAGCGCGTTTTGCTTTTCGGTTGATTTTGCCGCTTATTATATAATTATATAAAGATTAATCTTGACATTGCTTACATAAAATGTTAATTTTTTAATTAAGTTAATTATACGGAGGTATATTATGACTAAAAAAAGATGGCTCTTTGCCGTTATCACGGTGCTTGTGATGGTTTTCACACTGCTCGCGCCGGCGGTATTCGCAGAGGGTGAAGAAACTCCCGCGCTTGTAAGCGCCAACCCTTCGTCTTTCGCCGTAGGCGAAACGGAGTATGATCTGAGCGACGGCGACTCCGCTCTTGAGTATGTTGACAACTATGCCGAAAACCTGTCGGATGACGAGGGCTTTGACAGCCACATCGGCACGGCTCTTGCCAAAATCCGCGAGTCAGTCGGCTCATACGCAACCTTCTGGGCGCTTCTTCCCGCGCTTATAGCGATTGTGCTCGCCCTTATCACAAAAGAGGTTTACTCCTCGCTCATCATCGGCATTATTGTCGGCGGCGCAATCTATGCCGGCGGCAACTTTGAGGGCACCCTCAACCACGTTATTCAGGACGGCTTTATAGCGAATGTTGCCGATTCCTACAACATCGGCATAATCATCTTCCTGATTCTGCTCGGCACACTCGTAAGCCTTATGAACAAGGCGGGCGGCTCGGCGGCCTTCGGAAGATGGGCGACAAAGCACATCAAATCGAGAGTCGGCGCGCAGCTTGCCACAATCGCTCTCGGAGTGCTGATATTTGTTGACGACTATTTCAACTGCCTCACTGTCGGCTCGGTTATGAGACCCGTCACCGACGGTCACAAGGTCTCGCGCGCAAAACTCTCCTACCTCATTGACGCCACGGCCGCTCCCGTATGCATCATCGCCCCCATTTCATCCTGGGCGGCGGCAGTCGCGGGCTTTGCCAAGAGCGCCGGAGAGGCAAACGGCATCCATCTTTTCATCCGCGCCATCCCCTACAATTTCTACGCTCTTTTCACAATCGTTATGATGATTGTGCTCGCCGTGGCGAAGTTTGACTACGGCCCGATGAAACTTCACGAGAAAAACGCCGTTGAAAAAGGCGACCTTTTCACCCGCGGCACAAAGCAGGCGGTAGAGGAGATGAAGACAAACGAAAAGGGCAGGGTAATCGACCTTGTTCTTCCCGTTATCGTGCTTATTGTCTGCTGTGTTATCGGCATGATTTATTCGGGCGGTATGTTTGACCCCGAAGCGGACGGCTACCGGTCGTTCATCACGGCGTTCTCGGATTGCGACGCCTCCGTAGGCCTCGCTCTCGGTTCGGGCGTTGCGCTCGTTTTATCCGTAATCTACTTTATCATAAGAAGAACAATGAAATTCAGGGACATTATGGAATCCTTCCCCGAGGGCTTCAAGGCTATGGTTCCCGCCATTCTTATTCTCGCCTGCGCGTGGACTCTCAAGGCGATGACCGACTCGCTCGGCGCGAAGGTGTTCATTTCTCAGTCGGTCAACAGCGCGGCGGCCGGTTTCCAGGTGCTTCTTCCCGCGATTATCTTCCTTGTGGCGGTCGGGCTCTCCTTCTCGACGGGCACATCCTGGGGCACGTTCGGCATACTTATTCCGATAGTTCTCAGCGTATTCCCGTTTGACAACCACCTTCAGATTATTGCGATTTCCGCCTGCATGGCGGGCGCTGTATGCGGCGACCACTGCTCGCCCATTTCCGACACAACAATAATGTCCTCGGCGGGCGCCCAGTGCGACCACATCAACCACGTTTCGACTCAGCTTCCCTACGCTCTCACCGTTGCGGCGGTCTCGTTCGTGACCTATGTTATCTCCGGTCTGCTCGCCTCGAGCGGCCTCGCGATTATAGCCCTTCCCATAGGCGCAGTGCTTATGGTAGGCACGCTGATTATAATAAAGAGCGCGACAAACGGCAAGGTCGAAAAGAAAAGCAAATAATTTGAATTTTTAATGAAAAAGGACTTGCGTAAAGCTAGTCCTTTTTTGTGCGCGGCGGGATGACCGCATCCCGCCGCCAAGCCATCACAAAGTTCATTATTTTTCTCTTGTCCCGCAGGACATATCGCGGCTCGGAGAGACATATCGCATTCCGAAGGAATATATCGAAAATTCCGCAGGGAATTTATATCGCTGAAAAATCCCCGTCAGAAGACGGGGATTTTTCTGGCGTCCCCGGCGCGATTCGAACGCGCGGCCTTTCGCTTAGGAGGCGAACGCTCTATCCTGCTGAGCTACGGAGACAAAATATAACATATCGGGGATTATGTGCGGTTGTGCCGCAAAATCCCCGGATATATTCTTTTTAACAATCGGGGAAGATTGCCGTACCATTTTAGCAAAGAGACGCCTCTCTGTCAAGGGAAGAGCGGCAATCTTTATTAATTAAACATTGAACCTGAACAGCACTACATCGCCGTCCTGCATAATGTAATCCTTGCCCTCGCTTCGTACCATTCCCTTTTCTTTTGCGGCGGTGAGCGAGCCGATCGCGATTAAATCCTCAAAGGCGATAACCTCGGCGCGGATGAAGCCCCTCTCGATATCGGAGTGAATTTTGCCCGCCGCCTGAGGCGCCTTTGTGCCTTTTTTGATGGTCCAGGCGCGGCATTCGTCCTTGCCCGAGGTGAGAAAACTGATAAGACCGAGCAGCGAATAACTCTTCTGAACGAGGTTGTCAAGGCCGCCCTGCTCAATGCCGAGGTCGGAGAGGAACATCTCCTTTTCCTCTTTCTCGAGCGACGCTATCTCCGCCTCAAGTTCGGCGCAGATAGGCAGGGTTTCGCTGCCCTCGGCGTCGGCTATCGCCTTGACCGCCTGATAATAATTGTTGTTGTCAATACCCCCGGCGAAGTCCTCCTCGCTCATATTGCAGGCGTAAATCACGGGCTTCGCGGTGAGCAGAGCCACCTCTTTGAGCCACGCCTTTTCGTTCTCGTCCGTCTCGATGTTGCGGGCGGGAATGTTGCTTTCGAGGGCTTCCTTTACGCGCTTTAAGAACTCGTATTCGGCGGCGAGGGTTTTGTCGCCCTTCATCTGCTTTGCCACACGGTCAATTCGGCGCTCTACCATTTCTATATCGGAGAAAATGAGCTCGAGATTGATTGTTTCAATGTCTCTCGCGGGGTCGATGGTTGCGTCCACATGCACTATATCGCTGTTTTCAAAGCAGCGCACAACGTGAACCACGGCGTCCGTCTCCCTGATATTGGCGAGGAATTTGTTGCCGAGACCCTCGCCCTTTGAGGCGCCCTTCACAAGGCCCGCGATGTCAACGAACTCAATCACGGCGGGGGTGGTCTTTTCCGGCTCATACATGGCGGAGAGGCGGTCAAGCCGCGCGTCCGGCACGGCGACAACACCCACATTGGGCTCTATTGTGCAGAACGGATAATTGGCGGACTGCGCGCCCGCGTTTGTTATGGCGTTGAAAAGTGTGCTCTTGCCTACATTGGGCAGGCCGACTATACCGAGTTTCATAAAAACATTTCCTTTCGGGTGATTACTGAAACATTATATACAATAGTTAAAAGAAATACAAGAGTATGTTGTTTAGTATTTGCAATACATAAAAAAATAGTGTAAAATATTAAAGATATCTTTATTACGGTGGTATTTATGAAAAAGAAAATCTTTTCAATTATAATACTGACTCTTGTTCTGTCGCTTCTCGCCTCGTGCGCGGGCGGCGGAGATGTTCCCGTTACGGTTACAGCCGCGGATCCGGGGCAGACCGCCGTTACGGAGGACAGTGCCCGTCTCGCCTTCGAGGGCGGCGATTCCCTCAGCCCGTTCAAGGTAAAGAGCGACACAAACATACGCCTTATGACGCTTATCTACGACCCGCTTTTCACCCTCGATTCGGCTTATAATCTAAAAGGCGTGATTGCTCAGGACTGCGCCGCCGACCTCAGAGCGATAAATGTAACGCTTAAAACCGGAATAAATTTCAGCGACGGCTCGCCCGTGACAACTCAGGATATAATCTACTCTTTCAACGAGGCGAAGGAATCGTTCGCCTATTCCTCGCGGCTTGCGAATTTTGAGTCGATTGTCGCCGCCAACGATGTAAACCTGGTTGTGACGCTCAGGGAATCCGACCCCTACGCCGCGAACTGCCTGACTTTCCCGATAGTCAAAAAGGGCTCGAATATTGACAGACCCCTGGGCTCGGGCAGATATGTGCTCAGCGAGGAATCGGGCAAATATTATCTTACGGTCAACCCTCAGAAAACGGGCTTTTCGCCGTCGATTACAAAATTCGAGTTAAACGAAATAAAGAACGCCGCCGTCATAAACGACTCGCTTCAGATAGGCGGCACCTGCTTCAATTTTGACGACCTCGCCGACGGGGCTTATCAGAGAGTCACCGCCGCCACGCAGGATATAATAATGAACAACTTTGTCTATCTCGGCGTAAATTCCGGCAAAGAGGTGCTCGCGAACGCCGACCTCAGAAGAGCGATAAGCGCGGCGATAAACCGCGAGGAAATAGTCACAACGGCATATCAGGGGCACGCGAAGGCGGCGCAGTCGCCGTTTAACCCGAACTGGTTCGTGCTCTCGGGCGCGCAGAACACCCTTCTGCTCGAAAACTCCTCAATAGAGGAACTCATTGCCGAATCGAAGGAGGGGCTCGCCGCGGAGCCGCTGAGACTGCTTGTAAACAGCGAAAACGGCTACAAATACGAAATGGCGAAGCTTATAAAAAGCGATCTCGACTCGGTCGGCATTCCCGTAACAATTGAGGCGCTTGCCCCCGAGGATTTCGTAACGAATGTGCGAAAGGGCGATTTTGAACTGTATATAGGCGAAATCCACCTGACGGACAATATGAATTTAAGCGAACTTTTCTACGGCGGAAACTGCTCCTACGGTGTGACTCCCGCGGCGCAGGAACTTTCAGCCGAGCGCTATGAGCAGATGCTTGAGGGCAAATGCGAGCTTATGGATTTCATAAATGTTTTCGCTTCCGAGCTGCCTTTCATACCGCTCTGCTACCGCGCAGGTCTCGCGATTTATATGAACTCAATCGATTTCGGGAACGCTCTCTGCAGTGAGAGAGATGTTTTCTTAAATGTTGAAAAGTGGAAGATTACAAGGGATGAACAGACTTCTTGAAACCTCAACGCCAATTAAATATCTGAAGGGCGTCGGTGAAAAAAGAGCGCTGCTGCTGGCAAAACTCGGCATTTTCACCGTGGGCGACCTTTTGTATTTTTTCCCCAGGGCGTATGAGGACAGAAGCCGCCTTGTGAGCATAGCGGACGCCGTGCCGGGCGAGGTCAGCTGCATAAAAGCCACGGTCTGCCTGCCCGTTTCGGAGGCGAAAATCCGTAAAGGCATGTCCCTTTACAAAACCAAGGTCACGGACGGCGAAAGTCTGATGAATCTGACCTTTTTCAACAACAAATATGTAAAATCCATGCTCGAAGAGGGCGAGGAATATATCTTTGTGGGCAAGGTGAATTTAAGGGGCTATACCGCCGAAATGACCTCGCCCGCGTTTGAGAAGGCGGAGAGCGGGGAGAGAATCCGCCCGATTTATCCGCAGACTCACGGGCTAAACTCCAAGGCGATTGAAAAACTCGCGCTGACAGCGCTTGACGCGACGGCAATAACGGACCCTCTGCCCGAAAAACTGCGCAACGACTACTGCCTTATGCCTGTTGACAGGGCGCTTCGGAACATGCACGCGCCCGAAAACGAGGACCTTCTCAGCGAGGCGAAAAGGCGGCTGATTTTCGAGGAGCTGCTGATGCTCCAGACGGGGCTTCTGCGCCTGAGAGGCAAAAACAGCAAAACTACCTCCTGCGTGATTCCAAACGATTACACGGCGGATTTCTTCGGGCTTCTGCCGTTTGAACCGACTAACGCACAGAAGCGGGCGGTTGCCGAAAGCGTTGAGGATATGCGCGGCGGCGCGCCGATGAACCGTCTGCTGCAGGGCGATGTCGGCTCGGGCAAAACGGCTGTGGCGGCGGCGCTTATATACAACGCCGCGAAAAACGGCTGGCAGAGCGCGCTTATGGCTCCTACCGAAGTGCTCGCAATGCAGCATTACAAAACATTTCTCAGGTTTTTCGAAAACACCGATATAAAGGTTGAACTGCTCACGGGTTCCACCCCCGCGGCGGAGAAAAAGGCAATAAAACAACGTCTCGCGAGCGGAGAATCACAACTTGCCGTGGGCACGCACGCCCTCATTCAGAAGGATGTCGAGTTTAAAAAACTCGCGCTCGTAATAACCGATGAACAGCACCGTTTCGGCGTAAATCAGCGAACGGCGCTCGGCGAAAAGGGCGAGAGCCCGCATGTGCTTGTTATGTCGGCTACCCCGATACCCAGAACGCTCGCCCTGATAATATACAGCGATCTTGACCTGAGCGTGCTCGACGAGCTGCCCAAGGGCAGACAGAAAATCGAGACCTTCGCCATTGACGGCGCAAAGCGCGAGAGGGCTTACGGATATGTGAAAAAGCACCTGCTCGAGGGCAGGCAGGGCTATATCGTCTGCCCGCTCGTTGAGGAGAACGAGGACGATCCGGACAGCGAACTTGTATCGGCGGAAAATCTCAAAAAAGAGCTTTCCGAGGGCTTTTTCAGCGGCTTTACAGTGGGGCTCCTCCACGGCAGAATGAAGGCAGACGAAAAGCGTGAGGTTATGAACGAATTTGCCGCGGGCAGCATTCAGCTTCTCGTTTCCACAACGGTAATCGAGGTGGGCATAGATGTTCCCAACGCGGTGATTATGGTTATTGAAAACGCCGAGAGATTCGGGCTTTCGCAGTTGCATCAGCTCAGGGGCCGCATCGGCAGAGGGCAGTATAAATCGACCTGCATTCTCATCTCCGACGCCGGAAACGAGGACGCCGTCAGACGGCTTAAAACGATGGTCGCCACAACCGACGGCTTTAAAATCGCGGATGAGGACCTTCGTATGAGAGGGCCGGGCGATTTCTTCGGCTCGCGCCAGCACGGTCTGCCGGACCTGAAAATAGCCGATATGATGACGGATGTCGCCGTGCTCGCCGAAACGCGGCAGGCGGCGGTGAAAATGCTCGAAAACAACCCCGCGCTCGAGGGCGACGAATACCGCAACCTGCGCGAAAAGATAAACTCAATGTTTTCCCGCGCGATGAACTGAACAAAACGGACGGCACCCGCCGTCCGTTTTTCGATATGGGCGAATATCATTCGTCCGCCTATCCGCCTCAAGCCCCAATTACACCGTAGGGGCGGATATTATCCGCCCGCCAAGTCACCGTAAACCTTGTTTCCTCCGTAGGGCGGGATGACCACATCCCGCCGCCAAGCTTATTGCAAAATCAATTTAGAAATGTAGGGCGCGGATCCTTCCGTGCCGTTTTTGTTCCGGCAAACTCTATGCAGCACATAGGGAGCGAATGCGCAACGCATCCGCTCCCCTGAGTTTTATTGTTTTATATCATACGCGCCGGGATTGAAAAGGTGCTTGAAGAACCAGATAAGCTTGTCAAAGAAACCGCTTTTGATTGTCACTTTTTCTTCGTCCGCCGTCTGATTGCCGTTTTTGTCGGTAACAACAACCTTTACGGTGTAACTTGCGGTCTTTTCCTTTACCGTCAATGTTCTGTCGTTGCCCGCCGCTTTGCCGTCAACAAACCACTGCACGCTTCCACCTTCGGGAACATTCGCTGTGTAGGTTACGGTTGTTTTGTAATCATAGGTCTTTTCATTGTTGGCAGGGTTGCCTTTGATTATATCGGATTCGGGAATTTCGGAATTGTCCGGATTGATTTTCGGCAGTTCCTTTTCCTCAACAGTTTCGCCGCAAACGGTGCATTTTTTAACCGCTTTGCCTGTTTTGCCTGCTGTCGGCGCTGCGGCGACTTCCCATTCACCCGGAGTATGCGCTGTTTTAGTGATCGGTTCAGTATATGTATCGCCGCATTCACAGGTGAAGGTTTTGATTCCCTCTTCCTTGCAAGTAGCCTGTTTTGTTATGGCTTCGGTATATTCGTGAGTGTGAGCGGGCTCATCGGGAAGTTTTGTTCCCGGTTTTGTTCTTGTATCAGTTGCATTGCACCTGTCGCACTTTGCGGTTTCCGTTCCGTCTTTTTCTGTTGTTGCATCTTTATTGTATTTGTAGTTTGTAAAACTGTGTCCCAGAGCCGGTGTTTCAACTACGGTTCGGCTTATTTCCATTGAACCGCCATCAAATGTTAAAGTGCAAACCTCGGTGTATTCTCCTCCAACGGTGCAGGTTGCGGGAGTTTCATTTTCTTTTACACGCTCGGGTATGAAAATATAGAACGGGCTCAGACTGTCTGTTACACAGCAGATATAATCTCCTTCAAACCAGGTGTCCATTTTTTCCCAGAATCCATCGTGGTAGTGCCAGAGTTCAATCTGTGCTTTGATTTCTTCGCTTATTCCTTCTGGCAGTTTCAGTTTTAATATAATGGGTATTTCCGGCTGAATTTCTACGCCGTCTTTTATAAGCGCTATATTCCAGCTCTCGTAAATAAAGCCGTTTTCAACATCGGAACCGCTGTAATGCTCAGTTTCCATTACGGTTTCTTCATCAAACGCAGCCGAATTGCATTCAATTATTACGCCGTCATCCTTGTTTTCACGAACCGTATCAATTGTCAGAGGTTCTTCGGGTATTCTTTCTTCTTTTTTACATACTTTACAAACACGGCTCATTCCCGCGTTTTCGCTGTAGGGGTTGTTATGCTTCCACTCACCGAATCTGTGCGCAGCCGCAGGAATTTCAACCGTTTCCCTCGAAATTTCGGCACCGCAGAAATCACAGTAGGTTACAATATCTTTTGTTCCGCCGAGGGTGCAGTCCTTAAGTCTGATATTTTCTACGCAGGTTCTGCTTGAAAAATGCTCGTGCCCCTCTCCTTCAAAATGAATTCTCGCGTTCAGAAGAGAATCGTTGTATTCAGCTATTTCAATTGCATTCCACTCTTCTTCGGTTCCTCTGAAATAAACATCCGTCAGATTCCCGTTCGGGTGGTCAAGTAATGCTTTATAATACTCAATCAAAATAATATTTCCCGATGCAACTGCCTCATCATATACCTGCTGAAGCTTATCAATATCATCAATAGACGATAATCCGAATGCCCCTGCCCCTATCTCTGTTACACTGCTGGGAATAACAACGGTTTGCAGAGAAAAGCACCAAGCGAAAGCGGATCTCTCAATGATTTCTATTTGATCGGGAATAGTTACACTTGTGAGATTAGTACATTCGAAGAACGCACCTTTCCCAATACCAGTAACACTGTCAGGGATGTTTATGCTTTTCAATCTGATACAATCGCTAAAAGCTTCTTCACTAATTACTGTTACGCTGTCGGGAATGTTTATGCTTGTAAGTCCTGCGCAACCACCGAACACTGCCCAATCGATTTCAGTAACACTGATGGGTATTGTAATTTCTGTAAGACCGGTGCAACCGTAAAACGCATGATGGTCTATGCTTGTGACACTGCCGGGTATTGTTATTTCCGTAAGCCCGGTGCAACCGTAAAACGCATCAGGGCCTATGCTTGTGACACTGCCGGGTATTGTTATTTCTGTAAGCCCGGTGCAACCGTAAAACGCATTATGGCCTATGCTTGTGACACTGCCGTCAGACGGAATGACACTGTTTTTGCAACCGGCAATCAAGGTTTTGCTTTCGGTTTCAATAATACAGTTGCCCGATGAATGAAAACATGTGTTACCCGGTGATACGATTAATCTTTCAAGCCCTGTGCAACCACTTAGTCTTAATTCAAATATATGATGAACGGTATCAGGAATTGTAATACTTGTGAGACCGGAACAGTTTTGAAAGGCTGAACCAGAAATATCTGTAACCGGATACCCTTCAATTGTTTCGGGAATTACCAAGTCTCCTACAGCATCTTCATCACAATCTTCAATCCATATTCCCAATATTTCTGTGCCTTCATCATCATAATAACGATCAATAGTAAGGTCATCAACTGATGCCGCGCTTGCCTTCACGCTCAGAGCATCAAGCACCTGTGTAAAGCCCTCTCCGCCTGTGGCAGTGCTTCCGAAAATCAGAATCAGGCAAAGCAATGACGCAACGGTTTTTCTGAATGTTTTCATTTTTACCCTCCGAAAAATAAAAAATGCGCAGCCCGAAAGCCACGCACGAAAAACGCACAGCTCCCAGTTGCGCCACACAACTTCGCTGCATCTGTTTGCATACGAGAACAGAGCCTGCATTTTTACCGTAATAAAAACGCACGCAAACAGAACGCAATAATTTAGTTGTGTGGCAAGTAGAGTATATCATAAAACATCCATAATTATCAATAGTTATATTGAAAAAGCGGTCTTCTCATCTGAGAAGACCGCTTTACTCTTATTTTCAGCCGATTTTCGAGAAGCCGAGTTTTTCGCAGATCGCGTCCGCGCCCGCGTAAAATTCCTCAACCGAGCCGTCGTTGAGAAGCACGGTGTTCGCCATCTTCTCGGTCTCGCTTGTGTGGAACTGATTTTCCTCGCCCCGGTCGAACTCCCTGAGTTTGTTCACATCCTTGCCGTCGCGCTCGGAGCCCCTCGCGAGCATTCTCGCGTAACGGACCTCGTCGTCGGAAATAACAACATCAACAAGGAAGAAGTCCTCGCCGAAGGCGTCCTTGAAAAGCTGCGCGTCCGAAGGGGGACGGATGCCCGAAACGAGATAGCAGGGAGCGTCGCTCTCCTTTATCTTCTTTATAATCTGCTTCGGGAAAAAGTCCTGACCGTAGGCGGTCATATATTTTTTCGATGTGGCGTGAAGGTTTTCGCGGGTGAGTTCAAGTCCGTCGTTTGTTGCGAGTTCGCGCACGACATCGCCGATAGAAATCATCGGAAAGCCGTAATTTTTCGCTACATATTCAAGAAAGAAATCTTTGCCCGTGCCGTTTTTGCCGACCGCTGCAAGTACCATAATGAATTACCTCCTGTAATTGATTCAAGTAATTTTAACGCATAGGCGTGGTTTTGTCAAATTTTTATCCACTGCGCGTTCCCGGGCGCGTCAGAACCACCCGAGCGATTTCATAACATCCTTTTCGAATTCCTCGCCGGTCATACAGCCCGCTCCGCCGTCAAAAACGGAATTTTTCATATAGACCGCGGCAATGCGGTTGACCGGGTCAATCCAGAAATGCGTGCCGTAAGCTCCGCTCCAGCCGTAGCTGCCCTTGGGCAGGGTGTGGTCGTAACCCGTTATAACTCTGACGCCGAGCCCCCATTTTGTGTTGCCGGGCATAATTTTATTGTCGGTCACCGGTGTGATGAAAAGCCTGAAGCTCTTTTCGCTCACAAGCCTTGTGCCGTCCGGCGCGGCACCACCGTCAAGGAGCATAACGGCAAATTTAAGATAATCCTCCGCCGTGGAGACAAGCCCTGCGCCCGCCGCGTGGTATGAAACGGGATAATCCCCGAACACGCAGCCCGGCACGGTTGGCTCGTCGAAGGCCCTGCCGTCACCGCCCCTGTTGTGCATACCCGCGACACGCGCCCACTGCGCCTCGTCCGGCTCAAAGGTTGTGTCCGTCATGCCGAGAGGGGTGAAAATGTTCTGTCGGAGATATTCCTCAAATTCAAGTCCGCTGGAATTCTCGATTATTTTTGCCGCGAGGTCAAATGCGCCCGTACTGTATTCCTGCGCGGTGCCCGGCTCAAAACAGAGCGGCTGGCTTTCAAGATACTCCACCGCCGAATCAAGCGTTGTTATTCCACCTGCGCCGGGAACGTCGCCCACACCGCTTGTGTGCGAAACAAGCTGGTAAACCTTTATCGGGGTTTTCGCCTTTCCGCCCTTTAACGCCCTGCCTTTTTCATCGCGCAGAATACTGCCGTCATCACTGCGCTTCGCTAAATACATATCCGAAAAAGCGGGCAGATAATCCGAAACATCGGCGTAAATATCGATGTTTCCCCTGTCATATTCCATAAGCAGGGCAAAGGCGGTCACGGGCTTTGTCATAGAGGCGATTCTGTATATCTCATCGCCCGCGAGCGCTTTGCCGCCCGCGTTTTTAAGCCCGTACACGGCGGAAAGCTTTTTTTCGGAGTTCTGATAAACAATAATCTGCGCCCCGGTGAGCGCGCCGTTCTCAAGCCGCGCGTTCTGTGACGCGGAAACGCCGCTTTCAAGCCTGTTCAAATCGAGCGCCCTCCCCCTGTATTCAATGCCGAAAAGCGAGCAGAAAAACATCACTGCCGCCGCGGCAAGCGCTTTTATTCTGAGCAGAACCATCAGCTGAGCGGCACCGTTACATCGTATTTCGGAAGCCACGAGCCGGTTATGAAATTCCTCGCCCTGATGAGAACCTCGTTTTCATACACCTCTATCACATAGCCCGTGCCGTTCGCCATATTGCCGCCGCGCTGCACATCGGGGTACATATAGCAGGGCGTGTTGATGAGCGTGTAGCCGTCATATTTTTCAACGGAGACATAGTATTTGCTGTCGCCCTCGCCCGAAAAACCCGCGTGGATGTGGCCGCTTATATAGAAAACATTGTCATACTTCTGAATAATTTCAAGAATCCTGTCGGAGGCGTCGCCTATGCCGCCCGTGCCGGGCCCGACCTCGCCGTCCATCTCCCAGGTGTAGGGCAGACCATGCGTGTCATTAACGGGTTGGTGGAAAAATACGAATATCGGTTTGCCCGTCTGCGATGCCGCTTCCATTTCGGAGGCGAACCACTCAATCTGCTCGTCGGATACCGTGGCGCTCACATGGTTGCCCTCGCTGCCCAGAACAATGGCGGGGCAGCCGTTTATCTCGGTGGAGAAATAGACATGGTCAAGCTCCCTGCCCGTCGCCTCCTTGCTGTATTTCGCGAAGTTGCCGAAGGTGTATTCATAACTCTCGTCGCCGCCCCAGGTGTCGTGGTTGCCGATAACCATTATTTTATTGTCTGTTATGTCATATCTGAGTATCGCCTTGACAAAGCTCTCCCACTGCTCGGGCTCGCCGCCGTCGGTTATGTCGCCGTTTACAACAAGGGCGTCAAGGCGGTCCTTCGCCTTCGACATATCCTCAAACCCGATTTCGAGCACCTCTCTTCTGCCGTTCGCGGTTGTGAGATGCGTGTCCGAAATAACCGCAAAACTTGCGAGACATCCGTCGTTTTTGTGCGCGATTTTTCCCTGCTCAATTCCGGCTATGCCGCCGAAAACGCTCAGGAACGCCATAATCAGGGCAAGCCCCGCGCGTATGGGTTTGAACAGCAGACTTACGATTGTTTCAAGCATTTTTCTTCCTCCGTTTATCTGTAATTAAATCTTTTCACAGCAAAATAACCGTGCGGTTTTTCCGCTTGTTGCCCGAGCTGTTTTTCACTGAACGGCTCAATTCCGATTATACACTCCGCTCTCTTCTTTTTCAAGGGTGTATATTTTTGCGGCGGCACAAAAAAGGCGGAAACCTCCCTTAAAATTTACACTTTGTTAACCGTTCGCGGTGTTGCATAAATCAATATAGTGTGTTATAATTCGTTAATGTGAATAATTATGTCCATATATAAGGTGTTTTAAAATCAAGAAAGGGCTGAGAAAATGGAACACCAGAACAAATATCCTCTTGTTTTCGTTCACGGAATGTTCGGCTGGGGCGGCGACGAAGGTCTCAACTCGAAAATTCCCTACTGGGGCGCCACCACGGGTGACCTTATGCAGTATCTCAGTGAAAACGGCTGCGAGTGCTATTCAACCTCAAGCGGTCCCGTCTCCAGCGCGTGGGACAGAGCGTGTGAAATTTACGCCCGTCTGACCGGCACAAAGGTTGACTACGGCAAGGTGCATTCCGAAACCTACCGCCACCGCCGCTTCGGCAGAACCTACGCGGAACCCCTCTTTGAGGGCTGGAGCCCCGAAAAGAAGATTCATCTTATCGGTCACTCCCACGGCGGACTTACCGTGCGTATGCTCGCCCATCTGCTGACCTACGGCAGCAAGGAGGAGAGAGAGGGCACGGACGAGGGCGACCTCTCTCCGCTTTTTGAGGGCGGCCACGAGGATCTCATTAAGAGCGTCACGGCAATCTGCGCCCCCCACAACGGCGCTCTCGCCTACACTTTCGCCAAAAAGTATAAGCTTGTTGCCCCGCTCAAATTCGTCGCTTTCAACTATATAGGCATAATGGGCCGCTCAAAGGCGGAGGGCTCGATTTTTGACTTCCATCTTGAACAGTTCGGCCTGAGCGACACCCCCGGCATGCAGGACGCTTTCCCGATTCGCAGGGCGAAAAAGATTCTTCTCAACTCCCGCGACAATGTGGAGTTCGACCTCTCCCCCGAGGGCGCGAAAATCAACAACGAAATAATGGAAATCAGCCCCAACATCTACTATTTCTCCTACGCCTACAGCAATGTTACAAAGATGAAGCACATCCCCAACCGCTACCGCGCGAAACTCGCCGATTTCCCGTTCCTCACGCTCACGTCTAACGCGATTCTTGTTATGGAGCACTTCGTCACTCCCGGTTATCAGAAAACATATATCGACTCCGCAAACGACGGCCTTGTCGGCGCGAGAAGCGCCCTTTATCCCGACGACGAGCCCCACAGGGACTTTGACCGCACGGATATTCAGCCCGGCATCTGGAATGTAATGCCCCTGCGCTCGGGCGACCACGGCACGCCCATCGGTCTTTTTGCGGATGTTGACCCCACTCACGACTTCTACCACGTGCTTATCGATATTCTCACAAGCGTTGAATAATTGAAAAACAGCCGTTTGCCGGCAAAAAACTCAGATTGGAACAAAATAATCTATGGATGCTTTTTACGAAGTAAGGGACTTTTCCACCATTCGCGAAATGCTGGATCAGAGTTTCGCCCTTTTCGCGGACAGGCCCGCGTTTGAGGTAAAAAAAGGCGATGAGAACTTTGACCTCACTTACAGGGAATACGGCGAACAGTTGAACGCCCTGTGCAACGCCTTTATAGACCGCGGTTATTACCGCAAACGCATCGGAGTCGTTTCCGAAAACAGATACAAATACGCTCTTACCTATATGGCGGCAATCTGCTCGGGCGCGTGCATCGTGCCGATTGACCGCGAACTTCGCACCGCCGACATTCACGGTATTCTCGAGGCGGCGGAGTGCAGCGCGCTCATCGTTGACAGAAAGCATATCCCCTCAATCGATTTTGCCCGCCTCGGCGACGATGTAGATATTATCTGCTTCGACGCCCTCGATGAGAGCGAAAACGAGCACAATCTTGAAATATTCACGGATATCCACAATCACGGCAGGGCTCTTCTCGCTCAGGGGAAGGAACTGTGGAAGGATATCGACGACGACCCCGAGGAAATGTGCGTTCTGCTGTTCACCTCGGGCACAACCGGTGTTTCCAAAGGCGTTATGCTCTGCCAGCGCAACTTCGTTTTTGAAGTAAGGGCGGCAATGGGCGTAATCAAGATTTATCCCGAGGACTGCGGCATTTCCCTTCTGCCGATTCACCACACCTTTGAAAGTTCAATAATCCTTTTCTTTGCCCCCTACTGCGGCGCGAAGGTCACCTTCTCCGAGGGCTTCAAATATGTGCTTCGCAATATGACGGAGTTCAAGCCCACGGTTTTTGTTGCCGTGCCGCTCGTGCTTGAAACGGTTCACAAGCGTCTTATGACCGAACTTCGCGCAAGACCCAACGGGCTTGCGAAATTCCGCCTCGGTCTCAAAATCTGCAAAGCGAGCAAAAAGGTCGGAATCGATGTTTCCAGAAAGGTGTTCAAAGAGGTTCACGAAAAATTCGGCGGCAGAATGCGTATGATTATTTGCGGCGGCGCCGCGGCTGACCCGCAGATTTTAGACGACTTCAACACAATGGGCATACAGATTATATACGGCTACGGGCTTACCGAATGCGCCCCTCTCGCGATTATCAATCACGACCGCCTGTGCACCACGGATTCAATAGGCGAGCCGATGCCCGGCGTGAAAGCGAAACTTATAAACCGCGATGAAAACGGCATAGGCGAACTGTGCGTCAAGGGCGGAATGGTTATGCTCGGCTATTACAAGAACCCCGAAGCCACCGCCGAGGCGATTGACTCAAACGGCTACCTTCACACGGGCGATCTCGCGAGCATCGACTCCGAAGGGCACTACCACATATGCGGGCGCAGCAAAAATGTTATCGTCACTCAGAACGGCAAAAACATCTATCCCGAAGAGGTCGAATATCACCTCGACTCCGAGGAGTGCATAAGCTCCTCCCTCGTTGAGGGCGTTTCGGGCAGAAAGGGCGATGTAAAAATTCAGGCACAGATTCTGCCCGATATCGAGGCAATCACCGCCCAGCTCGGCAAAAAGCCCTCAGTCAAGGAGATTGAGGAGGTCGTAAAGGGCGCCGTTGAACGCACAAATGAAAAACTCGCCCCGTTCAAGCGCATCCGCTCATTTGTAATAAGGCACGAGGATTTTGTGCGCACCACCGCGCAGAAAATCAAGCGCGGCGGCAACAACAGCCCCGACAAAAACGACCCGAAAATCAATGTGAAGAAATAGACAGTTGATAATAAACAAAGCTCACCGGTCTCAGACCGCGTGAGCTTTTTGCTTTTTTATTTTGTTTTCCCTTCCGCTATATAATAAGTTTTCCTAATAAATTTTTCGTAATCATTTAATATAACACTGTTGTCAAAAACATCTCGGATTTTATTTGAATAAGAAAACAAATCTTTATCATTTATTCTTGATTTATAATAATTGGCATAATCTTTTTCGTCAGTAAAAATTCTTTCTGCTTCTTTTAACGAGATTAGAATAAAAAGTGTTTTGTCCGGTGTATGATAATAAGTGTCAGGATTATCTTTTGATAACGCCAGATATTTACCCACATTTTTTTCACTTATCTCATCGTATCTTTGAAATGCACCGCCTTTTTTATAATATGGTACCTTTTCAAAAATGATAAAAATTTGAAAATAGGGTATTGATTTTGAACGGATATTTGCAGTTTCACCTAACATATTTTCAAAATAATTATTGCTGTTTTGTGCATAGTTTCTCATCACAAATTTAACCGCATATCCAGCGATGGGGGTTCCCTTTTTTAAAACTGTGATATCAACATTTTTCGGATAGTATCTGCCCTCAATGGTTCCCTCTTTATCATTCCCGAATCCTTGCGATTCAACATCATACTCTTTACCAAATATTTCCTGAATGTCTTTTGCAATATGTCCATGAAGAGTTTTTAATTTTGCTGTACTTCTTGATGTTCCGACATATAAATAGGTTTCAAAAGATTCTTTAATTATATTCAGAAAGCCATAATTATCAAGCATCATAAAGCCCCTTTTCATAGGCGAACACATAATCCAAATATGATTTAACATCTTTTGAAGAAAATGTGTAATATCCGCCGCTTTTATATTTTCCTAAATTTTTTATGAAGGAAACAAATTCTTTAGATTTTAATGCCGCTATAATATCATTATAATCAATTGTCTCACTAATAATATACAGTCCGCTGTAAACACCAACTCCCGATGAAGCAAAAACACATTTTAAGTCTTCTTCATCGCGAATTAATGTGTTAATAGTCAATTTAGTTTTATAAGTATCGCTTATAGCTTGGCTTCTCCCATACGCATACCAGTTGTTGGTATTACCTTTTTCTATACTTCTGTTTGTCAGTTTGTCTTTGTTTTTTAGCAAATAATTATATAAATCTTTTTCGCTTTTTAATTCTTCTTCAGATAGCAACTGAGCGCTTTTATCGTATGGAAATATTATCCTTTTTGTAATTCCCCTTGATGATTTTATAACCGGAATGATGTATTTCGAATCAAAGTCAAAATCGTTTATGAAAACACTGTCACACAAAGTAGCAAAACCGTTTTTTACTGAAATATCGCTTTTGCCCGTATTGCCGAAAACGCTCCTTAATACTTTTAAATCTGTTGTTTCTGTGAAATAGAAATTATTTGCGATATAATAATCGCAATTCTTTAATGTTTCCTTATAGTAAGGGATCCTATTCCTTTCATCAAATTGATAATACTCTACATCTGTATTGCTTTTCCCTTTTTTTAGGATTGTAATTGCAGTATATGTCGTTGCGTCAAATGCCTGATAATGTTTCAAGTCCAGCACACATTTAATCAAGTTTTCTTTTGTTAAATAATCTCTGATGTACGAACCGGCTAGACTGTTGAAATATGAACTCGGAGTAATATATCCGAGTATTCCGTTTTCGGAGAGCATTTTTATACCGATTTCAAAAAAGACAATAAATAAGTCCGTCATTCCTTGTTGTGCAGAAAAGAAATTCTTTATTTTATCAAAATTTTCTCCGAAATTATGAACTCGGACGTAAGGCGGATTGCCTAAAACAAAATCCATTTTCTCATTGTAATCAGTAATACTCAAAGTATCAGCGCAAATAACATCCCATGAAACATCATTTACGCCATAAGATGCGGCGACTTTAGAAAGGTTATAAATACATTTGTTCCTTTCAATCATATCGATTTCGATTCCATGAACAAAAGCAGATAATTCTTTTTTTATTTTCTCAACTTTATAATTGTTTTTTAATGCTTCAGAACAATACCTATCGACAATGCGGCACAAGAAAGCCCCATCGCCACAACTGTTGTCAATTACATGTTTTTTCAAAATTGATTTTCCGTAATACCCAGACAAATCTAAAATATTATCAACAATATAATCGGGAGTATAAACGCGCCCGGTTTCTTTGTTTATCGAAATAGTTTTATCTTCTTTCTTCATAATTGCACCTTGTTTATTATTCCGCTAAGAACAAAAAAATTGTTTTGCACCTATATAGGTGCAAAACAATTATACAAAGTTGTTATATTAATGTCAATAAATAATTGCACCCGTTTGGGTGCAGCAAGGTTGACAAGATGAACTCTGAATTTGAAAAACAAATAGGAAATAATATTCGAAGTTTGCGCGAAGAAAGAGGTATGACTCAGGAAATTCTTTCAGCCAAACTTCAAGTATCAGGCTGTGATATAACAAGAAGTGCTCTCGCAAAAATTGAGGTTGCTCAAAGGCACATTTACGCCGATGAAATATATCTCATAATGAAAATTCTAAATGTTTCTCTTGATGATATTTTTAATGTTGAATAATAAGATAACAGCATCGATTGATGCTGTTTTTTGTTGTTTAAACGACCTGCACCAGCATAGGATTCTTGCAATATAGGGCACGGATTCTTCCGTGCCGTTCGCCACATCCACCTTGCTTTTGACAGTCCTTCTGCCCCCTCGCAAATACAGGTTGCCTGGCTCGCTTGGTGACTCCCCGCGGTGCGAGGAGATGTCGTCAAAGACGACAGAGGGGACGGTCGCCGTCAGCAACGCTTCGCCCCCCGTTCTCAGAGAGGGCTGTAAACGCTTAAATATTTGTTTTTATTGTTCTAGGTTCCGCGCAAAAAAATAACGACCGCCTTTAAGCGGTCGTTTTCATGTACCCTGAAAACTGAACAAAGGTGACAAACAGGGATGCGGATGAGGGAAAAGTAATGAGCTAAAAGGTCAAGCCCTCGACCTATTAGTACTGCCAAGCTGAACGTATCACTACGCTTACACATGCAGCCTATCAACCTCATAGTCCTTGAGGGGTCTTACTGGCTTACGCCATGGGATATCTTATCTTGGAGGCGGCTTCACGCTTAGATGCTTTCAGCGTTTATCCGTTCCGCACATAGCTGCCCGGCTGTGCCACTGGCGTGACAACCGGTGCACCAGCGGTGCGT
>JAEERC010000050.1 GCA_016285645.1 Clostridiaceae bacterium | reverse complement strand
GGTAAATTCCCACACACGCGAGACCTACATCGAAGATTATGGGAAAAATCATAAGGGAGCGCAGAGCGCGGTGCTTCATAAGATACTTTATGCCCGCAAAAACGCCCTGCCTGTTGGCATCCGATTTCTTTTCAAGTTTAAGCCTTTCCGATTCCTCCCTGCGCTCGGCATAAGGGCGGCGGAGATACGCGGTGCGGCCTTCGATATAAACCTTTGTTTCTCTTGCGAACAGCAGAACGCATACCGCCGCAATGAAAGCGGCAATCGCGGGCGCGCGGTATACAAGACGCCAGCGTGCGGGATCGTTGTGCATAAGAACCCTGCGCATCCAGGGAATAGCGACAACGCCCACAATGCCGATTGATTTGAGAATACTGTAAATTCTCGCGCGATGTTTTGCGGGAGCTACTTCCAGAATATATATAATCTGAATGTCGTGAGCGATGAAAAAGCTCATAATCGAAGAGCCGAACAGATAAATCCAGTAGTTCGGCGCAACCGACGCAACAAGCATTCCGACGCTCATTCCGAATGTTGAAAGGAAAAACAGAGGCTTACGCCCGATTTTATCGGCGAGCGCCTTGTAAAACGGCGTTATGATGCCGAGCGCGTAGCTTATGATGCTTACTGTGCCGTGCAGAGCCAGCGCGTCGGAATAACTGCGCCCGTTGACGGCAAGAAATTCCGTTACATAGCAGGACTGCAGGTTCGCAGGAAGACTTGATGTAATCTCATCGATAATATTGACCGATGCAACCAGTAACAGAATCACGGCAAAATAGCCGAAATAAGGCTTCTTTACCGAAAGTTTTTCAAGTCTTGTGAGCTGTCGCTGCTCGCGCGCAATGATTTTGCTTTCGTTTTTCATACGCTGCCTCCCTGAAACAATCTTTTTTCAAGTTTAACACAAAGACAGCCTTTTGAAAAGTATATTTTTAATTTACAATATTTACTTTTTTTATTTATCAATTTATAATTGTGAGGGAGGCGGTTTGATGAAATTTGCCGTTATAGGCGGAGGACTAGCGGGGCTGGTCTTCGGCGCTATGGCCGTAAAAGACGGTCACGAGGTTGTTATATATGACAAAAACTCCGTCGCGGGCGGTGTTCTGGCTCTCTGTCAGGTCGGTGATTACCGTTTTGAGCAGGGCCCTCTGCTTATGTGCGATCTTCTGCCGGGCGAGCCGATGAGCAATCTTCTGGCGCAGTTCGGAATTCATCTTGACCTTATGCGCGCGGATCGCAATGTCGAAATGCCCGACTACTCAATGCGCAGGCCCGGGAAATATGAAGGTCCTTACTGGCGGCGCGACCGTCTTAAAGAACTTTTTCCCGCTGACGCGCGGGGTCTTGACGAATACTACCGCTTTTACGACAATATGATGCGCGTGCGTTACAATTTAAACCGTAAGCCGTCGCCGCGCAGTATCGCCGCGCTGGCAGCCTCGTTTCTGCCCGTTGCCCGTTACTCGCGTATGACGGCTCAGCAGCTCGTTGAACACTTCTTCACAGACAGAAGGCTTCAGGCGCTTTACACGGGCATTCTCGCCGACTACTGCGCCGACCCGAACGAAGTCTGGGGACTTGCCGTTCCCATGACAAATCTCGAAACGGGTTTTGACGACAGAATACCTCTTGAAAAGAACGGAAAGCAGTATTTCGGCGGCTTCGGTTATATCAGAGGCGGCTGCCAGAAAATAGCGGAGGCTCTTTCGGATTACATCATAAAAAACGGCGGAATTATAAAACTTAACACCGTTGTTGACAAGGTGCTGATTGAAAACGGAAAAGCCGTCGGCGTCCGCCTTGCGGACGGAACAAGTGAAAAAGCGGATATTGTCGCGGGAAGCGGAAGCGGCAGGGATTTCTTCCTGAAAACGGTCGGAGAGGAACACCTTGATTCTTCTTACAGAAAAATCCTCGAAACCTACCGCCCGATGGAAGCGGTGTTTATGGTTCACGCGGGCGTTGATTTCAACCCCGTTGATGTGCTCGGCACAGCGCTTTGCTACTGCTATGGCTCCTATGATCTTTCAGAAGCAACCGGACGTCTGCGCTCCGGCAAATACCACGACGGCAAAGACGGCTTTCTGCTTTTTGTTCCGTCATATCACGCGCCCGGATTCGCTCCTCCCGGCAAGCACTGTCTGACCGTTTACACAGTTGCGCCCGACACCCTTCGCGAAGGCGATTGGGAGACCGAAAAAGAAAAATATGCCGATCATCTTCTCGAAAGAGCTCAACAATATCTGCCCGGTCTCACACAGCATATAACAACAAGAAAAATCATGACAGCCGTTGATTACAGAAACATGACGCATATGAGCAAAAGCTCTTTCGGCGGAACCGTACCCGTATGGCATCAGAAAAATCCGCCGCACAAAACACCCGTCAAAGACTTGTGGTTTATCGGTCAGCAAAGTGAAAACGGCGGAGGATTGTGGGCGGTCTCCGGCGGAGCCGCCGCCGCATACAAGGCGTGTATGCGTAAAAAAAGATGATTACGCTTTTCTCATACCGGCCTTTGTAAGAACAAATAACTTCTTTTATAATAAAAGCAGAGGATTAACCCGCATTCAAGGTTAATCCTCTTTTCGTTTTTTGCAGATAATTTCCGAATATAAAAACCTATTATTATTTTATTTCGAAATAAATAAATTTAAATATAATTATTGTTATATTTTTTTATAAGTTTTTATATGTAGGTTTGTCAATGATGTGTTACAAAATTAGGATTAAAAAACTTCACCGTTGAAAATAAAAGCATTAATGTATTCGCGTGGTGAGTGCCAGTTAAGAGGACCGCATGGGAAAGTTGTTGTATTTTCTGCTGTGAACAGCCGGTTGCCTTTTGAAATCTTCAAAGGAATAGAATTTATGAGAAGCGTAGAAATACTCATTATCTTTACGATGAGATCTTTCAACTTTGC
>JAEERC010000049.1 GCA_016285645.1 Clostridiaceae bacterium | reverse complement strand
TTCCTGAAAAGAAGTACATTGCTATCGAAGGCTAATTGATTTCTTAACAGCTCCCCACCAATCACGGTGGGGAGTCTGCTTTCAGGTATCGGCTTAGCTGAAGGTATAATCCTTGAGTGCAAAGAAGGCCACAGGTTTCACTTCCTGTGGTCTTTTTTGCTACTCTAATGTATAAAAACATATAGATTTTTACCCGAAAATATATTATAATAATCTCGTAATCACAACACGAAAGGACTGAACTTTTTTGAAAAAGACGATTAAATCCGTAATTTCAATTCTGCTCACGGCTGTTATGCTTACGGCTTTTGTGCCGGTTTTTGCCGCGGACGGCGGGAACGATCTTCCCCTTCTCAAAACTCAGGGCGAAAAGATTGTGAACTCAGACGGCGAGGAGGTTGTGCTCAGAGGCACTAATTTCGGCGGCTGGGGAATTATGGAGGACTGGTTCTGCCCCTACACAAATCCCGCCGGGCTCGACCCCGTTTATCTGAAACTTGTTGAAAGATTCGGCGCCGACAAAGTGCGCGAACTTTTCAAGGAATACAGAAGCAACTGGATTACCGAAGTTGATTACAAAAATGTCGCCGACCTCGGTATGAATGTTGTGCGTCTGCCCATCTGGTACCGCAATTTTCAGTCCGATGACAACGGCACCTGGTACAGGGATGAAAACGGAAACATCGATTTCAGCGAACTTGACAATGTAGTGTCGCTTTGCAAAAAATACGGGCTTTATCTTATAATCGACCTTCACGGTCTGCCCGGATATCAGAACGATTACGATCACTGCGGGCAGTCAAAATCCATGTCGCTGTTTGACAACACCGAACAGGGCGCGAGATACCGTGAGGTAGTAATCGACTTCTGGCGCGAGATGGCTTCGCATTATAAAGGCGAAACGGCAATAGCGATGTATGACCTTATGAACGAGCCGCTCGGCACGAACATAACAAGGGACAGCAGTTTTCAGCAGACCTTCTGGGATCTGAGCAACGACATTTACAAAGCCGTGCGCGAGGTTGACCCCGACCACATCATCTCCATGGAAGCGATCTGGAACCCCTCCGCCATCGCTTCGCCCGATGTTTACGGCTGGGAAAACATAGTTTATCAGGAGCATCTTTACGACATAACGAACTTCACTATTCTCAATAAATGCAACGAGATTAAAAACGCGGGTTACAACGCCCCGTTTTATATAGGCGAGTTTTACCCGAGAGGACTTACAACCTTCGGTTATCTTTTCTCGATTTTCAACGACAGGGGCTACAGCTGGACCACCTGGACTTACAAGGGCGCGGGACCGGACGCCGACAAATCGCCCTGGTTCCTCTACGGCTCCGGCGATATCGAGAAAATCGATTTCGAAAATGACAGTTATGACGAACTGATGAGAAAGTTCGGCGAGGTATTAAGAACCGACGGCGGAAAATTCAGCAAAAACACCTTTGCCGACTACTGCGCGAATTTTACGGGCGGGCTTGTTGACAGGGCAACACTCACTACATTCGGGCTTATTGAAACAGCGGGCACAAGCGAGCAGAGAAACGCTATGTTCAGCGAAAAACTCACAGCGATAAAAACGACTGTTCTCGACTGGATAAGAAAACTGAGAACGGGCGATTTGCTGTAAGGCAACAGGATATTTAAAAAGCAGGTCAGACGACCTGCTTTTTTGTCAGATAAACTATTTAAGAAGTTTTTTCAATGCCTTTTCATCGGCGCCGGGAAGAATTGATTTAAGGTGGCTTAAAGCAATCTCGTATGACTCCCCCGGTTCCTTCGAATAAACGGAATTTATGAAATCCTCGCCGAGGAACTTTTCGGGAGTTGAGTACTCGGCTATGCCCCAGCCGTAGGTGTTGCCGTGTTTGTCAAGTTCATAGACAAAATCACTTATAACAACATAGCACTGTGACTGAAGGCGGGCTATAATTGTGTCAAAGCCCTTCTTGCCGTTTCTGCCGTAATCGCCCAGATATTTGAGCCGTTTTGAAACAACGGGAGCGTTTTCGGCTAAAAGATTATACAGTTCATTGTCGCGGTAAGGCACAAGACCGTCCTCATTCCTCGCGTCAAAGTCGTAGCCGTCTCGGCGGTAATTCGCGAGATCGGGGAAGCATTCCCTGCTGACAAACACCGCCTTGTTTTCAAAGAATTTGCCGTAGGCGCAACCTGTTTCGCGTATTACGGGGCCTTTCCATTCCCATACCCCCTCCTCCGACGAAAACCACGCTCTGCGCGAGACGTGTTCCTCAACCGAGAAGCCGGGAACGGAATTGCGGAAAAGCGGAACATAGCCGTAATCATTTACGGCATCGATAAGATCCTGTTTTGTTTTAATAAGAAAATCAAAGTTTTTCATCGTTTTCAAGATATTCTTCAAGATATTCTATTGCCTTAATATATGTGTCGTACTTGCGGGGTTTTTCACCGTTGAGTCTGCTTAAATCCGTGTTGTGCCTCAGATCTGCGAGTTTTACCTTTGAGGCAAGGGGATTCAGAGAAATTGACTCAATATAATCCATATAGGGCATTCCTTCGGGATGGGTCAGCAGGCGCAGAGCGTCAATGACCTCTGCGGGAAAGCCCTCGTTCTCAAGATATTCAAAGCTGTATTTGTCGCCGTGGTCCTCAACAACATCGTGCAAAAGCGCAAGGCAGACGGAGTTTTCATCGTCCATCTGAAAGGCAAGCGAGAGCGGATGAATCACATAGGGGTAACCGCCTTTGTCCTTATCGTCCTTGTGCGCGTCAAACATTATAAGACTCGCCTTTTTAACAAGATCGGAATAATACATATATCCACCCCTCAGACATAGAATTTTTCAGCCATATGTTTTATTATATCGTAACACTCGAGGTCGGTCTTCCACTCATCGCCTATAGCGCCGTCACCGAGATAGGCGCCCAGAATATTGCCCGCGACTGCGCCGGTGCTGTCGCTGTCGCCGCTGTGATTGACAGAAGCGATAAGCGCCTTTGAAAAGTCGTTCTGATATTTGACCGAACAGTAAACCGCAATGGCGAGCGTCTCCTCGGCCACCCAGCCGCCGCCGAGATCGTGAATGTTCTCAACATCGGTTTTATCGTTTTCGGAGAGGGAGACAGCTTTATTCACAATCCACACCATTTCGTCAAAATAACTGCAGGCGGAAAACTGCGTCTTAATCTCTTCAATACTCTCGTTTACCATATCCTTCAGGTTGCGGTTCCCGCTGTTTTCGAAAATCGCCTTGTGAATTATATGCACAAGCAGAGCGGATGGCAGAAAGCCGAGACTGTGCCCGTGGGTTATGGCTGACGCCTCCGCGGCGAGACCGTCCGTTTCATTTGTATCGCATTGCAAAAACGCGATGGGGGCAACACGCATAACACCGCCGCAACCCTTGCTGTTGTTTACGGGGTTGTCGGTTGTGCCGGAAGAGTGAGATGAGAGCACCTGCATACAGGTAACACCCGGAGCGCGCTCGTTGAACAACTCACTTCGTGTCATAAGATAAGAGTCGCTGTTGCCCTCATAATCATCAAACAAACAGAACTGTGTTTTATACCAGTTAAGATAGGATTTCCAGATGTTGTCTCTTTTATTGCCCTCTTCTTTGAGAAGACCTTCGGCTGTAAACAGTGTCATCTGTGTGTCATCCGAAATGAGCGCTTTTCCGCTTGACGGATGTTTTGTATATGATGTTATTCCGTTTTCGCCGTATTTGTGTATAATCTGATTATAAGTGATAAACTCAACGGGATAGCCGAGAGCGTCGCCCGCCGCGCCGCCCGTGAGGCAGCCGAGAATACGGCTGTTGATAATATCTTTCATTAAATTCACCTCTTTATTCAATTATATACACTCCATCTGTTTTATGCAAGCGGAACGGATAATATAAGCATTAATACTCCTTGAACAAATCAAACCGATGTGATAAAATCACATTATAAAAACGAGGTGATATTATGGATTATAAAATTCACATAGCGTACGGTTTTCACGTCAACTGCTACCACTCCTACCGCGGCGACACAAACGACGCGCAGGGCTTCGGCTCCGACCTGAGGATAATCAGAAAAACGCTGAAAACCCTTGACGGTCTGAACTCCGAGGGAATACCCGTAAAAGGCACCTGGGACAGTGAGAACTTCTTTTCGCTTGAACAGATACTGCCCGAATACGCGCCGGATATTATTGAGGCGATGAAGCGCAGAGTAAAAGAAAACGGCGACGAAAATATCATTATGGGCTATTCAAACGGAGCACTCGGAGCGATGCAGGAGGACGAACTTGCCGCTTCAATCAACCTCGCGGTTACGAATGAACAGGGCTCGGGATTACAGGATATTTTCGGCACTTATGAAAAGATAGTGCGCCCGCAGGAGGTTATGTTTACCCCCTCGCAGGTAAAAACTTACAATAAACTCGGCGTAAAGGCACTTTGCCTGTATTATTCCTGTGTTCCGTTTGACGCGTTCAGAACACTGATAAAACCCCTTGACGACGAAATGGCGCACAATCCCCTTTTGTTCGAATATAAAGGTGAAACGCTCACGGTTATTCCCACATATTCAAACGCCGATGTTTGCGACGCGGGCTGTCTGAGGGCGTGGGTAAAGGATTTGAGAAAAAAGCAGGAATCGGGCGAAATAGAAAACGACCTGTTTATATTTATCAATATGGACGCCGACGCGATTTTCTGGGAAAGTTTAAACCTTCCCGTTGTGAAAAACAGAATCGCCAACACGGACGGCATTCACGGACTTGTAAAGGAGGTAGCTGACCTTGATTATGTTGTTTTCGACACGCCCGGAGGTTACCTCAGAAATCACGAGCCGGTCGGCACTGTAAGTTTCACTCAGGACACGGCGGACGGCAATTTCACGGGCTACGCCTCGTGGTCCGAAAAGCCGTATAACAGAAAAATCTGGACCTCAATTGAAAGAAGCAGAACGGCGGACAGAATCATTCATAACGAAGACGCTTTTTTAAGCAGGGTAAAACTACTCTCAACAACGCATTTCGGGCTTGCCACTCCCGTGCTCAACATTCAGCGTGAAACAAAGGCGAACGCTCTGGCAAAGGAACTTACCGAATCGTTCACCGATAAAAGCGGAGAACTGACCGTTCACAACGCTGCGGGGTCGAATCAGCAGTGCATTCAGCTTGCTTACAGCGGAGACAAAGCCGTTAAAATTGAGGCGGACTCCCTTGAAAAATACACTGTTGTTCCTATGAGCAACGGCAGCGTTTTCGTGATGATGAGATTCAGCGAGGTCAAAGATTCGTATATAATCAAAACCGCCGAAGAGGAATATGAGAAAAAGCCCTTTGAACGCACGCTTGAAAGCGGCGGAGCTAAACTTGAATTCGGCGATAACAACCGCATTAAACAGTTCACTTTAAACGGCAGAGTCATAGGCGGAAATGATTTTATCTCCTCCTACCTCACATATGGCAAAAAGCGTTTTGATTTTACCGTTGAATCTCTCGAACCGGGAGAAATCATAGGCGGCGAATGCCTTATACAGAAAGGAAAAATCAATTTACCCGGCGCCGAAAAGCAGGGAGAATACAGTTTTAAGTTTTTCACGACCGACACGAGCGAAGGGATATTTGCAATAACAGATGTCAGCTACCCCTACACTCCCGAGCGCGACGCCATATCGACGGAGAACTCAACCCTCGGCAGATATACAGATATGAAATGGGAAGAGGCGGTGCCGTTCTCTGTAAATTACAAAAACACGGGCGATGTTTCGATAATAAAGCGGAATTTCGAAGGCGATATTTCATCTTTCCGGGCCTCTTCATACGGCGAGGCGGACGAACGCAACAGAACGCTCGATTCATTCAACAATCAACTTAGTGCGGGACTTATCGGATTATGCGATAAAAGCGGAGGACTGCTTGTGGGCAACGCGAGAAATGTGCTCTCGTCAATGGCTTACTGCCCGATGCGCCTCAAGGGTGACGGCAGCGTTGCAATGAATCCTTTCGGCACATTCTACGGCTCACAGCGCCACCATTTAAACCGCTCGGGCGACAGAATACCGCTGACTTATACGCTTATCGCTCCGCAGGGCAAAAGCCTTGCTCCCTCATATAACGGAAGCCGTGAGCAGGCTGTTCTGTGCCTGATGCCTTTCGACGGAGAATCACTTAATAAAGAGGCACTCTCCGATCTTCTCGCTTTCGCGGACGGAGCGTACGCTACGGGCAGCGACGGCGTTCTCAGCCCGTTTGACGGCGACAATATCGCCGTTCACGATGTGGGCGATAAACTTGAAAATGTCAAGATTCACTCGCCGCTTTTAAGCGGAATAAAAGGAAACCTCGGGAAATATATTGTAAGAGGAGTAAAAGCCGTTGCCTACATTACCGGCAGGCAGAGAAGGGCAAAATAAGAGCAAAAGGCAGGTCGCAAGACCTGCCTTAAATCTATTGAGCGATTTTAATCTGCGCGCCTTCACGCGCGGGAGAACCGAAAACGGGCAGACCGCATCTGAACGAAAAGGGCTGAATCCTGACGCTTCTCGCGTTCCAGCCCGTGCCGGATTCAAGATTCGCGTGGTAGACAATATAGTTCACGCCTCCGCTTTCAACAAAACTGCAATGACCCGGTCCGTAAGCGGTTTCCGCCTTTTTAAGAACGGGGAACGGGCTTTTTACCCAACTGTTTTTACTGTCGGGGTTGCCCGTCAATGTAAGCAGACCGAGACAGTAGTCGTCCGTCCAGCTTCCGCTCGCGGAATAGACAATATAAACTTTGTCACCGTTATACAAAACGGCGGGACCCTCGTTTACAGGCATCCCCTTTTTCTCCCAGGAATATGTCGGAGTTGAGATTTTTACCCTCTCGCCGTCAATATGCGAGGGGTCGCTCATATGAGCAATGTAAAGATTCTGGCTGCCGTCGGTGTCGCCCTCCCAGCCCGACCAGACAAACCACAGTTCGCCTTTATATTCGAGCACCGTTCCGTCAATCGCCCATCTGTCGGTTGAGTCCGCTATTTTCCCCTCCATCACGTAATCGCCTTGAGGGCTGTCGCAGGAGAGCACATACATTCTGTGATTCGCGTTTTCGCCGTTGTCCGCGCAGACATAGATATACCATTTTCCGTTTATGAAATGCAGTTCGGGCGCCCAGTAATCGCGGGAATAATCCGTGCCCTCGGGCGCTTTATAAACGGTTCTGCCCTGTGCGTAAAACAAATCCGCAAGCGTGTCGGAACACTTGACACCCACGCCGTCGCCGACGGAGTAACAGTAATAATATTTACCGTCGTGCTCATAAAACCACGGATCGCACCCTCCGCCGAGAGGAGTTATGACAGTTGCGGTGTTTCCTTCGGTAACGGATATTTCAGAAGGAGGAATGATAAAATTCAAAAGCGAGGCGAAAATAACGGCAACAGCCGAAAACAATGATAAGAATGTCATTTTTAACCACTCCCGTTTTACACTTATTGCTTTTTTAATGTATTTATAGTAAAATTATTATATAATATATTTACGGAGAAAAGCTATGTCAAAAACATTTTTTATCGCGGACACGCATTTCGGCAGCAAGGCAATACTCGGCTATGAAAACCGACCGTTTGACAGCGTTGAGCAAATGGATAAGGCGATAGTTGAAAACTGGAATAAAGTCGTATCGCCGCAGGACACAGTCTGGCACCTCGGCGATGTGGGCGATGACACAATAATCGGGCGGCTGAACGGAATTAAATATCTCGTAAAAGGCAATCACGACACCGGGTCAAATCAGTATTACCGTGATATCGGCTTTTCCGAGGTTTACGACCTGCCCGTTTTATTTGAGAATTTCTGGCTGTTAAGTCACGAACCGCTCTATATAAATACAAATATGCCCTACGCGAACCTTTTCGGTCACGTGCACGCGAATCCGATAATAAAGGATTTAAGCAGTCAGCATTTCTGCGTGTGCGTTGAGCGCATTGATTACACACCGGTTGAATTTGACTTTATCAAAAAAGCGATTGCCGACGCGGCAAAATAATAAACATATTGACAAGACCTCCTTTTTCGCAAGGAGGTCAATTTTTTATTCTTCAAAAGGCAGAGCGCAGGGAAGAGTTGCGCCGTTGCCGTTTTCATCGGGGAACGGAGTGAGGTTGTCGTTCCTGACGGTATCCCTGTCCTCTTTATTTCGGAAATCGGGTATTTTAAAGTTTTCGCCGTGATTCAAACAGCTTCTCCAGCCGAGAATGGCAACAGCCGACATAGCAGCCGCCTTATAGACATCGAAATAGGCGTCCTCCCCGTCAATAAAGCATTTTTTCATATTCCGAACTATCCAATAGTCTCCGCCGCCGTGACCCGCTTTTTTCGCCTTCTCACCCTCTTCGCCGAGTTCGGAGAGATCGGCATTAAGAAGGGAGACCTGCTCCTCGTTTTCGGGCTTTGTGTGGTCAAAATAGAATTTGCGGACTTTGCCTTCATTAATATATCCGCCCCATTCCACGCTCGCAAGGTCGCCCGCTACACGGTATCTGCTGTAATCACTTGCCATCGCTGTACAGCCCGTAAATCTCGCGATCATTCCGTTATCCATTTCGCAGAACATTATTCCTGCTCCGTCGTAATTGTGACGCTTTTCCTTAATCTGATAAAGAAGATCGGAATGAGCCGCCCTTGCCGAAACATAGAGAGGCATTGACTTTGTCATATACATTATCGGACCAAGGGCGTGAGTAACATAGTAAGTCCTCGGCAGCCAGGCGCGCCAGTGATATTCGCCGGGTGTCAGACGCATAAGTTCTTCGGTGCTTCCCGAGTGGTTATATTCCCCTTCGGCGTAAAGAAGCGAGCCGAGAGTACCCTCGGAAATAATCTTTTCCATCAATAGATTCTGAGTCATAAAGGGATAGTTCTCGGCGAGGATGTATTTTCTGCCCGTTTTTTCAACGCATTCAACAAGCTCGACGCACTGAGCGAGGGTTGCCGCCGCGGTGCATTCGCTTATAACATCCAGCCCCGCGTTCATCGCCTTTATCGCGTAGGGGGCGTGCTCGTTGAAAAAGTTCGCGAGAAAAACGGCGTTCATTCCCCTTTTGATGCCTTCGGTAAGAAAATCATCGAAATCGGCACACAGATACGTGTTTTCAAAATCCGCCTTATTTTCAATAAGGGAGTCAATATTTCTGTCGCATATCGCGACAATTTCAATATCCTCATCCTGTTTAAAAAGATTTATGTATGAATTGCCCCTCCAGGCGCCGAAAACACCGATTTTAAGCATTGTAACACCCCGTGACTGTTTTATTAATTCAACTGCTTTTAACGCGTCTTGAGCGGGCTTCGAGTTTACGCTTTGCCGCCGCTTCCTCCGCCTTCATCTTCTCCTCAAGACGCTTTTCGTCGAGCCGCTGCTTTGACTGCGGATAATCGGATGTGAACGATTCAATATCCTCATATGCTTTGCAGAGTAAAACGTGCCTGTCCGCCCAGAGGAAGGGTTTCATAACCTTGCCGTAGCGGTTACGGATACGGTTGGCGTTTTTGATTTTTGCTCGCTTCTCCGCTCTCTGCTCCTTGGTATCCTCGGGTAAATCGAAAAGACTTTCATAATCGTCCGCAGAGATTTCCTCAAGAACTTTGCCGGGAGTTTTATTGAGTTCATTCACGCTTCTTTTTATCGCTCTCGACATACTGATAGCGTCGGAGCGCAGAGTTTTTTCCTCCTTGCATTTGCCCTGAGGAAATGAAACGGCTATACTTTCAAAATCCGTTTCAACCGAGTGAATTTCACTTTCCGCTATCTTTCTGCAAAGGGCGATAAACTCTTTGCCGAAATCCGTTTCATATCGTTTCAACTCGTTGTCGAGAAAATGAGCGATTTCTATTTCCTCGTTGACGCGTTTTATCTCTTTGTTTCTTGCCTTTATCTCTTTTTTGTCAAGGGTCGGGTCATCTTTTATCTTTTCGGTTTTTTCAAGGTCGATGTATTCGTTCATACTCTGAATTGCTTCACACGCCTCGCAGTAAACATCGTCCTGAAGAACACCCGCCTCCTTATCCTCAACGGCGCTTCGCAGACGAACAACCCTCACAACCGCTTTCTGATCTGTTTCGGTTAAATCATAAAGGAACCACGGCAGAATATCTATAACCGCGCCGATAAGCGAAATCAGAAGCAGTTTGTCAAGCAGGGAATAAAGCACATTGCCCTTGTTGAATGTGCCGTTTTCGTTATATACATTCAGAACGGAATAGTCTGTTCCGTCAAAGCCATTGCGCTTATACACCCACGGCACAAATAGATTTGTCACCGCTCCGATTGCGCCGCCGACATAGGTGTCAACAACGCCGAACGAGCCGTCAATTCTCTCGCCGCTGATATACTGCTGATAATCGCGGATATCCGATTCCATTGCGCGGTCCACAACCTCTGTCGTTTCCCAGAATCTGTTGAGAAAATAGAATATGAAAATCATAGCGAGGCTCTTTTTGTATGTCAGAGCCAAACCGAGAGTTATGAAAACCTGAAGAATATTTTTGGTGAGTTTAAAGCCCTTTTTGCCGAGTTTATCAATCAGCCACGGTGAAGCGAGCATTGCCCACATTGAGGAATTGTATGAAAGAGTATCCATTATGCCGTAGGTGGTCATTGAGCCGACTTTGCCGTAATAGAACAGCCACTGCATAAGCACGTTTTTGCTGTCTTCCATAAAATTGTTCCAGTTGTCGGAGCATTTTATCCAGAAGAGTTTGTTCTTAGAAACGGCTTTCAGCGCTTCTATAAGCCCTACCTTGGTAACTCTTGACCTCGGCACAACAATTCTCTCGTTTACACCGTAATAGGCGGCAAGACTCATAACAACGCCTATAACGATAATCGCCGGGTAAATCATACGGTAGGTTTTGATATTGTAAAGATCGCCGTTCGCGAGTTTATCGCTGAGCACCGGAATCAGTAAGCCGGTTAAACTCGGGGCGAAATTATGAACAAGCGAGGAGACGGTCATTATTTTTACTCGCTCCTGTGAATTGGGTGATATAACATAAACAAGATTGCTGACGCCGGTTGAATACCAGCCCTGGATGTAGCCCTGAATCTGACCGATGAGGAACAATGAAATGACCATCGGCCAGTAGCCGAGTTTTTCATAGGGGAAAAACAGGGCAAAAAGCGACAGCACTCCCGAGGGCACGGCGAGTTTTACAAACACACGGTATTTGCCGTCCCTTGAACGCAGATTGTCTATAATATAGGCGTTAAGAGGGGCAAGAGCGTAGCCGATGGCCGTGCAGATATAGCCGAAAATAAGCAAATCGCGGTGAGTCATATGCAGAGTCATTGCGGTAAACGGGTTGTTTACAGCAAACGCTATTCCGAATACCGTGGCAAGCCGCATTCCGAGCCAGCCCACGGAGAGCATAAGATACTCCCTGTAAGCAACACTGTCACCCGATGCGGGAACGCGCCAGTAGGCGATTATCTCGTTGATAAAGCCCTTGATTTTTTCAATCATAGGTTTTTCCCCTTATTCAATAATAAGTGTTGAAACGCTTTTTGAAGGGAACGAAAATTCCGCTTCGGGTACGACTTGAGTCAATGAATGGTTTTCGCTTGTAACAAATATTCTGCTTACATTTGCGGGCAGTTCGAGCTTAACATCATTAATGTTTCTGTTCGCGATAACAATAACCTGCCTGCCGTCTTTCTCAAAACCGACGGCGTTCAGATTTTCGCCCGCGTCAACATCGAAACGCAGACTCCCGTTTTCAATGAATTTTGAGAAATTGCCGAACGCGTAATATCTTTTTGTAAGTTCAAAGGTGCGCGGCTCATCATTTTCGTAAATGAGTCCGTCGCAGTAATCGACATTTGAAACGGCAATCCACAACTGCCAGGATGTGACATCGAGATATGTCAGATCCTCCATAATAATCTTTGTCTGTTCGAGTGCGGAGTCCATTCCGTAATCCCTGCCACCCTGCATATGAGTCCATTCGCTTGTTTTAATGGGCATACCGGGGAAATGCCTGTCAACATATTTTCTGTAGCGTCTGAGAAAACTCAGGCGGTTTTTTATAAAGTGAGATATAACCGGAATATCCGGTGTAATAAAATATGAGTGCGTGTCAACGCTGTCAACCCTGGTGCGTATTTTTCTGTCACCGAGCATAATCCTGCAGTAGGTTTTGTTGAACCAGCGGATATCGCCGTTTTCGGCGCCCGAGAGTTTTAAATCCGAAAGCGAAGGGCGTGAATCCATTTCATCGACAAAAACGCGCAGAAGTTTTCTTACGCTGTGAGGTCTGTAATGGCAGCCCTCCTGACCGCCCGTCCACTTCCACACCGGCTCGTTGACCGGGGAAAGATATTTTACGGGAATGCCGAGCGAACGGAAATGCTCGACGCAGTCAAGGCAGTAAACCGCGAAATTCCTGTAGTTTTTCGGTGAAAGGTTCTCTCTGAAAGCACGGTCAAGATGCGCCTTGCCGTTTTTTGTGAATCTTTCGGGCGGGGAATTGACAAAGAAGATTATTTCCTCTGCCCCGTCCTTTATTGCCTGCCTGAGCATCCACAGGGCGTTTTCATCCCTGCTCCAGTCGTAGCCGCCGTCGGTGTCAAAGCTGAATGCCCTGCGCGATATCTCGCCTATATTGCCCTTTCCGCTCTGGGCGGAGCCACCGCCTAAATTGTAGCGGTAGCAGCGCACACCTATACCCTTTTCCTTGTCGAAAAGCAACTGCGATATGCGCTCTCTTTTAGGCAGACCCGATTCTTCGTCAATCTCGTCCCAACCGCCTATAACCTGCGCCCACCAGGCGCCGGACACACCGAAATTTTCAAATTTCTGATGTGTCTTTTCCGGATATAATTTCAGTTTTTCCGTAAAATCTCCGCCCTTCTTTAATATTTGGCAGTATGCTTAACCCATCAGTTCCTTGCCGGCATCCCACGCCGTCGCAGCCTTTTCCCCCGTTAAATAATAAGACCTGTTGAACTGATTGAAGGTAAGAATACCCGCTTTACGAATATCAACATCGCCGTTTTCATCGATAATATCCTCGCGAACCGAGGTATTCAGAATTCTGCCGACTATGAAATACGCATTATCCGTTGAAACGATTTCGGCGAGTTCGCACTCCATTGTTACGGGGAACTCATCGATAATCGGAGCGTTTACTCTGCCGCTTCTGACAGCCGTCATGCCTGATTTTTCAAATTTGTCGGGCATGGTGTTGCCCGAAGCCATACCGAAAAAGTCCGCTTCCTTTATATTTTTCACATCGGCGAGACTTACAGTAAATGCCTTGTTTATCTTGATGTTTTTAACTGTTTTATGTGATTCGGACAGAACAAGCGAAACCTTGTCCCTGTCGCTGACAGTACCCCAGGCGGCGTTCATAACATCGACAACGCCGTTTTCGTCATAAGTGGCAATCATAAGCACGGGCATCGGAAAAACAGCCGCTTTTACTCCCAAATCTTTTCTCATATCATTCTCCTTTACTGTGCCGTAAACTCAAGATTTATTGTTTTGGAATTCTTCTTATAGGCGCTCTGCGCTTTGACGGAGAGCGTGTAGGTCTTTCCGCTTTCGAGCGTATCTGTTCCTATGCGGAAATCGGCGGTGTCGTCATCATCGATGACGAAGTAATCATCAACGAATTTGTCGGAAAACACCTTCTTGCCGTTTTCATCCTTGATGGTGATATCGTAGTTGTGAACGATGTAGCCGTCCGCCGCCTTTGCCTCATCGAATGAGATAACCCATTCGCCGCCTTCGTTCTTGTAAGCGGTCGCCGATGTGCCTTCTGCGAATACGGGCGCCTCATCGTGCGCCTTGAGGTTTTTGTAGGTGTAGGCGTAGGTTTTGCTGTCGTTTACATTGTCAATGTAGTAATCATTTATATAACTGCCCGAAAGCAGGTCGTAAGCGCGGATGCGCACGCTGCCGTCGTTGTCGGCTTCAATTACACATATCTGCGCCGCCTTGTCGTAGCCGTCGGGATGATGACCGGGCAGAAGATTTTTATCGGTTTCAAATGTAGCCATGGCGCCGCAGCCGACTGTTGTGTAAGAGGTCTGGAGCATTGACCTCGGGTCGTTCATCGGGAAATGTGAGTGGCCCGAAAAGTCAACTATGCCCGGGTGCTTGTTGAAAATAACATTGAGCTGAGGGTCGCCCCAGTAGGTGCTGCCGTAAACCGTGCCCCAGGCGTGGGGATGCTGGAAGACGAAAACCGCCTTGCCGTCCGCCTTCGCCTGCGCTTCGCTTATTGATTTATCCAGCCAGTCGAGACTTGAGGATGTGAATGTCCACTCGGTCATTGAACGGGTGCCTGAAAAAGCGATGCAGGAAAATCCGTTTACATCCGTTACGGTGTCGGGCTCGTGGTCAAAATATTTCGCGAAATATTCCTTGTAGTTGTCATCCTTGAATTCGTGATTGCCGTGAATATTTACAAGAATCGTCTCCTCGCGCACATGCTCGTTGAGGGTTTGGGCATATCTCTCATAATCGCCCTCGCCGCCGACGCTTGAAAAATCGCCGAGCCCGAAAAACGCGTCAACTCCCGCGTAGGTTTCATCGTTGTCAAACAGTTCATACGCAGTGTCCACCGCAAGAGCTACATTGTCGTTGCGGTTGTGGGTATCCGTAAAAGCGACTATACGCACTGTGGGAACAAAATCAGACGGTGTCTGCGGAAATTCATCCGTAACGGTTCCGCCCATTATAAGAACAAGCTGAGCGGGAAGCACAACGGTAAGAACCATAACAACTCCGAAAACCGCGCCTATGACCCACTGCTTGATTTCATTGAAAGACATATTGATTACCCCTTCCGGTTTGAATTAAGATTAAAAAACGGAACCTGATTCTTAATAATCAATCGGTTCCGTCAGTTTGATACGAGCCGATTTATAAATTAACAATCGGCTGAAATTTATTCTATTGTAAGGATATCAACAAAGCCGGTGATATCAAAAATCTCGCTTACGATTTCGTTTATGTTTTTAATTATCATCTCGCCCTGCGAATTCATCTTTTTCTGCGCGGAAAGAAGGGAACGAAGCCCCGCGGATGAGATATAATCGAGCCCGGCAAAATCAAAGACAAGCTTTGAAACGCCGTCAAGACCGTTTGCCAGCAGAGCGTCAAGCTCGCCGACAGTTGTTGTATCAAGCCGCCCCGAAAGAGCGAGAACAAGTTCGTTTCCGTTTTGTTTTTTGTTGATTGTCACTGCGTTTACTCCTCTCAGAACTTTATAAAAACAGTCATTTCAACTGTATCGTTTTTAATACCTACTTTTATTTCATCGGCGAGTTTCGCCACAACCGACCTCTCAAGCTCGTCCCATTCACTCTGTTTTGATGCGGCTTTCACATTCGCCTTATACTGACTTAACGACCAGACGGCGGGCGATACCGCGTCTATGTCGCCTACAATGGCAGCGCCGATTCCCGTTCCGTCGCCGTACCAGCCGGCGGACGCGTCAAACGAATTGTCAAAAAGTGTTCTGATTTTGCCCATAAAGCCCCTGGCGGCTTCGTTTTTTCCGCTTGAGGACACTGAAAGCAGTTTTTCCTTCTTTTTGTAATCCATTACGGTTCTCGCGTCGAGATGAAGGGTAAAAGATTTTCCGTCCGCTTCAATGCTGAAATCCGCTTCGGGCTCCCCTGTTACCGCCTGCAGCATACCGGTCATTTCCTCCGCGATAAGGCGCAGGCGTATTGCCTCTTTACGGTCAAGCGAAGCGTAGTTCGCCACCCTTTCGGTTACATCAAGCGCTTCACTCACTCCGACGCCCTTGCCGGAGATGTGAACGACATCCGATTTCATATTATATTTCTCCTATAATATTATAATAAATTTATAATACATTATCGCATAAATTTTGTCAAATGAATAGCCGCCGTTTATTTGAATTTTTTGATAAACGAATCAAGCGGAGTTTCGCCCGATGCCTCGGTCGCCTCTTCGTTGACGGTCTGTTTCTTTTCGATTGAAGGAGTCATATAGACAAACAGAACGGAGGTTGACATTTCCCCGGTCGCTCCCGTGAATATTTTATATGAGTGACCGTACTCAATCCATTTTTCAATTCTCTCAGCCGTCTCCCCCGCGTTTGCCGAAATATTGCCGTATTTTTCCTCGAGCGCGGCTATATCCGCTTCGCTTAACATTGAGAATATTTTTGACACCGCAGTAAGTGTGTCGTCATTGAAAAGCGTGAGCAGATATTCAATAGATTCGCTGTTGTCGCTCACAGCGGACTGAATGCTTTGAATCTTCTCAAGTGTTGAAGGCAGGTTTTCTATCGCTTTCTGCACATCGGGATCCAGCAGGTCGTTGAGAAGGGAATCCGCGATCGGCAGCGCGTCGCCGAGATTCGACAAATCCGCGAAGAATTTTGTAACGCTCGAATCCGTGAGGGCGGAGAGCGCCTTTACTGTGTTTTCATCCGTCATAAAGCCGAGCAGTTTTTTAAGCTGTTCGCTGTTTTCGGGAGATGTGTATTTTGCGAGCACATCAATGAGCGCCTTATTGTTGTTATAGAGTTCAGCAGCGTCTTCAATAACGCTGCCGAGGGAACCGTCCGACCCCGCCGATGTGAGCATTGACGAAAGTTTGTCAATATCCATATTTCCGACAAGGTTCTGAACCTCTCCGAGCACGGAAAGAATTGATTTCAAATCGTTGACGGGGCTGTCCTCACCGAGTTCGAGGTTGAGCGTGCTTATCGGTATGGCGGCAAAATACATGTTGCCCAATGAAAAATTCTTTGTGTCGGCTGTGACATACGCCTTTGAGCCGAGTTCAATATCGCCTATCTCGTTGAGACCGAGTTCCCTGAGACCGAGACTCTCGCTCAAGCCCGGTGTTCCGAACATAACAGCGATCTCTTTTGTTCCGTCGCCTATGGACCTGCCGTTGTGAACTTGAACGCCCGAATACTCCGCTTCGGGAAGTATAAAGCCGCCGACCACAAGCACGGGCAGATAGAGTTTAACCTTTTTGCCGCCTATCTCCGTTTCTTTTACGGAGTTGTTCTTCATATTGACCTCGATTTTTATCTCGCCGCTTTTGCCGAGCATCTGCTGAGCGCTCATCTCTTTGCCGTCGAGATAGTATTTTATCTGCAGTTCAACGGGCGGCTTTTTATCCGTTGTTCCGCCGTAATACAGGTCGGTGTCGGTCATATTCCATTTTATGCCCCTGCCGTCAATCACGGGAAGAGTGTCGCTTTTAATGTTTTCAATATTGTCAAGTGTGCTGATATCGTCAACACAGACTTCACCGATATCTGTGTGAAGCCAGTCGGTAACATTAATTTGCTGCACTGAGCCGTCATAGTTGAGATTTACATACACCGTTTCATTTTTTGTGACCGTGCCGGGTTTCGCTGTATATACCGGCTGGGCGGCAACGGCTTTGTTCTGCTCATCCGACGGCTGAGAGGTTTCGGTTTTTCCGCAGGAGGCAAGGCAGAAAAGCATTGCGAGCGCAGTTAAAACCGCCGTTGTTTTCTTTATTATTGTTGACGCTTTCACCGTGTTTTCCTCTCCTTTCGGTGAAGTTTCGGGATTGTTATTTTTATTGTTCCACCCCGCGGAAGTTCTGCCTATAAGTTTTTCAAAGCAGGTCAGCAGAGCCGGGAGGAATACTATTATTACCAGAGCGCTCACCACCGCGCCTCTCGCGAGCATTGAGCAGATTGATTTGACAATTTCGATATTGCACACGAGATACACTCCGAAGGTTGCGCTGAAGAATACGAGAGCGGACTGGAATATCGAATTGTCCGCCGCCTCCGCGGCAATCTGCATTGCCTCGGCTTTTCGGTGCCCCTTGCGCAGTTCCTCGCGGAATCTCGTTGTCATAAGTATAGCGTAGTCAACAGTAGCGCCGAGCTGAACGCAGCTTATAACCGTCGGCGCTATAAACGACACATTCGCTCCCGTTACAAGCGATATTGCGAGGTTTATGAAAATCGCGAGTTCTATGCCCGCGACAAGAAGAACGGGAATGGATATGGATTTGAAGATAATCGCTATCAGAACAAAAATCGCGAGAATCGAGATTACGCTTGTAACTTTGAAATCCTTATCCGTTATTGTTATCAAGTCCTTGGACATAGCGCCCTCGCCCGTCAGATAACCGTTTTCGTCGTACTTTTTCAGTATCCCGGTCAACTTGTCGACCTGGGCGTTTTCCTCATCGGTTGACGGGGTGTAGTAGGAATTGACCATCATCAGCTGCTTGCCGTTTTTGAAGCAGATTTCCTTGATTGAATCGGGAAGCATTTTTTCGCTGATTGCGGGGCCGACAAACGAATTGAGCGAAATGACGCTCGAAATGCCGTCCACCTCTTCAAACTCGTCAATCATCTGCGACACCTTTCCCGAGGGAACGGACTCATCGATTATAATGAAATGAGTTGTCGCCATATTGAAATCGCCTTTCAGCTTGTTGAGCGCCTGCACCGAGTCAAGCTGTTCGGGAAGAGCGTTGGATATGACATAGTCAAGAGGCACCGCGCTTTTGAGAATGAACGACGGGGCAATAAGCGCGAAGAACACCGCGGCGAAAGCCTTTCTGTGACCAATGACAAACTTATTTATATGCCTGAACGAGGGAATAATCCTTTTATGCCTGAACCGGTAAATAGGTTTGTAAAACAGAAGCAGAAACGCGGGAAGAACAACTATTACCGTAAGAACGCCGAACACAACGCCCTTTGCCATAACAATTCCTATATCCATACCGAGCGTGAGACTCATAAAGCACAGAGCGAGAAAACCGAAAATAGTTGTCAGCGATGAGCCGGTGAGAGACATGAATGTTGAGGACACCGCTTTTGCCATCGCTTCGGTTTTGTTCTCCGCTTTCGGCAGTTCCTCGTTGAACCTGTCCATAAGGAAAACGGAATAGTCCATTGTGACGCCGAGCTGCAATATTGCCGCCACGCTCTGGGTTATGTATGAGATGCCGTCCGGCATAAAGATATTTGTGCCGAGGTTGTAGATGACGGCATAGCCCAGCGCCGTGAGAAGCACGAGCGGAAGCACCCAGGAATCCATTGTGAATGAAAGGGCTATGAGAGCCAGCACAACGGCTATTACAATATATTTCGGAGCCTCGGAATCGCTCAGATCCTTTGTATCCGTTATAATCGCGGACATACCGCTTAAAAAGCACTGCTTGTTGAGCTTTGTGCGGATTTCTTTAATCGCGTCCATAGTTGAGGTTGTAGCCGAACCCTCGGTGAACTGAATCATCATCAGCGTTGACTCGCCCTCGTTGGCATAGAAAATATCCGTGACTGCGTCGGGCAGCATAGACTGCGGAATGCTGATATCCATTATGTCATCAACCCAGGTTACGCTCTTGACGCCGTCGATTGAGGATATCTCATTTTTCAGCTTGACCGTGTCTTTCGCGCTCATATTGTCTATGACCAGAAAAGCGTTTGCCGCAAGACCGAATTCCTTGTCAAGCATATCCTCCCCCTGCACCGATTCCACCTCATCGGGCAGATACGACATAATATCGTAATTTACAAATGTGCTGATATAGCCGAGGAACGAAGGCACAAGGAGAATGGTGGCAATTATAATTATAGTTTTCGGGTGGCGCGCTATCATCAGAGAGAGTTTATCAATCATTTTTATGCGCCTCCAGAACTGCCGTAACGGCGGATTTGAGATAAGGGCGGATCTCGTCAAGCGAATAGGGACCCGTGCCGAGAACGGCGTCACAACAAACTGAACCGACCATATCGGTAATGATATAAGCGGTAATCATTGCGCCGTTTTCGGAGTATCCCTCATTGATGAAGGCTTTCATAATGCTTTCCATAAGCTGGGAGTACTCCGGGTTGTCGGCGGCTGTTATGCTCTTAAAGCAATAGACAAGGTTTTTATTGAGGAGCGCCGCGAGTTCTTTATGCTCCTCAAGGTAATCCATTATCAGATCCGCTATATACAGCGCTTTTTCGGAGAGAGTGAGTTTATCGGCATCCTCCGATTTTTTGAGATTGTCAATGGCGTTATTGAGCATTTCCGCGCTTTTATATGACACTATCTGATCGAGCAGGTCATATTTATCCTTGAAATAAAGATAAAAGGTCCCCTTCGCAATTCCCGCCATTTTTACAACATCATCTATGGCTGTCGCGGCAAAGCTTTTGTCCAGAAACAGACTTGAGGCGGCGTCAAGTATCTGACGGCGTTTCTGATTCTTTTTTTCATCAACTGTAGGCATAAATCCACCTTCGCAAAACAGTAATCGTAAAGTGATAAACGCAAAAAGACCATCGGTCACTTTTGAATGTTAGCACAAAAATGACTGATGGTCAATAATTTGAAAGAATATTTAATTATTTGTTCAAAAAGTCGGCATTATACAGGTTGCATCAGAGTACGGTTATTGGGATTATTGTCCATATAAATTGAAGCAAACACATATTTGCCGTCTTTCTGGAATACCGCCCAGGTGCCGTTGTAGATAAACTCAACATGAATAACATCGCCGTGCTTTAACTTTCCGACGATATTTGAGTTGGGCTGATCCTTTGCGATAATCTGAGGAGTTGACCTGTAATTGATTTCCGAATCCGGATTCGCAAGAGAAATCTTATAATCTCTGTTTGCATAGGTAAGACCCGAAGCATACTGAGTAATCGGCTCGGGAACAACCACCGTCGAAACACCGGGCTGCGGAGCAGTAGCAGCTGTGGTGGAATAAGGCACTGTGACCGGCACGGTAGTTGTTGTTGTGAAGACTGTCGGTTCGGTTGTTGTCTCCTTTTTATCTGCGCGCTTGCCGTTTTCGTCCGATATATCCTCTTCTGATTCGTCTTCGTCAATCGATATATTCAGCAGCTCCGATAACGAGTTTTTATAATTCTGCAAGAACGGTGAATTGCTTACATCAATAACCCTCATAACAAGGAAGTTGAACGCCGTAAACGCAAGAATAAGGCAGAGAATACCTACAAGCAGTACAGCTATGATGTTGGTTTTGTCACCGTCACCGTCATCATAATCGGTATCATCGTAATCGTTATCATTATCGAACTGATAACCGCATCTTACACAGAACCTGTTATCGGGCGGACAATTTGCTCCGCAAGCGGGGCAAACAGAAGCCTGCGGCACGGGTTGGGGTTGAGGCACCGGCTGAGGTTGGGGGCTGGGTTGCTGTTGAGCGGAAAGCTGACAACCGCAGTTTGTGCAAAAAGTGCTGTCAGGAGCGCAGGGGCAACCGCACTGCGGGCAGACTTGCTGAACCGGAGCGGGTTGATTATTTTGAGTCTGATAGCCGCATATTGTGCAGAAGCGATAACCGGGAGTAAGAGGTCGGCCGCAATTAGGACAATTCATTTATTTCACTCTTTCAATTTATTTTGCGTAGGATACATCCAGGAGTTTCCATCCGCCTTTTTCTTTGACGATATAGATATATAAGTCAACATCTTCATCGCGCGAACCTTTTTTTGCGGTAACATTGACCTTGATTTCTTTCATCTTTTCATAGTTATCATATTCATCTTCGTCGAGATACTTATAAAGCATTGACTCTCTTTTTGTCTTGTTGAGGTCCTTGACCTTTTCCACTTTATACTTGATTCCGTATTTTGACGTTTCAAGTTCCTCTTCAAAATAGTCGGAGCAAGAATCAAACACCGTCTCGTAAATATCGGAAATCATTTCTTCCGCGTCTTCATCGCTATTACCTGCTATATCTTCATAATAATCAAGAACCATCTTCGAGGTAAATTTAGGGAACTTCTCATATTTCTGATTCTTGTAACCGTAGGTGATAACCTTATTGACAATACCGCGATAACCGGAATGTGACGAAATAGCGCTGATGGCAATAATAAGAACTATCAGTGCCAAAACACCCGCACATACGGGAATGGCAATTTTTTTGATTTTATCGGTATTGAGATTTGCGGGTAAAACGCCCGCAACTCCTGACGGTTTTCCGACAGAGGCTCCGCAATTACCGCATACGATGGCGGCATCATCCATTTCCGCGCCGCAGTTTGAACAGAATTTTGACATAATAGTACTCCTTTTCTTTTCAGATTCAGGCAGAAAACCGTGAATCCGTATTTTATTATTTTAAGCGGAAGAGATAACGAATACCTCTTCAAATAATCAAAACCAAACCGGTAATGAAAAAGGATTCAATCAATAATTTACCACCCGTAATAGTCAATAGAGGGAACAACTGACCATCCCTTTGAATCTTTGACCGCATATACCGTGACGGTTTTTGATTTTTCCTTTGAGCCTTTTTTTGCTATAACCTTTGTTTTTACTTCATAAACCTTTTTGATACCGTCCGTGATATCGTCGGCATCGTCTTCGCTGATATACAGCCCTTCAAGATATCTTCCGAGTTTCTTGTCCGAAGATTCAACAGATTTTAATATTTCGATTTTAATGTTGTATTTTGAATCCATTTTGTCATCAAAATAATCAATGTCACCGGAAACGACTCTTTCATAATACTCTTCGAGATAATCATCGTCTTTTTCTTCGGCGTAATCGGCAAAAGAACGGTATGTCATATTGACCATCTGCTCATAGTTTTCGTTTTCATATCCGGCTTTAAGGAACTTTTTAACCGTACCTTTGTAACCGGAGCTTGCGCCGACAACACACAGAATAATAATCAACGCAACCAGAGCAACCGCGCCGGCGGCAACGGGAATAATGATTTTTTGCAGTTTTTTGCCGCTGCCGGGATTATTTGCCGCGGGTACCGGTACAGAGCCGGGCATACCGGCGGAAAGTCTTGAACCGCAGTTTCCGCAAATCACAGCATTATCGGGCATCTGAGCGCCGCAATTGCCGCAGAATTGTGCCATAATTATTATCTCCTTTCGGTTTGAGAAACAATTGTTAATACGGAAATGTCTTTGTAAACCGCAGAAATTACCGCAGTATTGTCTATATTATTTAATTATACATAAAAAGGACGATATGTCAATAATACTTGTCTGTGATTGACATATCAAAAAAGCGGCACAAAATGTGCCGCTTAAGTGCTATTATTCAGTTATCCTCAGATTTCTTTTTATCCTTAATCATCCATATTATAATGAATATAACCGCAAGCACGGCTGAGGGTAAAAAGTGAATGACGAATGAAAACGCGCTGTCGCTCATAATTCCGTTTATATTTTCGCGATTGATAAAGAACTGCAGGATTGAGGGCGAGGCGTTGTTTACGGCGTGCATAACGGCGGCGGGCCATACGGAGCCGGTTTTAACCGTAACAAATGTCAGAAGCATACCCATAAACACGCAGAGAAAGCACATTGCCGCAAAGCCCGTGAACGGATATCCCCTGTAATCCTTGCCGAAATTGTGCCCCGCGTAAGTCAGAGGCCAGTGCCATATTCCCCATATAATTCCGCCGATAATTATCGCTTTGGGAAGACCGCATAGTTTTATAAGTTTCGGCATCATATAGCCGCGCCAGCCGAGTTCCTCACCCAGTCCTCCGACTGAGAAGAAAACGCCAGAGACTATTGCCATCAAAGGAAAAACATACGCCGTTCTCGAATCCTCACCCGCGGCTTGCAGAAGCCCCATATCAAAGCAGGAGGGCTTGATGATAATTGTCATCAGGTACCCGAGTTCGGTATATATCCAGGGCAGCATAACGGCGAGAATATAGAAGATATACTTTTTGTTTCTGAGGTCTATGCCGAGCATAAGCGAGCCCTCGCCCGCAAGTTTACAGCCCTCTTTTGTTATATGCCTTGTGATAATCACGCCCGCCGCGGGGCAGAGCATGCCGAGAGTGCAGATAAGGTTTGCCATATTGCCGAGCGAGCCGTCTTCGTTCAAAAAAGATTTGCCGGATAAGATAAATGCGAAAAACATCCCCCAGCTTATTGCGAAGGTTATGCCGAGATAAATAAGCAGGTATTTGAGGTCGGTCTTTTTGGTGTCAGTCATTGTAATCCGCCTCCCTGTTTTTGTTGAGAACGCATGTCAGCTTATATGAAAGAAAATACAGAACCGATGACACCACAGGGAACAGAACCGCCCACATATTCACGGTAAACTGATGAGTTTTATACCATTCGATGAACCTGACCAGATCAATGTTTTCAATTTTTTTAAGATTGCCGAAGAACAAGCCGGCAACAAGAAGCAAAAACAACAGTTCAAGAATGCCGGTCTTGATCATCTGCGCTTTTTTGCTGCCGAGAGTTATGAAAAACGGCAGTTCAAAAGCCGCTATAACAATTGAAAGACTTGCGAAAACAATAATAAACGACATAAGCGCCTGAATAATATCCGATATCTGATTATTACCCGCGTTGCAGTTATAAATATCGCACCATATAACCGACAGGGACATAAGAACATAAACTGCGACGGCAATAAAAATATATTTTGAAGCGATATATGTGTTTCTGCCGAAAGGCAGGGATTTCGTAAACGCTCTGAATTTATTCTTTTCGTCATTTGCAATAAGCAATTTTGTGAAAACCGAGGGGATAAAAGCCGAATAGATTACAAAACATGCGGGGAAAGTCCACAGGAAGAAGTCATATAACGCTCCTCCCATCTGCTGAGTCATATCGGAATCCGCTCCCGGCAGCGCGAGCCGCAAAACGAGAAAAACAAGGGTAAGCGCAAGAATAATAATAACCATTTTTTTGCCCTTTACGGCAAGAAAATCCTTATAGAGCAAGCCGCCCATTACGCCACCCCTTTCTTTTGTTTTGCGATATAAACCGAAACAAAATAACTTACCGCGGCAACGGCGACCGCAACAATTGCAAAAATATAGCTTTTACATTCGAAGGCGTTAATCAATTTATGAAAAAACGCGGAAAAAGAGCCGAAATCATCGTTCAATAATAAGCTTTTTATATCCCTGAATTTTACAATCACAAACAGAATAAATCCGGCACCTATGGGGAAAAACGGCGCGTAATCCGGTTTTACTCCGGCGTAATCGAGCATAATTATAATTGATGTAACGGTCATAACGCAGGCGGAAATCGAAACGAGTGTTCCCGCGCATTTCGAAAACAGTAGAATATCCGAAACGGAAGATATGACAGCCGCCATGGCGATATCAACCGCAAGACCCGCCGCGAGAAATAGTAAAGCGGTCAGGAATTTTGAAAGCACTCTTTTTTCGGTTGAAACGGGCAGAGAAGCCGCTGTTTTATAAAATGAAGCTTTTTTGTCGTAGTTGAACAAATCTCCTATCTGCCCCGTGCAGACAAGCGGAAGAAGCATAAAGAACATAACCGCGATTTTTACAACTGCGGCTATATCAAAGCCCGCCTCCTGCATGCCCGAAACAGTCTCTCTGAGGTTGCCGTAACGCTCGCTGAGAACGAACATTATCGCCACCGCCGCAACGCCGAAAATGATAAATCCGTATGTGGTGAGCTGTTTTCTGAGGCAGTAAATATCTTTGATTATAAGACCTTTCATATCTGCCTCCGTCAAGCGTTTTTCGACTGCTGTTTTGCCCTGTTCACATAGAAAATCATAATTTCCTCTAGTGTGGAGGGCTCAATAACAGTGTCGGGATAAAGCCGCCTGCAGGCATCGGCGTCGTTTACAAGAACCTCCGAGCCGTAGGCACCCTGCTGAACATTCACAATAACGGATTCGCTGATTTTTTCCACATAATCGTTCGGACATTTCAGAACCGCGTGTTTTTCGAGAATGCTGTCTTTATTGCCCTTGAGCACGATTCTGCCGGCGTCAATAAACACAACCTCGTCCGCTATTTTTTCAAGATCGCCCGTTATGTGGGAGGAGAGCAGAATTGTGTGGTTTTCCTGCATTTCAAACTCCCTGAATATCTGCATAATCTCGTTTCTCACAATCGGGTCAAGTCCGCTTGTCGGCTCATCCATAACAAGCAGCTTCGCGTTGTGTGAAAGGGCGGCGGCAATCTGCAGTTTCATGCGCATACCTCTCGAAAAGGCGCCGCAACTTTTGTTTGAAGGCAGGGAGAATTTTTTGAGATTATTGAAAAACTCGTTTTCATCCCAGTTTTTATAGGCGTTTTTCATAATCACATTAATTTGCTTCGGGGTAAGGAATTCGTGAAAACCCATTTCGTCAAACACCACGCCCACGTCTTCTCTCAGATACGCGTGCTTTTCATCAACGGGTTCGCCGAAAAGATATACCTCGCCCGCGTCACGCCTGATAAGATCCAGCAAAAGTGAAATCGCTGTGGTTTTGCCCGCGCCGTTCTGACCGATAAAGCCGCAGACGCTGCCCTCGGGCACGACGAAGCTTATGCTGTCGAGCTTGAAATCGCCGTAATCTTTTACGACATTTTTAAATTCAATTACATTTTCAGCCATTGTCCTTCTCCTTATAAATCACGCTCAATGTCTCGTTCAGCTCATCGAGAGATATTTTGCCTATGATCGCTTTGTCAACCGCGGTCTCGAAAAGCTCCTGAATTGAAAACAGCATATTTTCTTTAATCAGTTCGGAATTCATCGCCTTTACAAAACAGCCCTTGCCCTGAACATTGGTGATGTAGCCGTCCTTTTCAAGGTCCTCATAGGCGCGTTTTGTTGTGATAATGCTGATTTTCAGTTCCTTTGCAAGCATCCTCATTGAGGGAAGGGCGTCCCCTGCCGACAAATCCCCGGACATAATCTGGGTTTTTATCTGTTCCTCAATCTGCTCATAAATCGGAACTCCCGACGAGTTGCTGATTATAATGTTCATAATAACCTCACTATTGCGCATTAGTGTATATATACAGTATATACACTGCAAAAAGAATTGTCAAGGGTGTTGTTGGTAATTTTTGATTGATAAAAGAAAAGCGCCGAATCGGTAAATACCGATTCGGCGGAAGTGATTCGATCAGACTTATATTAATCATTTTCAAAATCATCGCGTTTACCCGACTGAAGTTCACGCTGCCGCTCTTTAATGTCGCAATATTCATTGAATATATCAAACCATTCGTTCGCGACAAAAGCGTCAAACAATCCGGTTTCACCGTCTCCGTCAAAATCAAACATATCGCCCAAGCCGAATAAATCATCAAAAAATCCCATAAATAACCTCCTGTTAATATCAAATTCTGATGATATTATCGAACAAGCGCAGTACAATTTATGGTACTTTGACAGTAAAAGCGGGTTGGAAATAAACAAATTATGATGATTTATATATTAATTCTATCAAATCGAAGTATCAAATTCAATAATTTTTTTGCAGCGCAAGAAATCGAAAATAAAGGAACGAGTGTTATATAGGGAAAAGAGAGGTAATCCGAATCGATATCGGTCAGAAACACAAGTCGCCTTGCTCGCTTGGTGACTCCCCGCGGTGCGGGGAGATGTCGTCAAAGACGACAGAGGGGACGGCCGCTGTCAGCGGCGCTTCGCAATTCTCCAGTTTCTTCCTGCTCAGGCGTCACCTTCATCGTCCGCAGGACGCGGCAACGCCTGAGCCGGTTAACAGCCGCGGCACGCATCTTTGCAACCGCAGTTTTACAGACGAGTGTTATATAGTGAAAAGAGAGGTAATCCGAATCTGTATCGGTCAGAAACACAGGTCGCCTTGCTCGCTTGAAGCGCTTCGCAATTCTCCCGTTTCTTCCTGCTCAGGCGTCACCTTCATCGTCCGCAGGACGCGGCGACGCCTGAGCCAGTTAACAGCCGCGGCACGCATCTTTGCAACCGCAGTTTTACAGATGAGTGTTATATAGTGAAAAGAGAGGTAATCCGAAACGGATTACCTCTCTTTTGGCGCCCCAAACAGGACTCGAACCTGTGACACCGCGGTTAACAGCCGCGTGCTCTACCGACTGAGCTATTAGGGCAAATATATAAAGGGTTTTTACACCCGATATATTTTAAATTCAACCGCCTGAATTTCTTCAAGCGGCTTGTGTTGGCATCGTCCTATTTTCCCGGGCCGCTTCCAGCCAAGTATTGTCGGCACAACTGAGCTTAACTACCGTGTTCGGGATGGGAACGGGTGGACCCTCAGTGCTATAGACACCAACTATGGTGACCCGTAGCGGATTCGAACCGCTGCTGCCGGCGTGAGAGGCCGGAGTCTTAGGCCACTTGACCAACGGGCCACGATGGTACACCATCAGG
>JAEERC010000048.1 GCA_016285645.1 Clostridiaceae bacterium | reverse complement strand
TGCTTACCATACACAAAGTATGCTTTCACAAATCTTCCTTGTTCTGCGGCTCATTTTTCGCGTGAAAACTGTTTCACACCTCAAAGAGATGAAATTTGTGCATATTTGCAGGTTATGACGACGAGTAATACTTGCCGTATTGCGAGGAGGAATACCTGCATAAGATGTGCGAAGGTCGCTCTTTGAGGCATTACTGGCTTATGAAGGACCGCCCTTTCTCCGCAGGCAGATTTTTTATCTCTTATCCGAGTACTCTTACTCTGATAACGCCGTCTATTGCTTCGAGCTTTGCCGAGTCGGGAGCGGTTTCGACATCAACCGCGGTGTAGCCGATACCCTTCTTCTCGCCGCTTACAAGCGAGGTCACGCCGCAGCCGTCAAACGCCGCCGTGATTTTGTCCGCCATGCCTTCGCCCGCGTTGTAGATTAAGCATACTCTCGTTTTGAACGAGGCGGGGAGAGCGATGTTGGGAAGGTTTACGGAGTTTGTGATAATACCCTTTTCAAGGTAGTCAACAAGCTCGTTTGCCGCCATAACGGCGCAGTTGTCTTCGCTTTCGGGAGTGGAAGCGCCGAGGTGGGGGATGGCTGTTACGCCGGGGGTGGTAATCTGCTTGTCGGTCGGGAAATCGGTAACATAAGCCGCCGCCTTGCCCGCGCCGAGAGCGTCGATTATTGCCGCTTCATTTACAAGCTCGCCGCGTGCGAAATTGAGAATTCTCACGCCGTCCTTCATCTTGGCGAGCGAATCCGCGCTTACCGTGTCGCGTGTGGCGTCGTTGAGCGGAACATGAAGGGTGATGTAATCGGAAACGGCGAAAAGTTCGTCGAGGTCTGAAACAACCTTTACCGCGGGGTCAAGCGCGAGAGCCGCTTTTACGCTCAGGAACGGGTCGTAGCCGACAATGTTCATACCGAGCGCCTTTGCGCTGTTGGCAACAAGCGCGCCTATTGCGCCGAGACCTACAACGCCGAGCGTCTTGCCGAGAATTTCGGGGCCCGCGAAAGCGCTTTTGCCCTTTTCAACAAGAGCGCTCACTTCGTCGCCCTTGCCGGAGAGAGTTTTGCACCAGTCGATTGAGTCGGCGACTTTTCTTGAAGCCATAAGCATTGCGCAGAGCACAAGCTCCTTAACGGCGTTCGCGTTCGCGCCGGGGGTGTTGAATACGGCAATGCCCGCCTTCGCGCAGGCGTCAACGGGAATGTTGTTAACACCGGCGCCGGCTCTCGCAACGGCAACGGTCTTCGCGTCAAAAGCGAACTCGTGCATTTTTGCCGAGCGCACCATAATCGCGTCGGGGGCTGCGCAATCGTCCGAGCAGACGTATTTCGCGCTGTCAAGCTGATTCAAGCCGTATTTTGAAATCTTGTTTAATGTGAGAATGTTATACATAGCAGTTCCTCTTTGAAATCAGTTGTTCTTTTCGAATTGAGCCATAAAGTCAACAAGTTTCTCAACGCCTTCAATGGGCATTGCGTTGTAGATGGATGCTCTCATACCGCCTACGGAGCGGTGACCCTTGAGGTTTACAAAACCCGCAGCCGCGGCGTCCGCCACGAACTTCTTGTTGAGCTCGTCGCTCTCGGTGACGAAGGTGACATTCATAATTGAACGGTCCTCTTTGTTTACGGGGTTAATGAACATTTTGCTCGAGTCGAGATAATCGTAAAGGATGGATGCCTTCTTCTCGTTGTGGAGCTTCATTGCCTCAAGACCGCCGATTTTCTCAATCCATTCAAGCACGAGCTTGCACATATAGATTGACCAGCAGGGAGGAGTGTTGTACATGGAGTCGTTGTCTGCCATAACCTTGTAGTCAAGCATTGTGGGAATGCTCGCGGGAGCGTTGCCGAGAAGGTCCTCGCGAACGATTACAACGGTAAGACCCGCGGGGGCAATGTTCTTCTGGGCGCCGCCGTAGATGAGACCGAATTTTGTAACATCCATCGGCTCCGAAAGGAAGCAGGAGGAAACATCGGCGAAAAGGGGAACATCGCCGGTATCGGGGATGTAGTTCCACTTTGTGCCGTAGATTGTGTTGTTGAAGCAGATATAGGCGTAATCCGCGTCGGAACGGAAATTCTCTTTTGTAAGCTTGGGAATGTAGGTGAAGGTCTTGTCTTTTGACGAGGCAACCTCATAAACATCGCCGTCGGGGCAGACCTTGACCGCCTCTTTATACGCCTTTGTTGAGAACTGACCGGTGAGAACATAGTCGGCTTTCTTTGTGCCGTTCATAAAGTTGAGGGGGATAGCCGCGAACTGAGTTGAAGCGCCGCCCTGAAGGAAAAGAACCTTGTAGTTGTCGGGAATGCCGAGAACCTTTCTGAAAAGAACCTGCGCCTCGTTTATGATTTCCTCATAAACCTTGGAGCGGTGCGACATCTCCATAACGGACTGACCGCTGCCCTTGTAATCCAGCATCTCCGCTGCCGCCAGATTGAGCACGCTCTCGGGGAGCATTGAGGGACCGGCTGAAAAGTTGAATACTCTTGCCATAATTTATATAACCTCCGAAATATATTTTTCCGCTCATTATTATAATATAAAATATCAAGTTAAAACAATGGTATTGTTTTACAGAATATTGACCGAAAACAGTGAATAAAATATGTAAATTATCAATAAGACCTTTGATAATTTGCACAATTATAAAAAGCCCGATTGTTGCACTGTGCACAACGGCAAAACAGCCGAACCCGCGCAATCTTTACATTTTTTGAAAAAGTGATATAATATTTTTGTTATGCGATTCTGTTTTAAGGCGGTGAGAAAATGAAAAACGCGCCGGTCGGCTTTCTCGATTCGGGCATAGGCGGAATAACCGTTCTGCGAAAGGCGGTCGGGGTTCTGCCCTTTGAATCATACCGTTTTTTCAGCGACTCGCTCAACAACCCCTACGGTGACAAGGAGGACCGCGAAATCAAGGCGCGCTGCGACGAAATCGCCGATATCCTTATAAACAAAGAGGGTTGCAAAGCCCTTGTGCTCGCCTGCAACACGGCGTCGGCTAAGGCGGCTGAATACCTGAGGGAAAAATACGCGGACACTCCGATTATAGCCATTGAGCCCGCCTACAAGATGGTTCACGATATAAACCCCGGCGGCTTCACCCTCGTTATGGCAACGCGCGGCACGCTCGAGAGTGAAAAATTTCACCGTCTTTATTACAAATACAACAACAACAAAACCGACCTCCTCGCCTGCGTGGGTCTTGCGGACTTGATTGAGCAGGGCAGGGAGGACGAACTGAAAGCATATCTTGAAAACCTCCTCGGCAAATACGCGGGAAAGGTTGAGAATGTAGTGCTCGGCTGCACGCATTATCCTCTCGCGGAAAAGGAGATAAAAGCCGTGCTCGGCGATGTGATGTTCTTTGACGGCGCCGACGGCGTGGCAAGGCAGCTGAAAGCCGTTCTCACGGCGAAGGATCTCCTCAATCCCTCCGAGGAAAAGGGCACCATCATATTCACGGATTCAAGCCCCGATGAGGAGACGAGAAAACAGAAGGAAGAGAGATTTTTCAGATATCTGAACGGATAAACCCGAAAAAACGCAAAGCAAAAAACAGTACAAAAACGCAAAACAAAAAAGCAAAACGGGCTGTCATCGACAGCCCGTTACTTTTTGATGCTTCAATTGACGGCAGCCTTCTGCCGCAGGTCGTTTTTGTTCAGAACAAAAACAATTATCAGTGTTACGATAATATAAATGAGGGATATCAGCTGGCTCGTTGACAGTGCTCCGAGAAATCCTCTGTATTCATCGGCTCTGTAATACTCAAGAATAAACCGGTAAACAGGATAGACAAGGCAGTAAACAGCCATAAGCCGTTTCCTGAAATATCCGTTTTTAAAACAGTAATACAGTGTGAAAAACAGCATAAGATTCAGCACGGCTTCAACCAGCTGAACCGGGAATCTCGGCACGCCGTTGCAAGCATCAACGGGCGAATAATGATATGTGACTCCGTATTTCCATTCAACGCCGTAACAGCACCCCCCGAGGAAACAGCCTATCCTTCCGAAAAAATGGAACAGCGTGATTGACATGGCGCCGATGTCAAAATATCTGCCGGTTTCCAGTTTGCGGGCTTTGCAGAAAATGAAGCCTATCAGCAGAACTCCCGTCAGGCCTCCGTAATAAACGGAACCTCCGAAAATAACAGAGAGGCAAGAAAAGAGATGCCTGATACCGGTTATTTTGTCAAAATTACGAATCAGCGCAACTATTTTATCAAACTGAGTTACGGCATACATAATATGACCGCCCGCGATAATCCCGATAAAGGAATAGCAGAACATACTCAGTACCTGCATATCATCCAATCCGGTTTTCTTGGATACGGACAGCCCGAAACCCATCATAACAAACACTCCGACAAGACCCATTATCAGATATATTGATATGTCCTTGCCAAACAGATTGAATATGGGAATCATTGTTTATTATGAAAAGAAAGAGTTTACAAAACTGTTCGCGGCGTCCTCTGCCGCCTGAGCCGCTTTGTCGGCAACGGAATTTGCAACCTCATCCACAGGGTAAGTGGTAAGTTCATCTGCGGCGCTCTGCAGCTGATTCGCAACGGAAGTGGCAAATTCATTCACCTTGCTTGTAACAACTTCTTCTGCCGAATCAAGAACTTCATCAACAACTTCCGCGCCGCCGTGTACTACGGCGTCGGCAGCTCCGACACAGGCGAGCGCGCATATAACGCCGACTGCCGAAAAAGCCGTTCCGATAATGCCGAGAACAAGCCCCGCTGTTGCGAGACCGGTTGATGTGCTGCCCGATTCAACTGCCTTTTTTCTGCCTATAACGCCGAATACTATACCGAGAATTGCGAGAACCAGGGAGAAAAATTTTACAACCGGAATGAACGAGCCGACAATTCCGACAATTCCGCATACCAGAGCCGCAATGGAAAAACCGTTTGAAGGCTGTTTTACTGGCTGTGCAGGAGCCTGTGCTTGTTGTGCGGGAGCGGGAGCCGGCGCTTGCGTGGGAACGGGAGGTTGAGGCGGTGCCTGAACCTGAGCGGGAGCGGGCGCGTTTTCAGCCGGAGCATTTACGGAACCCGTTAATTCCGCTCCGCAATTGACGCAGAATTTTGTTTCTTCATCGTTCTGAAAACTGCATTTCGGACAAATCATAATACATTCCTCCTAAAATTTTTTAAAGCAATAATGCTGTTTTAACAAATATGTTCTTTATTATTTATTTTTAATTTACGCTTATAACCTCATAATGGATTTCCCAGGAGTCTCCGAAATTTTCGGCTTTTGTTATTCTCGCGAAAACCGCCTGGCCTTCTTCAATACCGGGGTCTGAATCGGAAACAAAGTTCAGATGCTCTCCCGACCAGAGGTTGAAGCCGAGAAGGCTGTCCGGGTGAACAGAAGCGACTGTAAATACAACTGTTTTTCCCACCGTGTCCTCACCGTTGTTGAGAGCGGTTTCGAAAGTGACCTCATCGGGATAATCGGCTTTCTGACCATTGAATGCCTTATTTGCCTTGTCAACGGCTTCCTGTTGCGCCGTTCCTCTTTCAACAAGAATAACCTCGTCGCCCTCTTCGAAAAGAGGATTCATACCCTCGGATTTGTCTCCGGTGCAGGTGAGTATCAGTTTTTCATCTTCACGCTGTACGGCGAAATAGCTTTCCGAAGTTTCGTCAATATCATCTTCATCCATCGAGTCGGCTAATTCTCCGTAGTCCTCTCCCAGCATGGCTTTCATCTGGTCTTCTTCTTTTGAAACGATTGTCAAAACACCGCGCGAATATGTCCATTCAAAAGGCAGTTCAATATCCATCGAGGTGTCAATACCTTTTCCGGTTGAGCCCTTTTCAAATATGAAAACCTGAGAGGAGTCGGTATATTGCTCCCATTCGCCGATGAATGTTTTTTTGCTTACGGCGTTTTTGCCCGTGACGAAGAAAAACACACCTGCGGCAATACCCGCAATTACGACAAGAGCAATCGCGGATATAATTATCTTCTTTTTCATAAAAAATCCTCCGTTTTATTTTAATATTTTGCCGCAATCCTTCTACTTTCTCCTCTCCGAAAAAGCATCGATAAGATCCTCGATAATATCGGTTATATTGTCGAAAATATCGGACGCGAGCATTGCGAGAACAACGACAATGGCGAGTACCATATTCATCTCTCCTTTCATCATTGCGCATTATACTATAAATCGTCCGCGGTTTGGTGTGCCGGCAGCACACTTTTGGAACCCGCCGGGAAAACGGTTTGGAAATTGCCTGTGAAAGTTGAAATAATTACGCGGGTGTGATATCATAAAAACAACGAAAAAACACGGAGTCATCCCATGATAAAAAGCATAAAAAAAGAGTATATTTTTGAAAAGGACGCGGTCACTCCCGCCTGCCACGCCTCAACCGTTCTGCCGCTCGAAGACGGCAGGGTTATAGCCGCGTGGTTCGGCGGAAGGCGGGAAAAGGCGGATGATGTGGAAATATATGTCAGCGTGCGAAGCGCAAAAGGCGTGTGGAGTTTTCCGCGTGTTGTCAGCGAAAAAGACAACATCCCGCACTGGAATCCCGTGCTTTACAGGCGCGAGGACGGCGCGGTTATCCTCTACTACAAACACGGCTGCGAAGTGAGCGACTGGATTACGAAATATGTAATCAGCACAGATTCGGGCAAAACCTGGAGCAGACCCGAAATTCTTGTGCCCGGCGATGACTGCGGCGGCAGGGGGCCGGTCAAAAACGGCTGTCTGAAGCTTTCGGACGGAACTGTGCTTGCGCCCGCCTCAACCGAAAAGGGCTTCGCGCGGTGCTTCATAGACCGCTCATACGACGACGGTATAACCTTTGAAAAGGGCGATTTCATCGAAACCCCGAAATACAGGGGCAGGAGGGTTTGGCTCATTCAGCCCGCTCTGTGGGAATCGGAGAAGGGCGCGCACTGCCTTATGCGCTCGGACTCGGGTGCCGTATACAGAAGCGATTCCTCCGACGGCGGAAAAACCTGGTCAAAGCCCAAACGCACAAGGCTTCCCAACAACAACAGCGGAATTGACTGCGCAACAGATTCGAAGGGCAGACTCTGGCTTGTTTACAACCCTGTAAGCGTCAACTGGGGTGTGCGCCATCCGCTCTCGCTCTCGGTGTCTGTGGATGACGGCAGGCATTTCACGGAGATGTTTGTGCCCGAGCCCGGATTCGGCGAGTTTTCATACCCGTTTATCGCGTGCCTCGGCAATAAGCTTTTTATCACCTATACCCATAAAAGGAAACAGATTGCCTACCTTGAAATAGAACTTGAAGAAACGGACGCCTGATCTGAATGAGCAAAAAAATCTGCATAATCACCGGAATAATTCTCGCTGTTTTCTGCGCCGCTTTTGTGATATTCCGGGGCGGCACCTACACGGTCACGGTTGATGCCGCGGGCAGCGCCGCGGCGGAGGATTATGACATCCTGACCGACCACGGTGAGAGTATTCTGAAAATCGCGGATAAGAGAATATCCGGCGGAAAGCTGAAAATAACAATGAAATCCCGCGCGCAGGGCACAGGCAGCCGCACAAAGGCGTACTTCTGGATAAACGCCTTCATCCGCGAGTTTATCGCAACCCTTTACGCTCAGCGAAAAAAGCACATCAAAGTTATCGCTCTGATATTCATTCTTACGCTTTTTACCGTTACGCTTGTTTTTATATCCGGGCTTTTCTGAAACACAAACATTCTCCGCTTGCGATACGCAGGCGGAGTTTTTGCTTTTATTGTTGACAAACGGATAATATATTAATATAATAAACTTGACATTACATTTGTAACCTCGGGCAACCGGGGAGGCAAACAGGGCTGAAATGAGGAAAACAATGGATACCGTCAGAAATCTTTCGCACGAGGAACTGCTTAAACTCTCCAACGAGCAGTCGAAAAAAATCACGAGGGAGAGCATTATAACGGCGCTTATTCTGCTGTTCGCGGAAAAGCCGTTTGAAAAAATCACAATAACCGATATCGCCAAAAAAGCGGGCGTTTCGCGCACCGCCTTCTACAGCAATTTTGAAAGCAAGGAGGATGTCGCGAAGGAACTCGGCAAAAACATAACAGTCGAACTCAATGAGTTCTTCGCGGGCAACCGCTACAGCGGCGACGGCAGGGTGCTCCTGCTCGGCGTTTTCACCGCCATCAAAGAGAATCCCGACAGAATGAAGGTGCTTTTCAACTCGAAACAGATGGTTCACGAGATTCTCGGCGGCGAGACATATCTTGACACGGTTATGAAGGCGGAGGACAGTTTCGGCTATTACAATATTTTCGCCACCGAAGCGGCGCTTAAAAAGATAATTGTCGAATGGTTCAGAGGCGGTATGAAGGAATCCCCCGAGGATATGGCGCAGTATTGCTCGGATCTCTCAAGAAAAATAATTGTCGGAGTTGAAAAGGAATGAAAACCGAAAAGATTATTTCCGTTCTGCTTATTGCCGCGCTGCTTATATCTGCGGCGGGTGTTTCTGTTCTCGCTCTCAGCGGCAATGTTTCGGCGGATGTGGTTAAAAAATCGAAAAAAGCCGCTGTTGACGCCGAGGCAGAGGGAATTGTGCTTCTGAAAAACGATGGCGGCTTCCTTCCCTTGAACGGGCGAAAACTTAACATTTTCGGCATCGGCTCGGTCTATCCGTTTATGGGCGGAGCGGGCTCGGGAGCGATCACCTCTGACGACCCCGTAACCTTCTATGACGCCCTCGACGACGAGGGGATAGAATACAACAAGGAGCTTCGCGCCCTCTATGAGAAAAACATCGGCACAAACAAAATGCCGAAAACCGACAACACGGTTATAAACAACCTTCTTCAGGTCGCTCTTTCAATAAACTCGCTCAAGGAAATGGATGTTTCAAAGCTGAAGGGGAGCGTGATTGAAAACGCCGTCGCCTACTCCGGCACGGCTCTTGTAATGATAAGCAGAACGAGCGCCGAGGGCTCGGATTTAAGCTTTGACACACTCAGACTCAGCGAAACCGAGGAGAAACTCCTTGATCTTGTAACATCGAAATTCGCCGATGTAATAGTGCTTTTCAATATCGGCAATGTTATGAAGATGGACTTCCTCGAAAAATACGAGAATATCAGGGCGGCCGCGATAGTCTGGATTCCCGGCGAATTCGGCTTTATTTCCGTGGCGCAGATGCTCACGGGCAAGGTCAATCCCTCGGGCAGACTCGCCGACACAATCGCTTATAACCCCGAGGATCATCCCTCCGGCGAGTGCTTCGGCAGTTTTTCCTACTCCGACGGCTCGGGGCACTATGTGGAATACATGGAAGGCATCTATGTCGGTTACAGATATTTTGAAACATTCGCCAAAGAGAAGGTTCAGTATCCCTTCGGCTACGGCATCTCATACACCGAATTTCAAAAGGAAGTTACGGGCACATCCTTTGATGAAAACGAGATATCCGTGAGCGTGAAGGTTACAAATACCGGCGATAAGGCGGGAAAGGACACGGTTCAGATTTATTACTCCGCCCCCTATGACGGCACAATCGAAAAGAGCGCCGTCTGCCTCGGCGGCTTTGCCAAAACAAAGCTTTTAGCTCCCGGTGAATCCGGGACGGTTACGGTCACCTACTCCACCGACGATATGGCTTCCTACGACAAAAACGAAAACGAGGCGTGGCTGCTCTCGGCGGGCGATTATAAAATAATTCTCGCCGAAAACGCCCGCGATTTCATTGAGGAATACACCTATTCCGTAAGGGCTGACAAGGTGATTAAAACCGACAGCAAAACGGGCAGTGAAATAAAGAATCTGTTTGACGACTGCTATAACGGCTTCACCCTGCTTTCAAGGAATAACCCCGAAGGCACTTACCCGAAAAGCGGCGAAAAGGCGGCTGACGACGCCGTTAAAAACGCGGACAAATACCCCGAGCCGGTAACGGAGGACACAGCCCCGAAAACCGGCGTGAAATATGATAAGACAATAACCCTCAGGAATGTTTATGAGGACGAGAGTCTGTGGGACGCCTTCCTCGACCAGTTAACCCTTGACGAAATGGCTCTGCTCGTCTCCGACGGCGGCTACGGCACGGCGGCGGTTGAACGCCTCGGAATACCCGCCACAATGGACAACGACGGTCCCTCAAGCATAAAGGGCAGAAACGGGCTTCTCTACACCGACAGCGGCGTGGCTTACCCCTGCGAGACGGCTATCGCCTGCACTTTCAACACCGAAATCGCCTATGAAATCGGCGCGGCTTTCGGCAGGGAATCCGAGGACATAGGCGCCGACATTCTCTACGCTCCCGCGGCGAACATCCACAGAAATCCCCGCGGCGGCAGAAATTTCGAATACTTCTCCGAGGATCCGCTCTTAAGCGGCAAAATGACCGCGGCATTAATAAACGGCTGCAGCAGCGAGGGGCTTGTTGTAACGCTCAAGCATTTCGCCATGAACGACCAGGAAACCCACAGGGGAGGAGTCTTCACATGGGCGGATGAACAGACAATGCGCGAGATTTATCTCAAAGCGTTCGAAATCGGGGTCAAGGAGAGCGACTGCGCCGGAATAATGTCCGCCTACAACCGCGTGGGCGCCGACTGGTGCGGAGCGAAATCCGCCCTTCTTATAGACCTTCTGCGAACGGAGTGGGGCTTTGACGGTTTCGTTGTTTCGGACTTCACATCGAACATAACCGGCACGGGCTATATGAACCCTGTGCTCGGTGTGTACAGCGGCAACGACACAATGCTCACGGGCATAAGGGGCGTGTTCCTGCCCGGTCACATAAGAGCGATAAAGAATCAGTATAAAAAGGACCCCGTCGGCTTCGGCACGGCTCTAAGGGAGAGATGCAGGGAACTCTGCAAGGGCAAAATGCGCACCCGCGCCTTCCTTCACCCGGAAATAAAATATGACGATTCCTTCCCGGGGGCTCTGCTTCCCACAGACGAATGGAACTTTACATTCCCCTACATTTTCTCGCTTTTCCGCTACCTTTTAAACAATCTTACATACACGGTGATTTATCTTCTCAGGCCGCTGTTCGGATAAAAACACAACTCCGTCTGCTTGGAGGCAGGCGGAGTTTTCATATTGAAAAGAAGAACCGCCCGGGCGCTCACAAAACCCGGACGGCTTTCTTTCGGTATATTATAAAAAGGATGGTCTGTTATCTGTCGCAATAAAAAGCGTTCGCGTCGGCGAGGACTCTCGCCGCCTTGTCGGATTCGTCGGATGTGCAGATCGCAACTCCCGCCGCAGTGACTATTGCCGCCGTAAGAACAAAACCTAAAATCATCATAATAATATCTCCTTTTCAAATTCGTTTTTGTTTCGTCTGAGTACATCTGAACAATAACACAAAAAAACGGCTGAAACGGGTTTTGTTCGCGAACGGTCCGTTTTACGGCGCGAACGGGCTGATTATTTTACAATATTGATTTGACAGGGTGTTCTGTGTTATAATAACCGCCGTAAAGAATCAATCCGTACGAGGGGCGGAAGTTATTAAAAGCGGAGACAACGTTATGAATAAAGGAGTAAAAACAGCGGCAATCGCGGGCGGGTCACTGCTCGCGCTGGCGGTCATTTTCGGCGCGGCGCTCGGCGGCAGGGATTCCGGCGAGCCGGTGAGCTACACCGAAGCGGAGCCGACTGCCGTGGTTGAAAGATTTTCGCCCGATGAGTTTACTCAGGCGGAGGACCTCACCATTGAAACAACAGTCGAAGGCACGGTTACGGCAACTGTGACCGAACCCGCGACCGAAACAACAGCGCAGTCAACAACCACTGCACCCACAACAACTGCCGGAACAACAGCCGCGTCCCCGACGGCACCGGCAGCGGCAGTGTCGTCAACAACAGTCCCGAAAAATACAACCGCGCCCGCGGCATACGATGAAGAAGCGGAGCGCGACTATATACTCAACACAAACACAAAAAAATTCCACAGACCCGACTGCGCATCCGTAAAGGAAATGAAGGACAAAAACAAGCAGACCTTTCACGGCACAAGGGATGAGGTTATCGAAAAGGGCTACGACCCCTGCGGAAGATGTTTTCCGTAATTAACGAAATTATTTTTTGCTCGGTTTATTGATAATAATACTGATATGTGATAAAATCATTTTGCATTTCGAAATATATTAACAAAAACGGAAACACAGTAACCGGGCGTTTGCCGCGTTTGAGCGGTATCGCTTAATAATAAAAATTCTGGAGGGAATTATGAAAAAAATATTTTCGGTTTTTTTAGCAGTTTTAATGGTTTGTCTCTTGCTCGCCTCGTGCGGAAAAAGCACGGATACAGGTGCTCAGCAGACACAGCAGGCGGGGCAGTCCGAGGCGCAGGATGAAAGCAAGCCCGAAAAAGAGGTACTTTCCGATGATTATCACTCGGGTCAGATTCAGATTGACGGTGTTATTTACACCCTGCCCGTCAAGGGCTCCGAGTTCTTAAGCAACGGATGGAACGTAGTTAACGACTATGACAAAGGCATTACAATTGACCCGGATGATGATGAGGAAATTACTCTTTCAAACGGTTCCACCGAAGCGGATATTGATTTTTACAACTATGCCGGTCAGGCGGTCACAATAGAAAACTGCTATGTTTCAGAAATATACATTATTGCAGACGATGATGAACAGAAGGGCTCTGTTATTTTACCGGGCAATTTGAATGTAAGCACCGCGAAATATCAGGACTTTGAAAGCAAGTGGAACAAGTCCGGCGCTCCTTCCTGGGACGGTATTGCAGACGGTAATGGAGATACGATTGTTCATTATATAATAGCCGACCTTGAAGATGATTATAAATATGTCTTTAAATTCAACGATGATTATTCGCTTCATAGTGTATCCTTAATAAATGAAAACAGACCGGCTGTTATTGATGTTGATGAAAACGCCGAAGCGGCTTCACAGGCAGACACATCCGCTCAGACTGAACCCGAATCACTTCCGGCAGTTAATGTTACAAACCTTGTAAATGTTGACGCTCTTTCCGCGATTAGCGTTTACGATCCATTCGATCTGAAAATAATGAGAAGCGGCTTTGACACGTCAGCCAGGCAATACAGCCCCATTGTAATTGCCGGCGTTCCTTACGGTGATGATGACTTTGTAATAGAATTTAAAAACAAAAGTTCATCGGCAATGAAAGATGAAACATTTTATTTTATCGCTTATGATAGCAACAATGCGCCTGTTCAGATCGGACTTGCATCCTTGGGCGACAGCGGAATTCGTCAGTTAAAAGGGTCTGTTACCGTAGCTGCCGGTGAAACAAGCGGTATGGCGATTTGCAATATTGACAGCAGCAAAATAGCGGGCATCGCACTTTTTGCTTATTCATATACCGATGCCGCCGGTCAGGAACACATTAATCCGCAGGCGGATAACTGGGTTCAGTCCGTTTATGCCTGATAACGGTTTAACATTTGATAATAAAAAGATTTAACGGCAAAACAAACCCCGCTTTAAAAGAAGCGGGGTTATTTTATGTCATTTTTCTGTTTACATAAATTTGAAAACCGTCAGGAACGCCTGCTTGGGCATGCTGATTTTATTCGTTGTCTCGCGCTTTGATTCGTTGTAGAAGTCCATCATATACCTGCGCTCCTCTTCTGTGGGCGTTTCGTTGCTGTAGAGGGCTTTTTCCCAGGTTTCAACGCTCTTTTCATATCTGTACGCAAACTCGTCGGAGGTCATTTCCCTTATCTCGTCAACGCGCTTGAGAAAAGCGACATTCTTGCTTTCAAAGCCCGTGACTCTCAGCCATTTCACGCCCTGCGTGAAAATGTAGTGAATCGCCTGCTTTATATCCTCATCCTGCATTTTCTTTTCGCGTTTTTTGCGGGATATGAGTATCGCCGCGACCCAGGCGAGAATCAACAGAAGCAGGAACGCGAGAATAAGCCACAGAAGTATATTGCTTTTTCCCTTGGGCGAGCCCTCCGTCGGCTGCATATTTCCCATAGCCGATTCGTCCTCGGGCGTTTCTTCGGGCAGGGGCGGCTCCTCGGGATCCTCCTCAATGTCGAAATCTTCCTTTTCTTCCTCCGCCTCAACCGGCTCCTCCTCGGGGGGCACGATATCGAAGTTCGAAAGAAGTATCTTTTCGTGGTCCTCAAGCCAGTCGCGTATCTTTTCGGCAACCTCCTGCACGGCGGGGTGGGATTCCCTGTATTCGGGCGGATAAACCGCGTAAACAAGCCCGCTCACGGCTATGAACAGGGCGGTGAAAACCGCGAGAATCTGAAACGCCGCCTTGCGCCCGTCCTTTCGCGCGGATATTCCCGCCAGAGCGATAAGCAGGAACCAGGCGATGAATGTGAGAATGTTTACAATATAATTCGGGGCTATGCCGAGGTAAATCTCCGCCTCGGCGTAAATCACGCAGAGAGCCGCGGGTATAGCCGCTACACGCTTTATTGTGGCGTGGGTTGTAAGCACGCAGAGCAGAAAAATAACAGCCAGGGCAAACACCGTCTGCGGCGAAATTCCGCCGGCGCTTTCGTCAACCTCGAACTTCTGGTAGATATAGGACTGGCTCTCCTCACTGAGCGTGAAAAGACGGTTAGCGAACAGTTTCGCGCCCTGTGTGAATTTTTTTATTTCAACAAGCGTAAAAAGAACGACGCAGGCGGTCATAACTGCGCTTACCGCCCTGAAAAGCGTTTTGCGCGTATAGGTGAAAACGCTAACAAATGAAACGATGAAGGGCAGAACATAAACAAAAAGGGAGGCGTCACGGCATACGGAAACACCCGCGAGGCAGACAGCCGCCGCGGACAGCAAAGCCCCGCCCGCCCGCATGGATACGGGGAGCGTTTCGATTGCGGTATTCTCTTTTTTACCGGCGCTCTGATTTTTCATTTATATTCCCAGTGTTTCAATAATATCCTTGTAGTTTTTGTCCGTGAACGAAATAACATCGAGACCGTCGGCAATCTTGTTGCCCTGTTCCTCACCGGGCATAAGGGCGCACACCCTGTTGCCGCCCGCGAGAATGTCAAGACGGTTGTTTTCGTTTAAGGTGATAAGTATAACATGCTGAAAAATACCGAACGGTTTGTTTTCGGCATATCTGTTTACAAACGGCACATCGCTTTCGCAGAAGGTGTTTGACATAAGCCACTCGAGCATTGAATCGCGCTCGGGCGGAATTGTTATTTCGCGGTAGCCGAAAATCTGGGTGGAGTTGTCGCAGTAGCCGAGCGTGAATTCATATCCGCCCTCGACAAGCCCCTTTGAAATGCTCGCGAATATCTCCGCCGCCGTGTCGATATATTCCCTCGATGGCTTCTTTTCGCTCTTGTCGTACGACATGTCAAAAAGCAGAAGAATGTCGTTTTTGATCGGCAGTCCGAGCTCGCGGACCATCGTTTTGTCAACCTTCTCCGTCAGCTTCCAGTGTATATTCTTTATAGGGTCGCCCGGAACATACTCGCGTATAAGAAAAGTCTCGCTCGGGTCGTTGCCCGCCTTTGTCATGGAGTATTTCTCGCCGTCCGCCTGTGAAAAGGTCTCGTCCGCCACGGCGATAAGGCAGGGCGCCGTTTCGGGCATTATGAGATGATATGTTTCGGTGCCGTCGGTTTTGATTTTAAATCTGAATATCCCGGCGGGAGCATAGAGATAGACATTCTCCGCGAACACGCTTATCCTGCCGGCGAACTGCGATGAGAAATCAAACGGCACGTGGCATTCGCTCTTTGCCGCCACCGCGCAGGCGGAACTGAAAACATCCGTTTCGCCGTTGAGAAAGTTTTTGCAGCAGATTGAGAATTTCAGCGAAGCCAGCGGAATTATGCTGCCGTTTGTAACGGAGACGAATCCGTCAAGCGGCTCGCCCTTTTTATCCGTTGAGGCGGACGAAATTCCGATTTTCACCTTTAATGAGGCAATCGCCGTGAGCATTATGAGAAGCGGCGGAACAACCGCCGACACGGCGAGTATTATCAGCGTGCCTATGCTGTTTACAAGCAGAAACAGCAGCGCCGCGATAATCAGCCAGATTATATAAACAATGAATCCTGCAGTCATTTTATTTTACGGGGTTGGGCAGTGGAGTGTTGTTTATCGCCTGCATAAGCACAACCGCGCTGTCAACTCCCGAGAAGCGCGCCTTCTGCGAGAGAACGATTCTGTGCGAGCAAACAAGAGTGAACACATCGATTACATCCTCGGGAACCACATAACTGCGCCCGGAAATGTACGCCTTTGCCTTCGCCGTGGAGCAGAGAGCGATGGCGCCTCTGGGGCTTACGCCGACCTCAATGTTCTCAATCTCCCTCGTGGCAAAAACAAGGCGGTTTATGTAGTTGAGCACTTCGTCGCTCACAGTCACATTGCGCACCTCGTGCTGCATTCTCAGCACATTAGCCGCCGTGAGTACGGGTTTTACGAAATCAATCGGGTTGTCGGTCTGACGGTCCTTGATGATTTCAAGCTGGCTGTCAAAATCAGGATATCCGATTGTGAGCTTTATCAAAAATCTGTCAAGCTGGGCGTAGGGCAGAAGCTGTGTGCCCGCCGCGCCTACATTGTTCTGTGTGGCTATAACCACGAACGGGGTTTCAAGCGGATAGCTCTTGCCGTCAACCGTCACCTGGCGCTCCTCCATTGCCTCGAGAAGAGCGGACTGCGTTTTGCTCGAGGTTCTGTTTATTTCGTCGCCGAGCAGGATGTTAACGCCGTTTACCGCGCCGGGTATGTAGGAAAACTCGTTGAGCGCCTTGTTATACATCGAAAAGCCGACTATATCCGAGGGCAGAACATCGGGGGTGAACTGAATACGGTTGTATTTGAGCCCGAGAGTTTTGCCGAGGGTGACCGCGAGCGTGGTTTTGCCCACGCCGGGAATATCGTCAAGCAGAATATGACCGTCCACGAGGATAGCCATAATCGTGTGAAGGATAACGTCGTCCTTTCCCTTGATAACCTTTCTGATTTCGCCTAATACTCTTTCAATGTCGCTGTTCATAATCACAACTGCCTTTTCTGATAATTTGTTATTTACATAATAAACCAATCTATTATATCATTGATTTTAATTTAATACAAGTAAAAAATATTATACATATCCGCTTGACGGAAAGGGCTCGGACGAGTAAGATTTTAATTGAGGTTTTTCCTCTATAATACTTGATTTCAGGGGTGAAAAAATGAGAAATATCATCAACATCATCAATTTTGTGCGCAGCTGCGAACCGAGGGAGGAGGACGATTCTTACCTTTATTCCACGCTTGTAAACGAGCTTGAACTCTGTGAACGCTACGGATTCCGTTCAACGGTTCTGTTCCAGTACGACGCGCTTATTGAGCAAAAATACATTGACCTTGCCCGTAAATACGCCGACAAATGCGAGTTCGGCTTATGGCTCGAAATAACCGAGCCGCACTGCGCCGACGCGGGACTTCCCTGGAGAGGACGCTATAAGTGGGACTGGGAGCACAATTACAACTATCTTCACGGCTATGTTCCCGAGGACCGCAAAATTCTGATTGACACGGCGTTCGAAAAATTCAAAGAGATTTACGGTTATTATCCCGAGGTTTTCGGCTGCTGGACTATTGACGCCGTTTCATACCGCTATATTGAGGAAAAATATCCCGTTGTTTCGTCCTGCATCTGCCGCGACCAGTACGGCACGGACGCCAACACAATGTGGGGCGGCTACTATAACGGCGGCTACTATCCTTCCTTCGGCAATATGCTCTGCCCCGGCGCCGGCGAGGGTGAGCAGATGAAAACTCCCGCCTTCCGTATGCTCGGCCCCGACCCGCTCAGGCAGTATGACTGGGGGCTCGGCGACCCGGAGGTAAATCAGGGCGTCTCCACAATGGAGCCCGTCTATCCGGGAAGCGGCAGCAACCCCGCCTTTGTAGAGTGGTATTTCCGCGAGAGCTTCAACGGCAAATGCTTATCGCACGCCTACGCTCAGTTGGGTCAGGAAAATTCCTTCGGCTGGGAGAGCATAAAAAAAGGTCTGCCAATGCAGTTTGAGATTCTCGACCGCGAACTCAGAAAGGGCAGGGTGGAACTTATGACTCTGAGCGAGACGGGCAGATGGTTTACGGAAACATTCAAAGAGACCCCGCCCGCCGCTATCTGCGCCGACTCCGACTATGAGGCGGACGGTTATAAAACAGTGTGGTACAGCTGCAAAAACTATCGTATGAACGTCCTTTATCAGAACGGCAGAGCGTGGATACGCGACATTCAGCTTTTCGACCCGGGCTTTAAAGAGAAATGTCTCGAAAAAGCCGAGGACCTCACGGATTACGCCATTTTCAATCTGCCGGTCATTGACGGTTTCCGCTTCAGCAAGGACGATATCCGCGCGGGCATTTACCTTCGCAAAAACGGCGAAACGCCCTCGTTTGACGGCGGTTTCATAACCGCGACGGATGAAAGCAAAAACTCCGCCTCGGCGGAAATTCCGGGCGTAGTCCGTTTTGAAATGTTTGAGGATAAAGTGGAAATCAATATCGGCGAAGACGGCGCGTATCTCGCCTTTGTTTACAGCCCCGAATGCGCCGTGCCCTACAGCGAAGTAAAGGAAAAGGAACTCGTTATGCGCTTTAAGGGCAGGCACGAGAGCGACTATGTCTATTCCGTGAAACTCGAAAGCGGAAAATTCGTTGAGGAAGACGGCGAAATCAGAATCCTCCCCGAAAACGGCAGAATAACCCTCCTCCCCGCGGAGAGATAAAGAGAAAATATAATATCAATAATAAAACGCAAAGCAGCCGCCCGTGATGGCGGCTGCTTGTATATTGATTGTAATTTGGTATGTCAGTTGCTGCAGGGAATAAAATCAAATGATAAAGCTGTTAATTATTTTTGGTGATTTTATAAATCGACCACACACGCTGACCGTCAATCACTTTGATTCCGGCGGTCACGGTCAATAATTCACCCTGAAAATATTCAAATTCATACAGACCTACTTTGACAGCAACTTTGCCGTCGGGGAGTGTGGTGTGAGACATGTACTTTGTATAATCCTCGTCTCCCCAGACATCCCATCTCAGGTAATAGTTTCCGTTTTCATAATATAAATATACCGTTCCCTCAAATTCTGAGTAACAATTATGGTTCGGTTCAACATTCATTATTTCTCTGAGGAATCTGTCAACCGATTGCCCGGGATAAATATAATAGCAATATCCGGAATAATCGCTGTACATTTCGTTGCGCGGGTCGGGTTCACCGTCAATAATCACTTCAGGCACCTCATAAATGCCTGTTCCCGTATATTCATCATATAAGCCTCCCGGCCCGAGGGCGTTGGCATAAGTATTATTTGTGGCAACCGAAATACTGCAGTCAAAATCTCCCCAGTTATTTGCCATTTGCCCCAGCTCTTCCAGTTCCGCTTTTGTCGGAGTCGGGAAAGCGGTGCCGCCTGACGGTTCGGGATTATTACCTGAAGTTACAGTAATTGTTACTTTGCCTTCTTCGTTGTTATCGGGCACGGTTTCGGCATAATCCTGCTCATAGCCTTCTTCAGCCCCGTCCTGGATAAACGCCGGGTCAAAATCGTCAAAGCCGAAGGGCTCTCCGTTTTCATAGTACAGGTCGGAATCGGCTGACCTGCAGAAATTATAATAATCGTTGAACTCATCTTCGGTCATCGCCTCATACTCATAGTTGAGGTAATCATCACCGGAAAAGAAATCACACTCATATGACAGCGTGTAAGGGTTTTCAAAGTTTTCGTTGTGAGTTGCGCTGCGGTACAGTTCAATTTCGTCTTCACCGTAATAGCGGTAATCGGAACAAATATCATAATTCGGTTCGGAAGCCGCCGTGCAAAGGGCGTATTCGCTGCCGTCATATGTCACCCGGAAAGAAGTGTCTTCATAGAGATAAAAAATGAAGATTTTTTCAAAATCACCGTCACCTTCCGGGCAGGCATAAGCGGTAATCAGATTCTCGTTGTTATCAGTTATCTCAACAATCTTCTGAAAAGCGATATATTCGTCAACACCGTCACTGTCAAGGTCGATTGCCTTGTATTTGAAACTGTCGGCGTCAAATCTGTAACCCGTCAGTTCCCTGTATTTTCCGGGAATGAATGAAAGAAAATCGGATTCCTCCGCAGTGCTCTCAATATAATCCCCGCCGCCGCGGGACGAGCACGAAGCGAGCGCGAAAACCAGCGCGGAAACAAGCAGAATTGAAATAATTGTTTTTAATGTTTTCATGAAATCACCTGTTTATAAATAATTATTAAAAGAGACCGTTATAGCACTCGTTTAATTTGGCGCCCACAATATCTTTGTAGTTTTCGTCTGAAATGTATTCCACATAACTGCCGAAAACCCTTGTTATTGCAACCTGCCTGTTCAGCGGGCAGTTGAGCATTTTGACGGTTTCGGTGCAGGAAGCGATTCCTTTGAAATCCGCTCCGGCAACATAATCGAGCGCAAGAAAACTGCATTCACCGGGGATATTAATACTTTTATAAGTGTTTCCGCAGATATTGAGATAATCAAGGTGAGTATTTGATTTGAACAGAATATCTCCGAGGGATAAATTGTTGTTGCTCAGGTCAAGTATTTTTATACTTTCCGGCAGGGACGCGCAGTCAAACGATTTCAACTGATTGCCGGATATGTTGAGATATATCAGATTAGTGAAAGATTTTATACATTCGAAACCTGTCAGCGAACATCCGGAAATGTTGATGTATTTCATATTCTCCTTGCCTTCAAGGAAAGAGTCGTCGGCAATGTTTTTATTGTTCCTTATATAGAGTGATGAAAGGTTGTTCATCAGCTTGAGCACATCCGCCGCCGAGGCATCCAGTTGATTGTCGCTGAGATTGACAAATGTTATTGTTTTGGCAGAGTATTTGAGCAGGCCAATGTTTTTAAGCTGGTTTCCGGAAAAATCCACCTGCTTCAGAATGGTGGTGTTTTCAAGCCCTTTGAGCGTTGTGATTTTGCAGTTGCTTGCGTAAATGTTTGTAAGATATATACACTTTTCAAGGCCGCTGAAGGATGTGACTCCCGTTTGGCTGGCATAAATCGTTTTGAGTTTTGAGCAGTTGCCGAGGAAAGAAAGATCTGTTAAATCGAGGTTGTCATTGAGATAAATTGTTTCAAAACCGGAAATTACTTCAAGTTTTTTGCCCAGCTGCGCGGCAAGTTTATTGTCCATACTACAGTTTTTAAATGAAAAAAGATAATTATTATCACTGCGGCCCTGGAATTCCAGCCCGTCGAAAGATGTAAAAGCGCAGTTGTCGGCTATAAGTTTTACAGTATCACTGCCAAAAACTTTTGAACTGAAATTGCTGTCAAAGCCGTCAAAACTTGTTATTCCCGTGTTTGAAACATTGAGATATTTCAAAGCTTCAGTGTTTTTCAGATTATCAAAACCGGTTATTTCTTCATTACCGCTGAGATTTATTTCATAGACGCTTTGTCCGTAATCTGAATGGAACGCCTTTATTTTTCCGATGTCCGCATTATCCAGTCCGCAATTAATCAAGGATATGTAACTGAGGTTTGTCAGGTTGCTTATGTTGACAATATCGGCGGATGTTAATTCATAGTCTTCGATTTCCAAGCTGGTTTCGGACGTATAGTATTCTTCCCCGGCAATTGTAACCTTGACTGAATTGTTATCGCTTACACCGGAGCGGCCGCATTCCTGAACAACAAGGATCAGCGCAATCAGAAGGCAGAGGCCTGCGACAATCAATCCGGCAATTTTAAATATTTTCTTGATGATTCTTACAGGTTTTTTCTCGTTCTTTTTCTTTTCTTCTTTTCTTTTCTTTTTCTCTTCTTTTTCTTCTTTTTTGTTTTTGGCGGTGTCTTTTTTCTCCGCTTTTTTAACAGCGGTGGCAGCAGGTTCCGCAGCCGCGGCGGCTTCCGCGGGCGCGGCGACGGGCACGGGCGCAACAGCCGGAGCGGGAACTTCCGGCTCAACGGGTAAATCTTTTTCATCCTCGGTGTCTGCGGAGTCCGTTGTTTCTTCCGCTTCGGGTTCGGCAGGTTCCTCCGGCTCTACGGGCAGGTCGCGCTCGAATCTCTCGTCAATCTGCGCTATAAGTCTGCTCAGCGCGTCGTCATAATCCTCAAAAGCGTCATAAAACTGAACATTTGTGAGGTAAAAATTGAACTGTGAATTGAACGGGAACAGCTCGGTTCTGAAGGGCAGAATAAGCTTGTCGTGATTGATTGCCCTGTCAACCTCCCTGTCAACCCATTTGGAGTTCATCGCCGCTTTTGAAAAAACAAGCACAAGCGCGCGGCAGCTGACTATGGCGTTTTCAATCTCCGCTGCATAGTTGGAGCCGCCCGGTATTGAAGCGGGCGCCATCCAGCACGAATGGCCGGATTTTTCAATTTTGTTTTTAATCTTGGTCGCGAGATTTCTTTCCTCCGCCTTGTAGCTTATAAAAATCTGTTTACCCATTACTCCGTCTCTCCTGTCAACGATTTTTATCTGAAAATGTTTTTAATCAATCTTCGCCGTTTACTGCACCGTGAAAGTGTATGCCTCCGACGCCACGAAGAACGAGCCGTCAATTGCCGTCCATTCGTTGGGATTGAGCTTTCTTCCGCCGGGAAGGAAAGTGCCTTCAGATGAACCCATATCCATTACATAAACAGTTCCGTCCGGTGAAGCGGCAACACAGCAATGGCGTCTGCTTATTCCGGCTGTGTCCGTGGGGAATACTATATTGCACACAGATGGGTCTCTTCCTATGGTTATTGTTTTATCAAGTGGCATTTCAATATTCAAATAAGCGCACTTGATACCGGGAATACCCGGTGTCGCGGGATTGGATGAAATGCTGTTATTCACATTATTTATCTCGCTGTATCCGGCGGAAGACGCAGGGTTGACATTGTCATATTGCCTGCCATTCCGGATTTCCGGGGTATAAGCCTGAGCATCCTGTACTGTTCCGGATTGTTTTTTCTTGATGGAAATAAGAAGAATTAATCCGATAACCATTATTATCCATGAAACGACTACGCAGATAATATCTTTGTAATAGATAAAACCGCTTGCGCTTGCCTGAGCGAAAGTGCCGGAAGTAGCAAGCGCTTCAACAACAACACCCGTTATAAACAGGCCCTTATATTTTTTGCCTTTTTTTGCTCTTGAAACGGAAATACCGGCAAAAGCAAAAGCTACAAGAGAATATCCGAGAACAGTTGCAATTAACTGTACCATATTTATATCACCTTTCAATTAATATTTATAATTATCACTTACTGTACCGTGAAAGTGTATGCTTCCGAAGCTACAAAGAATGTGTCGTCAATTGCCGTCCATTCATTGGGATTGAGCTTTCTTCCGTCGGGAAGGAAAGTGCCCATGGATGAGCCGAGATCCATTACATAAATGTATCCTTCGGGCGAAACGCTCAGCGCGCAGTGCTTTCTGCTCACGCCGGCTGTGTCCGCGGGGAAAACAATGTCGCAGTAATTCGGGTCTCTGCCGATGCAGAGAACTCTGTCAACCGGTACCTCAAGTTTAAGATAATCCGATTTGACCGTGAAAACTTTCGGCACCGCCTGCTGCGGAACATAGGCGGCAACTTGATTTGCAGCGTAAAAAGCGTTGTTGTTTGAGACCTGAACATTTTGCTGAGCGGACGGCTGGGCGTCGGCGTACTGATTCTGCTGAGAATCCGGCTGAACCTGTGCCTGCGCGTAGGCTTTTCTGTTCATCATTTCCATTCGCGTGGAATCGTAGACATAAATTACCTGCTTGAGGCATTTGTTTGTTATAAAGAAAAGCAGTACAACCGCAACAACGCAGAGCAAATCCTGCAACAAGTCATTTACACCGGAATTGTCGTCCAAAACAACTAAAAGACTCAAGCCGCCGTTCCAAACAAAGTGCATGGCAATATCGGCAACAAAGCATATCCAGAACAAAGGATAGGCGAGATAGCCGAAGCCCTTGCTCTTGCCTTTTCTTCCGAGAGCGGCTGCCGCTCCGGCTATTGCGGCCCACACGGTATGCGTTCCTATTGCGGTGAGAGAACGGGAAATAAAAACATATTTTCCCATTTCAAGCCCGTATGCCAAAAAAAAGTTGAAAATATAGGCGATGTTTTCAAATACCGTAAATCCCGCGCCCACAGCCGCGCCTATAAGCATTCCGCCGAAACCGTATTTCGTTTTTGCCTTGTGCATAATAATAAGCGTAGTCAGCAGTTTTGCGGGTTCTTCGATAAACGCCGCAAAAGGAGGGTCGAGTTCTTCAAAAGCGGCCCCGAAAATCAAGGTAAAAATCATTGAAATCATTCCGCCTACGAAGAAATAGACTACCAATTTTATGAAAGAGATATTTCTCGGAATATTCATTTCCCAGATAAACATCAGAATTGTAAACGGCATTACCAGCGCGCCGAAGGAGCCTACAACTCCGAGTATTCCCGGATTCAAAGAAAACGCCAGGAACCAGCCGACAAGCAGAAAAACCAGACCCGCAATCAGAAATCTGGAATACAGCCAGGGCTTCTGCCAGGCGGAAAACATCTTATCCGGGGCAGGGGTGGTCTCCGGTGTGCCCGCGGCAAATATTTTTGCCGCCGTTCCCGAGGGGTGCTTTCTGAAAACGCCCGAAAAAACCGTGTCAAAAAAACCTGCGTGTTCTTCTTTTGCCTTCAAATAAAAATGTGTGTTGCCCGCGAATTCAACCGACGCGCCGCATTTGGGGCATCTGTCAAGACCCTGGTCAAAATCAAAGCCGCATTTTTCACATCTCATTTAAGAGTGCTCCTTTATTCAATCTTTATTATTTTTACATTTGATCAAAATTGCCGTGAAATTGTCCTGGTTTCCGATATTCTGCTCAAGAATTCTGTTTTCAATTCTTTTGCCGGCTTCTTCAAAACTGCCGGCGCCGATTGTCTCTGAAATCGCGTTGTCGCCGAGGGCGTTTGTCACGCCGTCCGAGCAAAGCATCAGTACATCGTCACGCTTAAGAATAACGGGCTTTTTGGATGTATCGATTTCCGGTGTGTCACCCATACCTATAAAAGAGGTGATTCTCGAGCGCATCGGGTGGCGGTCGGCATCCTCGCGGCTGATAAGCCCCTGCCTTACCTGGCTGTCCAGAACCGATGCGAAGTTCTGGTAATGATTAAGCAGAGTAACCTTGCCGTTTCTTATCATAAAAAGACTGCTGTCGCCTACGGAAGCAAAGTATAAACCGCCGTTATTTATGAGCACGGCTATAACAGTACTTCCGCCTTTTGCCGATTGTGACTGTATGTAGTTGTCGGCTTCATTTTCCGCCCTGCGGACACAATCCGTAAGAAATTCAACCGGGTCATCGAAGGATGAATCGGAAAACAGACTACTGAAAGCGTCAACGGTGATTTCGCTTATGCTTTTTCCGTTCTGCAGGCCGCCCATACCGTCAGCAACAACAGCAAGCAGACCTTTTCCGTATGCAGCTTCTTTGCCACCTGAGTCCGAAACATAAAATGAATCCTGCTGGTATTCACGCTTGCCGATATTCTGAAGCGTGACCGTTTCAAATTCAAGCGGTTCGTGGGTCACTGATTTGCCGCCGTTTTTGGATTTTTTTGCTTTTGCAATAACGGCAATCAGAAGCAGTAAGACCGCCGCAATAATTATTATAACTGTGCTCGGGGAATAGTTCCCCGCCAAAGAACCGATATTCAATTTATCACCCTCGGTTGTCTGATGATTTGTTTATGCTTTTTGAAAGAACAAAAAGCAAAGCGGTGAGCGCGGCAAGAATGGGAACATGCATATAAATAATCATTGTTCCGATATCCGTCAGATATCCGCTGTAATGTCCGCCTACGGCAATTGAGAAGATAATCGCGCTCAGAGCGGAAAGAATGAACACGCCGAGCGAAATAAACTTTATCAGATTGATTTTGCATTTTTTTCCTTTGATTGCCGGTATGAGCATAACACTTATAAAGCCGAGAGCCGCGATTAAAACAATCTGCTGGGCAAAAAGCTCTTTGAAAACCATTTCGTTTATGAAAAGATAAATGAAATACCCGGCGGTATAAAGCGCCGAAACTGCGAAGGCGATGAACGCTGCCAAAGGCAATATGTTCTTTTTTTGCTTCGGTTGCGGCTGAGAGTCGGAACGGGCGGCAAGCAGCGCCTGATAGAATGAATCGATATCCTGATATCTCTTCTGATAATCTATTTCCATGCCCTTGAGAAGAACCTGTTCCTGGTTGCGGTTTATGTCGGCGCCGAGTTCAATCGGTGATTTAAGTTCGGCGCTGCTTTTGCTTCTTGTAAGAGCGTTCGCCGGAAGTGTTCCGGTAATTGATCTGTAAATTGTGCAGGCGAAGGCGAAAACATCGGTCCACTGACCCTGGTTGCCGTGAGTGTCATACTGCTCGAGCGGGGCATAACCCGTTTTTACATATACGCTCATTGACATATGACCTTCAAGCGAGAACTCCCTTGCCGCTCCGAAGTCAACAAGCACGGCTCCGAGAGGCGAAAGAATAATGTTGTCGGGGCTTATGTCGCGGTGAAGAATGCCCTTGCGGTGTATTTCGGAAAGGGCGGTAACAACGGGATGCAGTTTTTCAAGTGTGTCCGAAAGTGTTGTTTTTCCGCCGCAGTCGTTAAGGTATTTTTTAAAACTTATGCCTTCAACATAGTCCATGATTATATACGCCGTGTTGTTTTCACTGAAATAAGAACTTACCCTTACAACATTCGGAACATCGTTTATTTTCATAAGCCCTTCCGCTTCGTTGATGAAGCGCTTTTTTCCGTGTTCAAAAATATTGGCGCTTTCGGAATCCTCATACGGCGTAAGGGTGCAGTGATCCATTTTTCTGGCTGTGTAGCCGCTCGGGAAATATTCCTTTATCGCGATTCTTTTTTCCTCTTCCGCGTCCCAGCCGATATATGTTATACCGAAGCCGCCCTGACCGAGAGTTTTGCCTACAACATATCTTTCACCGAGCACCGTGCCCACCGGCAGCTGATGGTCGGCGTTGTTATAACTTTTCGGCTTGTGGCACACGGGACATACTCCCGTTACGCTGTCAACGTCCGCGCTCATACAGCACAGACATTTGTTCCCTAAATTGTTATCCATTCCGAAATACTCCTTACAGATAGTTTGCTGTTTAACAGCCCTGATTAAAGCAGAGATAAATGAATTTCAGGTGCTTATGTTGCCAATCTCAGTTAAGGCAGGTTTGAAATCCATGTGGTTGCTATGGGATTCGTTTCCTCTGTGCCGTCAGATGTTGTATATTTGGATACAATTCCGACAACGCCGAGGTCGGAATTTTCTCTGTCAAAACTGATGTAGAGCACAACGGTCTCACCGGGCGCAATGTTCAGATCTTTCCAGTTCCCGAAATTATAGGAAACAGTCCTGATTCCGGCAAGCGTATCCGGATTGTTTGCAACAAAAGTACCTGTCATAAAGCCATTTAATTCTGTCGGAACAGCAGTATCTTTAAAGAAAACCTTAAGATCTATCGAAATACTGTCAATTGTTTTACTGCTGTTGTTCTGTACGGTGAATGCCACAGCGTCTTTTTCGCGGCGATTAACGAATCTGGATTTAACATATTTGTCCTCAACAGAGTTGTCTCCGGCAAAGAAGTCGTTTATTACTTCTGTTTTAATAATCTTAACAGGGAAGGTGTCCTCTGCGGCGATTTTTTCAAGCGCCTCAACATCAACGGGAGTTATCGCTTCCGATGTATTCTCCTCGCTTGCGGGTTCGGTTTCCGTCTCGGTTGAGGATTCCGCTTCGGTTGCCGGAGCGGAAGTTGTGATTGCGTCTTCGGTTGACGCTGCTGTTTCAGTATTTTCCGTGTCGGTGTCTTTCACCGGCACGAAACTGCAGGATGTAAACAATGTGAGAATGACCGTGAGCGCGATGAGGATTTTGAAAATGTTTGTTTTTTTCATTTTGTTTTCCTGCTTTCTTTGAATGTTTTTATTGTATGCGCAGCGGCATTTTTTGATTATTAAGGATTGTTAAAACAAAACAATCCGTCAAAACATTATTTTTTATTATACATAATATAATTATTAATTTCAATAAATAATTCATATTATATTCATAATTTATTAAATTTTTAAATGTCTCTTTTCGTGCACCGAAAAGGGCGCTTTTTGCAAACAAAAAATCCCCGGAAACCGGGGATTCGGTGAAAGATTATTTTCACATCCACAAGCAAATCGGCAGACCGAAAAGCAGGCCGCCGGCGAAGCCGGAGAGGTGTTCGCAGAGCACGGTTTTGCCGCCGAAAAAGCCGCTTATAATATAAACCGCGAGAATTATGAGCGCGAAAAGCGGCGTTTGCGAAAACAGAACAGTGCCGTTTTTAACCGCGAGAATGAGGAACACGGCGGTAAGCCCGTAAATTCCGGGCGACGAGCCCTCGCCCTCGCCGAGCTTGTAAACAAACGCCATAAACAGCCCCGAAACAAGCGCGGAGCCGACATAGCACACAAGGGTTTTCACCGCGCCGAGTTCGCTTTCAACGGCGCAGCCCGCGATAAAAACGGCAACGGTGTTGAATACAATGTGCGGCGTACCCACATGGAGCAAGGCGGAGGACACAAGCCGCCAGACCTGCCCGTCTTTTATTTTTTCAGCCGAAAGGTGCAGGGCGCGGTTGATGTAACCTTTGTTGTGCCCGGTAAGGAGCTTTTCCTTGAGCGTGACGCTCCCGCCCGCCGGAACCAAAACAAGGGTGTCGAGTATGTATATTATGACTATTACCGCGCAGAAAGATATTGTAAAAACAGGCATTTCACTTCACCTCCGTGTGGAATAAAGCAATACAGCCGCACCGGAAAACCGCCGTAGAGTTTATCGTCTTTTTGCTCATATATTTTAACAGGGAACGCCGGGGCGTTCCCTGTTTTGTTTAACATTTTCAGCAAATTGATGTAAGAAGTTCCGCAATCGCTTTTCCGAGGATTTTTTCGATTAACTCCGCGAAGAAGGCTTTGAGACGGTCGAAGAAGCCGTTTTTGACTTCGACTTTCTGCTCTTCGCTTTCGGCGATGACATTGCCGTCCTTGTCAACGACTTTCGCCTGAACGGTGTAGTCATCGGTCGGGTCTTCTACCGTGTAGCTTTCGCCCGTGCCTACATCCTCGCCGTTTACAAACCAGTGGACTTCCGCGCCCTCGGGAAGGTCGCTTGTGTCAACCGTGAAGGTCTGTTCCTCTTTGTAGCCCGTTGTGCTTTCAAATTCGCCGAGGTCAATTTTAATGGGAACCGCTTTGTAAGTCGCGGTGTAGGTCGCGTTTTCGGTTGCCGCGGTTATTTCGGGGCTCCAGCCGGTGAATTCATAGGTGTTGCCGTCCGATGCCGCTTTTTCGGGTGTTGAGCCCGTGTATTTGGGAGTTGAGCCGAGGGCGACCGCGCCGCTCTGAAGCTCGGTGCCGTCTTCGTTAACAAATTTGATAACCGGGTTGACGGTCAGTTTTCCGTCCTCTTCAACAGTAAATGTTACATTGAAGTTCTCGTTGCTGTTTGTGAACTGACTTGCGGAAAGTCCCATGCTTTCGGTGCCGGGCTCAGTGCGTCTTACCTCGGAAGTGCCGCTGAATTCAATATCATTCTCAACATCATAGAGAGAATTGCTCGCCTTTGCGGTGTAGCCCGTTACGCTCTTTTCATTGCCGTCATAGTCCGCCGTCGCGCTGTTGCCTTTAACTGTAACATCAACACTGATCGGAACTATTGTCTGATATCCGTCCGTAACATCAAATGTTACATCAAAGTTCGCGTTTTTGTTTACAAACTGAGAATCGGTAAGACCCATGTATGTTGTTCCCGCATCGGTGCGTCTTGCCTTTGCAGTGCCGGTGAAATTGAAATCGAGAGTTTCACCGGTACATCTGTAAAGCGGGTCGGAGGGTTCAGCATTAAAATCTGATACAATGTGTTCTCTGCCGTCATAGGGCGCCGAATTATGCTTGCCCGTGATTGTGACCGTTACTTTGGCGGGGTTTATTGTAAGCGTACCGTTGACCGCTGTAATTACATAGTTTTCGGTAACATCTTTATCTCCGTGCATGATCTTATAGCCGTCGGCAATTATATTGTTGCCCTCTGCCGTGTCACTGACATTTGTTACGCTGCCGGTCGCTTCCGCCACAAGTTCATCACCTTCAAACAGACTGCCGCCTGTTACCATAACAGTATTGTCTGAATGAGCGCTGCCGTCATAGGTCCACTCCCTGCTTGCCGAGGTGATGGTGATTGCTTTCGAAGCGTTTGACATTGTCAGTTCGCCGTTTACTGTTGTTACAGTGTAATTGCCCGCTTTGCCCGATGTAAAGCTGTAACTCTCTATAACATTCGGCACCGGACTTTCGGATGGGTATGTAATGCTGCCGGTAACAACAGCGGTAATTGCATCGCTTCCCACAAGGCCTCTGACTTCATATCCGTTATTGCTGTGCGCCGTGCCGTCATAGGTTTCCGCTGCACTGTTCGCGGTAAGAGTTACGGACGCGGGGGTGATTTTCAGCGTGCCGCTGACCGCTGTAATCTCATAGTTGTCGGTAACGTCCGTATATCCGTGCATGATCTTATAGCCGTCGGCAATTATATTGTTGCCCTCTGCCGTGTCACTGACATTTGTTACGCTGCCGGTCGCTTCCGCCACAAGTTCATCACCCTCAAACAGACTGCCGCCTGTTACCGTAACAGTATTGTCTGAATGAGCACTGCCGTCATAGGTCCACTCCCTGCTTACCGAGGTGATGGTGATTTCTTTCGAAGCGTTTGACATTGTCAGTTCGCCGTTTACTGTTGTTACATTGTAATTATCCGGACTGCCCGTAAAGCTGTAACTCTCTATAACATTCGGCACCGGACTTTCGGAGGGGTATGTAATGCTGCCGGTAACAACAGCGGTAATTGCATCGCTTCCCACAAGGCCTCTGACTTCATATCCGTTATTGCTGTGCGCCGTGCCGTCATAGGTGAAATCCTCACTCGCGGCTGTTACAGTGACAGATTTGGGTGTAATTTTGAACTCTTTTTCTATGGGAGCGTGACCTGTATCTGTAAAAGTCACTACCGCCTTGTAATCGCCGGCGTCGATCGGGTCAACGGATTCCGTAGTTTCCTCTCCGGTCTTTTTATAATAAGAAACTGTATAATCAGTAGCCGGATCAAGAATTGTGAAATACTTTGTAACAGTTTCTTCGCCGAAGCTTATTTCCATTTTATAGTTGCCAGGGTCTGCGGAGGGGACGCTGGGTATATCTTTCCATTGGCCGTTTTCATATTTCTGATAGTTAACCGTCATGCCTTCGGGAACGGATGTGTCGCCGACTGTGACATACACTCCGTGCTCCTCGCCGTCGTATGTGCATGAATTACCGTCGCTCAAGGCAACTGTGATTTCAACTTTCGCGGGCCAGTCTTCAGCAGCCGAAGTTCTGTCATAAGCAAAGCCCTTGAGGTGCGGATAGAACCAACAGTAATTGCCGCCGTCTTCAGCTCCGTCGGCTTTGGTCAGCCAGGGGTTTTCTTCGCCGGCTTCATATTCAAAGACCATATTGTCAAGCGCGTTTGCGCCGGTCATCTGCGCGGTTGTGAGGCCGGTGACGTTTGTGCCCGAGCCAAAGCCGAATGCCTTTGAAGCTGTGCATCTGTCGCTGTCATAATAGCAGTTGCTTGCCTTTCCTTCGTTTGCGTTGAATCCTGCCACGCCGCCGACATACTTAGTGCCGGAAACAGCACCCGTGTTATAGCAGTTTTTGACTTCTGCGTTATTAGAGATAAATCCGACTACGCCGCCGACATTACGGCTGCCTGAAACATCGCCCGTGTTGTAGCAGTTTGTGACCGTTCTTTCAATTCTGATAAATCCGACCACACCGCCGACATCATCACTGCTGGAAACATTGCCCGTGTTATAGCAGTTTGTGACTGTGCCGTCACTGAGTCCGACCACGCCGCCGACATGATCAGAACCGGAAACATCGCCCGTGTTATAGCAGTTTTCGATTGTTCCTTTCTCGTTATATCCGACCACGCCGCCGACAAAGTTATTTCCTGTTATACTGCCGTCTTCAAGCCCGACATTCTGCACCGTGCCGCCCTCACCGACATAGCCGAAAAGGCCGGCGTAACTCTGTTGCGGGTTGTTGTAAGTAAGCCCGGTTATTTTATGGCCGAGGCCGTCAAATGTGCCGGTGTATTGATGGTCATAATCATTACCGATAGGAGTCCAGTCGTTCGCCGATGCGGAAGCGGAGGCGTCAATGTCTTTAACAATAATGCCATTGAGAGAAAAACTGCCGTTGTTTACCTCTTGTGCAAATGCCTTGAGCTCTTCATAGTTTGAAATCTCGCGCACATTTTCCTGTGCCTTGCGCGCGGGCCAGTCGGTCATACGGATGTTTTCCGCCAAAATCTGATTGCTGTTTTTGTCAAGATTGAAGCCCTTGAGATGCGGATAGTATGAATAGAACTCGTCGCTTTCGCGCACAAGCCACACGCTTGTGTCACTGAAATTCATTTGATTATGAGCTGTTCCGATTGCGGCTGTGCCGGTCATATCGGCGGTGGAGAGACCTTTGACATTGGTGTGTGTTGCACTGCTTTCGTGCCCTATTGCGGGAATACCGGTGACTCTGTCCGAGTCATAATAACAGTTTTCAACCGAACTGTTTTCAAGATAATTATCTCCGGCCACGCCGCCGACATGTGCATCGTTTCCCTGTGCGGTAACTCTGCCGGTGTTATAGCAGTTTTTAACCGAACTGTTAGCAAAATTATACCCGACCACGCCGCCGACACGTGCATAGTTTCCCTGTGCGGTAATACTGCCCGTGTTATAGCAGTTTGAAATCGTGCTGCTCATAAAATTCTCTCCGGCCACGCCGCCGACATAAGCAGAGTCTCCTGTTGCAGTAATACTGCCCGTGTTATAGCAGTTTGAAATCGTGCTGCTGTTATTATTCTCTCCGACTACGCCGCCGACAGAAGCAGAGCCTCCTGTTGCAGTAACACTGCCCGTGTTATAGCAGTTTGAAATCGTGCTGCTAATATAATTCTCTCCGACCACGCCGCCGACAAAAGCAAAGTCTCCTGTTGCAGTAATACTGCCCGTGTTATAGCAGTTTGAAATCGTGCTGCTGCTATTATTATATCCGACCACGCCGCCGACAAGATCAGAACCGGAAACATCGCCCGTGTTATAGCAGTTTTCGATTGTTTCTTCATAGTTATATCCGGCCACGCCGCCGACAAATTTATTGCCGGAAACATCGCCCGTGTTATAGCAGCCCGTTACCGTGCCGTAACTTCTTCCTGCAACACCGCCGACGTTATATAATCCGGTAATACTTCCGCCTTCAAGACCGACATTCTGAACTTTACCGCCTTCGCCGACACAGCCGAAAAGGCCGGCGTAACTCTGATTCGGGTTGTTGAAAGTAAGCCCGGTTATTTTATGACCGAGGCCGTCAAATGTGCCGGTGTATTTATTTGTATAATTCCCGATGGGAGTCCAGTCGTTCGCCTCGACCGAAGCGGAGGCGTCAATATCGCTGACAAGCACGGCGTAAACGCCTGTCTCGCCGCCGTTAACTTTCTCGGCAAAATCAAGAAGGCCCTCATAATCCGAAATCAGGTAGGGATTATTCTCCGAGCCGTCGCCCTCAGATTCACCCTTCAGGCGGAGCACAAGGTGCAGGGTGGACTCCTTCTGGATATTGTAATCCGCGAGGGTGTGACCGTCCTCAAGCTGCTTGCCCGCGAAAATCAACCGCTGCTGATCGGGCGGAATGCCCTCTTTATCCTGAATCTTCGCTTTTACAGCGTCAATCGAATCACTCGGCTCAACCTCGAGAGTGACGGTTTTGCCCGTGAGAGTCTTGACAAAAATCTGCATAGCGCTCGCCGTTATTGCAGACATACTGAGCATAAGAGCCAGCACAAGAATAACGGCAACTGCCTTTTTACCGGTTTTCATAAAACATCCTCCTTAAAAGAGTTTTATCTCATTTGCGTATACACATTAATATTAGCATATTAATAAGATGAATTACAAGGGGTTTTAAAAAAATAAAATTTCATATAATTTACAATTTTTGATATGCGGCAATATTTTATGCGGCGGCTTTGGGGAAAGCCGCTCTGCGGTTACAACAAAACTCATATAGCATGCAGGGCGAGACAGGTGGCACGGCGTAAGTCGTGACGGAAGGAGTCTGCGAAAAACTCACAAAAAGTTTACCCGCCGCTTCGCCATATCAGCCGTTCGCAAACAAAAACAGCCCCCTGCATACACAGGGGACTGCGATACCCGTTCGGGTGAATTTATCTCTTTGAGAACTGGGGTGCACGGCGTGCGCCTTTGAGACCGTATTTCTTTCTTTCCTTCATTCTGGGGTCTCTGGTAAGGAAACCTGCCTTCTTGAGGGTGGCGCGAAGCTCGCCGTCATAGAGGAGGAGGGCTCTTGAAATGCCGTGACGGATTGCGCCCGCCTGACCGGTGACGCCGCCGCCCGCAACGCGGCATACTACATCGAGCTTTTCGCCTGTCTCGGTAAGAACGAGGGGCTGACGAACGATGAGTTTAAGGGTGTCAAGGCCGAAATAATCGTCAATATCTCTGTCGTTGATTGTGATTTTGCCGGTGCCGGGGTAAAGACGTACTCTTGCTACAGAGCTCTTTCTGCGGCCTGTTCCGTAGAAATAAGGATTGGAATCGTACATTTAAAACGGCCTCCCTTCTTAAAATTCCCAGACTTCGGGCTTCTGTGCGGCGTGAGGATGCTCAGCGCCCTTGTAAACGCGAAGTCTTGTAAGCGCCTGACGGCCGATTACCGTGTCGGGAATCATGCCTTTGACGGCTTTTGTAACTGCGAACTCGGGTTTGGTGTCCATAAGCTTGCGGTAGGTGATCTCCTTGAGGTGGCCGATGTAGCCGGTGTGATGATAATACTTTTTATTATCAAGCTTCTTGCCGGTGAGAACGGCTTTTTCGGCGTTGATGATGATAACATGATCGCCGCAGTCCTCATGGGGAACGAATGTGGGCTTGTTCTTGCCGCGGAGAAGGTTTGCTGCTTCAACAGCGGTTTTGCCGAGGGGCTTGCCCGCTGCGTCAATTACATACCACTTGCGATCGGCAAGGTCAGCCTTTTTGGGCATATAGGTTGACATAGATTATAACCTCCGATTTGGTTTTTTTCGTGCTTGCATATATTATCACAAGGCAGGGCAGGTGTCAATAGAAAAATTTTAATTTTTTAATTTAGATAACTCAATCTCGTTTTTTCTCCGTTTTTCTTCGATTTTCACCCGATTTGCTCACTTTTAATTTATAAAAAATTCCGGCTGATTTTTGTGCAATTCAACACTTTGCCTCCACAAACCAGCGCCCGCCGTCCTCAAAAAGAAAGGTCTCGCGCCCGTTTATCTGCACGGTGTAGCGCATCTGACCGCCGCCCACATTCCTTGAGCACACGCGGCAGCGGTTGATAAGCCGCTCAACGGAATAGACCGTGCCGTCCTCCCACTGAATCCTCAGCGGTCTGCACTTGCCGTCCTTATCCTGCAGCAGAACAACATCAACATATACCTTGCGAACCATAACCGCGCCTCCCGTGCTAATCGAACAAATGTTTGTTTTAGTATAAATCATCCGCTGTGATTTGTCAAGAGGGGAGCGGACTGTTTTTATTTGCGCGGCAAAAAAATCACCCCGCCTCGAGTGAAGCGGAGTGAAAGTTTTGGTTGATTCTTATTATTTGTCGAGATTTCTCTTGCAGACGGTGACGGTCTTGAAAACGTCCTCAAACTTGTTGAGCGCTTCGTCAATGACTTCGTCTGTGTCGGCGAGTGAGGTGTAAAGACGGCTGCCCGCGAGGGTGACGATGCCGTGAGCCATATAAGCCGCGCCCATTTCTTCCATGGCAACCTTTCTGCGGAGCATTTCGGGCTTGGTCTTAAGCATCGGAATAGCGGACTTCGCGATGTTGAGCGAGCTGAAGTCGTAGCTCATCGCGCCGGAGCACTCGAGGTGGACTATGGAGCCCTGGTTGTAAACTACGAAGGGAAGCGCGTATTTGTCAACAAGACCCTGAAGGCCGGCAACGAGTCTGTCGCCCGCGAGACCCGCTTTTTCGCAGGCGTTGGTCTTGACGATTTCCTGAATAGCGCAATAGCCGGCATAAGCCGAAAGGGGGTTGGCAGCGAGTGTGCCGCCGACATAGGCTCTCTTCATCATTGTTCCTACGCCTGCCGCCATGCCGCTGACGAATTCCTTCTTGCCGCCGACGCCGCCCGCTGAGGGGTAGCCGCCCGCGACTATCTTGCCGAATATGGTGAGGTCGGGAACTACGTTGAAATAGCCCTGAGCGCCGCCGGGGCCTACACGGAAGCCGGTGACAACCTCGTCCATTATGAATAAGCAGCCGTATTTGTCGCAGAGTTTGCGAACGCCCGCGTTGTAGTCGAAATCAACGGGTCTTGTGCCGCTTTCGGGGCCTACGGGCTCTACGATAACGCAGGCCGTGCCGCCGCGGAACTTGTTGATTTTGAGCATTGTCTCAAGCATGTTGAGGTCGTTGGGGCGAACCTCGTCGGTTGTGCCGTAGCAGCTTGAGGGGATGCCGTGACTCTCAAGGAAGAATCTTGAGCCGGGGATTTTAAGGCCGTAAACCATCTGGTCGGACCAGCCGTGATACGCGCCGCCGACCTTGATGACTCTCTTTGCCTTTGTGGCGTTACGGGCAACACGGATTGCCGCCATAACGGATTCGGTACCCGAGCCGAGCATACGGAACATCTGCACGTTGGGCATGTTCTTGTTGATTTCTTTGGCGAGAAGAAGCTCCGCCTCGTGGAAAAGACCGGTTACGGGGCCGCAGGTTTCAATGAGTTCAATCGCCTTTTTGCGAACGGGCTCATAGTTGCTGCCGAGGATTGTCGGACCGCCCGCCTGAAGGAAGTCAACATATTTGTTGCCGTCCTTATCCCAGAGATAGGCGCCCTCCGCCTTGTTTATGCAGATGGGGAAGGGATAGTTGAAAGCGAGGTTGTGCTGTACGCCGCCGGGGATGTACTGCTTCGCTTCCGTTGTGATTTCCTTGGACTGTTTGCAGTTCTCGTCAAAATGCTTGAGAACTCTGTCAAGCTCTTCGTCGCTGATGCTGTAGATGGGCATTGAAGTAAGCTTGTGAAGTTTGGCGTAGATGGTCTTCGCATCCTGCCAGTTGCTGATACCGTAGCCGTTTGCCATTTTTATTCCTCCTGATTTTTTAAGCAGTCTATGAAAAGACTTATTTTATTATCGATTTCAGCCGGGTTTTCAAACGGTTCATCCTCAATGAACTTCTGAAACACAAGGCCGAAATAAGCGCCGAAAATGAATGATGCTATATCCTTTGCCGAAAAATCCTTTTTGAGTTTCCTGTAGCCGCTTGATTCTATTTCGCTTTCAAGCAGCGCGAGAACATCGCGGGCGGAGCTTTTGCCGGATGAGAGAATGCTGCGCACAAAAAGCTGGGTTGTAAGATAGGGGTAGGGGTATGTGTCCTTCGCGAGTTGGTGGAAAACCGCCTTTACATCGGCGTTGCCGTCCTTCGCCGCGGCATCGAGAATGTCGTGAATCTCCTCGTTGGCAATCTGCATAAGCAGGTCGTCAAGCGAAGTGAAATGCGTGAAGAACGTGGAGCGCGAAACATCCGCCTGCTCCGCTATCTGCTCTATGGTCACATTGCCGAGCCCGTTTTTTTCAAACAGCATTTTCGCGCTGTGCATTATGGCGCGGTGGGTGTTATCCTTTTTTCTCAGCCGTCTGGACTGCTCCATAACGCGGGCTCCTTTTGTTTTATTGTTTTTATTATACATTGTAAGAAAACATTTGTAAAGAAATTTTTGTACTCGAGTACAAAAATATATCATAATTCAATTTTTTGCACAAAACAGACCGCGCAATTTACCGCAAAATGACGAAAAACACCTGTTCTGAAAAAAAGAAAAAGCGAAAGAAAATCTTTCGCCGTTACCTTTTGTCGCTCAAACCGAGAATATAATCCGTTGAAACGCCGTAATATTTCGCAATTTTTATCAGAATGTCGGTCGGAACATCCCTCTGACCGAGTTCGTAGTTGCTGTAAACCTGCTGTGAACAGTGCAATACAGAGGCAAGCTCTTTCTGGGTTTTGTCACTGTCTTCACGCAGTTCGCGGATTCGTTTATACATATCATCACTCTTGAATTCAGACTTAAAAAGTATAATACATTACCGCATTTTGCAGTATTGACTTTTACCGCAAATTGCAGTAAAATTAAATTGCAATTTTTGAAAAAAAGGAGATTGGATTATGGGTTTGTTCGACAAGGTGAAAAGCGCCGCTGAAACAGCAAAGAATGCTGCGGCAACGGCAAAAAGTTCATATGACGCAGCCAAAGCGGAGAGAGAAGCAGTCAAGGCGGAAATGAAAGCGAAAGCAGATGAAAAGCTTCAGGAGATACTTGACACAATTAACGCTTTTGACAACGATGGATTTGTATTTGAAAACACCGGGACGCAAGAACTGCTTGACTTTACAAAGAATTTTTATGAAAAGCTTTTGCTTCCCGCCTGCAGTGTAAGTCTGACAAAAATTTCAATGTATCCTTATATCGAGGGCAAACCCTTTGAAAAGGTAAAGAGCCGATTAAATCAGTATGAAGAAGGCGACACTCCGCTCGTTATGATTAAAGGGGAAAACAAACAGATTATTCTTATAACAAAGAATAATTTGTATTTTTCCATTCTTCAGGAAGATGACAGAGAGAATTATCTTTCCGGGAAAATCTCATGTGAGCAGATTGATAAATTTATATTTACTATCAATGAAGAAAAAGCGGAATTTTCCTGCGACGGTTACACATTCGCCGTGTTTAAAGCAGATAAAACAATTAAAGAGGATTTTATTACCCTTACAAATTATTTCGATTGCATAGAAAAACATGATTTTGAAATAACGGATGAAGAGGTTGATGCCCTCATAAAAGAAAAGATAGGCGAAAAAGTCGCAAACGAAATAAAGAAATATATGATGTTTGATGATGAAAAACTTGTCTATTTTGCTTGGGGTATCAATTCACTTACAGCGAAAGACTATATTGTCTGTACCAATAAGCAGATAATAATAACGGACAGAGAGGCGTTCGGTTTAACAGCAAATGTCAGGCAGATATATTATGAAGATATAACATCTGCAAATACCGAGCAAAATTCCACAAGCAGTGATTTGACTGGAATGCTTATTGATACTGCGATTACTGCTGCAACGAAAACTTGCGATCTGATTATTACCGTTGCAGGTTCAAAAATTAAAATAGACACCCTTTACAAGCTTGAAGCGGAAAGGGTTGTTGCAATATATCATCAGTTCAGAAAAGAGTTAAAAACAGCTGCGGCACAGCCTCAGGTTATTGTTCAGCAGGCTGCGGCTGATCCGATGGAGCAGCTGAAAAAACTTAAAGAACTGCTGGATATGGGAGTTGTATCGCAGGAAGAATTTGACGCAAAGAAAAAAGAATTACTGGGCTTATAATTTGTAATAACTATTTTTGATAGGAGAACAATAATGGCTAATATTATTAAAGAAAAGGCGGAAATTCTTAAAGGAACCGCGGAAAACATTGCTGAGGCAGCGTTAACCGATGAAAACAAGGAAAAAATGAACAACCTGAAAACAACGGCAATTGACAAGATTAAAAACGATAAACGGATTCTTATTGCCGTTATTGCTGTTATTCTTGCGATTATCGTCTTACCGAATTTGTTCGGCGGAAAAAAACTGAAGTCCGAATATAAAACCGCAATTGTTGAGGATTATGAGAAAATGTTTTCCGGCAACGGTAAACTGACCGATCTTGAAGTGAAACTGGTCGTTAAGGGCTATGAAGATGATGAATATTGGACAGTCATCGGGCGCGTAAAAGGTAGTAGTTTGGATTTTAAATATGTAGAATATGGTCTTAGTATTTATAAAGAAACCGACACATTCGATGTTGGACTTGCGGGAACATATGAGAGTAAGAAAGATTTAAAAGAAGCATTGCAAACAGAATATGAAGCAAACAAAAAATCGTTTGGTAATGCTAAAAAATATTAAACTATAATAGAAAAACATCCGGATACCCTGCGGTAATCCGGATGTTGTTTTATCTTATCGACACCCCGCTCTGAACCGGGCGGGTGGTGAAGACCTCGCTGCAGATGCCCTCATTTCTGATTTTTTTCTCGGCTCTCTCGGCGTCGGCGTAGTTTCTGAACAGCCCGAACATTGTCGGTCCGCTGCCGCTCATGCGGATAAGATCCGCCCCGCACTCGCCGAGCACGCGCCTTATTTTCTCAAACTCGGGCAGGTCGGTTACCTGCTCAAAAACATTGCCCGAATACCTGCACACGCCTTCGTAATCGCAAGCTTTCATCGCGTTTATCATCGAGGCGTTGTCGGGGTGGTTTATCTCAATGCCGTCGAATTTCGCGTACGCCTCGGCGGTGGAAACGCTCTGACCGGGTTTGGCGAGAACGACATAGCAGTTTTCAAACGGGGGCAGGGGAGAAATCTTTTCGCCCACATTCTCAACAAGCTTTGTGCCGCCGGTTATGCAGAAGGGCACATCGCTTCCCACCTTGAGACCGATTGAACACAGCGCGGACTGACAAAGCCCGGTGCCGTACAGGGCATCGAGCCCGCAGATTACCGCGGCGGCGTCCGCGCTTCCCCCGGCGAGACCCGCGGAAAGCGGAATGCGTTTTTCAATATGTATTTTCAGCCCTTCGTTTTTTACGCCGGCTTCGGTGAAAAACATAAGGGCGGCTTTTATTGCGATGTTGCGGCGGTCGCAGGGCAGACGGCTGTCCGAGCAGGTAAGCTCGATTGTCTGCGAATCCGTTTTCTCGAGAGTCACGGTGTCGCACAGACTCACGGACTGCATTACCATACATAAACTGTGGTAGCCGTTTTCAAGCTGACCCGTGATATCGAGCAGAAGGTTTATTTTTGCCGCCGCGTCGACGGTTATTTTCATTTTGTTTTACCGCTGACCGCAGGTGCGGTCTTCCTTTCGGCAGTTTACTCAATCGGCACGGGAGTGGCGGTGCGCCCCTTGAAAAGGGAGATGCAGTTGAAACCGCAACGCTTGGCAATCCCTATGCCTTCTTCGATTCCCGCGCCCAGATGCTCCGCTTTATGGGCGTCCGAGCCGACGGTCACAAATTCCCCTCCGAGCTCGCGGAAGCGCTTTACGGTGCTTTCATCCGGCATGGTCACGCCGAGCGGCTGGCGCAACCCCGATGTGTTTATTTCGAGGGCTTTGCCGTTCTCGGCGAGGGCTCTGAGAATGGAATCGACAATATCGGAATACTGTTTCATATCAACATTTATTTTCTGCTCGCCGGCTATATATCTGAGCGGATATGTCAGGTGGGCGAGAGTGTCGAAATTGCCCCATTTCGCGAGCGCGAGCACCTCTTCAAAATATGTGTCGAGCAGCGCGCGCGTGTCGGTGTGCTCATTGACATAGTCGAGGTCGCAGAAATCGGGCATACCCCTCAAATTGTGTATGGAACCGATTACTATGTCATAGTTGAATTTTGAGAGGAGCGCCTCGGCTGTGGCGGTGTCGTAGGTCGGCTCGCCGAGCTCTATGCCCGCGCTCACAATAAGCTTGCCGTTGAAGGCGGAACGGGCGTTCGCCGCGTGCAGGTAGGAATCCCTCGCGGTAAGGTCGAACCCGCGCTCGTAATAGGTGTCAATTTCTATATGGTCGGTGAACGCGATTGCCCTCAGACCTTTAAGCTGGGCGGTCTCGCACATAAAAATCGCGGAGTGGTGGCCGTCGAAGGAACTGTCGGTGTGAGTGTGCAGATCTATTATGTTTTTATAAGACATAAAATCACCAACCTTTTATGTTCTAATAATATTACAATGGCAGGTCATTAACAATATCAAATTATTACAATTTTGTAAACTTTTTTGTGTGCAATTTGCTCCCGAATCTTGATATCGCCGCCGTGTTGTGATAAAATACACGCATACAGTCACGGAGGCGATACAGTGAACAAAAAACTCGTCAATTCAAAAACATATACTCCCGCCTGCGCCTACTGCCTTCACGGCAGACTCTCACCCGGCGGAGTGTCGGTGCTCTGCGTGCGCAAGGGGATAGTCAGCCCCGAGGGCAAGTGCAGAAAATTCGTTTACGACCCGCTCAAGCGCGAGCCTAAGATTCCGCCCGTCTCACCCGAAGCGGACGCGAAGGATTTTGAATTTTAACTTTTTACGGAGGTAATATTATGGCACTTATTCCGATGATTGATTACGACTCGGCGCCCGAGGAGACAAAGCAGGCGCACGACGACCACCTCAGGGTGGGCAAAATGACAAATATGAAGCGCACTCTGTTAAACAGCGTGCCCGCCTTCAAGGCGCTTATGACCTGGTATGACCTGCGCGCAGAGGCGGCGAAATTCTTGAGCGATCTCGACATAAACATTTTCTGCTATTCCATTTCCGACACAAACGAATGTCTTATCTGCTCAATGTTTTTCACCAAAATTCTCGTTGACGCGGGAATCGATATGAAGACCTTTGAACTTGACGAAAAGCAGAAGCTTCTTCAGGAGTTCGGCTCCGCCCTCGTGCTTGACCCGAAGGGAAAAATAGACGGCGATATGATCGAGAGAATGCGCAAATTCTTCACCGATGAGCAGATAGTCCTGCTCGACGCTTTCGGCGCGATTATGATTGCCACAAATCTTATAAATTCCTCTCTCAAGGTGGATCTCGACGGCTACCTTGCGGGCTATGTTTCAAGAAGATAACCTTAAAACGCCCTCCGGGGCGTTCTTTTTTGTTAACAATAAATTTATATACAAATCAAATAATCTGTGTTATAATGAAGCGTAACTTTCACGAAAGGATGCTTTCACTTTATGGCTAAAGAACTCCGCTACTGGGAAAATCCCTACATAATCAAGGAAAACAAGGAGGACGCGCACAACAACGCCGACGCCTACAAAGATGTTAAATCGGCGCTTGAAGGCGGCGCGGCCCCTTACCGCATAAGTCTCAACGGCACTTGGAAATTCTACTGGCAGCAGGATCTGACCGAGACCTCAACCGAGTATTTCGCCGAGGATTTCAACGATTCCTTCTGGGATGATATGCCCGTGCCGTCGGTCTGGCAGCTGAACGGCTACGGCAAGCCGATTTACCTGTGCGCCTTCTTCCCCAAAGGCATTTCAACAAACGAGCGCGATATTCCGAAAATAGACGAAAAGATAAACGAGCTCGGTGTTTACCGCCGCAGATTCACCGTGCCCGAGGACTGGACGGGAAAAAGAATATATATCAATTTCGGAGCCGTCAAAGCGGGCTTCTTCCTCTATATAAACGGGCGCAAGGTCGGCTATTCCCAGGGCTCGATGACCCCCGCGGAGTTTGATATAACCGATTATGTCAGAGCGGGCGAAAACCAGGTGACAGCCGAGGTTTACCGCTACACGGACGGCACCTATCTCGAGGACCAGGATATGTGGTTCCTCTCGGGTATTTACAGAGAGGTTTATATCTACGCCGAGGAGACGCTCTGCGTGAGGGATTTCTTTGCGGATACAGGCCTTGACGACTCATATAAAGACGGCACGCTCAAGCTTGAAATCACGCTTCAGAACTGCGGCGAAGAGTGCGAGTGCGAGGTTGAGGTGAGCACCGGCAGAGACGGAAAACTCACCGCCGTCGATACGGAAAAACTCACCGCCAAGGCGGGAAAAACCGTAATAAATACGGAATACACCGAAAAGGACTGCCTGCAGTGGTCGGCTGAGGCGCCGAATCTCTACGACCTTGTTATCACGCTTAAAAAGAACGGCAAAATCCTCTCCTGCAAGGCGGTTAAAATCGGCTACCGCAGAGTGGATATAAAAGGCAATGTTCTCTATATCAACGGCAAGCGAGTCATAATCAAGGGCGTGAACCGCCACGATTTTGACCCGGACAACGGCTGGGCGGTGCCCGAAAACAGATATTACGAGGACCTCTATCTTATGAAGAGGGCCAACATAAACGCCATACGCACAAGCCACTATCCCAACGCCGAAATTCTCTATAAGATGTGCGATGAACTCGGATTCTATGTTATGGACGAGGCGGATGTGGAAAGCCACGGCGTGCGCCGCAAGAACTGCCCGGGCGACAACCCCGATTTCACCGACGCGGTAATCGACAGGGCTGAGAGAATGGTGCTGCGTGACAGAAGCCACGCCTGCGTATGCTTCTGGTCGCTCGGCAACGAGGCGGGCGACGGTGAAAACTTCCTCTATGAGAGGGAGGCGATTCTCGCGCTCGACAAGAGCAGACCGATTCACTATGAGGGCGATTTCGATTTCAGAAAATCCGACTTCATCAGCCGTATGTATCCCGTTGAGGGAATAGTCAAAAAGTTAAAGGAGCAGGAGGAGGTCAAGACCTCGCTCTATGACAATATCGCCAACCGCCTCGCCGCGGACAACAAGCCGATAAAGGCGGAGGAGTTTGCCGACAAGCCTGTAATCTACTGCGAATACGCCCACGCCATGGAAAACAGTCTGGGCAATTTTCAGGAGTATATGGATGTTTTCGAAAACTACGACCATATGTGCGGCGGCTTTATCTGGGACTATGTTGACCAGTCCATCCGCAAAAAGGAGGGCGACAGCGAAAAGTGGCTCTACGGCGGCGATTTTCACGAGGGCAACACGAGTTACTACTTCTGCGCAAACGGCATAATCGGAGCGGACAGAGTGCCGCACCCGTCCTACTATGAGGTCAAAAAGGTTTACGCCAATCTCGAGGCGCAGGGCATCGCGCCCGAAAACGGCGAAATACTCATAAAGAACAAGAACCTGTTTGTTTCATCGGGCAGTTACAGCAAAGCCGTATGGGATATAACGAAAAACGGCAAAAAGATAAAAGACGGCGAAATCGAAAACCTCGATATTCCGCCGATGAGCGAGGAAAAAATCGCTCTGCCCTTTAACCTCGGCGACCTGCCCGAGGACGGCGAGCTTATTCTCAACATTCATTTCCTGCTCACAAAGGATATGCCCTGGGCGGAGAAGGGCTATGAGATAACCTTCTCGCAGATTATGATAAGGGAGCAGGGCGTCGCCCCCTTCAGAAAAGCCGTCGGCGATATGAAATACAGAAAAGCCGGCAACGAGATTAAAATAGTCGGCAACGGCTATAAGGCGAAAGTCGTTAACGGCGCTTTGGCGGAACTCTGCTACGGCGAAAACGAGATTATCAATCACTCGTCCGCGATGAGACCTGACTTTTTCAGACCGCTTACGGATAACGACAGAGGATACCTCAACTTCGCGCCGCAGTTCGCGCTCATTCATCCGCTCTACCAGTGGAAGCGCTCAACGGCTCTCACAAAGGCGGTCAAAACCTCCGTCACGGGCACAAACAACGGCGTAAAGGTAACGGTAAACTGGCTTTCACCGTTTACGGCGGGCGTTGTAACAACTTACACATTCGCCCCGGGCGGAGACATAACGGTCACCCACTGCGCCATGGGACTTGCCCTGCCTATGCTCAAGGTCGGTCTGCGCTTCGGGCTTAATCCCGAATATTCCGTCTGCACCTGGTACGGCAGAGGCCCGTGGGAAAACTACTGCGACCGCAAGACCGGCTCGGCAATAGCGGTTCACACCTCGGATATCGACGGCCTCGAGCACAGATATATGCGCCCGCAGGAAAACGGCCACAGGTGCGATGTGCGCTCGCTTAAGTTCACGGATGAAAACGGTGAGGGAATCCTGATTGAGGCAATGGACAGACCCTTCGGCTTCAACGCGGGTTACTACACGCCCGAAAAAATCGATACCGCGCGCCATCTGTTCGAACTTGAGAAGGATAACTACATCACCGTCTGCCTTGACGCGGCACAGCGCGGAGTCGGCGGCGATATGCCCGGTGCCGCTTATCTCCACAAGCCGTATAAACTCAATTCCGGCGAAATGCACAAGTTCGAGTTCAGAATTTCGAAGGTATAACAATGGTAAAAACCAATGTGATGCGGCTGCTTGAAAGCGCGAAAATCGAGTATGAACTGCTCGAATACGAGGTTGACGAAAGCGACCTTTCGGGCGACACAGCCGCGGCGAAAATGGGCATTCCTCCCGAGCAGATGTTCAAAACCCTCGTCTTCAGAGGCGAAAAGAACGGTACCGGAGTCTGCTGTATTCCCGTGCACGAGGAACTCGACCTCAAAAAGGCGGCAAAGCAGTTCGGCGAAAAGAAAATCGAAATGCTTCATGTAAAGGACCTTCTTCCCGTAACGGGCTATATAAGAGGCGGCTGTTCGCCGATAGGGATGAAGAAAAAATTTCCCACCGCCATTGACGAAACGGCGCTTCTCTTCGATAAAATCTATGTAAGCGCCGGAACGAGAGGGGAGACGGTAAAGCTTTCCCCTCAGGATCTCGCGGATTATGTGAAAGCGGACTTCGCGGATTTGATAACGGTATAAAACAAGGGAACGGACTGTTATGTCCGTTCCCTTTTCATATCAATCAATATTCTTTACACTGTCAACGGCGTCCTGCGCCCTGCCGCGTGAAGCCGCTTCGTAAAATCCGGGATTTTTCTCAAGGAACTCATCGGCGAGACGGTAGAGGCGGTAACGCGGAATGTTCATCTCATAAAAGGCGTTGAAAACTTTCTTGCCGTCGGGTCTGAAATAGCAATAACTCATCCCGTTCGCCGAAAGCATGCCGTTGCCGTCGTAATCGCCCGTATAGTAGATGGGGAGCACATCGGCAAGCACATATCTTGCCTCTTTCGCGGTGCCGGCGTTTTTGTCGTCCGCGAGCTCAATGAGGTAGGGAATGCCGTTTTCATCGAGCGAACTAATATATTTTATATCGATACTCTTGAGTTTTCCCGAGCGGTAGGCGGATACATTGTATCGCGCGGTCAGAGCGCCTGTGTTGAGGCAGCCGAGCAGTAAAAGCACAACTCCCGCGCCCACAAGCGCCGTGCGCAAAACGGGCACTTTTTCAAAGAAGCATTTGAGAAGCATTGCGGCAAACACAACGGCGGTAAAAATCATAAACGCGCTCGAATAGACGCGGTCAACCGTCATACCGTATCTGCCTATATACATAACCATTTTTGAAATCGCAGTGCCGGTGATAACAAGCGTGAATATGCTCAGGAAAACGCCCTGCCCCTTGAGAACGGCGGGCATTTTTCCCTCACGGCGGCGCGCGAAAACAAGCATAAAGTAAAACACGCACAGGTTTATGCCGCAGATTGCGCACAGTTCGAAAAATCCGCGCCTCGCGTACCGGGCGTATGATTTTTCACCCTCGGGCAGTATTCCCGAAAACGCGCTGAAGAAGTAGGCGAGCTGTGAAAAAAGATAGACGAGGTAGCAGAGATTGAGCGCTCCCGTAAACGCCGAAAGGAATACGGTGTCAAGCCCCTTTGCCGCCTTTTCCTCCCGCGGGGCTTTGTCGCTCCTGCGCAGAATAATGCAGAACGAGATGAGAAACGGCGCGATTATAACGGTCAGCACCGCTTTGAATACAGATTCGCCGAGATTCCTGAACAGACCGCCCACAAGCCCTTCAAAAGCGGCGTCGGAGCGGATGAGCAGGGGAATCACCGCGCACAGAACGGGCACGGCGCACAGCGCTCCGAGCAGACCCTTGCGCATTTTGCCGCCTCTGCCGTCCTTCACGGTGAGAAGCGAGCGTATGCTTTTGGGCATTTTCGCCACCGAAAAAAGCGGCAGCGAAACAATCTGCCTCGCGAAATAAACATCCGAACGGCTGAGTTCCCGCCCCGAGAGAGCGATGAACCACACAATGCCGAGGGCGAGCATAACGGCAAAACTTAAAAGGTGAACAAGTTCATCCGGGCACAGCGCAAAATTGAGCGAAAGGGCGAGCGAGAGCCCTCCGCATACAAAGGCGAAAATGGGCATTCTCTTCTTTTCGCCCTGCATATGCGCGGTTCTTACAAGGTAAACCGTCACGCACACGAAAAACACGGTGTAGGATACCGCCCAGCCGATGTTGAAAGCGCCCCAGAACCCCCATATCACGCTGAGAAACGCGCAAACGAGAGCGGCGCAGGCGGCGGATATGTCGCGGGAATCGGTTTCGAAAAGTGTTTTTTCCGGCGGAATATAATAATTGTTAATCTGAGTATTTTCTTCCATATTGCTCCTTATTCGGCGCTTGAGTACTGAAGAATATCGCCCGGCTGGCAGTCAAGCTCGCGGCAGATGGCGTCCAGCGTGGAAAAGCGCACCGCCTTCGCCTTGCCCGTTTTCAGTATTGACAGGTTCGCCTGGGTGATTCCGACCCTTTCGGCGAGTTCTCCCGAGGTCATCTTCTTTTTCGCAAGCGCAACATCAAGATTGACTTCTATCATTTTTTCACCGCCTTAAATCGTCAGGTCGTTTTCTTCGCGCAGTTCAACCGCCGACTGCATAATGTTTTTTATAACGCGCAGAAGAGTGCCGACAACTCCCATGGCAAAAGCGATTACAAACAGGGGAATGTACTTCAGCCCGAAAACCGCGGTTATAACCAGCACGGCATAACAGCACCACGAAATAAAGCGGAAGAATTTAACGTTCTGCATAATGAAAACTCTGTCATTTAAAATATTGAGCAGAATTTTAATCATCATGAACAGAGCGGCGGCGGCAAACGGCGCGCAGATGTAAAACGCCGCAACCACGGTTTTTATCACCGCTTTTTCGCGTTCTCCGTTTCCGCTGAGCGCGGAATAAAACCAGCCGAAAAACGACGGCATTGTGAAAATCAGAGCGGCAAGGGCGAGCGAGCAGACAATGCAGACTCCCAGCGAAATTGCCGCCGAAACGTTTCTTTTGATCATAACCAGACCTCCGAAGGTTCTTTTTTACTTAACCGGTTGAGTACATAATAGCACCGATTTTATTGTTTGTCAATAAAAAATTTATCGTTTTTCGATAAAAATATACTTTCAGCCGCCCATGGCAGGGGCGATATAATACAGTAATATAATTGTATATTTTTAACAAAGATTCAAGTTGACATTTGTTTAAAACGAATGTATAATATGCAATGTAAATTTTGTTTGGAGGAAATTTTTATGCCACTCGTTACCACAAAAAAGATGTTCGAAAACGCCTATAACGGCGGATACGCGGTCGGTGCTTTCAATGTAAACAATATGGAAATAATCCAGGGCATTGTTCAGGCGGCTGACAAGCTCCAGGCCCCCCTCATTCTTCAGGTTTCCAAGGGCGCGAGAAATTACGCGAACCACACCTACCTTGTAAAACTCGTTGAGGCGGCTATCGAAACAACAGGCCTTCCCATCGCCCTTCACCTTGACCACGGCGATTCGTTCGAGCTCTGCAAGAGCTGCATTGACGGCGGCTTCACCTCCGTTATGATTGACGGCTCTTCCAAGCCCTATGAGGAGAATGTTGAACTTACAAGAAAAGTTGTTGAGTACGCTCACGCTCACGGCGTTGTTGTAGAGGGCGAACTCGGCACTCTCGCGGGCGTTGAGGACGAAGTCAGCGTCTCCGCCGAGGATTCCTCGTACACAAAGCCCGAAGAGGTTGAGGATTTCGTAACCCGCACGGGCGTTGACTCGCTCGCAATAGCCATCGGCACAAGCCACGGCGCTTTCAAATTCAAGCCCGGTCAGGACCCCAAACTCCGTCTTGACATTCTCGAAGAGGTTTCCGCCCGTCTTCCCGGCTTCCCGATAGTTCTTCACGGCTCATCCTCCGTGCCCCAGGAATTTGTAAAAATGATTAACGCCCACGGCGGCAAGCTTGACGACGCAATCGGTATTCCCGAAAGCGAACTTCGCAAGGCGGCCGAAAAAGCCGTGTGCAAAATCAACATAGACTCCGACCTCCGCCTTGCGATGACGGCGGCGGTCAGAACCTATTTCGCGGAGAATCCCTCTCACTTCGACCCGAGACAGTATCTCGCTCCCGCCCGCACAGCCATTCAGGAAATGGTCGAGCACAAGATTGTTGATGTTCTCGGTTGTGACGGCAAAGCACAGTTCGCGTTCTGATTTTATTCAATCCCGAAGACCGTCGCTGCGGCGGTCTTTGTTTTTTGGTGATTTGCTATGATGAACATTAAAATAATCTGCCTCGGAAAACTCAAGGAAAGCTATCTGCGCGAGATGTGCGCCGAATATGTAAAACGGCTCGGCTCAATGTGCAATATAAGTGTTGTCGAACTGCCGGTTCAGCGCCTTTCCGAAAATCCCTCCGAAGCGGAAATATCAGCCGCTCTTGAGAAGGAAGGGGAGCAGATTCTCTCAAAAATCAACAGGGGCGAAAAGGTTGTCGCGCTCTGCGTTGAAGGCAAGATGCTCTCGTCTGAGGAACTGTCCGCAAAACTCGACGGGTTCGCTCTCTCGGGCGTGTCGGCGGTCGATTTCATTATCGGTTCGTCGTTCGGATTATCGCCCGAAATCAAGGCGAAGGCGGACCTGCGCCTGTCAATGAGCCCGATGACTTTTCCGCACCAGCTGGCAAGGGCGATGCTCCTTGAGCAGATTTACCGCGCCTTCTCGATTTCCGCAGGCGCGAAATATCATAAATAAAGGCGTTTTTATCGGCATATTTACACCAAAAAACGGGCAAAAACCGTGAATTTTGCAACAGGTTTACAAAGTTTTACAAAAATCGGTTTTTCCGCAAAAAATCTGTTGCAAAATACATATAAAATGTATAAAATATAAAAGGTTTAAATATAAAATATCAATTGGAGGTATTTTTCTATGTCAGTTAAAGTTGCTATTAACGGTTTCGGCCGCATCGGCCGTCTTGCGTTCCGTCAGATGTTCGGCGCGGAAGGTTACGAAGTTGTTGCCATCAACGACCTCACCAAGCCCTCAATGCTTGCGAACCTTCTCAAGTACGACACAGCCCAGAAGGGTTACTGCGGCGTAATCGGCGAAAATCTTCACACAGTATCCAGCGATGACGAAGCCGGCACAATCACTGTTGACGGCAAGACCATCACCATCTACGCTATGGCAAACGCCGCCGAGCTGCCCTGGGGCGAACTCGGTGTTGACGTTGTTCTTGAGTGCACGGGTTTCTACTGCTCCAAAGACAAGAGCATGGCTCACATCAACGCAGGCGCGAAGAAGGTTGTTATCTCCGCTCCCGCAGGCAACGACCTCAAGACAATCGTTTATTCCGTAAACAACGACACTCTTACAGCCGATGATCAGATCATCTCCGCCGCGTCCTGCACAACCAACTGCCTTGCTCCCATGGCAAAGGCTCTCAACGATTACGCTCCCATCCAGAGCGGTATCATGAGCACCATCCACGCCTACACAGGCGACCAGATGATTCTCGACGGTCCCCACAGAAAGGGTGACATGCGCAGAGCACGCGCAGGCGCTGCCAACATCGTTCCCAACTCAACAGGCGCTGCTAAGGCAATCGGCCTTGTTATTCCCGAACTCAACGGCAAGCTTATCGGCTCCGCTCAGAGAGTTCCCGTTCCGACCGGCTCAACAACAATCCTTACCGCTGTTGTCAAGGGCGCAGACGTTACCAAAGAGGGCATCAACGCCGCTATGAAAGCAGCCGCTTCCGAGTCCTTCGGCTACAACGAGGATCCCATCGTTTCCTCCGATGTTATCGGTATGAGATACGGCTCACTCTTCGACGCAACTCAGACAATGGTAAGCCCCATCGGCGATGACCTCTATCAGGTTCAGGTTGTTTCGTGGTATGACAACGAAAACAGCTACACCAGCCAGATGGTTCGCACAATCAAATACTTCGCGGAGCTTGGTTAATTAAATAATATTGTTTAAAGCGGGGGCGGCAACAGCTGCTCCTGTTTTTTGTTTGGGAAACTTGGCTGAACCTTACGCACGGATAACAGCGGCTCTTTTTCCGCCGGATTTTGTGAAAGTACTCGGCAATACACAAAGTATTGCCTGCGTCTTTCGCTTCATCCGACAAAAAAATTTCTCGCTGTTCTCCATACGACGGCTCAACCTGCGTTTCTTTTTTTCTTTTTTATACCGCCCGTCTGCGTTGAAAAATCTTGAAATACACAAAGTATTCCTGCGAATTATATGCCTTGCCGAACGAAAAAATCCTCCGCCAATCCAATCACGGCGGCTTAAACGGCGTTTCCGTTTTTGCTGTTTTACGGATCATTTTCCGCCATGCTTTGCGAAAATGCTCGTCAATACACAAAGTATTGCCTGCGCTTTTCGCTTCGCCTGCCAAAAAATCCTCTCGCCAATCTTCGCACGACGACTCAGCCTGCGTTTCCGTTTTTGCTGTTTTACGGATTATTTTCCGTCATGCTTTGCGAAAATGCTCGTCAATACATAATGCCCGCAAAAAAGCCACGGGTCCGCCGTCCGGCAGACCCGTGATGTTTTATTGTGCGGAACACTGTTTATTTCAAAATATCCGTCCGTTGTGGCCTCCTCCTATGGGGGAGGTGGCACGGCGTTGCAACGCAACACCGTGACGGAAGGAGTATGCGCAAGTTTTTGTCCTCACGGACGTCCTTGTTGCGGCGGGATTAGGGAATCCCGCCCTACATTTACATTAAGTTTTCCGTCCGTCGTGAGCTCCTCCTTTGGGTTGTTCCCCTGTCAGGGGAAATGTCGCGTAAGCGACAAAAGGGTTCCCGTTTTCGGAGAAAAAGCTGGCGCCGAAGGCGACTGAAGGAGTTTGCGCAAGGTGACGGTTTTTGTCCTCACGAGTGTTGTGGCTGGTCGGCGGATGATATCAGCCCTTGCGGCGGCGGGATGAGGGTGCGGGTTTCCGGTGGAAACCTCTGCCGCAGGCAGGAGCACCGACCGAGCCGGCAGGCGAGACCATCCCGCCCTACATCGCAAAACTCCGTTTTGCCAGAACGCGGAACCGCGTTCCCTACAAAGCCTTCCCCTTGGAGGGGCAGGTGGATTGCGAGTGAAACGAGCAAGACGGGTGTGGCGGTAAATGCAATTCTGAACGAAACGAAAAATCACCGCTGAGCACAAATTATTTTTCATTCAATCTTTCTTTAATCAAATTTTTGAAAAACCCCTATTCCGACTCTTTTTTCGGTGGAAAACCGCCGTTTTTTCAAAAAATCATAAATTTTTACGGAGCGTTCCCTCGGGGACGCTCTTTTTTTGTTACTTTTTGTCATAACTTATCCACATAGATTTCCACCGTTTATGTTGAAAACGCGGTGGAAAATCTATATTTTGTGGGCAAATCAGACGCCATCCACAAGAGAATCGGCTGCTTTGAAAAAAACTTGAAAAAAATCGAAAAAAAATCAAAAAAACTATTGCAAAAGGGCAGAGGATATTATATAATTGGGGCAAATAAGTGAAGAAAAGTGAAAAAAGGCGATAAATTTGCGCTGAGTGGAGCCCGAAAGGAGGTAGGAATAACATGTTTGTCGATTTCATGGGTAAATACCGGCACAATCTTGACCAGAAAAACAGACTTGCTGTTCCTACCAAACTTCGCGGCAATCTCGGTACGGAATTTGTTGTCTGCAGACCGCTCACTGAAGATATAACCTGTCTCTACCTCTACAGTCTCGAAGGCTGGCAGGATCTGGTAGAACGCATAAGCGAAAAATTCTCAGGCGAAAACCGCACAAAAATCCAGCGCAAGCTGTTTCTCAACGCCGAGCGTGTTGAATGCGACACGCAGGGCAGGTTCACAATCCGCGCGGACTTCTGCGAATACGCGAAGTTCGAAAAGGAAGTGGTGGTGTTCGGCGCGGGTCAGAGAATAGAACTCTGGAAGCCCGAATTCTTCAGCAAGGTTGAGGCGGATACCACAGACCTTGAAGGCATAGATCTTTCGGTTATTGACTATTGACGGGCGGTGGAGCGATGGAGTTTCATCACATTCCCGTTTTACTTGAACAGACAATCGATTCGCTCAACATAAAGCCGGACGGCGTTTATGTTGACTGCACCGCGGGCGGAGGAGGCCACAGCGGCGAAATCCTCTCACGCTTAGGCGAAAACGGCAGGTTAATCTGTATTGACCGCGACCCGCAGGCAATCGAAACTCTGAAGAGCCGCTTCGACGGCGACGGCAGAGTAACAATTATTCACGACAACTTCTTTTTCATTGTCTCTATCCTTTCAAAACTCGGTGTCATTTCAGCTGATGGGATTCTCGCTGATTTAGGCGTCAGTTCCCATCAGCTTGAAGACGCCGACCGCGGATTCTCCTTTCACAAGGACGCTCCGCTCGATATGAGGATGAGCATTGAAGGTTTATCGGCGGCTGACGCTGTCAATACACTTCCCGAAAACGAACTGCGAAGAATCATTTCGGTTTACGGCGAAGAAAAATTTGCCGCCTCAATCGCGAAGGCAATCGTCAGAGAGAGGCAGGCACAGCCCGTTGAGACCACGCTGCGGCTTGTTGACATTATCCGTTCGGCAATGCCCGCCGCGGCATCGAGGGACACACATCCCGCAAGGCGCACATTTCAGGCGCTCCGCATCTATGTGAACGGCGAACTCGACGGCCTCGAAAAAGCGTGCGAAGACATGTTCTCCTGCCTCGGCGCAGAAGGCAGGCTGAGTATAATAACATTCCACTCAATTGAAGACAGAACGGTGAAAAAGGTCTTTTCGGCTCTGGCACAGGGTTGCACCTGCCCGAAGGATTTCCCGGTATGTGTCTGCGGCAAAAAACCGAAAGCCAAGGTCTTCAAGGCGGTATATCCCTCCGATGAGGAAATATCGCAAAATCCGCGCAGCAGAAGCGCGAAACTCAGAACAGCGCAAAAATTATGAGAGAGGGTAAACGGTAATGGCGAGAAACAGCAGTTCTGCGGTCGACCTTACTTTATTAAATACATATCAGTCGCCGGCGCGCAGACCCGAGGCTGCTCCCGTCAGAAGACCAGAAATTGTAAAGAATCCGCCGAAGTCAAAGGCGGCAATGAAGCGCGAATCCCGTCTTGCGCTGTTCAACGCGGTAAAAATCATAGGAATAGCGACAATTGTTCTGGCACTGTTCGCGGGCATCATCTCCTCGCGCATCAAACTTGCAATGCTCGAGAGCAAAACGCAGGAGTATCTTGAAACGCTCGAGGTTGTTGAAAGCGAGAATGTGCGCCTCAATATGCAGCTTGACGCCATGGTTTCGGAGGAGACCGTCAAGGAATACGCCGAGAATGTGCTCGGGCTCAGGAAGGTTGAAAAATACCAGATCCATTATTTTGAAAGCAACAGCGCCGACAGCGCGGTAGTGCTCGGCGAAGTCAAATAAACTGCGTATATTTTAAAATATAGCTGTCTGATTGCGGCGAAAACCACTTGCAGTCAAGACGGCTGTTTTTACTCAAAGGGTGAAAGTTATGGCTAAAAAAACAACTTCACAACGACTTGCGCAGCGCGTGATTCTCATAGGCGTAATCATGGCTCTTGGGTTCGCTGTTGTGGCGATAAACCTCGCGAGAGTGATGCTTGTTCACGGCAATGAATATAAAACAAAAGCGGAACAGAACCAGCTCAGAGACAGCGATATAAAACCCACCCGCGGCATTATCTACGATTCAAACGGCGTGATTCTCGCCCAGAGCGCGGCCGCCTGGAAAATTTACATAAACGCGGGCGCGATTCCCGACAACGAGGAAGTAAGGGAATTTGTCGCGAAGGAACTATCGGGTGTGCTCGAGGATGTTGATAAACAGACAATCCGCGAAAAGACCGACGGCAGCAAATCGCCCTATGTGGTAATCAAAAGTCAGGTTGAGTATGAAGAAAAGGAAAAGGTCGTTGCCGCTCTTGATAACACATTCGATTATGTTGCCGAATATGAGCGTGATGACGGCAGCACGGTAAAAAACACCAAAACCTACAAGTTAAGAACTGCGGTCGGCATTGACGACGATGTCATAAGATATTACCCCTACGGTTCTCTCGCCTCCTGCGTAATCGGTTTCGCGGGCGCGGACGGTGTCGGCAAAAGCGGCGTGGAGTCGGAGTATAACGATGAACTGACAGGCGTCACGGGCAGACTCATAACCGCCAAAAACGCGAGAAGCGACATAATGACAAACGAGTATGAAACCGTCTATAAAGCCGAAAACGGCGCGGGCGTAGTGCTCACGATTGACTCCACAATCCAGCGCTATCTCGAAGACGGGCTCAATGGCGTTTATGAAACCTCCGGCGGTGTAGGGGCTTACGGAATTGTGATGAATGTAAAAACCGGCGCCGTTCTCGCAATGGCGAATGTGCCTTCATTCGACTTAAACAACCCCTACGGACTTACCGAGGATCAGAAAAAAGAAGTTGAGCTTGCCGAGGATGATGAGGAAAAGGCAAGTCTCAGAAGTTCGTTCTATTATAAGAACTGGCGTAATTTCACGGTAAGCGACACCTACGAGCCGGGCTCGGTTTTCAAGATAGTCACCACATCGGCGGGTCTTGAATCGGGCACGATTGACGAGGATTACGGCTACACCTGCACGGGCGCCATAACCGTCGCGGATCAGACCATCAAATGCAACAACCACGCGGGTCACGGCTATCAGAAGCTGCGCAAGGGTCTTATGAACTCCTGCAACCCGTTCTTTATATCGATAGGTCAGAAACTCGGCAAGGAAACATTCTTCCGCTATTTCGAGGCGTTCGGTTTCACCGAGCGCACGGGCGTTGACCTGCCCGCGGAATATATGCCGACACCCGACAAAACCTATCACTCGCTCGAGAATATGAGCTTTGTCGACCTTTCGAGTTCCGCCTTCGGTCAGACATTCCAGGTCACGCCTTTGCAGATGATAACCGCGATTTCAACAATCGCGAACGGCGGCAACCTCGTTACTCCCTATGTTGTTGACAGACTTATTGACGAAAACGGAAATACCGTAATGCAGACTCAGCCCTCAATCAGGCGTCAGGTCATTTCAGCCGAAACCTCGGCTCTGGTTACCAGCATGATGGAGGACGTTGTAACAAGCGGTACGGGTAAAAACGCCTATGTCGCGGGCTATCACGTGTGCGGCAAAACCGGCACATCACAGAAGTTGAGCAAGGGTCAGGGCTACTATGTTGCCTCGTTCGGTTGCTTCGCCCCGTCTTACGACCCCGAAATAGCCGCGCTTATTCTCGTTGACGAACCCAAGGGGCAGATAAACGGCGGTCAGATATGCACCCCCGTTGCGGCAAAACTTTTTGAGGAGACACTGACTTATCTCAACATTGAGCCGCAATATACCGAGGAGGAGAGAGCCAAACTCGACACCCCCGCCCTCAACTATGTAGGCACAAGGGTCAGCGACGCGCGCAGCCAGCTGCTTGACGAAAACTACAATGTCAAGGTTGTAGGCAACGGCGATATAGTCACCTCGCAGGTGCCCGCCTACGGCACGATTATTCCGAAGCGCGGTCTTATAGTGCTTTACACTTCGAGTGACGCCGAGCGTCTCACCACCACGGTTCCCGATTTTTCGGACTACTCGGTTTACGATGTGCGCGATGTTGCCGAAAGCGTGGGGCTCAATGTAACAATTGCCGCGAACTCAACGCTCAGCAACAGCGAGCTTGTCTGCTATTCGCAAAGTTTGCCCGCGGGCGCCGAGGTTGAGCAGGGCACAACCATAGTTCTTAATTTCAAATCAAATTCCGGTGTTACGGATGTAGGATAAATTCCGGGAGGTACGCTATGACACTCAGAACACTTCTCGAGGGGCTCGGCTATACGGGCTACACAGGCGACGAAGAAATAAAATTCATAACCGACGATTCCCGCAAGGTTTCGGAGGGCTGTCTTTTCGTGTGCATAAAGGGCGCGAAGTTTGACGGCCATTCGGCAGCCGCGGAAGTCCTCGAAAAGGGCGCGGTCGCTGTTGTTGCCGAACGCGATCTCGGCATTGAAAAACAGATTCTCTGCGAAAACACAAGAAGCGCCTACTCGCTTCTGTGCTCCGCGTTTTTCGGTAACCCGGCCGACAGACTTGAAATGGTCGGCGTTACGGGCACAAACGGCAAAACGACAACCTGCTTTGTCTTAAAGGAAATATTTGACACGAACGGCTTTAAAACCGGTCTTCTCGGCACGGTCAAGAATATGGTAGCCGATAAGGAATACCCCGCTACGCTCACCACTCCCGACCCGTATGAACTTTTCTCGCTGCTCGCGGAAATGGTTGAGGCGGGTTGCCGTTACTGCTTTATGGAGGTCTCCTCCCAGGCGCTCAGCCAGAGAAGGGTGGATCCGATTCATTTCAGCGCGGCGGTGTTCACCAATCTCACGCAGGATCACCTCGACTATCACGGCACTTTCGAAAATTACAAAGCGGCGAAAAAGACGCTTTTCTCAAAGACGGATGTCGCCATTGTCAACTATGACGACGACGAGAGCCAATACATTCTCGAAGGGCTTGACTGCCGCAGAATCACCTACTCCGCAAAGAGCGATTTAAGCAGTTATTCGGCAAAGAATATCCACCTGCGCTCCGACTGCGTTGAGTATGAGCTTGTAAGCGACAGTCTCATAGGCAGGGTGCATTTCGGCGTGCCCGGCAGATTTTCGGTTTATAACTCAATGGCTGCCGCTGTATGCGCGGTGGAACTCGGCATTGACCTCGACAGCGTGCTCTCCTCTCTGTCCGAATGCGGCGGAGTAAAGGGCAGAATGGAAGTTGTGAAAACAGACACGGATTACACCGTGATTATCGATTACGCCCACTCGCCGGACGGACTTTTAAATGTTCTCACCTCGCTTCGCGAAACAGTTGAGGGCAGAATAATCTGCATGTTCGGCTGCGGCGGCGACCGCGACAGAACAAAACGCCCGATTATGGGAAAAATAGTAAGCGAAAACGCGGATATAACCGTTGTAACATCCGACAATCCCCGCACGGAGGACCCCGTCGCCATAATCGACGACATTCTCGCGGGCATCACCTCGGGCAGGCGTTATGTTGAGCCGGACAGAAAAAAGGCGACCGCCCTCGCTCTTTCAAAGGCAAAGGCGGGCGATGTTGTGGTTCTCGCGGGCAAAGGTCACGAGGATTATCAGATTCTCGGCACCGAGAAAATACACTATGATGAGAGAGAAATCGTAAGGGATATTCTGAATATTAAATGATTGTGTGATTTAAAAAGGGAAGAATAAAGGAAGAATAAGTATGGAATCCATGACAGTCAAGGAGGCGGCTGTTGCCATCGGTTCGGCACCGCAGATTGACGCTGTGTTCAGCGAGGTCTGCACCGACACGAGAAGCATAAAACCGGGCTGCCTTTTCATCGCGATAAAAGGCGAGAATTTTGACGGTCACGACTTCGCGGCAAAGGCGCTCGAGCAGGGCGCGGTGGCGGTCGTGGTCGAGAAAAACTGCGGCCTCGGCAAACAGCAGCTGATAGTTAAAAGCACCCGTCAGGCGCTTCTGGACCTCGCGGGTTATTACAGAAGAAAGTTTCATATTCCCGTTGTGGGCGTCACCGGCAGCGTGGGTAAAACCACAACAAAGGATATGACTCATGTTGTGCTCTCAAGCAGGTTCAAAACACTCAAGAACGAGGGCAATCTCAACAACGAAATCGGTGTGCCGCTCACGCTCTTCAATCTGGACAGCACCTACGAGGCGGCTGTAATTGAAATGGGGATGAGCCATTTCGGCGAAATCTCCCGTATTACGGCGGCGGTAAAGCCCTCAATTGCCATAATCACGAATATCGGCGTATCGCATATTGAAAACCTCGGCTCGCGCGAAAACATAATGAGGGCGAAGCTCGAAATAACGGAAAGCATGCGCCCGAGCGCTCCGCTTATTTTAAACGGCGACGATGACCTGCTTTCAAAATATACCGATATGACTCATCCGATAGTCTATTTCGGAATTGACGGCGAATGCAACACCAAGGCGGTTGACATAGACCTCGGCAGCGACGAAACAAGCTTCACGGCAAGGTTTTCCGACGGCGTTCAGCGCGTGACTCTGCCCCTTTCGGGCAAGCACAGCATCTACGACGCTCTCGCGGCTGTAAGCGCGGGCATAGTGCTGGGCATCGACGCCACGGACGCCGCAAAGGCGCTTGTCGATTACAAGCCCTCGGGTATGCGCCAGAGAGTTGTGAGAAAATGCGGCATCACCTTTGTTGAGGACTGCTACAACGCGAGCCCCGATTCACAGAGAGCGGCTCTCGAAGTGCTCAGGGGGCTTGACGCGAAAAGGCGCATAGCCGTGCTCGGCGATATGAAGGAACTCGGTGAAATGGGCGAGCAGGCGCACCGTGAGGTAGGCGTCGCGGCGGCGAACAGCAATGTGGATGTTCTGCTCTGCTACGGCGAAATGTCCCGCTTCATAGCGGAGGAGGGCAGAGCGCTCGGAATAAAAGAGGTGCACACCTTCGATGAAAAGGAAGCGCTCGCCGGATATCTCAAGGAAACGCTCACCGAAGGCGATGCCGTACTGTTCAAGGCAAGCCGCGCTATGAAACTTGAGGAAATAATCCATTCGGTATATGAATACCTTGACGGAAAGGATGAGTAAACCGTGAGTAATATTACAGCGATTGTGTTTGCCGCTGTCGCGGCGGCGGTTATAACGGGCGTTCTCGGCTTTGCCGTCATTCCGTGGCTGAGAAAACTCAAATTCGGTCAGACCATTCTCGACGACGGCCCCGTATGGCACAAGAGCAAGCAGGGCACACCCACAATGGGCGGCATTATGTTCATTGCGGGCACTGTGCTGGCGGCGGTTCTTGTTGCGGTCACGGATAAAATAACGGGCGGCTCGGTCATAACTGCGGGCACGGAATTTCAGCAGGCGGAACTCAAAACAAAATTCTGGGCGGGGCTGATTATGGCTGTTTCGTTCGGCTTCATCGGCTTCGTTGACGACTATATAAAAGTAGTAAAAAAGCGCAATCTCGGGCTTACTATAAAGCAGAAAACCCTTTTTCAGACCCTTGTGTGCGTTGCGTATCTTTTAAGCATCTGGCTCGGCAGAAATCACGATACCGCAATGTTCATACCCTTCGCGGGCAGCGTTGATTTCGGCTTTTTATGGTGGATAATCGGCATAATCATTATGTACGCCGCCATCAACGCGGTAAACTTCACCGACGGCATTGACGGGCTCTGCACAAGCGTCACGCTCACATTCGCAATCTCAATGGCGGCAATCGCCGCTTTAAGAGGGCTTTTCGGCTTTTCAATGCTCGCCGCGGCTCTCGGCGGCGGCTGTATCGGCTTCCTTGTGTGGAACCACAATCCCGCCAAGGTATTTATGGGCGACACCGGTTCGCTCTTTCTCGGCGGTATGGTAATCGCTCTCGCCTACGCGATTGACTGCCCTCTGATTCTTGTGCTCACAGGCATAATCTATGTTATTGAGGGCGCTTCGGATGTCATTCAGATCGGCTATTTCAAACTTACCCACGGCAAGCGCATTTTCAAGATGGCTCCCATTCACCACCATTTTGAAATGAGCGGCTGGAGCGAGAAAAAAATCGTAGCCGTGTTCACGACGGTCAATCTCATCGGCGGCGCGCTCGCCTTTGCTCTTATGTATTTCGGAAAATACGGAGCATAAAAACAGATTAATATTTAAAGAAAGAAGGTGAACTCCGTTGACATTCAGAAAAATCCGCGAAACATATCTCCGCTTTTCCTTCCTGCGCAAGGGCGGGCTGAAATCTTATGTCACAACAGGCGGCTTTGACGGAGTTTTCCTCACGCTTCTCATAATAATTCTCATAACGGGTCTTGTTATGATGTTCTCGGCGAGCTATGTGTATTCCTGGTACAACTCGCCCGGAAACGACCCGTATTTTATCTTTTTCAAGCAGCTTAAATTCGCGATTATCGGCATTGTGCTGATGTTCATAGTCTCATACATCCGCTTCGATGTGGTTGAGGATTTTTCCGTTGTGCTTCTTATTCTTTCCATATTTATGCTCGTGTATGTTCTTATCAACCCCTATGTCATACCGGGCAAGGAGGATTTCAAAAGATGGTTCTCGGTGCCGTTCATAGGAACGGTTCAGCCCTCCGAAATAGCGAAGGTTGCGCTGATTATCTATCTCGCCTGGAGTTTAAGCAAACGGCGCCTGCAGGTTGAAAAAGACAACGACCGCATACCCACCGTTGTTCACGCCTTTATAATCTGCTTAGTGTGCGGTCTCGTATATCTTGAAAACCACCTCTCCGCCGTCATTATAATTTTCGCCATAGGAATAGTGATGATGTTCTTCGGCGGCACAAACGCGCGGGTGTTTGCGCTGGGCGCGGCGTTCCTGGTTATCGCCGTGTTCGTGGCGCTCAAAACCGGAGTGCTCAAGGACTACGCCGGTCAGAGAATCGATGTGTGGCAGAAACTTCTTCACAACGAACAGCTGACCGCTCAGGAGGAGCAGCGCGATGGCTGGCAGATTCTACAATCGCTCTACGCCATCGGCTCGGGCGGAATGTTCGGCATGGGCTTCGGCAATTCAAAGCAGAAGCACCTCTATCTCCCCGAACCGCAGAACGACTTTATTTTCGCCATAGTCTGCGAGGAACTCGGCTATATCAGAGCGATTATAATAATGCTTCTTTTCCTTCTGCTTGTGCTGCGCGGCTTCTACATAGCGCTTCACCATAAAAACCGTTTTGCTCAGCTTCTCGTTCTCGGAATATGCTTCCAGCTCGGGCTTGAGGCGGGGCTTAACATAGCGGTTGTAACGGGCACGGTGCCCAACACGGGCATAGCCCTCCCGTTCTTCAGTTCGGGCGGCAGCGCGCTGCTCACCCTGCTTGTTGAAATGGGAATGGTGCTCTCCGTTTCAAGAACAATGGATAAAAAACCCAAAAAGGTAAAGGAAGAGGTTGAGGCGGTCAATGGGAACTCTTGACGGCAAAAAAATACTGATTGCGGCAGGCGGCACGGGCGGTCACATTAATCCCGCTCTCGCCGTGGCGGGCTATATCAGGGATAACTGCGAAAACGCGGAAATTGTGTTTGTGGGCACAAAAAACAAGATGGAAGCTACCCTTGTGCCTCAGGCGGGCTTTGAACTGCGCAACATCACAATAAGCGGCTTCCGCAGAAGTTTTACACCCGCGGCAATCTTCCATAACATAAGAACACTCATTTACCTGCTTCGTTCAACGGGGCAGGCAAAAAAGATAATAAAGGATTTTAAACCCGACCTCGTTGTCGGCTTCGGCGGCTATGTCAGCGGCCCCGTGCTCAGGGTGGCGGCAAAAATGGGTGTGCCCACAGCCATACACGAGCAGAACGCCTTCCCGGGCGTTACAAACAAGGCACTTGCGAAGGATGTTGACAGGGTAATGCTCACCGTCGGCGACGCGGAAAAATATATGCAGCCGAAAAACAAACCCGTTGTTACGGGCCTTCCCATAAGGGGCGAGATTCTCACCGCCTCAAAGGAGGAGAGCCGCAGGGCGCTCGGGCTTGATGAGAGACCGCTTGTGCTTTCAATGGGCGGTTCGCTCGGCGCTAAACCCGTAAACGACGCCGTTTTCGGTATGATAAAGAATAAGTATCAGGCGAAGGACTGCGTTTTCATCCACGCCACGGGCAAGGGCGGAACCGGTTTTGCTCAGAAACTCGAGGAGCAGGGCGTTGACCTCAAGGAAAACGACCACATAACAATCACCGAATATGTCGATGTTCCCAAGTGCCTTCCCGCCGCGGATCTTGTTATATGCAGGGCGGGCGCGAGCAGTCTGAGCGAGATTCAGGCGCTCGGCAAACCGTCAATCCTCATTCCCTCTCCCTATGTGGCGGAAAACCACCAGTATCACAACGCCATGGCGCTTGTAAACAGAAACGCCGCGATTATTCTTGAGGAGAAAAATCTCAGCGTTCAGACTCTGACGGACGCGGTAAACGACCTTCTCTCGGACCGCGAAAAACTTGAGGAAATCGGCAGAAACGCGAAAGATATGGCTGTGACGGACGCCTCACAGAGAATATACGGCGTGCTTTGTGAAATCGTAAAATAATCAAATCGGAAAAAGGAAAACCAATGGCTTTATCCCGTAAAAATGACAGCGCGGCGCCGCTCACCTATGAAGAGGAGCGCGCCCGGAACAGGGCAAAGTTAAGACGTAAAAGAAAAATCCGCAAAATGATTGTTTTTGCCGGGTTTATTCTTGTTGTTCTCCTTGTTGCCGTTCCGGTAGTTGTTTTCAATGTGATGAAGGTCAGAACCGTTTCAGTAAGAAGCTATGTTCCCTACACAAGTCAGGAAATTATCGACGCCTGCCCTATAAGAGTGGGCGACAACATACTTTTCGCCGACTACGAAAAGGCGGAGCAGGTTCTCGAAGCGAAACTGCCCTATATGGTCAACACCAAAATAACAAGGCACCTTCCCTCGAGAATTACCATAACGGCGGATAAGGCGACCGAAAAAATAGCACTTCAACCCGAGGGGCAGAACGACTGCCTCATTCTCAACGAGAATCTTAAAATACTCAAATCGAGCGGCGAAGTGCCCGCTTCGGCAACGCTCATAAAAGCCCCCGCGCCGGTTTCCGCGGCGGGAGGTGAAATCCTCTCATATAAAACAGAGGATGAAACAGGCAAAAAAGAAACCGCATCCGATGAAACGGCGGACAGGAAAGAGAAAATACCCGAATACATAACCCAGATTATAGCGGAGCTCGAGGATGAAGGCATCCTTTCGGGCATCGATTACATAGACCTTACGGATTTAAACGACGTGCGCGTGGTGTATGAAGGGCGTATTATGATGAAACTCGGCGCGGCTGTAAACCTCGCGGGCAAGATAGAACTGGGCGCGAAAGTCATAGCCCAGGAGAGCCGCATAAGCGAAACCGAGAAGGGCACAATCGACCTTACTATAGATAAAAAAGCGTATTTTGAACCGGATAAGTTTGATGACGGCAGCGTTCCCGAAGAAGAAACACAAACCGAAAACCCGCCCGAAGAAGAAGGCGGAGAAAAAAATGAAGAGGAGAATGATTATGGCAGCGATTACAACGAGAATAGTTATTATGATTATGACAATGAAGATGATTATTAACAGATAAGCGGCCTCTTTTTGTTAAAAAGACATAAAACTGGCTGTATCGGCGCAATAATTTACAATTTGTTCTTGTTTTTTTACTTTTATTGTGTTAAAATTAGCCTGTTATATAATGTAATACCGCAAGAGAATATTATGGAGGTCATAAAGTATGGCATTTGAAATTGACAACGATTTTGAAAGCACCGTACAGATTAAAGTTATCGGTGTAGGCGGCGGTGGCGGAAACGCCGTAAACCGTATGATAAGCTCAGGTGTTCTCGGCGCTGAATTCATCGCCATCAACACAGACAAGCAGGTGCTTATTCACTCACAGGCAACTCACAAAATTCAGATAGGCGAAAAATCCACACACGGTATGGGCGCGGGCGGCAAGCCCGAAATCGGCGCGAAAGCCGCGGATGAAAGCCGCGATGTTATAGCGGACGCCCTCAAGGGTACCGATATGGTATTCATCACCGCAGGTATGGGCGGCGGCACAGGCACAGGCGCCGCTCCCGTAATCGCTCAGATTGCCAAGGAACTCGGCTGCCTCACCGTAGGCGTTGTTACAAAGCCCTTCAAATTTGAAGGCCCCAGAAGAGCGAAGCTCGCTCAGGAGGGTGTTGACGCTCTCGCGGAGCATGTTGACAGCCTTATAGTTATCCCCAATGACAGACTTCACTCCCGCGATGAGAAGAAAAAGACCATAGCCGAAGCGTTCGCGGAGGCGGATGAGGTTCTTCTTCAAGGCGTAAAGAGCATTTCCGAGCTCATCAAGGTTCCCGGCTTCATCAACCTCGACTTCGCCGATGTTTCCAGCGTAATGAAGGACGCAGGCCTCGCTCATATGGGCGTTGGCAGAGCGAAGGGCAAGGACAAGGCGGAGGTTGCCGCTCAGATGGCAGTTTCCAGCCCGCTGCTTGAAACCGAAATCAACGGCGCCAAGGGCGTTATCATCAGCATTACCGCTTCCTCCAATGTTGACCTTGAGGAAGTTGAACTCGCGGCTGAAATCATCACCAAGGAAGCGCATCCCGACGCGAACATCACCTGGGGTATCGCGTTCGATCCCGACCTTGACGACGAGATGATCATCACCGTTATAGCCACCGGCTTTGAAAAGGTTAAGGTAGATCCCGCTGTTGCGGCGGCAAACAATATGTTCGCTTCCGTAACAACCGAGGCACCCACTCTTGTTGAGAAAGTTGCTCCCTCGGGTCCCGTAGCTCCCGCTGAACCCCGCCCGGCTGCTTCACCGGCTATTCCCTCATTCGGCGCTCCCGCCGCTCCCTCGGTTCCCGATTTCAAGCCCGAGGAGAAGCCCGCGGCTCCCAAGCCCGTTGCGGAAAGCACACCGGCAGACGCCGCGCAGTTCTATGAGATGCTCGACGACATCATCAAGGGCAAGAACTGAACAGAATAACAAGACGGCTTGCGGAATATTCCGCAAGCCGTTTTTATAATGTTATTAATAATAAAACGCTCCGTGCCCGAAGGCGCGGAGCGTATGCTTTTACTGAACGTTTTTCTTGAGAGTTTCAAACTCTGCGAGAATTTCGGCGGGAATGGTTGAACCGAAGTCCGTAAACTTCTTGTAGAACTCGGTGATTCCGTCAACTTCCTCTTTCCAGAGGTTCTTGTCAACAGTGAGGATTTCTTTAAGCTGAGCGTCGCTTACCTCGTCCTCAATGCCTTCGAGGTTGATGTCCTCCGCCTTGGGAACATAGCCGATAGCCGTCTCGTCCGCGTCAACCTTGCCTTCGCAGCGGTCGATAATCCAGTCAAGAACACGGAGGTTGTCGCCGTAGCCGGGCCACAGGAAGTTGCCTTCGTCGTCCTTGCGGAACCAGTTGACGTTGAAAATCTTGGGGGCTTTCTCGGGGTCGAGACCTTCGCCTATCTTTATCCAGTGCTTCCAGTATTCAGCCATATCATAGCCGCAGAAGGGAAGCATAGCCATGGGATCGCGTCTTACAACGCCTACCGCGCCGGTAGCCGCCGCCGTTGTTTCGGACGACATGATTGAACCTACGAACACACCGTGGTTCCAGTCTCTTGACTGGTAAACAAGGGGAGCGAGTTTCGCACGTCTGCCGCCGAAAAGAATCGCGCTTATCGGCACGCCGTCCGGATTTTCGAACTGGTCGCTTATGCAGGGGCAGTTCTTCGCGGGAGCGGTGAATCTGCTGTTCGGGTTGGCGCCGGGCTCTGTGGCGTTGCTGCCGTTCCAGGGGTTGCCCTTCCAGTCTATCGCGTTTGTGGGCGGGTTGTTGTCAAGTTTTTCCCACCATACCGTATTGTTGTCGAGATTGTGGCAGACATTGGTGAAAATCGTGCCCTTCTTTGTTGCCGCGAGAGCGTTCGGGTTCGATTTTTCGTTTGTGCCGGGAGCGACGCCGAAGAAGCCGTTTTCGGGGTTGATGGCGTAAAGTCTGCCGTCGGGACCCTTGCGGATCCAGGAGATGTCGTCGCCTACTGTCCATACTTCATAGCCGTTCTTCTTGTATCCCTCGGGGGGAATAAGCATTGCGAGGTTGGTCTTGCCGCAGGCTGAGGGGAATGCGGCGCAGATATATCTTATCTGACCGTCGGGCTTCTTCAGACCGAGGATGAGCATATGCTCTGCCTGCCAGCCCTCTTTCCAGCCCTGATAGGAGGCAATACGGAGAGCGAAGCACTTTTTGCCGAGAAGCACGTTTCCGCCGTAACCGGAGTTTACGGAAATAATCGTGTTGTCCTGCGGGAACTGGCAGATGTAGCGCTTTTCGGGGTCTATCTGGCACTTGCAGTGAAGGCCGCGAACCCAGTCGTCGCTGTCGCCGAGCGCCTTGAGAACATCAAGACCGGTTCTGGTCATAATCGCCATATTGAGAACAACATAAATGGAGTCGGTAAGCTCGATGCCTATCTTTGAGAACTTTGAGCCGACGGGACCCATTGAATAGGGGATGACATACATTGTTCTGCCCTTGTAGCTGTCGCGGGCGATGTCATAGAGCATTTCATAAGCGGCGCCGGGCTCCATCCAGTTGTTTGTGGGGCCTGCTTCGGCCTTTGTTTTTGTGCAGATGAATGTTCTTGCCTCAACGCGGGCAACGTCATTTACCGCGGTGCGGTGAAGATAGCAGTCGGGAAGAAGCTCCTGGTTGAGCTTGATCATTTCGCCCGTGCTGCAGCCCTCTGCGCGCAGAGCCTCAATCTGCTCGTTTGTGCCGTCAATCCAGACGATGTTGTCGGGTTTTACAAGAGCGACCTTATCCTCAATCCAGGATAATACGCTTTTGTTGGTGGTGTAGTTTTCCATATTGTTACTCCTTTATTAAGGTATAAAAATAACAGAACAATTATATCTTTTTTTTGATGTTATGTCAACTTAAATTTAATTTCGCTGCTCGTCAATCGGCATTGTGGCGTAGGCGTTGAGCGAGAGGGAGGCGACATTGCCCGAAAGATATTCATAGTATGCCTGCGAGCCGACCATAGCGGCGTTGTCACCGCAGTATTTAAGTTCCGGCATAAACAGTTCCCATTTGTTCTGAAGGCAGATTTCCTTCATCTTTTCTCTTAACCTCGAGTTGGCGGAAACCCCGCCCGCGAGCACTATTCTTTTGTAGCCGTAATCCTTTGCCGCTTTTACCGTGTTCTCACAAAGACAATTCGTAACAGCGTTTATGTATGAGGCGCCGAAGTCGGCTGTATCAAGGGTTTCGCCCTTCTGAGAAGCGTTATGTATAAGATTGACAGCCGCTGTTTTGAGCCCCGAAAAACTGAAATCGTAATCGCTTCCGTCAACCTTCGGCCTCGGGAATTTAAAGGCGTCGGGATTGCCGTCAGTTGATACTCTGTCAAGATTCACTCCGCCGGGGTAATCGAGCCCGAGCGCGCGCGCCGCCTTGTCCATACACTCGCCCGCCGCGTCATCACGGGTGAGACCTATAACCGAAAACCTCGTGTAGTCCTTCACCTCGACTATGTGGCTGTGACCGCCCGAAACAACAAGGCAGAGAAACGGCGGCTCAAGAGCGGGGGAGGTTATGTAATTTGAAGCGATGTGCGAGCGCAGGTGATGAACGGGAATAAGCGGCAGACCCGTTGAGAGCGAAAGCCCTTTAGCGTAGTTTACGCCCACAAGAAGAGCGCCTATAAGTCCGGGCGCGTAGGTGACACCTATTGCGTCAATGCCGCCGAAGGTCACACCCGCGTCGTCAAGCGCCTTTTCAACAACCGGGCATATCGCCTCAGCGTGCATACGGCTCGCGATTTCGGGCACTACGCCGCCGTAAACAATGTGCTCTTTTATCTGCGTGGCGACGGAGTTTGAAAGCACTTTTCTGCCGTCCTCAACAACGGCTGCGGCGGTCTCGTCGCAGGATGATTCTATAGCGAGAATTTTCATTTTTTCTCCTTGAAATACTTTGTCATTATTATTGCGTCTTCCTCGGGATTTGTGTAAAAACTTTTGCGCAAGCCCGCCTGTTCAAAGCCCATTGAATGGTAGAGGTTAAGGGCGGGAGCGTTCGATTTGCGCACCTCGAGAGTTATATAATCGCACCCCCGAAAAACGGCGTTTTCAATCGCTTTTTCAACGAGCGCCCTCGCTATACCCTGCCTTCTGTAAGGCGCCGAAACGGCGAGATTGGCCATTTCGCAGCTTTCAAAATATTCGTAAATCCCCAGGTAGCCGATTACCTCTTTTTCGCTCACGGCGGCAAGAAAATGGGCGTTTATGTTTTTAAGCTGCGCCTCAATATCCCTGCGGTTCCAAGGATTGGCGAAGCACTCCTTTTCGAGCGCTTCAATGCCGCTTATGTGCTCCTTTTTCATCGGCACTATTTCATATTCCATAATCAGCCCTTCGCGTCATACCAGGTTTTGCCCGTGCCAACATCCGCCTCGAGTTTGACCCTTAAATTGACGGCGTTTTCCATTTCCTCTTTGAGGATTTTTCCCGCCTCCTGCACCTCGTCAAGCGGCGCTTCAATTATAAGTTCATCGTGCACCTGCATAATGAGTTTTGCCCTGAGACACTGCTTTTTCAGCCGCTCGTAAACGCGAACCATCGCGATTTTAATTATATCCGCGCTTGTGCCCTGTATGGGCATATTGAGGGCGACTCTTTCGCCGAAAGCGCGAAGCATGTGGTTTGACGAGGAGAGTTCGGGCAGATAGCGCCTGCGCGCGAACATCGTTTCAACATAGCCGTCCTTTTTCGCTTTTTCGACTATGTCCGTCATATATTTCGCCACCCCGCTGAAATTCGCGAGATAACCCTTTATGTAACTGTCCGCCTCGGCTCTCGTAACGCCTATATCCTTCGCGAGCGAGAAGGCGCCTATGCCGTAGACTATGCCGAAATTTACCGCCTTCGCCCTTGAACGCATAAGGGGAGTGACCATTTCAAGCGGCATATTGAAAACCTGTGAGGCGGTAACGGCGTGAATATCCGTGCCGTCGTTGAACGCTTTTATCATATTTTTATCGTTCGCCGTGTGAGCAAGCACCCTGAGTTCAATCTGCGAATAGTCCGCGTCAATCAGTTCGCATCCGTTTTTCGCCCTGAAGAATTTGCGCATCTCCCTGCCGAGTTCCGAGCGCACGGGAATGTTCTGAAGATTCGGTTCGGTTGAGGAAATACGCCCCGTTCTTGTTTCGGTCTGGTTCAGAGTCGAGTGAATTCTGCCGTCGGAGGCGATCGCCTTTATAAGTCCGTCGCAGTAGGTGGATTTTAACTTTGTATAGGTGCGGTATTCGAGAATGTCGGCAACAACCGGGTAGTCGTCCGCGAGCTCCTCGAGCACATCGGCGCTTGTGGAATAGCCGCTCTTCGTCTTCTTTTTTGCGGGTATTCCCATCTTCTCGAAAAGCGCCTCGCCGAGCTGTTTAGGGGAGTTTATGTTGAACTCGCAGCCCGTCTGTTCATATATCTTTTCAACCAGTTTTTCAATGCGTGTGTCGAGCATCTGACCGAATTCGTAAATGCCCTTTCTGTCAACCTCAAAGCCCTCATATTCCATTGAGGAGAGCACCTTGGCGAGAGGCAGTTCAATCTCATCGAGCAGCCGTCTCTGAGCGTTTTCCTCCACATTCTTTTCGAGGATCTCAAACAGTGAGGGCAGGCAGGCGGCAATGAAAACACACCTTTCCGCGTCTTGCGGTTTTTCGGTTTTCAGATATTCGAAAATGATTCTGTCGGCGTCATAATTGCCCGAGGACGGGTTGAGAATATAGGCGCTGAGCATGGCGTCGCCGCATATATTGTTGGCTTCAAGTCCGTTTTCGAGCGCGAAGCGGAAGACGGCTTTTGAATTGTATGTATATTTTCTGAAATCCTTATCAAAAAGAAAATCCTCGCAGAAATTCATATAGAGAAGATTCATAGGCGATACGGTGCAGACCCCGTTTTCGTGCGCGAAATAAAACACGCCGTCATCGAGTATGAAATACGCTTCCCCGCTCTTTTTGAAGCCGTTTAAAAGCAGTTGTGTGTCATCGGATTCGAAGCAGGTGAGGTTGAGTTTTTTCTCCTCTTTTTCCTGCGCTTTTTCCGTTATTTCAGCGTGCGGAAGATTCAGTTTTTCAAGGAGTTTGTACATCTCAAGGTCGCTCATTATAGCCGTCACCGCCCGCGTGTCGGGAGCGGAGGGGATGTAGTGCGAATAATCCGTGTCAACGGGAGCGTCAAGGCGGATTGTTCCGAGCGTTTTGCTGAGAAACGCCATATCTTTGTCGGCGGCGAGTTTTGAGCGCACGGAGTCTTTTATATCAAGGGTTTCGAGGCTTTCGTATATGCTTTCCACGGAGCCGAATCTGCTTACAAGATCGCCCGCCGTTTTCTGACCTATACCCGCAACGCCGGGTATGCAGTCTGAACTGTCGCCCATAAGGGCTTTTATGTCAATGAGCCCCTTCGGCTCAACAAGATATTCCTCTTTGATTTTGTCCGCGTCATATTTGACCGTCTGCGGTCTGCCCATCTTTGTTGAGGCGAGCAGAACATTTACCTTTTCGCCCACAAGCTGGAGCGAGTCGCGGTCGCCCGTGGCGATATAGCAGAAGCCGTCATCGGGGCAGGCGGCGGAGAGGGTGCCGAGTATGTCGTCCGCCTCCCAGCCCTCGAGCGATACTGTTTTGTAGCCGAGAGCGTGAAGCAGGTTCTTGAGCGGCTCAAGCTGCTGGGCGAGCTCGTCGGGCATACCCTTTCTGTTCGCCTTGTAGCCCGAATACATCTCGTGGCGGAAGGTCGGCGCTTTGAGGTCAAAGGCGACAGCCACCGCGTCGGGCTGCGTCTCCTCTTTAAGGCGCAGAAGAATATTCATAAAACCGTAAACGGCGTTCGTGTAGCGGCCGTCCTTGGTAGTCAGAAGTTTTATTCCGTAAAAAGCGCGGTTGAGAATACTGTTGCCGTCAATAACGAGCAGTTTCATCCGGATCACCTCAAAAAATCATTATATCATAAAAATCGGTTCTTTACACCTTTTTTTGAATAAAAGTTGTATTTATTTTTTCTTTGTGCTAATATACAGTGCGTAAACGGTAAGAAAGGAGTCAACGCGAATGAAAATCGGCAATGTCAAAATAAACGGATACGCCGCGCTCGCGCCTATGGCGGGCGTTGCCGATATGGCATTCCGCGAACTCTGTGTTGAATACGGGGCGGCTTATGTCGAGAGCGAAATGGTGAGCTCAAAAGGAGTCGCCATGCACGACAGAAAGTCCGACGCCCTCATGGTGCTGTCGGATAAGGAAAGACCCGCCGCGATTCAGATTTTCGGCTCCGACCCCGCCACAATGGCGGCGGCCGCCGTAAAGGCGACAAATTGCGGCTGTGACATAGTCGATATAAATATGGGCTGTCCCGCCCCGAAAATTTCGGGCAGCGGCAACGGAGCGGCTCTTATGAAGAACCCGGATCTCGCGGGGAAAATCGTTGAGGCGGTTGTAAAAGCGACCGACCTTCCCGTAACCGTAAAAATGCGCTCCGGCTGGGATGCTGAGCACATAAACGCCCGTGATATAGCCCTTCTCGCCGAACAGGCGGGAGCGTGCGCCGTAACCGTTCACGGCAGAACGAGAATGCAGATGTACGCCCCTCCCGTCAACAGGGATATTATAAAGGAAATCAAGTCCGCTCTCTCAATCCCGGTAATAGGAAACGGCGATGTGGACAGCGCGGTGAGCGCAGAGGAAATGTTTGAATACACCGGCTGCGACCTTGTTATGGTGGGCAGGGGAGCGCTCGGCAGACCATGGGTTTTTTCGCAGATAAACGAATATCTCAAAAACGGCGTTATTCTGCCCGAGCCGCCTCTTGATGAGCGTATGGCGGTTATGTTGTGCCACATAGAGCGCCTTTGCGATTACAAGGGAACCTATATAGGAATGCGTGAGGCGAGAAAGCACGCCGCCTGGTATATCCGCGATATCCGCGGTGCCGCGTCGTTCCGCAATGAGATAGGCAAACTTGAAAGTCTTGAGGAACTCGAAGCGCTCATTAAACGGGTGCTCGACTCCAATCCGAAAGCGTAGCCGCGGCATTATACGGACGGTCTTATGACCGTCTTTTTGTTTTTTTAGTATTGACGATACTAATAAATTAATATATAATTAATTTTCACTACTTTAAAATTACTGTATTTTTATATATTTGAAAGGAAAAGGCAATGTCAGAAGCAACCGAAAAAAACAAAATATTACCGATGGTGGCGCTCAGGGGGCTTGTTGTGTTCCCGGGTATGTTCCTGCATTTTGATGTGGGCAGACCGAAATCCGTAGCCGCCGTGTATAACGCCATGAACAGCACAAGTCGCGAGATTTTTCTTGTGGCTCAGAAGGATATAGGCGTTGAGGAACCTAAGCAGAGCGACCTCTATAAATACGGCGTCATCGCCACCGTGTCGCAGATTCTCAAAATCTCAAACCGTGAAAACGGACCCGTCAAGGTGGCGGTCGAGGGCGTTCGCAGGGCAAAACTCTGCGAAATAATCAACGAACGCCGTTCCCCGCTCGCGTTGTGCGAGCCGTTGGCGGAGCGCGCCATAAGGGGCGTTTCAAAGTCCTATATCGAAGCGCTTGTGCGCCATACCAAGGAACTGTTCGACGTTTACGGCAATGTCGCGCCTCAGCTTCCGCAGGATATAAACACAACAGTCATGCGCGAGACTAATCCCGGCAAACTCGCCGATTTTATAGCGGGCAACATTATGCTCGAGTATCAGGACAGGCAGATTATTCTCGAAAATCTGAGCCCCGTAAAACGCCTTGAGGATATGTGCGTTCTGCTTGAGCGTGAAATAGAACTGCTCGGCCTTGAAATGGAAATACAGAACAAGGTGCAGGACCGCATTGACGAAAATCAGAGAGAGTATTATCTGCACGAACAGATCCGCGCCATCAACGAGGAGTTAGGCAACACCGATGAGGACGAAACCGCCTCGTTCAGGGAGAAGATTTATGACCTTAAAGCCCCCGATGAGGTAAAGCAGAAACTCTTCAAATCCTGCGCCCGTCTTGAAAAGTACTCTCCCCAGTCGCCCGAGGCGGCGGTTGAGCGCAACTACATAGAAGCGGTGCTCGCCCTTCCGTGGGGCATCTGTTCAAAGGACAACCTCAACCTCACCCACGCGAGAAAGGTGCTTGACAACGACCACTACGGCCTTGAGAAGGTAAAGGACAGAATAATTGAACTGCTTGCCGTGCGCAAGCTTTCACCCGATATCACGGGTCAGATTATCTGCCTCGCGGGCCCTCCCGGTGTGGGCAAAACCTCTGTGGCGCGCTCCATAGCGGACGCCATGGGCAGGAAATATGTGCGCGTGTCGCTCGGCGGCGTCAAAGATGAGGCGGAAATAAGAGGCCACCGCAAAACATACATCGGCTCAATGCCCGGCAGAATAATCGACGCGGTGCAGAAGGCGGGCACATCAAATCCGCTCATTCTGCTTGACGAGGTTGACAAACTTTCGTCCGATTACAAGGGCGACCCCACTTCGGCTCTGCTTGAGGTACTCGACCCCGAGCAGAACAACTCCTTCCGCGACCACTACATAGAACTGCCCTTTGATTTGAGCAAAGTGCTTTTCATAACAACCGCGAATATACGCGACAACATTCCCGAGCCGCTGCTTGACAGAATGGAAATAATCGAACTCGGCAGCTACACGGCTGAGGAGAAGTTCCAGATAGCGAAAAGGCATCTCATCAAAAAGCAGATGAAGCGCCACGGGCTCAAGGCGTCCGACCTGCGCATAACCGATGCCGCTTTAAGAGCAATCATCGACGGCTACACAAGAGAGGCGGGCGTACGCCTGCTCGAGCAGAAGATTGCCGCCGTATGCCGCAAGGCGGCTGTGAATGTCGCGAACGGCGGAACAAAGATGACAATAAAGCCCGAAAACCTTCAGGAGATTCTCGGCTCTGTCAAATACAAGCCCGATTCCTCTCTCCTCGTTGACAGGGTGGGAGCCGTGAACGGCCTCGCGTGGACAACGGTAGGCGGCGAAATGCTCACTGTTGAGTGCGCGGTACTCGACGGCAGCGGCAAGCTTGAACTTACCGGCTCACTCGGCAATGTTATGCAGGAGAGCGCAAAGGCGGCTCTCAGCTGCATAAGGGCAAGGTCGAAAAAACTCAACATAGACCCCGATTTTTACAAGAGCAAGGATATTCACCTTCATTTCCCCGAGGGCGCCGTGCCCAAGGACGGTCCCTCGGCGGGCGTCACCATAACCACGGCTCTTGTCTCCGCGCTCAGCAACGCGAAGGTGCGCGGCGATATAGCGATGACAGGCGAAATCACCTTGAGAGGCAGAGTGCTTCCCATAGGCGGTCTCAAAGAAAAATCAATGGCCGCGTACCGCTCGGGCATCAAAAAAGTGATTATTCCCACAGACAATATTTCCGACCTTGACGAGGTTGACCCCGCGGTTAAATCGAATGTGGAATTTGTGCCCGTATCAACCGTGGAATCCGTATGGAGCGAGGCGTTCGCGAACAGCGACTATCTCGCGCCCGAGGGCGAAAGAATCGTTGAAACGCACATTCCCGAAAAGAAAAACGGCAAGGGCGCCCGTATGACGCAGTGAGGAAAAAATGAGATTTGACATTATAGAATACAGCGAATCCTTCGGCACGGCGGGGCAGCTGAAGCCTTCAACAATGCCCGAAATCGTGTTCGCGGGACGTTCGAATGTGGGCAAGTCCTCGCTTATCAATAAGCTTTTCAACCGTAAGAATCTGGCGAGAGTCAGTTCCGTGCCGGGCAAAACGGTAACAATCAATTTTTACAAGGGCGACGGCGCGGTTTTCGCCGACCTTCCCGGCTACGGTTACGCCAAGCGAAACGACAGCGAAAAAAAGCGCTGGGCATCGCTTATGGAAAGCTATTTCAGAACGGGCAGGGATATCCGCCTTGTGATTCTGCTTGTGGATATGCGCCATCCGCCCACAAAAGACGATATAACTATGCTCGACTATCTTCGTGACAACGGCTATAATTTCGCTATTGCCCTCACAAAGAGCGATAAACTCAACAAAACGGAAACCCTCAACCGCCGCGAAGCGCTCAAAGGGGAACTTTCCGCTTACGGCAACTGCGAAAAAATCGAGTTTTCATCCGTTACGGGTCTCGGCGCGGACAGGCTTAAAGAGATAATAGAAAAATCTCTGCAATAAAGTGTGTGTATAGATGAAAGAGGGGAATAAAAAGGAGAGGAGAGAAACAATGTTTGTTTCGGATTGTATTTCGGTAAATGAGAAAGGTCATCTTACAATCGGCGGAGCCGATACGCTTGACCTCGCGAACACCTACGGCACGCCCGCCTATGTTTTTGACGAGGGGCAGATAAGAAAGAACTGCCGCGATTTTGTCAATTCCATAAACGACAATTACGGCGGAAACGGCCTTGTGCTCTACGCCTCAAAGGCGTTCTGCTGCAAGGAGATGTGCCGTATATGCAGGGATGAGGGGCTCGGTCTCGATGTTGTGTCGGGCGGTGAACTCTATACAGCCCTGAGCGCGGGTTTCCCCGCCGAAAAAATCTATTTTCACGGCAACAACAAAACTGCCGATGAACTCAATCAGGCGGTGCAGGCGGGTGTCGGCAGAATAATCGCCGACAATATCACCGAACTTGTCACGCTGGACGGTATCGCGAAAAACGCGGGCAAAAAGCAGGCGGTGCTTCTGCGTATTAAGCCCGGCATTGACGCTCACACCCACGATTTTATAAAGACAGGTCAGATTGACTCAAAATTCGGCTTTGCCCTTGAAACGGGGGAGGCGCTTGAGGCGGTCAAATTCGCCCTCACTCACGAAAACCTTGAGCTTGTCGGTCTTCACTGCCACATCGGCTCGCAGATTTTTGAAATTAACCCCTTTGTCGAAGCGGCGGAGGTTATGCTCAACTTCTATTCGCAGATAAAAGCGGAAACGGGCGTGACGCTCTCCGAGCTCGATCTGGGCGGCGGCTTCGGCATAAAATATCTCGAAACAGACACACCCAGGCCCTTCGGCGATTTTATGAAGGCGGTAAGCGAAAGGGTTAAGAGCAAATGCTCCGAGCTCAGTCTTCCCGTGCCCTTCATTCTCATAGAGCCGGGCAGAGCGATAGTGGGCGCCGCGGGCATCACTCTCTACACCGCGGGCGCTGTCAAAACAATACCCGGCATACGCACCTATGTTTCGATTGACGGCGGTATGGGCGACAACCCGCGCTATATTCTCTATCAGGCGGATTACGAAATCGTAGCCGCCGGCAAGGCGAACGAGGAGCGAAGCGCTACAATCACTCTCGCGGGCAAGTGCTGTGAAAGCGGAGACCTCATTCAGGAGAACACGCCCGTTCAGCCCGTTAAACCCGGCGACATCGTCGCGGTGCTCTCAACCGGCGCCTACAACTATTCAATGGCTTCAAACTACAACAGAATTCCCCGCCCGCCCGTTGTTATGGTAAAGGACGGCGAGGCGAGAATTGTTGTTAAACGCGAAAGTTACGAAAACCTGGTTGAAAACGATATTTAACCCCTAAATCAAAACAGGAAGGGAATGAAATTATGGCGGCTGTAAAAACTCTTTCAGAGGGCGTAAGACTGTACGCCGTGCAGACCGACCGCTTCAAAACCAGCAGCATAGCGGTCACAATGGCTCTGCCTATGAGCACAAATCTGAGCGCCAACGCTCTGCTTATCAACGTGCTCAAGCACTCCTGCAAAAAATACCCCGATTTCGTTATGCTCAACAGCAGGCTGAGCGAACTTTACGGGGCGAGTGTGGGCGCGTCCGTCATCAAATCGGGCGAGGCGCAGCTTCTCACCCTGAGCACTGTCTGCATTGACGACCGCTTCGCTCTCGGGGAGGATGAAAAAATAAGCGCGGAGTGCGCCGACCTTCTCTGCGGAATGCTGTTTGAACCCGACCTTAAAAACGGAAAGTTCAACAGCGACATCGTCGCCGAGGAAAAGCGCCTTCTCCTTCAGCGCATTGACGAGGAGATAAACGACAAGCGCTATTACGCGGGCGTGCGATGCGAGCAGATTCTCTGCAGGGACGAGGCGTACGGCAAAAGCAGATACGGCGAGCGCGCCGAGGTCGAGGCGGTAACTCCCGACGATATTTACGACGCCTGGCAGAACCTTCTCAGGTCGGCGAGAATAATGATAACCTGCGTCAGCAGCTCGGACGGCAAGCGCGTTGAGAAAATCTTCAAAAAGGGCTTCTCAAAAATCGATAGAGAGCCCGCGGAGATTACAACCGAATACAGAAAGAAAGCGGGGGCTTTCCGCAGAGTTGAGGAAAAATACCCCGTCAATCAGGGCAAACTTGTGCTCGGTTTCCGCACGGGTATGAGCGATATAGACGATATGCACTATCCCGAAATTCTTATGATTGACCTCTTCGGCGGCAATGTCTATTCAAAACTCTTCCTCAATGTGCGTGAAAAACTCAGCCTCTGCTACTACTGCTGGGCAAAGCTTCACATCCGCAAGGGCGTTGTGTTCGTCGACTGCGGAATTGACACCGAAAACGAGAAAAAGGCGACCTCCGAAATTGTCAAACAGCTTCAGGCAATCCGTGACGGCGATTTCACCGACGAGGATATGGCGGCTTCCCTTATGGGTATGCGCGAGCGCTGGCTCTCAATGGACGAGCCGATGAAACTCTGCCTCTGGTACGGTGCGCAGGTCTGTGACGACACACTTGTCACCCCCGAGGAAAAGGTTGCGAAACTCGAAAAGGTTACAAAGGACGAGGTCTGCGCCGCGGCGAAGCGCCTGAGTCTTGAGGCGGTATATATGCTGTCAGCCGAAACACAGGAGGGCGAAAACAATGAAGATTAAGGAATTCAGAAACGAACTTCTCGGCGACAGCGTCTTTTACGCAAAGCATAAATCCGGGCTTGACATCTATGTTATGCCCAAAAGCGGCTATTCAACCACCTACGCCATTTTCGCCACGAAATACGGCTCGATTGACACCCATGTAAAAAACGAAAAGGGCGAGTTCGAGAGCATTCCCGAGGGCACTGCCCACTTCCTCGAGCACAAACTTTTCGAGGGCGAGGAACTTGACGCCTTCGAGCAGTTCGCGAAAACAGGCGCGTCAGCCAACGCCTATACATCATTTGACCGTACCGCCTATCTTTTCTCCTGCAGTGAAAACTTTGAGGAATCGCTCGGCATACTGCTCGACTTTGTGCAGAAGCCCTATTTCACTCAGCAGACGGTTGAAAAGGAGCAGGGCATAATCGGTCAGGAAATCAGGATGTATCAGGATCTCGCGGACTGGGAGGTTATGTTCAACCTTCTGCGCGCCCTCTATAAAGAACATCCCGTGCGCATCGACATAGCAGGCACTCAGCAGAGCATTGCCGAAATCGATGCCGACCTTCTCTATAAACTCTATCACAACTTTTATAATCTAAACAATATGGTGCTTTGCGTGTGCGGCAACGCCGACACCGAAGCGGTGTTGAAAATCGCCGACGAAAAGCTTGAAAAGGCAAACGGCTCAAAGATTGAGCGCAAGTTTGTGCCCGAGAGCCCCGTGCCCGAAAAAACATATATTGAGGAAAGTCTCAGCATAGCGGAAAAGCAGTTCCTGCTCGGCTACAAGGAGGATTTGAAACAGCCCGAGGTTACAATCGAGGATGAAATCGCCTCCGAGGTTATGCTCGAAACCCTCTTCGGAAAAACCTCGCCGGTCTATAACGACCTGCTCAGACAGGAGCTTATCGATATGGGCTTTATGACCGAGTTCTTCAGCGGCTTCGGCTATTCGGTATGTATGCTCGGCGGCACCAGCCGCGACCCGGAAGAGACCGCGCGTATTCTTCGCGAAACGGTTGACAGGGCGATTGAAACCGGGCTTGACCCCGAGGCGTTCGAGCGCGCGAAGCGCAAGCTTTACGGCAGAATGATTATGGAATATAACAGCATTGAGGATGTTTCCAATCTGCTTATGAACCTGCATTTCGCGGGATATAAGCCCTTCGCGGAGATAGAGGCGTGCAGGGCGCTTACCCTTGAACGCGCAAACAAAAGACTGCGCAAGTTAAAGAACGAATACAGCGCTCTCTCGGTTATCAATCCTCTCAATAAGGAGCAGAAAGATGTCTGATTACACAACCGTATTTTTCAAGGGCTTTTCACACGAGATAAGTTTCAATGTCGCCTCGGTTTTAGCCGAGTTTGACATTTTCGGCAGACATCTGACCATTCACTGGTACGGTGTAATAATAGCGTTCGGCTTCGCTCTCGCCGTGCTTTTCGGCGGCAGAAGAGCGTGGGTGTGGAAAATAAGCATTGACAAAATGATTGATGTGCTCATTTACGGCACTGTCGCGGGAATAATCGGCGCCCGTCTCTACTATGTTATTTTCCAGTGGGATTATTACGGCAAGCATCTCGCCGACATCCCGAAAATCTGGGAGGGCGGTCTCGCCATATACGGCGGAGTAATCGGCGGAGTTCTCGCCGCCTACATCGTCTGCCGCGTGCGCAAAATGAATTTCTTCAATCTGCTCGATATGATTGCGATGAGTCTTCTGCTCGCGCAGGGAATCGGCAGATGGGGCAATTTCACAAACCAGGAGGCGTTCGGCACAAATACCAATATGCCCTGGGGTATGAGGAGCGCCAAAGTGCAGGAATACCTGCTTGTCAACCAGGCGGAGTTCGCAGAGAGGGGCATACAGGTAAACCCCACGGGCTATGTTCACCCCACATTTTTATACGAGTCGCTCTGGTGCCTCATCGGCTTTGTAATTCTCTATATCATCTGCAGAAAAGCCCGCAAATTCAGCGGTCAGATGGCGCTGTGCTACGGAGTGTGGTACGGAGCGGAGAGAACCGTTGTTGAAGGCCTGCGCACAGACAGTCTCTATATAACCGGCACAAATATCCGCTCGTCGCAGCTGCTTTCGGCTGTTCTCGCCGTTGTCTGCGCCGTCGCGCTTATATTACTGTGGATTAAATACACAAAGAATCCGAAGCCGATTGACGGTGTGGATTATTTCCTCGAAGAGGAATTGAAAAAGCAGGCTCTCGAAGCAAAAGAGCAGGCGGAAACCCCCGAGAAAGAAGAAATAACTCAAGCGGTTGAGGAAGAACCAGCCGCCGAAGAAACCGATGACGAAGAAGCGGAAAACCCTCAGGAGGATATCTGACGTGGAACTTATAAACGGAAAAGAAATACAGGCGTTTACTCTCACCCACATCGGCAAAGAGGTGGAGTCGCTTAAGGAAAAGGGAGTCGAAATCTGCCTCGCGGTTATAATTGTGGGCAACGACCCCGCGTCGAGAGTATATGTCAATAACAAGAAAAAGGCGTGCGCGAATGTAGGAATCACCTCGCTCGAATACGCCCTGCCTCAGGAAACCACAACAGAGGAACTTATTGCCCTGATAGATAAACTCAACGCGGACAAATCGGTAAACGGAATTCTCTGCCAGATGCCCGTGCCCAAGCAGATTGACAAGCAGGCGGTAATAGACGCCATTCTGCCCGAAAAGGATGTTGACTGCTTCCACCCGGTAAATATCGGCAAGTTATCGCTCGGCAGAACGGAGATTCTTCCCTGCACGCCCGCGGGAATAATCAGAATGCTCGAGTTTTCGGGAGTTAAAATCGAAGGCAGCCGCGCGGTTATAATCGGGCGCAGCGACATAGTCGGCAAGCCGATGGCGATGCTCCTTTTGAATCACAGCGCCACAGTCACTGTCTGCCACTCTAAAACCGTTGATCTGCCGTCCGTTACAAGGCAGGCGGACATCCTCATTTCCGCCGTCGGCAAGCCGGATATCGTAACTGAGGATATGGTAAAAGAGGGCGCGGTAGTTATCGATGTGGGAATGAACAGAAACAGCGAGGGCAAACTCTGCGGCGATGTTGATTTTGAAAAGGTCGCTCCGCACTGCTCAAAAATCACACCCGTGCCCGGCGGCGTAGGACCCATGACAATCACAATGCTTATGGAAAACACGCTGACCGCCGCGAAGGCACAGAATAATTTATTATAATAAAAATAAAAAAGTATTTGACACGGCTTGACTGCTGTGCTATAATTCTTCATGCCGCTTATTACGGGCGGGGGTAACTCCCCCATAAAACTTTATGTTGCCCCTGAATAGCGAGTCTAAAAAAAAGGATGGAAAAACCATGTACGCAATTATCGAAACCGGCGGAAAGCAGTACAAGGTGGAAGCAGGCGACACTGTTTTTATCGAGAAGCTTGACGCTGAAGAAGACAGCGACTACACATTTGACAATGTTGTTGCTATCGGCTCTGATGACGGCATCTCCGTCGGCACTCCTTATCTCAAGGGTGCAACAGTAACCGCTAAGGTCGTAAAGAACGGCAAAGCGAAGAAAATCACAGTTTTCACTTACAAACCCAAGAAGAACGAAAAACGCAAGATGGGCCACAGACAGCCCTACACAAAGGTTGAAATTTCTTCAATCAACGCTTAATGATCAACGCAACATTTTTCATCGATGGTGAAAACCTTTCGGGATTCTCGCTGGAAGGACATTCCGGTTTTGATGAAGAGGGCAGAGATATAGTCTGCGCCGCGGTTTCATCGGCGGCTTATATGGCCGCGAATACGGTGACCGATGTCATCAAAGAAAAAGCGTCTGTCAAAGAGAGCGACGGAAAGCTTGAGTTAAAACTCGCCCGCCCGTCACAAGCGGTGCAGGCGGTGCTCAGAGGGCTCGAAATCCATCTCAGAAACATTTCGGAACAGTATCCCGGAAAAGTCAAAGTAATTTACGGAGGTGTACAGTAATGCTTAAAGTTAACATTCAGCTTTTTGCTCATAAAAAAGGTATGGGTTCAACCCGTAACGGCCGCGATTCCGAGTCCAAGCGTCTCGGCGTTAAAAGAGCGGACGGTCAGTTTGTTCTTGCAGGCAACATCCTTGTAAGGCAGAGAGGCACTCACATCCATCCCGGCACCAATGTCGGCATCGGCTCTGATGACACTCTCTACGCGAAGGTTGACGGCACTGTAAGATTCGAACGCCTTGGCAGAGACCGCAAAAAGGTAAGCGTTTACGAAGTTGAACAGTAATCGCTGAAAACAAAAACAACGGACTTGCATTCGCAGGTCCGTTTTTTCGTGAAATGAAAAATGGGAGCGGTTTTCCGCTCCCTTGATTTTTATCTTTTTACTCTCGCGTTGCCGCTCCAGACGCTCCATACCATATCCTCGTCCGCGGGCTGCGCGTAGTCGGTTAAGAAAGTGGTCGCGAGCGCGCCGGTTGCCCAGCCGAACTGAATCCACTTTTCGCTCTCCCAGCCTTTAAGGATGGCGTAAAGCATACCGCCCACAAAGCCGTCGCCGCCGCCGATGCGGTCAAGCACTCTTATTTCACGCGGCTCAACAACCTGCCAGTCGCCGTCGCAATACATAATCGCGCCCCAGAGATGGGTGTTGGCGTTTACAACCTGGCGAAGGGTCGTGGCGTAAACGGAAGCGTTCGGGAAACTCTCGCGCACGCAGTCAATCATACCCTTGAAACCGTCGATTTTCGCAGCGAGATCCTTGCCGCCCGCATCGGGACCTTTTATGCCGAGGCAGAGCTGGAAATCCTCCTCGTTGCCTACGAGTATATCGGCGAGCGAGGCGATTTCGGTGAATATTGCGTGAAGCTCCTCCTCCCTGTTTTTCCAGAAGGTGGCGCGGTAGTTCAGATCGAACGAGATGAGCGTGCCGTATTTTTTCGCCGCTCTCGCAAGTTCAAGGCAGAATCTGCTGGTTTCGGGCGAGAGCGCTCCTATAAGCCCCGAAAGGTGGAGCACGGCTACTCCCTCTTTGCCGAAAATGCGGTCAACATCGAAATCGTTTATGTTGAGCGTTCTGCCGACCTCGCCGGCTCTGTCGTTGCACACTCTCGGTCCGCGTGAGCCGCAGCCGCTGTCGGCTATGTTGAACTGGTGGCGGTAGCCCCAGGGCCCGCCCTGAGGAACATCCTTGCCCTCAAATACCATACCTCTCGAGCGCAGGTCGCGCTTTATGAAATCCGCAATCGGGCTGCCCTCAACAAAGGTGGTAAGTACTTTTACCGGCAGACCGAGATAGGATGAAATGCTGGCAACATTCGTCTCCGCGCTGGTCGCCTGCATCATAAACAGGTTGCTCGACGCTACGGGCTGGCCGTCGGGCGGGCAGATGCGCACGCCCATGCTTGTGGGAACAACGAGAGCCCAGGTGTAATCTTTCTTGATGTTAAGCATAACAATACCTCTTTTCAATCAGGCGTTATATTGTGTGGCAAAGGTGTCGCCGCCCTCGCCTGTCCAGTTGGTGTGGAAGAATTCGCCTCTCGGCGCGTCAAGGCGTTCGTAGGTGTGAGCGCCGAAGTAGTCTCTCTGCGCCTGAAGAAGGTTCGCGGGCAGTCTCTCACAGCGGTAGCCGTCGAAATAGCCGAGAGCCGTTGTCATTGCGGGCACGGGAATACCGTTGGCTATAGCCGCCGCGCACACTCTTCTCCAGCCCGCCTGCGCCTTTTCGATTATATCCTTGAAATAGGGGTCGAGCAGAAGGTTGGTGAGGTTGGGGTTGCTGTCGTACGCCTCCTTGATTTTGCCGAGGAACACGCTTCTGATAATACAGCCGCCGCGCCACATAAGCGCGATTCCGCCGTAGTTGAGATTCCAGTTATATGTTTTCGCCGCCGCCCTCATAAGGGTATAGCCCTGGGCGTATGAAACGATTTTCGCGGCATAGAGAGCGTCTTTTATATCCTTTATGAACTGCGCTTTGTCGCCTTCGAAAGCGGGCTTCGGGCCCGAAAGAACCTTTGAGGCGCCGACTCTTTCCTCTTTCATTGCCGAAAGGCAGCGTGAGAACACGGCCTCGCCTATGAGCGTTAGCGGCACGCCCTCGTCAAGGGCGGCGATGCTTGCCCATTTGCCGGTGCCCTTCTGACCCGCAGTGTCGAGAATTTTCTCAACAATCGGCTCGCCGTCGGTGTCTTTATAGCCGAGAATATCGCGTGTTATTTCAATAAGGTAACTGTCGAGGTCGCCCTCGTTCCATTTCGCGAAAACATCGCGCATTTCGTCGTCGCCCATACCGAGCAGGTCGCGCATTAACTGGTACGCCTCGCATATAAGCTGCATATCGCCGTATTCAATGCCGTTGTGAACCATCTTCACAAAGTGACCGGCGCCGTTTTCGCCCACCCAGTCGCAGCAGGGGGAGCCGTCCTCAACCTTGGCGCAGATTGCCTGAAGAATGGGCTTTACGCTCTCCCACGCCTTTACGGAGCCGCCGGGCATAAGACTCGGACCCTTGAGAGCGCCCTCCTCGCCGCCGGAAACGCCCGTGCCGATGTAGAGAAGACCTTTGCTTTCAACATATTCGGTGCGTCTTATTGTGTCGGGAAAATGGGAGTTGCCGCCGTCAATGATGATGTCGCCCTCCTCGAGCAGAGGGATAAGACTCTCGATTGTGTCGTCAACGGCTTTGCCTGCCTTAATCATCATCATAACCTTGCGGGGCTTTTCGAGCGAGTCAACAAGCTCCTGCAACGAATATGTGCCGACGATGTTTTTGCCGCTTGCTCTGCCTTCAACGAATTTTTTAACCTTTTCGGTTGTGCGGTTGTAAACCGATACGGTGAAGCCCTTGCTCTCCATATTCATAACAAGGTTTTCGCCCATAACCGCAAGACCTATGAGACCTATGTCAGATTTTTTCATATAAAAACAGTCCTTTCTGTTAATTTGTCAGTCAACGCTCCAGAGACCCAGAGCGGGGTTGCTCACATAAAAGATTTCCTCGCCGTCTTCGAGAGTGCACCAGCCGTCTTTAAGCGTTTCGGGGTTGTATTTCTTAACCGCTTCAGCATAGGGGATATAGCCGAAGTTCGCGTTTCGCACTTCCTCTTCGCTTAAATACTCGGTGCAGTAGGTGATTGAAAATCTGCCGTCCGACGAGCCGTGAATAAGGTGGGCGGCAACGGAGAGATTCGCCTGCAGATCCTCGTTCGCGTTTGTAAGTTCAAGCACCTTTTCGCGCCCGACATAGCCGTATTTGCGTATGAGCGCGTCGTTTGCCGCGTCCTCGCCGAATTTTTTCACTCCCGGGGCGAGAATTATAAGCTCGCCGCCGTCGGCTATAGCCATTCTCGTGCGGTAGACCGCCTTGTTGCCGAGCCAGGTGCTTTTGAACTCCCGCGGGTCAAGGTAAACAACGGCTTTCTTTATCGGAGTTTTGAGGTGAATGAGATTCAGTTTCTGACTCATCTCAACCGCCTGTTCAAAAAGATAGCGCTGGTTGCCGAGCTTGTCGCCTATATATAAGCCGTGAATGAAGGTTTCATCGCCCTCGTTCGTTGTTACCGTGAGCACATACATAAGCGGAAGGTCGCTTAAATAATGCTCCTGCGCGTAGTCGAAAACCTTGCGCACGGGGGAGTGGTCCTTGCCCATAATCCGCTCAAGTCCGTAGAAGGCGCCGAGCATGTGCGAGGAGTTTATCATATTGCTTCCGCCGCAACCGACGAAAATGTTTTTTGAGTAGTTCGCCATACCCACAACCTCGTGGGGCACAACCTGACCGATTGAAATTATGAGGTCGTAGCCGCCGTTTACGATTCTGCGGTTTACCTCAACATCTATTTTGTCGGTCACAAGCCCTTCGGAAACCTCGGTTACGAATTGAGCGGGCACTTCGCCGAGTTTTACAACATCGGTGCGCCAGTTGTGGACTATGATTTTCTCAAAGGGAACGCCCTCGCCGAAAAACGCGAGGCATTCCTCCCTCGTCATCGGCTCGTGAGTGCCGAGGGCGGGCATAATGTCGATTTCGCATTTGTCCTTGAGAATATCATAGTAGGCGGCGGTTATTTTGCCCGCGCCTGAATAGAGACGGGTGTAGTCGGGCGGAAGAATAAGAACCTTTTTTAGTTCCTTGCCCTCAAGCGATTTTCCGAGCGCGCCGCGCAGTTCATCCGCGCTTATCCCGCCCGAAGAGTTGAGAATCATCCCCATACCTCCCCATTTTAGTATCTTTTAAAAGTTTATCACAATAAAATTTTATATTCAAGATAATATATCATTATTTCACATAATATTAATATATACAATTAATATTAAGCAGTCCTGTCCAAAGTTTACCTCAAAAAATCCGTCCGTCGTGGCCTCCTCCATTGGGGGTGCGGGTTCCCGGTGGGAACCTCTGCCGAAGGCAGAAGCACCGACCGAGCCGGCAGGCGAGACAGGTGGCACGGCGTTGCAACGCAACACCGTGACGGAAGGAGTCCGCGCAAAGCGCCGATTAAATAATCGCCACACCCGTCCCTTCGGGACACCCTCTCCGTTCTTGGAGAGGGCTATTACAGACGGAAACTTTTTGTAAATGTAGGGCGGGATGGTCTCGCCTCCCGGCTCGGTCGGTGCTTCTGCCTTCGGCAGAGGTCTCCACCGGAGACCCGCACCCCAATCCCGCCGCAACAAGGAAGTCCGCGAGGACAAAGCCTTCCCCTCGAGGTTATTCCCCTGACAGGGGAAATGTCGCGTAAGCGACAAAAGGGTGCCCGTTTTCGGAGAAAAAAGGTGGGTGAGCGCAGCGAACCCGGATGAGGTGTAATATCGGCGCTCGCGCCCCTTAATTTCTCATTACTCCTTGCTCATTCCTCATTGACACAGGCGGCACGGAAGAATCCGTGCCCTACATTTTTGAACTGATTATGCGGTGGCTTGGCGGGCGGATAATATCCGCCCCTACGCGGCGTTGTCAGGGAACATCCGCAAGGATTTAACCAAAACACAAATCCCCGCCGTTTTCACGGCGGGGATTAAATGTTAATTCAATTATTCGCCTTTGGGGGCGTAGAGATCCTTGAGACGAAGCAGGTGGTCATATCTCTCAACCGCGGTGTTCTCTGCCTTGGTGAAGAGTTCCTCCGCGCGCTCGGGGAAGGAGCGGGTAAGTGAGGAGTAACGGGCCTCGTTCATAATGAAGTCGCGGTAGCTCGCGCTTGCTTCCTTGCTGTCGATGGTGAAGGGGTTCTTGCCCTCCGCCTTGAGAGCGGGATTGTAGCGGAACATATTCCAGTAACCGCAGGCAACTGCCTTCTTCATCTCCGCCTGGCAGTTGACCATGCCGCCCTTGATGGAGTGCATCTCGCAGGGGGCGTAGGCGATGATGATTGAGGGACCCGGATATGCTTCGGCTTCCGTGATGGCTTTGATTGTCTGGTTGTTGTCAGCGCCCATGGCTATCTGAGCAACATAGACATAACCGTAGCTCATCGCGATTTCCGCAAGGCTCTTCTTCGCAATCGCTTTGCCCGCCGCGGCGAACTGAGCGACCTGGCCGATGTTGGACGCCTTGGATGCCTGACCGCCGGTGTTGGAGTAAACCTCGGTGTCGAATACCATAATGTTTACATCTTCGCCGGAAGCGAGAACGTGGTCAACACCGCCGAAGCCGATGTCGTATGCCCAGCCGTCGCCGCCGAAGATCCAGATGCTCTTCTTTGAGAGATATTCTTTCTCGGCGAGGATTTCCCTTGCGAGTGTGCAGCCGGGGCAGGTGCAGCCGTCTTCAATGCCGTCTTCAAGAGCTGCGACGAATGCCGCTGTAGCCGCCTGATTGGCTTTGCCGTCGTTGACTGTTTCAAGGTAAGCGTTTGCGGTTGCCTTGATTTCGTCGGTGCAGTAAACATCAAGGAGTGCCTTGGTCTTTTCTATAAGACTGTTGCGGATGGCGTTCTGACCGAGATACATACCGTAGCCGTGCTCGGCGTTATCCTCAAACAGGGAGTTAGCCCATGCGGGGCCGTGACCCGCCTTGTTGGTGGTGTAGGGTGATGTTGCCGCGGGGCCGCCCCAGATGGACGAACAGCCCGTTGCGTTGGAGATATACATTCTGTCGCCGAAGAGCTGGGTGACAAGACGCGCGTAGGAGGTTTCCGCGCAGCCCGCGCAGGAGCCCGAGAACTCAAGCAGGGGCTTGCTGAACTGGCTGCTGATGGCGTCTGTGCCCGCTATACCCTTGTCGGATACGCTTTCAACCATATAGTCGAATACGGGCTGCTGGTCATCCTGAGTCTCTCTGGGAACCATTGTGAGAGCGCCTGTCGGGCATACGCCGATACATACGCCGCATCCCATACAATCCATGGGAGAAACGCTCATGATGTATTTCATGCCTTTTGCCTTGATTTTGCCTTCGGCGAATTTTGCCTGAGCGGGAGCGGCAGCCGCTTCCTCGTCATTGAGAGCGAAGGGACGGATTGTCGCGTGCGGGCAGACGAACGCGCACTTGTTGCACTGCGCGCACTTCTCTGCGTCCCAGGCGGGAACGGTAACGGCAACGCCGCGCTTTTCATAAGCGGAAGCGCCCTGTTCGAAGGTGCCGTCAACGTGATCCATAAACGCAGAAACGGGGAGGGAGTCGCCGTTCATGCTGCCTACGGGCTTCATGATGGAGTCAACCATCTTGACAAGCTTCGCGGGACCTTTTTCGGTTGCGGGAGCGTCTGTGTCAACTGCGTTCGCCCAGTCGGCGGGAACGTCAATCTTCACAAGAGCGTCCGCGCCCGCGTCGATTGCCTTCTCGTTCATTTCAACGATTTCTTTGCCCTTCTTCATGAATTTCTGGGCTTTCTCTTTCATATAGCCGATTGCCTCTTCCTTGGGAAGAACATTGGCAAGTGAGAAGAAAGCGGACTGAAGAACGGTGTTTGTGCGCTTGCCGAGGCCTATCTGCGCGGCAAGGTCAATGGCGTTGATTGTATAAAGCTGAATGTTGTTTTTGGCTATAATCTGTTTTGCCTCGGCGTTGAGCTTTGTTGAAAGTTCCTCGGGGCTCCACTGGCAGTTGATAAGGAACACGCCGCCGGGTTTAACGTCGTTGACCATCTTGAAGCCTTTTTCAACATATGAGGGGTTGTGGCAGGCAACGAAGTCCGCCTTGTTGATGTAGTAGGGGCTCTTGATGGGTTTGTCGCCGAAACGAAGGTGGCTTATCGTGATACCGCCGGTCTTCTTTGAGTCATACTGGAAATATGCCTGAACATATTTGTCGGTATGGTCGCCGATAATCTTGATGGAGTCCTTGTTCGCGCCGACGGTGCCGTCGCCGCCGAGACCCCAGAATTTGCACTCGATTGTACCTTCAGCCGCGGTGTTGGGCGAGGGAACTTCAGCGAGTGAAAGGTTTGTGACATCGTCGGTGATGCCGAGAGTGAACTGCTCTTTGGGAGCGTCCTTCTTGAGTTCGTCATATACAGCGAATACGCTTGAAGGGGGAGTGTCCTTCGAACCTAAGCCGTAGCGGCCGCCGATTACGGGGATTGACTTGCCCGCCTTAGCAAGCGAGGTAACAACATCGAGATAGAGGGGCTCGCCGAGTGAGCCGGGCTCCTTTGTTCTGTCAAGAACGGCAATCTTCTTTGCCGTTGCGGGGATGGCTTCAACAAGTTTCTCAGCCGAGAACGGACGGTAAAGGCGAACCTTTACAAGACCGACCTTTTCACCCTGAGCGGTGAGATAGTCAATAACTTCCTCAGCGACGTCGCAGATTGAGCCCATGGCCACGATAACATACTCCGCGTCGGGAGCGCCGTAGTAGTTGAAAAGTTTATAGTCTGTGCCGAGTTTGGCGTTGACCTTGTCCATATATTTTTCAACGATGCCGGGAACCGCGTCGTAATACTTGTTGCACGCTTCACGGTGCTGGAAGAAGATGTCGCCGTTTTCGTGCGAGCCGCGCATAACGGGGCGCTCGGGGTTGAGAGCGCGCTTGCGGAAATCCTCAACCGCTTTCATGTTGCACATCTCTTTGAGGTCCTCATAATCCCAGAGAGAAATCTTCTGAATTTCGTGGGAGGTGCGGAAACCGTCAAAGAAGTTGATGAAGGGAACTCTGCCCTCGATTGCCGCGAGGTGGGCAACCGCGCCGAGGTCCATGACTTCCTGGGTGTTTGTCTCGGCGAGCATGGCGAAGCCCGTCTGACGGCAGGCGTAAACGTCGGAGTGATCGCCGAAGATGTTGAGCGCGTGGGAAGCAACCGTACGCGCCGAAACATGGAAAACGCAGGGAAGAAGTTCGCCCGCGATTTTATACATGTTGGGAATCATAAGAAGAAGGCCCTGTGAAGCGGTGTAGGTCGTTGTGAGAGCGCCTGCCGCGAGTGAGCCGTGAACCGTGCCCGAAGCACCCGCTTCGGACTGCATTTCAGCCACCTTTACGGTTGTGCCGAAAATGTTCTTTTTGCCCTGAGCGCTCCACTGGTCAACATAGTCCGCCATGGGGCTCGAGGGGGTGATGGGGTAAATGCCGGCAACTTCGGTGAACGCGTAGCTGACGTACGCAGCGGCGTTGTTGCCGTCCATTGTCTGCTTTTTTCTTGCCATTGGTATTCCTCCTGTGAAGATTTATAATTTTTGCACCAAAAGTTATATTAACACCAAACAGCGCTTTTGTAAACTGAAAAATATATAAAAATTTAATATAAATATAATTTGAATTTTTATTGAAAAGGTATAATACATATCAATTGCCGTTTTCACAACAAAAAAGCACCGCGGACTTTACCGTCCCCGGTGCTGTGTAAAACGCTGTTATCTTATGTCGGCAAATGCCTCTCTGACTGCTTCCGCCCTTATTTTATCCCTTACGGTCACATCGTCGGCATCGGCGTTTGCCGCGCTTATTGTGGCGGGCTGCATATTGATTATAAGCCCGTTGATTTTTTCAATCGGTATGTCGAGCACACCCGTCGCCGCGCCCATTCTTACTATGGATATAAGCTCCATAAAGTTTTTGCTCGTGAGTAGCCGCGCGTATTTGAGAAGACCGAAGGCGCGGTAGATTCTGTCCTGCTCGCCTATGGTTTCGGCAAGCTCCTTCGCCGCCTCAACCTCCTGCTCAATGATGTGACCCGCGATTGACTTTAAGTTGGTAATCGCCGCCTCCTCGCTTATTCCGAGGGTAATCTGATTGCTCAGCATATAGATATCGCCGAGCGGCTTGTAACTGCCGCCGTATGTGCCGCGAAGCACAAGACCGAGCTTTGAAACCGTGGAGGCGAAACGCGAAATTTTTCCGCTCTTTGTAAGCGCGGGCAGGTGGAGCATTACGGACGCCTTCATAGCCGTGCCGAGATTTGTCGGGTACTGTGTGAGGTAGCCGAGCTTTTCGTCAAACGAGAAGTGCAGTTTGCTGTCGAGCGCCGTGTCGATTCTGCTCGCATCGTTGTACGCCTCCTCAAGCGCGAAGCCGGGCTTTATAACCTGAAGTCTGATGTGATCCTCCTCGCAGAGCATAAGACTTACCGACTCATCCTTTGTAATCATAAGCGCGCTGCCCTCGGGGCAGGTTGTGAATTCGGGGCTTATGAGGTGCCTTTCGGCGAGGGATATCGCCTGGGTTTTGGTGAGCGCGCCCATATCGATAAAGCCGAACTCGCCGTTTTTGCCGTCCGCGAGCGCCTCGCGCACCTTTTCGCTTATCTCCTTTTTCTGCTCCGCCTTAAGACGGCAGGGGAAGGGGTAATCCCTTAAATTCCTCGACAGCCTGATGCGTGTGCTGAGCACCACATCCGCCTGTTCGCCTTTTTCGTCATACCATTTCATTGATTGTCGCCTCCTTCGAGAACTTTTATCTCATCGCGCAGTTCAGCCGCCTTTTCAAAATCCTGCTGCTTTACGGCTTCGTCCATCTCCGCCTTCAGGGCGTTGATTTTTTCCTCGTTGCTTTCCGCGGGCTTTTCAGGTTCCTTTGCGGGGGATTCCTGCGGCTTTTTCTCCTCTTCGGTCTCCGCCGAGGCGCTTATTTTGCCGGCGTGCTGAAGTTTGCCGTGAATCCTCTGAAGAGAGGGGAGGAGCTTGTCGTAAAATGTTCTGTAGCATTCCGCGCAGCCGACCTTGCCGCTCTTCACTATGTCGTCAAAGGTGCAGCCGCATTTGTCGCAGCGCACGGTGTTGAGCAGGTTGTGGGCGGGGATCATATCGCTGAAGAAATTGCCGAAGAAATCGGAAAAATTCAGGTTGAAATCGGAGAACATATCGTTCGCGCCGAGCAGTTTCGCGCATTCCGAGCAGAGATAGGTCTCGCTCATTTCGCCGTTTATTATCTGCTTGATGTGGGTTGTGGCTTCGTTTTTTTCACAGTTCTGGCATAACATAATCTATCATCCTTTCATAAGTCAGTTTGTTTTGCCTGTTGAGGTCAGAAGCATCTGCTTGAGCATTGCCGCGCGCACCGTGTCGCGCTTTTCGGGTTCGACCGCACGCAAAGAGTTGTCGCCGAGAGCCGAAAGCATAACCTGCGCCACATCTTTTTTGATGCAGCCCTGCGCCGTGAGGTTAGCCGTGAAAGCCCTCGCGCTCAGGTAATCGAGCGAGGAGCCGATTGAGTTTACGGCGTGCATAATCATATCCGGGGCGCTCAGACTCACACGGGTTATTTTGATGTAGCCGCCGCCTCCGCGCCTGCTTTCGACTATGTAGCCGTTCTCGGGGGTGAACCGCGAGGAAATTACATAGTTTATCTGGCTCGGCACACAGCCGAGAGTCTGCGCGAGCTCGTTGCGCTGAATTTCAGCCGAGCCGCCGTCGTCGAGCATACTCATAAGCATATTCGCTATTTCACTGCTGAGACTCATAAGCATCGCCTCTTTTCTTGCCTTTGACTTTCTTTGACCTTTGTGCCGATTATAGTCTTTTTCCTGTCGCGCGTCAAAGGTCAAAAAAGGTCAAAACTTTAATTCAAATCGTTGTTTCCTTCCAAAATCTTGTTTTTTCTCGCTTTTTCTCCGTTTTTCTCAAATTTTTGACTTTTCCTGACTTTCAACTGTTTTTCAACTGTTATAAAACTGTAAACTTTCTTCAATTCACTTGTTTTTTCGGTTGCAATCTGTAATAATATAGAATGTAATTTTTAACGGGGAAGTGAACCTGATGAAGAAAAAAATTCTTGTAATTCTCCTCGCGGCTATATGCCTTGCCGGCGGCGGAATCGGCGGATTCCTCTACGGCAGAAAAACAAAAACCGAAACAAAACCGCCCGAGATTTATCCGCCTCTCTGCACAATAGACAGTTTTCAGGATAACGACAAAGAGGTGTCCGTTTACGCCACAAGCCCGAATTTCGGCGCCGATTATCTCCAGAAGCGTTTCAATATGAGCGCTTCCAAGGCAAAAAACCTTGTCGAGCATCCCGAGGAGTGGCTCGGCTGCCAGGTGTTCATTCACATTGAGAATCAGGATACAATTCCGATTTATGTTTACGGCACCGACTGCACCAACAACGGCAAGGACGGCGTTTACATCTATACCGGCATGAAAAGCGAAACAAAAATAATTGAGCGCAACGGTTATTACAACTATCCCGTCACCGTGCTGATAAACAACAACGAGGTCAGCATTGACGAGGCGAGAAAAATGCTCAATTCGCTCGATTTTTCCGTCATTTACGGCGCGGACGCGAGCTATGAGGATTGCGAAAACTACTACCGGAGCGTTGATAAAAAATAACCGGAGATGAAAATATGACACTCTTCAAACGCCGCTCGTTAAACCCGGGCGGTCCGCCGGAATATCTTGTGGTATGTCTCGGCAACCCCGGCAGGGAATACGAGCTGACCCGCCACAACACGGGCTTTATTTTCGCCTCTCTGCTCGCGGAAAAATATAATGTCAAAATAAACAGAATCCAGTTCAAAGCCGTTACGGGGAGCGCTGACATAAACGGCCACCGCTGCCTCATCGTTCTGCCGCAGACCTACATGAACAACAGCGGTCAGTCCGTGCGCGAGGCGTCGGCTTTTTACAAGATTCCGCCCGAAAGAATCATTGTTGTTTTCGACGATGTATCGCTTGACTGCGGGGCGCTTCGCATAAGGCGCAAGGGCACCGACGGCGGTCACAACGGGATAAAAAGCATTATCTATCATCTCAAAGCGGACACCTTCCCGCGCATAAAAATCGGCATAGGCGCGAAGCCCAATCCCGAATGGGATCTCGCCGACTGGGTGCTTTCGAAGTTCTCACAGGATGATCTCAAACTGCTCAAGCCCGCCTGCGAAGAGGGGATTGAGGCGCTTGAACTTATGGTTGACGGCGATGTTGACTCCGCCATGAACAAGTTCAATTCCTGAGGTGAGTTATGCCCGTATTAAACATTGTTCTCATAGAGCCGCAGATACCGCAGAACACGGGGAACATCGCCCGCACCTGCGCCCTCACCGGCGCGAGACTTCACCTTGTTGAGCCGATGGGCTTCAGGGTGGACGACGCCAAACTGAAAAGGGCAGGGCTCGATTACTGGCATCTGCTCGACATAACCTATTACAGCGACATTTCCGATTTTTTTGAGAAAAACAGCGGCGGCTCCTTCTTCTATTTCAGCACGAAGGCGCGGCACATCTACAGCGATGTTTCATACCCCGACAACGCCTATCTCGTTTTCGGCAAGGAGACGGCGGGCTTGCCCGAACAGCTCCTTTTTGAAAACCCCGATTCCTGCGTGCGTATTCCGATGATAAACCGCGAGGACGCCCGCTCTCTGAATCTCTCAAACTCGGTCGCCATAGGCGTTTACGAGGTGCTCAGGCAGTGGGGCTTTCCCGAACTTCTCACCGAGGGCAAACTCACAAAATTCGACTGGGACAGCCCGTAATATTGAATTGTTGAAAAAACTGTGTTAAAATAGCGTATATCCTATTGAAAGGAAGATTATTTCAGATGAAAAAAATTCTTGCAGTCATTCTCGCGGTCGCTTCGGTCTGCGTTCTTTTCTGCTCCTGCGGAGCGAAACTTCCCTCCGAGGAAGCCACAACGGAACTTGTCAATTACAATATCCAGAGGCAGTACGAGCCCGGGGATAAGGTAAGACCCATTTCCATTGACAATGTCGATTTCATTCTCGCAAGCTACTATGTTTACGGCAAGTCCTACGCTGAGATTGAGGATGTCATTCCCGAAGATTACGGAATGGGAGACCTCGAGTTCCAGGTAAAGGTCAATCTCAAGGGTCTCACAAAGAGCGACAAGGAATTCAAAATCGGCTACAAGGCGTATGACAAGGACGGCACGGTCATATCCGACAATTTCATTCTGGTTCCCGTTAAGGACGCCGGTCTCAAACAGGGCGACACCTTCGACTGCAGGTTCAAAATTTCGAGAAAACTCACGGTTAAAACAATAGAATTCTACGATTATACGAAATGATTATAAAACAAAAAGCGGATGCCGAGGCATCCGCTTTTTTCTGCTATTTTCCTTTTTCGCTCTTTCTTATCAGGTCCGCCATTTTCAGAAAACTTTCGCTCTTTATAAGCGCCATGCCCTGGTTTTCGTCGCCGAGCACAACAAGGCGGTCGCCCTGGGATATGCCGAAGATTTTTCTTGCGCGGGAGGGGATGACAATCTGCCCCTTTTCGCCCACGGTTACAACGCCGAACAGATGCCTGCCTCTCGGCGGCACACCCAGCCCGAGGTTGTCGTCGGAACTGTAATTCGCGAGATCGTCGAGGGAAACGCCGAATATTTCGGCGATTATTTTGCATTTTTCAAGGTCGGGAACGGTCTCTCCGCTCTCCCATTTTGCCACCGCCTGCCTTGAAACATCAAGTTTTTCGGCAAGTTCCTCCTGAGTCATATTATTGATTTTGCGCAGGTTTAAAAGATTTTCACCGAACATCCTTTTTCTCCTTTCTTATTCCGAGCACAGCCCATCTTACAAACGGTATTCTTGAAATGATTTCATTGAGCAGTAACCCGCCCGCGAAGCCGCACGCAAGAACAATAAGATAAATCGCCGGCACGGGGAGGGAGAGATATTTTGTAATCAGATACGCGCTCGCCGACAGAGGCAGATAGTGGAAAACATACAGCCCGAAACTGCGCTTTGTCATAAACCGCGAAAGGGGAGTCTGTTTGTTGAAATATCTGTAAGTGAGGCCTAAAATCGCGAGGCACGCGCACCAGCAGTAGGCGATGGCGGGCACGCAGTTGAAAACGGGATTTTCCGCGTAGTTGTCGCCGAAATGGAGGTAAATGTAAACGGCGCAGAGAACCGCGGCACCGGCGGCGAGAGGAATGGAAAACCTGCTTATTTTCTCAATAACCTCATCGTGAGAGAAAACGAAGTAGCCGAGGAAAAACGTAAGCCCGTAAAGACCGAAACGGTAGCATACAATAACCGGCGTGTTGAGCATGAAACTCGAAGCGTAAACGGGTATTGCGAGGGCGAGTACAACAAGTATGTTCGCTTTGCCGCACAGAGAGTATAATCTGCCTTTTTCGATTTTCCTTATCAGCGCCAGAAGCATTGAAAACAGCCAAAGCATCTGTATAAACCAGAGCACCCCGACGCCGGATATCGCCATAACGGGGTAGAGAGCCGCTTTCGGGATTTCGGCTTTATCAAAAGCGCCGCTCAGCCGCATATTGAAATAGCCCTGAATCCACTGAAAAACAAACAGACCTATTGTTGACGGCACAAGCAGTTTTAAGGTTCTCGATTTAACGAATTCCTTTACTGTGTGCCTTTCAAGATAAAACCTTGAGCACATGCCCGCCACAATAAACAGCAGCACCATCATCCACGGGTACAGAACATACTGAACCGCGTCCTGATACTGCGGCGTTTTGAACGGACCTATCACGCCCGCCTGCGCTTCGCCGTTGAACATATAAATCACGTGGTAAACAACAACGAGAGCTATTGTCATCCAGCGGATATTGTCGATGTAGTATTTTCTCATAAAATCACACCTTTGCAATTAATCTTAACATTATTTTACCACCGCAAACGCGGGTTGTAAATAAATCAAACCTCACAAAACCGCCCGTTTTTGTTAACTTCAGTTGCGAAAGTCGGAAACTTTGATATTTGCCGTTCAGAGCAGCCATACAGGGCGTAAACACACACAGTTTTATGATATATACAATATAACTAAAAAAAATATATCAAAAAGTATATTTTTTTGGAATAAATATATGGAAATAATCAGCGCTCTTTGTTATAATACTAAACAGTATGGGTTATTCCACTCAACCTGTATTCAAAACTTGTATTATTTTTATTGGAGGTAACAATATGGCAAACAAATGGGTTTACATGTTTGACGAAGGCAACATGTCCATGCGTAACCTTCTCGGCGGCAAAGGTGCTAACCTCGCTGAGATGACCGAAATCGGCCTTCCGGTTCCTTTCGGTTTCACAATCACCACAGAGGCCTGCACACAGTATTACGAAGACGGCAGAAAGATTAACGACGAAATCATGGCTCAGGCCATGGAAGGCGTTAAGAAGATGGAAGAGAAGAACGGCAAAAAGTTCGGCGATCTCAACAATCCTCTTCTTGTTTCGGTCCGT
>JAEERC010000047.1 GCA_016285645.1 Clostridiaceae bacterium | reverse complement strand
GGGCTGAGGTCATCCCGCCCTACGGTGAAAACAAGACCCTCGTTCGTCGTGGGCTCCTCCTATGGGGGAGCTGGCTTGTGAGCGTGGCGAACAAGACTGAAGGAGTCTGCTTTATTTTTTATCCTCACGGACATCCCTGTTGCGGGCGGATGATATCCGCCCCTACGACGCAAAACTCCGTTTTGCCCGGAACGCGGAACCGCGTTCCCTACGATTATAATCGGCGAAGCCCTTTAATCGCTCATTTCTCCTTACTCATTGCTCATTAAACATAAACGGCACGGAAGAATCCGTGCCCTGCATGCTATGTGAGGTTTGAGGTTTACCCGCGGGCGACAGGTTGTCGCCCCTACATTATCTCCCCAGCAGTTTTTTGATAAGTTCGGGTATGTTCGTGATTATTCCGTCAACCCCGCACATTATAAGATATTTTGCGAGGAACGCCTTATCGACAGTCCAGACATTTACTTTTATGCCGTTTCTGTGTGCGCGGTAAACATAGAACGGTGTTACGTGAATAAAATGCGGGTGGAGGGCGTCGGCTTTAATCGATTTGGCGTAGGATATCGGGGCAAAGAAAACCTTTACGCTGCTGAAGGTCTGCAGCGAGTAGAGAAGCCCCGTTTTGCAGGCAGAATCTATATCCTTCGCCTCAACGAGGAGTTTCGCGTCAAAGCTCGAAATAATGAGTTTGTCGTAAAGGCCGTGCGATTTAACGGCGTCAATCGTCTTTTGCACAATACCCGTTTCGCCCTGTTTCGGGGATTTCAGTTCTATGTTGAGAATTTCAATATCCGCGCCCTCGCAGAGGGTCAGGAATTCCTCGAGCGTGGGTATTTTTGTGCCCTTGAAATCCGCCGAGAAGTAAGAGCCGAAATCGTACTGACGCAGTTCCTCAAGGGTTTTTTCGGCTATGAGCCCTTTGCCGTCAGAGGTTTCGTCAATCGTGTAGTTGTGGCAGACTACGGGCACGCCGTCTTTGGTGACGTGTATATCCGTCTCGAAGCCGTCAACAACAATTTCAATCGACTTCTGAAAAGCGGGCAGAGTGTTCTGCGGAGCGTGTTTGTTAGCGCCTCTGTGAGAAATGACCTTAACGGGCATATCAACATTCCTTTCAATATTTTATGTTTTAATATTATCATATTTTTCAATATAATCAACTTGAAAATTGCATAAATTATGCTAAAATTTATTTATACCGAACAGGGGGACTGATGAAATGGAGAAAAGAATTTATATTTCCGCCACCGCTCACCTCGACACCACCTGGCTGTGGACTCTCAGAAACACAATCGAGCGCTATCTGCCCGAGACCTTCGGGCGCAATTTTTCGCTTTTTGAGAAATATCCCGATTACAGGTTCAGTTTTGAGGGCAGTTACCGCTACGAACTTATTGAGGAATACTACCCCGAGGCGTTTGAAAAATTGAAAAAATATGTTGATGAGGGCAGATGGTGCCCCGCGGGAAGCTGTTATGAAAACGGCGATGTAAATGTCCCCTCTCCCGAGGCGCTTATAAGGAACATTCTTTACGGCACTCTTTATTTCAAGGATAAATTCGGCAAGACGAGCAACGACATATATCTGCCGGACTGCTTCGGTTTCGGCGCGGCTCTGCCATCCGTTGCCGCGCACTGCGGATTGAAGGGCTTTGTCACCGGCAAACTCACCTGGGGCAGCGCCAACGGCGTTCCCTTCGACCTCGGCAAATGGTACGGAAACGACGGCAGTTTCGTTTTCGCGGCTCTCAAGCCCGGCGATTACGTGCGCTCCTTCCCCTCAATCAGAGACAATAAGGAATGCACCGACAAACTTGAAGATAACATTAAAAAATACGATCTGCCGTGGACCTATCTCTACCACGGCGCAGGCGACAGAGGCGGCGCTCCCTCGGAATACTCGGTAAAGAATGTGTCGGACGAGATTAAGAAAAATGATGTAAGCGACATAAAGGTTCTGCCCGTATCGTCTTCACGGATATTCGACGACCTCTCAGCCCTCCCGAAAGAGAATATTGAAAAACTGCCCGAATGGCGCGGCGAACTGCTTATGACCGAGCACGGCACGGGTAGTTATACCTCAAGAGCGATAGGCAAAAGGTGGAACAGGCGCAACGAACAGCTGGCGGACGCAGCCGAAAAAGCCGCCGTGTGCGCTCATTATTTAAGGGGTTACCCCTACCCTCGCAAGGCGTTTGAACAGGCGTGGAAGCGTGTAATAGCCCACCAGTTCCACGACGATATAACGGGCACCTCGATTATGGAGTGCTACAAAAAGAACTGGAACGACTACGCCGCTTCAATGAATATGTTCGCGGGCGAGTACACCGCCGCCCTCTCCTCCGTATGCGGCGATATTGACGCCTCCTTCTGCGAGGGTGTGCCCGTGGCTGTGAACAATCCCCTTCAGTGGAGAAGGAAAGAATCCGTGCGCGTCACTCTCGGTTGGAAGAGTGAAAAGGAAAACGCCCGTGTTTTCGACAGAAAAGGAAATGAAATTATCTCGCAGGTTGTCAAATGCGAGGGCGGCAGAATCGAACTTGTTTTCAGCGCCGATGTGCCTTCGGGCGGCGTTGCCGTTTACGATGTACGCCCCTCGGATGAGCCCTGCGCGCTGAAATCCATGCTTGCCGTAAAAGATAATGTTATTGAAAACGAGTTTATCAAAGTTACAATCAACAAAAACGGCGACATAAGCCATATTGTTGACAAAAAGACGGGCGTTGACGCTCTCGCCTCGCCCGTGCGACTGGCGCTGATTGACAACACCGAATACACCTACTGGCCCGCCTGGGAAATAAAATATAAAGATATAATAAAGCCCGTGAGCGGCAACCCGAAGCTCACCGGGATGAAGCTTATTGAGAACGGCCCCTCGAGAATCGCCTTTGAAATCACGAAGCAGAGCGGGGAATCCGTGTTCAGGCAGATTGTGTCGCTTGACGACAAAGCGAAATATGTGAGCGTTTTCAACGAAATCGACTGGCGCTCGCCCGCGACTCTCCTCAAAGCGATTTTCAACTCGAACGCGAAAAATCCCGAAGCGACTTATGACATAGGTCTCGGCAGTCTGAAGCGCCCGAATAACAGCGAAAAGCTCTATGAAGTGCCCGCGCAGAACTTCGCCGACATAACCGATGAAAGCGGAAAGTTCGGCTTGTCGGTGTTCAGCGATTCCAGGCAGGGCTGGGACAAGCCCGCCGACAACCTTCTGCGCCTGACCTGCATAAATACCCCGAAGGGCAGTTTCCGCTGGGAGTGCTCGCAGCACCTTATGGAATTCGGATTAAACAGATTCTCGTTCGGCATTTACCCGCACGCGGGCGGGAGCGAAAACGGCAGTGTTCAGTACTCCTGCGAGTTCAATCAGCCCCTCGCCGCCTTTGAAACGGATAATCACCCGGGCAGCGTAAAAGAAGATTTCTCATTTTTCTCGGTAAGCGATGATTCCGTATGCGTTCGCGCTCTGAAATTGAGCGAGAAAAGCGACAGTATAATTGTCCGCTTCAACGAAACAGAAGGAAAAGCGAAAACCGGAGTGCGCTTTAAAATCGGCGAGGGTATCGACAGCGCAGCCGAGGTTAACGGAATTGAGGAAAAGACGGGTGACGCGGTTATCCAAAACGGCGAGCTTGTTTTTGACATAGGAGCGAACTGCCTGAAATCCTTCGCCCTCACTCTCAAACAGAAAGAAAACAAAAACGAATATGTCTGCACGCCTGTCGAACTGCCGTATAACGCGAAGGTTATGACAGAAAACGGAAGAGGGAGCGAAGCGACCACGGCTGACGGCGTTTCACTGCCGCTTGAAATGATGCCCGATGAAATACTTTCGGGCGGAGCGCTTTTCAGATTGCGCAAGGGCGAAAAGGACGCGGTATTCTGCGAAAACAGGGCGAAGGTGCTCCCCGACGGCAGCAAAAAACTCCACCTGCTTGTTTTAAGCACGCAAAAGACCAAACTGAAGGTTGTGTTTGACGGCGTTTACGCCGAAAAGAGCATCGGAAAAAGCGCGGATAAAATCGGCGCGTGGGATCTCTACGCCCTCGGTGAAACGGGATTTTTAAGCAGGGAGCCCGTGGCGTTTGAAGCGACCCACACCCACGACGAAAACGGCGACAGGGTGTGCGAAGGGCTGTATCTTTTCAATTACACCTTCGACATTCCCTCACACGCGGTAAGTTTCATTCTGCTTCAGAGCCCGGATGTGTATGTTCTGGCCGCCTCGACGGACTGCGACGGTCATAAATTCGTGAGCGCGACGGAACTTTACGACACTCTCGAAAAGAGGGATTGCACATTCAATCTTTCCGGCTCTCTCAAACGCGCGGCAAGCCCGCTCGCAGTGGAAAAACTGGTTTATAAAAAGATTCCGCCCGAAACCTCCTGGTACAAATACGGCGAAAAGGAGGCGCGGGGCAGGCAGATAACCGACATTTTCGGCGACAAACGCGCGCAGATAATATCGAAATTATTGAAGAAGTGAAAGCACAGAAAAGCGGAACGGCAAAACCGTTCCGCTTGATTTTTTTATTTTATTTGAGAAAACTCGCCGCTATGTCGGGCACGTTTGTAATTACGCTGTCACAGCCCCAGTCGCGGAGATTCACAATATCCTGCGGGTTATCGACCGTCCAGGGATTTACCGCCATACCCGCGGCGTGGAAATCGTCGATATATTTTTTATCCACAAGAGCGTAATGCGGATGAACCGCGCTGCAGCCGATTGATTTGCAGAAGCCGACGGGGTCGGTTCTGAGCATTTCGTCGCCGCATTCGCCTTCGCTGTAGAGCATACCCGTTTTTATGTCGGGGGCGTACTGCTTGCACTCCCTGAGCACATCGGGTGAGAAGCTTGAGATAATCAGTGTGTCCTGCAGACCGTACCGCCTCGCGAGGTCGATTGTTTTGGGAACAATATCGCAGGGCTTCTGCGGAGTTTTTATTTCGACATTTATAATATCAAGCCCCGCGCAAAGTTCGAAGAACTCGCTTAAAAGCGGAATTTTCGTGCCTTTGAAATCGGTGCAGAAATAAGAGCCGAAATCAAGAGCGCGAAGCTCGTCAAAGGTCATTTCGGTTATTGTGCCCTCACCGTTCGAGGTTGCCTCAACCGTGTAGTTGTGGCAGATTACAATCTGACCGTCCTTTGTGAGGTGAACATCGTTTTCAAAGCCGTCGCAGCCGAGTTCAACCGCCTTTCTGAAAGCGGGAATCGTGTTCTGGGGAGCGTATCTGTTCGCGCCTCTGTGTGCTACAATTTCAGTCATAGTTATTATCCTCCGTATATAATCTTTCGCTTTCGAAACTGCCGATTTCTTCCTTTGTTTTAAAAGAGCCGCCGTTGTCAAAAAGAATATCCATATTCTTTATGGCGAAGCCGATGCCGAGAGCGACGCAGTTGAGCGGATCGAGAGCGACAAAGGTTTTTATGCCGGTTTTGTTTTCAATCATTTTGTCAAAGCCCTGTAAAAGCGCTCCGCCGCCCGTGAGGTAAATGCCGCTTGTCAGCACATCACCCGCGAGTTCCGGAAGAGTGTTCTCAAGCACCTGACGCACGGTGTCGGCTATAAGTTCAAGGTTCTGCCTCATTGCGAGATACGCTTCCGTTGAGGTCAGTTCAAAACTTACGGGCATTCCCGTTACATAGTGCTTGCCCTTAACGGTAAGCCCGAGCTCGAGTTCCCTTAACTGCGCGCAGCCGATCTGCTTTTTGATGTTTTCGGCCGTGCGTTCGCCAATAAGCACCGCCCTCTCGTTTTTTATCTGGCGCATTATCGCCTCATCGAGCGCGTTGCCCGCTATATTAATTGACTGCGAGGTAGAGATGCTGCCCATGGTCATAACCGCGACATCCGTTGTGCCCCCGCCGATATCGACTACCATTGTGCCCATCGGCCTGTCGCTGCGAAGCCCCGCTCCCAAAGCGGCGGCGAGCGGCTCCTCTATAAGGCACGCCCTGCCCGCGCCCGATTCTATGACGAGCTCGAGAATGGTGCGCTTTTCAAGACTTGTAACGCTTGAGGGCACGCACACAACCACATTCGGCTTGAACACCATATTCCTGCATATCTTCTGCAGGAAATAGCGCAGAATATGCCTTGTGGCGGTGAAATCGGAAACAACGCCGTTTCGAAGGGGTTTTACAACCTTTATCGAATCGGGCGTTCTGCCGAGCATATCATAAGCCCTTTTGCCCACGGCTATGAGTCTGCCCGTGGCGGTGTCGTATGCCGCTGCGGAGGGCTCCGCGAGAACAATACCCCTGCCCTCGTGATATATGACTATTGATGTTGTGCCGAGATCTATTCCTATATTCGTGCCGAGTATTGTCCTCACCTTCTTTACTGTTTATTTTCCGTGAAACGCGTGAGAGCGAGTGTACAGCAGTAAATCATACCCGCGCCCGCGAGCCAGAGCATTTTCGAGCATTCGTCAAGGGTTTCGCCCGTGGTGGAGACATCGTCGCAGATAAGCACGGTTCTGCCCTCGACCTTCGCGCTGTCCGTCACCTCGAAAACCCCGGCGAGATTGCCGCGCCTCAATACCCTGTTGAGTAAATGCTGGCTTCTTGTTTCGTATATTTTTTTCAGTACTGTTTTATCATACAACAAATTGAGTTCGTTTGCAACCGCCTGAGCGAGCAGGGCGCCGTGGTCGAAGCCCTCCTCCTTGAGCCGGCTCTTCGTGACCGGCACGCTCACCGCCATATCGAAGCGCACATCGGGGAATCTCTCCCTTACGCAGGCGGCAATCATACGCGCGAGCGGCTCGGCGTTAATTCTGTTTTTGTCGAATTTATAGAGGTGAATGCCCCTTCTGACAACGCCCTCATAACTGTAAGGGGCGCAGATGCCGTCAAAGTAGTGAGTCTCCGATTTGCAGCGGCACTCCTTTTTGTTCATCCCGCATTTCAGGCACACGGGCTCCTCGATTTTTTCAACCTTTTCAAGGCACTCTTTGCAGACTCCGTCATAAAGATAATCGACTTTGTCACAGAAGACGCACCTCGGCGGAAAGAAGGCGTTTAAAATTCCGTTCAATAAACCGTTCTTTTTCATACGCCGTTCTCCGATATCAGGAAATGGCCGAGGGCGGAATATCTTTTCGCCTTTGAATTGTTCTCAACCATTGCGCAAACGGTGCGCTCGCTGCCCACGAGAATGAGCATCTCCCTCGCCCTTGTGACCGCGGTATAGAGCAGATTTCTGTAAGCGAGTTTTTCGGGCACCCCGCACACGGGCATAACAACAGCCCTGAACTCGCTGCCCTGGCTTTTGTGAACTGTCACGGCGTAGGCGAGGTCAAGCTGCGAAGCGTTTTCAAGCGGATATTCCACATCCCTTTCGTCAAATCTTATATCCATTACGGCCGAGCCGAAATCGATTTTCCGTATGATGCCGATATCGCCGTTGAAAATGCCGAGCCCCGTCGATGAATCGGCGGCGCTTTTCCACTCGAGGTCGTAGTTATTCTTTATCTGCATAACCTTGTCGCCCTCCCGGAAAATTCTGCCCGAATTGCCGAACTCCTTTTTCGCGGCCGATTTCGGGTTAACTATCGACTGAATGCGGGCGTTTAAGCTCACACAGCCCGCTTCGCCCACCCTTGAGGGCGTAATGACCTGAATGTCATTGAGCGGCGAATAGCCGTACGCTTTGGGAAGCCGTGAAGCGCACAGTTCGCACACCGTTTCGCCCGCGGCAAGCACGGTGTTTCGCTCCATAAAGAAAAAGTCGCTGTCACGAAGGGTCAAATCGGGCATTTCGCCGCGCACAATTTTGTGAGCGTTTACTACTATGGCGCTCTCCATTGCCTGGCGGAAAACCTCGGTGAGTTTAACAACGGGCATAATTGAAGACGAGATTATATCCTGCAGAACATTGCCCGCGCCGACGGGCGGAAGCTGGTCCGAATCGCCCACCATTATAAGTCTGCAGCCGAGCGGAAGAGCGTCCAGAAGCGACGCGAAAAGCCGCACGTCAACCATTGAAAGCTCATCGACTATAACGGCGTTCGCCTCAATCGGATTTCTCTTGTTGCGGGTGAAAACGGGCTTGTCGTTTTCATCCCATTCCACCTCGAGCAGGCGGTGAATCGTTTTTGCCTCATAGCCGGTAAGCTCGCTCATTCTTTTGGCGGCTCTGCCCGTGGGGGCGCAGAGCACGGTTTCGATTCCGTCATCGAGGAGCAGATTGATTATAGCCCTGACCGTTGTTGTTTTGCCCGTGCCCGGTCCTCCCGTAAGAATGAGAAGCCCCTGCTCAACGGCTGTTTTAATCGCCTTTTTCTGAATCGGGTTATAGCATATTCCGCTGATAACCTCGATCCTTTCAATTCTTTCATCCGTCACCTTATTGCCCGAAACGGCAAAATTTTTACGGAATATTAATTCTTTCGCGCAATTTATTTCTGCTTTATAAAGTTCATTCAGAAAAATATATTGTTTTTCATTGATAATTTCCGTGACAGTCGCCTTGCGCGAGTTGAGAACGGCAATGTATTTGTCAATCTCGTCCCTCCCCGCTTCGTCGCCGAGAAGGGTTCTGCACGGAGCGTAAAGCTTTTCAACGGGAACGCAGGTGTGGCCGTTTGAGAGGTTGTGCTCGAGAACATATTTTATGCCCGCGGTCATCCTGTATTCGGGATCCGGCGCCCCGTCAACCATATCGGCTATCTGCTCCGCCTTTTCAAAGCTCATGCCTATCGCTTCATCGCAGATTATATAGGGATTTCTTCTTATTATTTCGGGGGCGCCCGCTCCGAGCGCGCTGAAGATTCTGAGACTCTCGGAGGGTGAAATGCCGTATTTCTCAAGCGAGATTATAATATCCCTTTCGGAGGATTTCATAATAAAATCCTCGGATATCTCGAGGGCTCTCTTTTTTGAAATGCCTTTTATTGTGGCGAGCCGTTCGGGGCAGTTGCGGATAACATCAAAGGTGTTTTCGCCGAATTTTTCAATAATCATCTGCGCGGTTTTCACCCTGACTCCCTTTATCTGCCCGGAGGCGAGGTAATTGTACTGATCCTCCGTGGTGTTTACGCCCTCGCGTTCCACCGATTCCACCCTGAACTGCCTGCCGTAGTTTGAGTGAACGGCCCACTCGCCCGTGAAGGTCACCTTTTCGCCGGTATATACCGCTCCGATTGTGCCCACGGCAGTAAAAATATCACCGTCGCCGGTTAATAAATCCAGCACGGTGTATCCGTTTTCTTTATTCTGATAGGTTATTGATTCTATTGTTCCGCTGAGCTGTTCCATAAAAACCTTTATTCAAAAGAAAATATGAGTGGGACTGTAAGCCGAGTTCTGTCATTTAAGGCAATCATCTTTCTACGCTTTACATTGCTGCAAAGCTTTAGCCACCCTTCGGGGTATCGTCGAGCAGACGCGGGAGCTTGCGCTCCGCCCCCTGTCGGTGTTGCTTCGGATAGGGTTTGCAGGGCCGCGCGGTTCCCCGCGCGCCGGTGAGCTCTTACCTCGCCTTTCCACCCTTACCTGTAAAACAGGCGGTATATCTCTGTTGCACTTTCCCTGAGGTCACCCTCGGCGGCCGTTAGCCGTTATCCCGCTCTGCGAAGCTCGGACTTTCCTCACGCGGCGTCTGCCGCCTGCGACTGCCCATCCCACTCACCCAAGTATTTTAATTCAATATTTACATTATGTCAAATAAATATTTATAATTTATTAAATTTCACTTGTTTTATTATATGCGATGGGCTAAAATAAATTTTGATATACCAAAAGGAGAAATCAAGTGGACGATATATATTTTTCGGGCAATAACAATAACCGCGATGATTACGACATCCCCACCGTGAACATACCCGACATAAACGGTCAGAACGCGGATTACCCCGCCTACCCGAACAATTACCCCGAAGGCGGCTACGGCGGCGGTTATCAGAATAACGGCGGCTACGGTTATCAGAATAACGGTGGCTTCAACCCTCCGCCGTATTATCCTCCGCAGGGCGGCACATACGCTCCCTACAGGGGCAAGGAAAAGCGCGACAAAAGCGCGAAGCGCGGCGCTCCCGTTCCTCCCCCTCAGCAGGATAACAAAAAGGGCAAAAAGAAAAAGGGATGTTTCAGACCCGTCAGGATAATCGCGGCTGTTCTCGTTCTCATGTTCATCGGCTCGTTTTTCGCGGTGCTTCTGTGCGCGGGATTTTCGGGCTACACAAAAACATCGCTTAAACATAACGAATACATACGCTCGTCACAGTTGGCGAACGACCCGTTTATTCAGAACATCCTTCTCATAGGCGTGGACGGCGCGGACGGCACCGATTCCCTCCGCTCCGACTCGATGATGCTTGTATCCGTCGATCTGCGACACGGCAAAATAAAGCTCACATCCTTTATGCGCGACAGCTGGGTGTTCATCCCCGATTACAAATACTCAAAGTTGAACGCCGCATTCTCGCACGGCGGAGCTCAGCTTGTTGCCGACACAATTGAATACAATTTCAAGGTCGATATCGACGACTATGTGCTTGTGAACTTCACAATGTTCACCGAAATAATCGACGCTCTGGGCGGAGTGGATGTTGAGGTCACCGAGAAAGAGGCAAGGTTCATTAACAGAACAACACGCCAGACCGTTGACAGCGGGCCTTCCGTTCACCTGAACGGCGAGGAGGCGCTTGTATATTGCAGAATCAGGAAACTCGATTCCGACTATATGCGCACCTACAGACAGCGCAAGGTGATAAAGGCGCTTATGAACGAGATATCCCTCTCCTCCCTGCCCTCGCTGCTCAGTGTGATAAGCAGGGTTCTGCCGAAGGTGGAAACAAATATGAACCCCGTAAAAATAACGTTCCTCGCCTACAAGGGCGGCTTCTCGGCGCTGTTTTTCAAAATTGAGTCCACAAGAATACCCACGGACGATTATTCACGCGATACAACAAAAGGCGGTCAGAGCGTTGTTGAAACAGATGTTGACGCGAACGCGGATTATCTTTATAACTTCATTTACAATGACTCCGCCGACGCCCTTGACGGACAGGACTGAACTATGAAAATCAATTACTTTCAGCGCGGGTTCAACTTTTCGCAGGACGGGCCCGGAAACCGCCTTGTGTACCATTTTCAGGGCTGTAATTTAATATGCCCCTGGTGCGCGAACCCCGAGGGTATCTCAAAAGACGGAACTCTTATGACAGGCGACAGAGTAAACGGAACTTACTGCGAAAAGGGAGCGGTAAACGGCGGAAAAATTGACAGAACAATCTGCAGAAGCTGCGATAAACCCTGCGTAAAAATTCCCGCCAGCGGAATAAAACTCAGCTGTGTCTCCGAGGAAACTGAGAGCATTGCCGATTACGCGAAAAGCTGTGAGCCGATGTTCTTTGACGGCGGCGGCGTTACCGTGACAGGCGGCGAGCCGACTGTGCAGTTTGACGCGCTTACAGAATTGTTTATGCTGCTGAAAGAAAAAGGCATCAACACCGCCCTCGAAACAAACGGCACTCACCCGAAACTGCCCGGACTTTTTCCGCTTATCGATTATCTCATCATAGACTGCAAGCATTACGACAGCGAAAAGCACCGCGAAATCTGCGGCGCGGGCAATGAGACAATACTCAAAAATATTGAACTCGCATGCGAAGAGAGAAACCGGCTTCTTGTGCGCATTCCGCTCATAGGCGGCTTCAATTCATCCGCGGACGACGCCGTGAGATTCGCTGAAACTTTTGAAAAAATCACAAACGATAAATGCGGTTTTGAATTTCTCATGTATCACGAATTCGGCAAAAACAAATACGAACGCTGCGGTATGACATACACAATGACCGATGAGGCGAAGGTCGGTATTGAAGAAGTTAAACTGTTCACCGAAATATTCAACGCTCACTCGCTTAAAACCGTACGCACATAATGCCCGTAAAGGAGAATGAAAATGGCTCATAACATCTTCGGCACAACCGGCGCGATAACAGAAAAGGCAAAGGCGCTTTTCAAAGAGGAGAGAAGCATAAAGCGGCTGGACGGCTGGTTCCTTTCAAGGGAGACGGCTGTGAAATCCGATGAGGAAAACGCCGCCCTTTCAAAGGAGATGAGAGCCGCGCTCGCGCTCAGGGCGATGGTTGATAATCTGCCGCTCTCGGTAAGCGAGAACAACGTTTTCTGCGGCACGCAGAGAGACGCCTTCGCTAAATCCTACGCCCTCATAAACCCCTCTTTCCGCGTTGAGGAGTTCTGCGGCTACTGCGACCCCACAGCCGTTTTTGATGACATTGAGCCGGATGAAACCTTTACGAAAGAAAGAATAGACGCCCTTCGCGAAAAAACGAAAAACAGCGCCTATGTCAGGGATCTGAGCGCCGTTTATGAAAAATACGAAAACTTCACGGGCGAGGTCGCGTTTTTCTTCGAGCAGGTCACGGGGCATCTCATACCCGATTTCAGACCCGTGCTCAGATACGGCATCTCCGCAATCAGGGCGGAACTTGAGGCAAAACTCGAAGCCGAAACAGACGAAAAGAAAAAGGACAATTACAAATCATTTATTATATCACTCGATTGCGCTGTAACTCTCGCGAACAGATACGCCAAACTTTGCGAATCTCTTATTGACACGGCGGACGAAGAGAGAAAAGCGCAGCTTGAGTTTATGGCAAAAGCACTTAAAAAAGTTCCCGAATATCCCGCGGAGTCACTTTATGAGGCGATACAGAGTTTCATCATCTGCTGGCAGGTGATGTGCCTTGAGCAGGCGCCCAACCCCTTCGCTTTCTCCGTGGGCAACGCCGACCGCATATTTGAGCCGTACAGGCGGATGAGCGGTGAGAACCGTGACGAGGCGGCGGCTATGTTCAGACATTTTCTTGTGTTCTTCAATGTCGCCGACAGAAGCTGGGCTATTTCGCAGTCGCTTCTCATAGGCGGCAAAGACAAAAGCGGCGGCGACCTCACAAATCCGACATCCTACGCTCTTCTTGACGCGTATTACGATATGAACCTGCCCCAGCCGATTCTTTCCGTAAAACTTCATAAGGGCACTCCGAAGGCGCTCTACCGCGAGCTCGGCAGATTCCTTTTCACACCCGGCGTTCTGACGCCCTCATTTTTCAACGACGATTCCCTTTTTGAAATACTCAGGGAGCGAAATGTGGCGGAGGACGACCTTGCCGACTGCTCGGTGGCGGGCTGCCAGGAGCCGCTTATTATGGGGAAGGACTCAGGCAACACCACCAACACCTGGTTCAACCTCGCGAAGGTGCTCGAGCTTACGCTCGGCGGCGGCGACTCCCTGCTTACGGGCAAACACATCTGCCCCGTTTCAAAGGGTGAGAACACCCTTGACACACTTAAAAACATCCGCAAATATTTCTATGAGAACGCCGCGTTTTTCGCTTCACAAATGGCTCAGGCGGGCAACGGCGCCTCCCGCGCTCTTTTCAACCTGCCCGTTCCGTTTCTCTCCGTTTTTATGGGCGGTAAGGAAAGCGGCATCGACTGCAGGGACACCGACGAGCAGGGTTCTGTCTATAACGGCAGCGGCTGCCTTATTCACGGGCTTTCGGTTGTGGCGGACTCGTTCATCGCGATTGACCGCCTTGTAAAGGAACGCCCGCAGGACGCCGACAAACTCATTGAGGCGCTTAAGAACGATTTTGAGGGTTATGACGAACTTCACGAATGGCTGCTCGCCTGCCCGAAATTCGGCAACAACATAAAGGAAGCGGACGACGAGGCGGGAGAAATTGCGCTTAAAATATCCGATATCGTCTCATCGCAGAAGAACTATCTCGGCAACCCCTTCCGCGCGGACTGGAGCACGCCCTCCACCCACCTGCTCTACGGCTACTGGGTGGGCGCCACTCCCGACGGCAGAAAGGCGAGAACGCAGCTCAATTACGGCGTTGACCCGCTCCACGGCGAGGCGACAAACGGGCTCGGCTTCCGTATGCTTTCAAATATGAAACTCCCGTTTGAGAAATTCGGCGGCGGCTACGCCTCGCACCTCGGCATTAATCCCGCGTTTTTCAGAGCGGAAACAAACGAGGGCAAGGGCGAGGATTTCGCGGGCAGAATTATAAACCCGCTGTTTTTCAATCCCGCCAAAGAGGGCATTGAGCCGTTCTATCTCTATGTAAATGTCACAACTCCCGAAACACTCCGGAAAGTGCTCGCCGAGCCGGAGAAATACGCCCCGGGCGGAGTTTACATAATGAGAATACACGGCACATTTGTAAACTTTCTGGATCTCTCACCCGACATTCAGCAGGATATCATCACGCGGCTCGACCTCGAGTCAACAAGGATATGATTATGGATAACATGTTAGCGCTCGGGCTTGACATAGGCACTACCTCAATCGCCGTTATCGCCGTGGATTCCGTCACGGGCGAGGTGGTTGACTCCGCTTCTTTCAAAAATGATTTCACTCTTGAGGGCAAGCCATTCGAGCGCCTTCAGGATGCCGTTAAAATAACGGAAAAGTGCGTTGAGGTCATTGACTCGTTTATTGACAGGCACCCCGGTATTCTCTGCATAGGCATAACCGGGCAGATGCACGGCATTCTATATATTGACGGCGAAGGAAAGGCCGTGAGCCCGCTTTACACCTGGCAGGATATGAGCGGCGAGGAGCCGTATGAAAGCGGCGAGTCTTATTCGAAAAAGCTCTCCCGAATAACGGGTTATCCCGTGGCTTCGGGCTACGGCTCGGCAACATATTTTTACCATAAAGAAAACAATCTCGTGCCCCCTTCAGCCGTTAAAATCTGCACGGTGCACGACTTTGCCGCTATGGCTCTCACGGGCAGGAAAACTCCCGTCACCCACATATCGGACGCCGCGAGTTTCGGGCTATTTGACATAAAGACCCGTGAATTCGACAAAGCGGCGATTGAGAAAGCGGGGCTCAATTACGGGTTTTACCCCGATGTTGTCAGCGGGGCGCGGATAATCGGCGAATATAAAAATATTCCCGTGTGCTGCGCCGTAGGCGACAATCAGGCGAGTTTCATCGGCTCTGTCGCGGACTGTGAGAGCAGCGTGCTTGTGAACATCGGAACGGGCAGCCAGATTTCGTTCGCTTCCGAATCGCAGGCGAAAAACGAGAACGCCGAAACCCGTCCGCTGCATGAAAGCAAAAATATAATCGCGGGTTTCGCCTTGTGCGGAGGCAGAGCGTTCGCCGCTCTCGAGAAATTCATAAGGGAAACCATTAATCTTTCGGACAGCAAAACAGACAGCGCCTACCCGTTTATTGACCGTTTTCTCGCCGTATCGGAAGAGCCCCGCGACCCCCTCACCGTCAGAACAACCTTCGGCGGCACGAGGGCTGACCCGGGTATGAGAGGAGAAATATCGGGAATCGGGCTTGACAACTTCACCCCCGCTCATTTAATATACGGAGTGATGAACGGTATAGCGGACGAGCTTGTTTCAATTTACAATTCCTGCGAAAAACCGACGCACAGCAGAGTAATCGGCTCGGGCAACGGGCTCAGAAAGAACAGGGCTTTGCAGAAAATAATCGAAAAACGGCTCGGAATGAAACTGTTTATTCCCGTAAACAACGAGGAGGCGGCATACGGCGCCGTGCTTTACGCGCTGACCGCCTTTGGCAGATACAGAACACTTGAAGACGCGCAGAAACTTATTAAATATAAAGAAGCAGGAGACACCCAATGAAAAAATCCAACCTCACACTCTCAAAAGATTTTAAAATCGCAAAGGTTGACAACCGTATTTTCGGCTCGTTTATTGAGCACCTCGGCAGGGCTGTTTACGGCGGCATCTACGAGCCGGGTCATCCCGAGGCGGATGAAAACGGATTCCGCAAGGATGTCATTAAACTCATCAGGGATATAGACGTGCCCGTTGTGCGCTATCCGGGCGGAAACTTCGTCTCCGGCTACAACTGGGAGGACGGTGTCGGTCCCGTTGAAAACAGACCGCGCAGGCTCGAACTCGCCTGGTCCACCACGGAGCCCAACACCTTCGGCACAAACGAATTCATGAAATGGTGCAAAGCGGCGGGAACCTCGCCTATGATGGCTGTGAACCTCGGCACAAGAGGGCCTGACGACGCGAGAAACCTGCTTGAATACTGCAACATTGAAAAGGGAAGTTACTACAGCGACCTGCGCCGCTCCCACGGGGCGGCAGAGCCGCACAACATAAAGCTCTGGTGCCTCGGCAACGAGATGGACGGCGACTGGCAGATGGGCCACAAAACAGCGGAGGAATACGGCAGAACGGCGAACGAGACCGCGAAAATAATGAAATACCTCGACCCGTCTGTTGAGCTTGTTCTCTGCGGCTCGTCGAACAGTTATATGAAGACCTTCGGCGATTACGAGAAGACCGCTCTCGACCTCTCCTACGACAAGGTCGATTACATCTCCCTCCACCAGTATTTCAACAACAGCGACAACGACACAAAGAACTTCCTCGCCAAAAACATGGAACTTGAGGAATACATCAAAACCGTTGTGTGCATCTGTGATTTCATAAAGGGCAAGCGCCATTCGAAGCACAGCGTTCACCTCTCGGTTGACGAGTGGAATGTGTGGTATCATTCGCACGGCGCGAAATTCGACCGCTGGTCGGAGGCCCCGCACATTCTTGAGGATGTCTATAACTTTGAGGACGCCCTTCTTGTGGGTCTTATACTCATAACAATGCTCCGCCATTCCGACAGGGTGAAAATCGCCTGCCTCGCGCAGCTTGTCAATGTAATAGCCCCGATTATGACCGAAAACGGCGGCAAAGCGTGGGCGCAGACAATTTACTACCCCTATATGCACGCCTCAAAATACGGCAGGGGCTACGCTTTAAACGGCATACTTGAAACGGACAAACACGACACCAAGGACTTCTGCGATGTAACCGACATCGACTGCGTGTCCGTCTGGGATGACGAAAACGAGGAACTCACCGTTTTCGCCGTAAACCGCGACTTTGAGGAAAAGAATGTTCTGAGCGTGAATCTCAAGGATTTTGACGGCTACAAGCCCGTGGAGCAGATTGTGCTTTCCGGCTTCGACATAAAAGCGGTCAACACCGCCGCGGACGGCTCCGTAAAGCCCGTGAGCAAGCCCCTTGACGGCGTTTACGAAAGCGTGAAGGAGATTGATCTTTCTCCCCTTTCGTGGAATGTAATCAGATTCAAAAAGTAATATACAAGTTCAAAGCCGTCCTGCGGTCAATCCGCAAGACGGCTGTTTTTTTATCTGTTTTTCTGTTTTATTCAATCGGCTGCGCGCTCCAGCAGAACTCAAACACTCCGCCCTTTTCAAGGCGCTGAATACCGCGCTTGTTTCTGATGTCGCCGTAATCTTCCCTGCCGTCGTTTACGCCGAACCACGGCTCAATGCAGACATAGGGAGCGCCCGGCTTTGCCCAGATGCCGAGAAACGGTATTTTGCCGAAAGTCACTTTGATTTTTCTTTTAAGCCCCGGGCTTATAATCGTGACCGACCCGGATTTTATATCCGAGAGAATCAGGGCGTCCGGCTCAAATATTTCCTTTGTGACGGTGATGTCACATTCGTTATCGAGAAGCGGGAACTTTTCGGGCACAATGAGATTGTCGGACGAAATGCGCTCGGTGCAGAGTGTCTCGGGCTTTTCGAAGCGCACGGTGTCTCCGATTTCACAGTTGAAGCCCGGATGTGCGCCCAGAGAAAAATACATTTCGCCTTCGGTTTTGTTTATGACCGTGTGCGTCGCTTTGATTTTGTCGCCGTCAAGTTCATAGCCGACAAGCAGTTCGAACCCGTAGGGGTACTGTCTGAGAGTCTCCTCACTGCTTTTAAGCGAAAGTACGACCTTCGTTCCGCTTTTTTCCTTAAGCTCAAATTCCTTTTTTCTCGCGAAGCCGTGTTTCGGCATAAAGTAATCCCTGCCGTCAATGCTCAGCGTGTCGTTTTTCACCTGACCCACAACGGGGAAAAGTATCGGCGCCTGACCGTACCATATTTCGGGTTTTCCGTACCAGATATATTCCGTGCCGTCCGCCTTTTTTCTGAATGAGTGCAGTTCCGCGCCCGTACTGTTTATTTCGGCGGTGAAGCGGTCGTTTTCAAGTTTGTAAAACATATAAAGTCCTCCGGGTCTTTTTTTAAAAACCTTCGAGAAGGCCGAAAATGCTGACGCCCAGAAGCAAAGCTAACAATCCTATTACCGCAGCCAATCCAAGCGCAACAAGTATTGCGTAAAGACGTGAACGGGCAAAATTTCTGCGGTTTATGTTGTCGTTATCAAACGCAAAGACTATGCAGATAATCAAGCCGATCGGCCCAAGCATAAACAATAATGAATAGCCGAGATAACCCCACGGACTCAGAGGTTTGAACTGGGGAGGACAGTTTGCGGGATACTGCGCGGGATCCAGATACATCGGCTGGGCGGCGGGAGACGAATAATATCCCCCCTGAGACGGGTCTGAATAATACTGTTGCTGATTATAGACCGGTTGTTGCTGATTATAGACCGGTTGCTGCTGATAATACTCCTGCTGCGCGCTCTGAGCGGTTGACTGACCGCAATAGGGACAAAACTGTTCATTTTGTGCCAATTCAGCACCGCAATTAAAACATTTCAAGGCAAAGCCCTCCTAAATTGTTATTAAATATATTTTACAAACAATAAAATAATATGTCAATTGTTTGAGCGATTTTTGTTGAACAGTAAGAACTGAAATGATATAATATGTAAAAATGAAAAAGTGAAGGTTATTTATGAAAGTTCAGGGAATTCTTTTTGATATGGACGGCGTGCTTATAGACAGCGAGGCGCTTATTCTCGAGGCGGCAATCACGGGGCTTAAACAGTTCGGGGTTTTCGCGAAGCCGGAGGACTTCACCCCCTTCATCGGCGCGGGCGAAACAAGATATCTCGGCGGACCGTCCGAAAAATACGGCGTGCCCTTCAGGCAGGAGATGAAGGATGTGGTTTACGCCATTTACGCCGATATTTTAAAACTGCATCCCGACGCGGTTTATGACGGCGTTTACGATGTGTTGAACGAGGTTAAGAAAAAATACAGCATAGCCGTGTGCTCCGCGGCGGACCTTGTGAAGGTTGAGCACAATCTGAACGCCATAGGCGTAACCCCCGCGTTTTTCAACGCCCTTGTGACGGGAAGCGACGTAACAAGGCAGAAGCCGTTCCCGGATATCTTTCTCAAAGGAGCGGAGCTTATCGGCTTACTGCCTGAGAAATGCGTTGTTATTGAGGATTCGATTAACGGTATAAAAGCGGCAAAGGCGGCGGGAGCGCTGAGCGTGGGAGTCACCACATCGTTCACGGCGGAGGAACTGGGGGAAAAGGCAAACCCCGATTATATTATAGACAGCATAAAGGAATTTCCCGCCGTTCTCGAAAAGATTGAAACGGAATAAAGATTAAGGCAGCCACCGGAGAGGTGACTGCCTTTTTTTAAAAATCAAACACTTTTTTAAGCCAGGTTTCGCAGAGCGCCGTCCAGCAGGCGAGGTGTTTGTTGTATTCAACATCCTCTTTCCTTGAGAAAACCGTGCTGTCGGCAAGTGAAAAACCGTGATATCCCTTTGAGAAAATGTGCATTTCAAAATCGACTCCCGCCTTTTCGAGTGCGTCGGCGTAGCGAAGCGAGTTCTCAATCGGAACGCAGGTGTCCTCCCTGCTCGCGACTATGAATGTGGGAGGAGTGGTTTCGTCAACATATTTTTCAACCGACGGTATGGGCTTAGCGAGTATTCTGCCGATTGACTCGAGAATGCAGGGATAAACGAGCACCGAGGCGTTGGGTTTAACCCTGCCCATGGCGCTGAGAGCCGCGCACAGATGACCGCCCGCGGAAAAGCCGACAGCGGCGACTTTGCTGTTGTCGATATGCCATTTTTCCGAGTTTTTTCTTATTGTTTCAAGCGCTTCCTGAGCGTCATTGAGCGGCGCGGGAAAAGCGGCGTTTTCTTTTATGGAATATCTCAGAACAAAGGCGTTGAAGCCCATAGCCATAAACGCAAGCGCCACGGGTTCGCCCTCTCTGTCGGAGCAGAAATTGTAGCCGCCGCCGGGAATCACGAGCATGGCGGGTCTTTTTTCAAAATTCGGAAGTTCTTCGGACGGGTCCTGTATGTAGGCGGTCAGCGACGCGCCCTCATTTGTAAGGTCAAGTTTTTCAACCGTCATATTTTACCTCCGTTTATTCGGCGAAGATTTTGAAGGTTTTGATTTCGAACGGGTCAATCTCAAACGAGATATTGCTGCCCTCAAAGCCGTCAAACGCGGTGTCCTCCCTTTCGAGAAGGTTGCACTCGGTCATATCCTTTATGGCTATGAAGAAATCAACGCTTACCTTCGTTCTTCTGCCCGTCTTTTCAACGAAGCGGAGAATAAAGGCGTTTTCGTCCTCACATTTTTTGAGCGCTTCGAGAGTCACATTGTCCGCCGATACGGATATAAACGACTTTTTGACCTCGCCGCCCTCATTTGCGGGAACCTGTACGGGAACAAAGGGATTGTTGAGTTCAAGCCCTCTTGTGATTGTGCCCGCGTCTTTCCAGTTATCATTGTGCGGATAGAGCGAATAGGTGAAGTAGTGGTCGCCCCTGTCGGACTGCGGATCGGGATTCATCGGCGCCTTGAGAAGGGTGATAATCATCCTCTGTTTGTCAACCTCATAGCCGTATTTGCAGTCGTTGAGAATCGACAAGCCGTAGCCGTCCTCGCTCATATCGATAAAGTTGTGGGCGCTTACCTCAAACTTCGCCTTGTCGTAGGGATTGTGGCGGTAGTTTGAACTCTCGATTGTGGCGTAGGCGATATCGCGGGTGAACTTCTGCGCCTTGATATCGACATCGAAGCCGACTTTAAGAAGCTTCTGCTTTTCGTGCCAGCCGATATATGTGTCAAAATCGATGCGGTCGAGATCGTCATAAATGAGGATATTCTGCTTTACAACGGAATGAATAATGTTTTTGGTTATTGTAACGCAGGTGAAAACATCGCCCTTCACAACACTCTCAATTTTGCCGGGCTCGGTCGGGAACTCCCTGTCAACATAGGTCGCGACTATATCCCAGGCGTCATATTTGCCGGGAAGATCCTCGAAAATTCTGAACACATTGCCGCTGCCCGAAAGCACCTCGCGGCTGTTCTTTTTGTCATAGATTGAAACGAGCTCCGCCCTGTCGTCAAACACGAGCGAGAAGTTTCCGTTTTCAATTTCGGAGGCGTCGATTGCCTGTGCCGCGGGAACGGCGGCGGGCTTTTTGTAATATACTTTGAAACCGGCTGCGGGCACATTCTTCGCTATGAAGGTCAGAACCTTTGTGCCGTCGGGCTTTTCGTACGCCTGAACGGGCACTTTCTTGCCGCAGGGCGAGTAAATCCCGACTTCCTCATAAGGCAGTTCAACTTTGGAGGTCGCCTCAACGCCCAGGGAGTTGAACAGGGCGAAGGGCTTGCCGTATTTCTCACCGCCGTCAATATTGCCGGCGATCACGTTGAGCGCCTCATCCCTTACCGCTTCGCCGATTGAGATTATATTCTCATATCTTCTGCACCAGTCGGCGAAAACATCGGTGATGTGCGAGCCGGGAAGACCGTCGTGGAACTGGGTTGTGAGAAGTTCCTGCCAGCCCTCATTGAGTTTTTCAAGCGGATAAACATAACCGTATTTCGCGGCTATTGAAGCGAACATCTCCGCCTGACGGTAAAGATTTTCGCAGCGTCTGTTGTATTTTTTGAGAAGCGCCTTTGTGGTGTGCACTCCCCTGTGTTCCTCGAGGTAGAGTTCATCCTTCCAGGTGGGAATGTTTGTGTCGGTCGCTCTTGATTTCATACGGGCGAGGGAGTCCTCGATTTTGCTTATCTTCGTTTCGGGCAGACCGGGGAATTTGTTGTAGCGTTTGGCGTACTCGAGCATTTCGGTATCGACTCCGCCGCCGCCGTCGCCCCAGCCGTAGCAGTACATTGACTCGCCTATTGTCGCCTTGTCGGTGTATCTCTGCCAGTTCATTTTAAGCGAGTCCGCCTCGACCGTGCCTATGAAGTGAGTGGGCGGAACAATGGAGAACACCTTTGAGCCGTCGGGGCCCTCCCACCAGAAGGTGCTGTATTGCCAGGGGTTCGTGTCGTTCCACACGCCCATTTTATGGGTTACGAAATACTCAACGCCCGCCTTTTTGAGAATCTGCGGCATGGCGTAGCTGTTGCCGAAAACATCGGGAACCCAGCAGGTTTTCGGGGTGATGCCGAAGGTCTTTTCGGCGTATCTCACGCCGTGAAGAAGCTGGCGGGTGAAGGATTCGCCGGAAATAAGGTTGCAGTCCGGCTCAACCCACATGGCGCCGATATATTCCCATCTGCCCTCCTCAATGCGTTTTTTGACCTGGGCGAACATATTGGGGTAGCGGTTTTCCATTTCGATATAGGTCGGCACGGTGCTCTGCGAGAAGATGAAATCGGGGTACTGCTCCATAAGGCGGAGCATTGTGGCGTGAGTTCTGCCGAGTTTGCGGATATACTCCTTGTATTCCCACATAAACACTATGTCGAGGTGCGAGTTGCCTATGAGCGCGAGAGTGCCCTCCGAGGCGTAGTTCGGGTTGTTGTATACCCTGTCAACGAGAATCTTTTTGGCAATTCTCAGTTCCTTTTTGAACTCCTCGCCCTCAAGGTCGAAATCAACGTGTAAAAACGCCTCCTTGAGCGCGGCTCTTATAACATCGGCAAGCCCCTTGTCGAGCACGGGCATAAAGAGGGCGTTGAAAACCGCCTTGAAATCCCAGTAAACATCCTCAATTTCCGGGTCAACAGCGCCGATGAACGAGCAGGAAAGGGTTTTGATTGACGGCTCGTCGGAGTGCCACACGAAATATGATTCAATGTCGATATCGTAGTGCTCGTCGCCCTTCGCGCAGGGAGTGAGGAGCACGGTGTTGCGGAACGGGTCAAGCCCCTGATAGGGCTCGCCGTTTATTGAAAGCAGACTGTCGCCGCCGAAATAGATGTTGAGGGTTACCTTTTTGCCCCTGAACCTTTCGGGCATATCAAACGAGTTTTTGAAAAACGCGCTCCAGCCGTTCTCGCCCCATTTGTCGCCTACATTTATTTCCTTCCAGTCGTCATAGAAAAACTCATATTCGCCGGGCGCTTTGTAGATGCACTCCTTCATCTTCCACGCGGGAATGCTTTCAAGGTCGGTGAATATTTTCTTTTTGAGCATTTTGAGTTTGGCGGTAACAAGGTCGTCAAACGAGAAGATGCCCCTCTGTTTGCCCTTTGTTCCGTCACGCCAGTCGTTTACGTGCGCGTCCATCGCGTCAAGCGAGGCAACGGCGTCAAGGTCTTTTATTTCTGCCAAGGTTTCATCATCCTTTCACAAAAAACATATTAAAAAAATTATATCATTATAACTTTTGTTTTTCAACAAAAATGTGTATCTGATTTTTTTGACTTTTATACTTATTTATGTTAAGATTTAAAAAGTTTATACAGGTGGTGATTATATGAGCCGTGCAAGCGGTGTTCTTCTGCATGTTTCGTCCCTCTGGGGCGATTATTCCGAGGGCTCTCTCGGCAAGCCCGCGATTGAGTGGGTCGATTACCTCGCCGACCTCGGTTTTACATACTGGCAGGTGCTCCCCTTCTGCCTGCCCGATGAGTTTTATTCGCCCTATAAATCCTTCAGCGCGTTCAGCTTTAACCCCTTTTTCATCGACCTTGACCTGCTCTGCGCCGAGGGGCTGCTGACAGCCGCGGAGGTTAATTCTGCAAGGCAGAAAACTCCCTACAGCTGCGAGTTCGCGCGGCTTTCGGAAGAGAGGATGCCCCTGCTCGCGAAGGCGGCAGAGAGATTGAGCGATGAAAAAGCGCTTGAAAATTTTTTCAAGTCGCACCCCTACACCGGCAAATTCTGCGAGTTTATGGCTCTCAAGGCGGCGAACGGCGGCAAGGACTGGCACAGATGGACTGTCAAAAAGCCCGATGAAAAAAGTCTCAGAACCTGGCGCTTCACACAGTATAAATTCTTTGAGCAGTGGATGGCTGTAAAGGAATACGCTAACAAAAAGGGCGTGAAGATAATAGGAGATATCCCGATTTACGTTGCCCTCGACAGTTCCGATGTGTGGTCTGACCCCAAGCAGTTTCAGCTGGACGAAAAGAATATGCCCAAATGCGTGGCGGGCGTGCCGCCCGACTATTTCGCCGAGGACGGTCAGCTCTGGGGAAACCCGCTGTATGACTGGAAAAAGATGGAGGCGGACGGTTTCTCCTGGTGGAAGGACAGAACGGCGTTTATGTGCGAACTGTTCGACGGAATACGCATTGACCATTTCAGGGGGCTTGAATCCTATTACAGCATAGCCGCCACGGAAAAAACGGCGAAAAACGGCAAATGGATAAAAGGGCCCGGCATGAAATTCGTAAAGGCGATAAGCCCCGTTTGCAAGGATAAACTGATTATTGCCGAGGATCTCGGCGACATTGACGATAAAGTAAGAAAGCTTGTTGATGACAGCGGCTTCCCGGGAATGAGAGTTCTTCAGTTTGCCTTCCTCGGCGACAACAATTCGCCCCACCTGCCCCACAACTACTGCGCTAACTGCGTTGCCTACACCGGCACTCACGACAACAACACGCTGCTCGGCTATGTGTGGGAGCTTGACGAGGGCACAAGAAAGCGCCTGCTTGACTACTGCGGCTATGACGGCTCAAACTGGGACGCCTGCTACAACAAAATTCTTGAGATGATGTTCCGAAGCCACGCCGACACGGTGATTATTCCCGTGCAGGATCTTCTGCTTTACGGCAGCGACACGCGTCTCAACACCCCCGGCACGGCGGACGACAACTGGAACTACCGCATTACGAAGGAACAGCTTGAAAAGGTTGACAGGGAAAAGTTCAGAAAATGGAACAAGCTTTACGGGAGAATATGAATTCCCCCTCTGAATAACGAAAAACCCGGATGTGATTTTTTCACATCCGGGTATTTTTTACTGGGCGAGTTTGCGGTCAAGCCACACGGTCGCTATATCCATCGCGTTGTAAAGCCCGCGCTGTTCGGTTTTGTTTACTATTTTTTCACGGGGTTTTACAACCTTCGGGTCGGTGTTGACAAGCTGAACAACAACTCTGTCGGCGACCTCCATACCGTTTACCTCGCGCGTGGACATAACCTGCATAATCACCACGAAGGGCTCGTTCATAAAGCCGTAGTAGATGACCTTGCCGTGACGCACGAGCGGTCTGCCTTTATACATCAAGAACTCGTTTTTGTTTGCCATGGAACTGCCTCCTGTTTTATTCTATGCCGAGATAACTTTTGAGCATCGCCTGGAGCAATTCGTCGCGGTCAATGCGTCTTATCATACTGCGGGCGTTGTTGTGGGTCGTAATATAAGTCGGGTCTTCTGAGAGGATATAGCCGACAATCTGATTTATGGAATTGTAGCCCTTTTCGTTGAGAGCGTTGTAAATCTCAACGAGAGTTCTTTTCATTTCGATTTCGCTCTCGTCCCTGATTGAGAATTTTATGGTTTTATCGGTCATATTTTTCACCTCCGTATTAATATATTATATTACAACTTTCATAATAAAACAACAGTTTTTTTCAATTAATTCGCTTTACGCCCTGAGAGCGACGCCGATTGTGCCGAGATTAGCGACAATCGAGTCAATCCACGCCTGAACCTCTTCCATGCCGAGCGTGCGCTCGTGCGAGGAGAAATTGAAACGCAGGGTTATGCTCTTTATATTCGCCCTGTCAAACAGGTCAATGAGTTTTACGCTTTCGAGCTCCGCTATGCTGAGATCGCTCCACGCCTTCTCAATCTGCGAATATCTCACATTTTCGGGCACCACGAGCGAGAGGTCGTAATAGGTCGCCTGCTGAACGGAGGGCTCCTCAAACTGAACAGCCGAGGCGGAAAGAGCGGTGAACGCGTCCATATTGATTTCAATGCACACAACGGCGGCGTTCTTGTCAATCTTCACCCTGTTGGTGGGATAGAGAGCGTTTATTACGCCGACCTCTTTGCCGTCAATCGAGATTGAGGCGGTGTTCTTGGGATGCTGCCAGTTGTGGCGCACGGCGATTTTTTCATATTGAACGCTCTTCTGCTTTATGAGGGAGGCGAGGCAGTTTACTATTTCAACGCCCTTGAGGTAGATTGTTTTTTCATCCGTTGCCTTGCTGTAGAGAACAGCGCCGAGGTGCTTTTCCTCAACACAGAGCCCGTCGGAGCCGGTGCCGTTTACCACTCTGCCGATTTCGAATACTCCGAAGGTGTCGGCGTAATCCTTGTTTTCGCTCACGGCGGCGAGCATTGTGGGAATCATAGAGTTGCGAAGCACGCTGTTGTCGGGATTGTCGATGTTTATGACCTTGACATTGTCCTCAACCTCAATGCCGAGTTTCCTGTATTTTTTGCCGTCGCACCAGACATAGGAGTGAAGCTCGCTGAAGGAATATTTCTTGACGAGTATATCCTTGACCTCGTAATCCTCGTTTTTCTGCTTGGAGATTCTTACGGGCTTCAACGGGCTTTTCGTTGTGGTGATGAGGAAGTTGTCGTAGCCGTAGATTCTCGTAATTTCCTCAATGATGTCCGCTTTCATCGTGACATCCTTTGTGGCTCTCCACGAGGGCACGTCAACGGTGAAGTTCCCGCCGTCAAAGTCAACGCCGAAGCCGAGAGCGGTGAGGGTTTTGATAATCCTCTCATTGCTGATATCTATGCCCGTGTAGCGGTCAACATACGCCTTGTCGAAGGTGATTGTGATGCGGTCGTAGTGAGACACATATTTGTCGTTCATAAGAGAAGCGACTCTCGCGCCCGGGTCCGCCTGTTTTACGAGTTTCACAAAGCGCTTTACGGCGTATTCAACAAGCTCGGGGTCGAGCATTTTTTCATATCTCGCCGAGGCGTCGGTTCTGTGATTTAAGCGGGAGGCGGATTTTCTTATGCTCACGCCGTTGAAGTTCGCGCTCTCGAGCACCACCGAATCCGTGCTGCCGACTATTTCGGAATCGAGACCGCCCATAATGCCTGCTATGGCTACGGGCGTTGTGCCGTTCCATATCATAAGAGTATCGGTGTCGATATTTCTCTCAACGCCGTCAAGGGTTGTGAACTGTATCGGCTCTTCGGGAGTGGTCACGACTATATTGCTGATTTTGTTCGCGTCAAACGCGTGGGTCGGCTGACCGATTTCGAGCATAATGTAGTTGGTGACATCGGCGAGGAGGTTAATCGGGCGCATACCGCAGTAATAGAGACGAATCTGCATTGCCACGGGGCTGACATTCACGGTGATGTTCTCCATTTTGAGGCAGGCGTATCTGTAAACGAGATCCTCCCTGCCGATTGTGATTTCGGTTTTGTCCGTACCGTCATAATCGAGCGAGGCGAGGTCAAGGGGCTTTAACTCCCTGCCTGTGAGAGCCGCGAACTCGCGGGCAATGCCGTAGTGACCCCAGAGGTCCGGGCGGTTTGTAAGCGACTTGTTGTCAACCTCGAAAATGATATCCTCAACGGGATAAACTTCCTTTATATCTTTGCCGACGGGAGCGTCCGCGGGCAGTTCCATAAGCCCGGATTTGTCATCGCTCAAGCCGAGTTCATAAGCGGAACAGCACATACCCTCCGACTCAAAGCCGTAAACCTTCGCGAGGGTTATCTCGCCGCCGGGCACTCTGCCGCCCGCCAGCGCGAGGGGTATTTTCATGCCTTCCCTTACATTGGGAGCGGCGCAGACTATGTTGCACACCCTGTCGCCCGCGTCAACGGTGAGAAGGTGGATGGGCTTTTTGAATTTTTCGTTTTCGGGGTGATCCTTTACGGTCAAAATCTGACCGATTACAACCTTTTCGATATCCCTGCCCTTGTAGAAGATATCCTCAACCTCGGCGGTCGCGAGGGTGAAACTGCCGATTAATTTTTCAATGTCGAGACCCTCAAGGTCAACATATTCCTTTATCCAGTTAATTGATACAAACATCTCTTACGCCTCCTTGTCTTCGGGAACTGTGAACGATTTGTCGGTAAACTGCGAGAGAGATTTGAGATTGCAGCCGTTGAAAACGCGGATGTCCTTTACTCCGTATTTCATCATCGCGAGACGGGTCATACCGAGACCGAACGCGAAACCCGTGTATTTTTCGGGGTCAACGCCGCCTTCTGTGAGCACGTTGGGGTGAATCATACCGCAGGGGCAAAGCTCGAGCCAGCCGCTGTTCTTGCAGGACGGGCAGCCCTCGCCGCCGCAGATGAGGCACTGAATATCCAGCTCAAAGCCGGGCTCAACGAACGGGAAGAAGCCGGGGCGCAGACGCACGGTGATATCCTGCTGGAACACCTCGGAGAGCATTGTCTTCATAAAATATATGAGGTTGGAAATGGAGATATCCTTATCAACCATCATTCCTTCCATCTGGAAGAAGGTGTTTTCGTGGCAGGCGTCGATTTTTTCGTTGCGGAAGCATCTGCCCGGGAATATAGCCCTCAGCGGAATGCCCGCCTCGAGGTCGTCCTTATATTTTTTCAATATCATATTCTGGGCAGCCGAGGTCTGGGTTTTGAGAAGCTGACCGGTGCTCAGATAATAGGTGTCCTGCATATCCCTGGCGGGATGGTGCTTCGGGATGTTGAGCGCCTCAAAGCAGTTGTAGTCATCGGTGATTTCGTAGTAGTCCTCAACGGCGAAGCCCATTGTGCGGAATATCTCCTCCACCTCGCGCTGAACGAGGGTGATTGGATGGTACGAGCCCGCGTTGATGTTTACGGGCATGGACTCGTCATAGGCCTCGGCGCTCTCAACAAGGCGCGTTTCCTCGGCTCTGATAAGTTCGGCCATGCGCTCCTGAATCTGCGCCTCAATGCTCTGCTTGATTTCGTTTATGCGCATTCCCGCTTCCTTTTTCTTTTCGTTGGGAATGTTGCGCAGTTCGTTCATAAGGTCGGCAATGTGACCTTTTTTGCCGAGATATTCAATTCGCATCTGTTCGAGGTCGGAAGGCAGCTTCGCGCTCTCGATTTTCTGCCGGAACATCTCTTTGAGTTTTTCGGTTTTTTCTGTCATAATAATTCCTCCGGAATATGATTACTGAATTGTGACGAGGGGTAAAAAAATAAAAACTCCGCCCCGAAGGGCGGTCCTTCATAAGCCAGTAATGCCTCAAAGAGCGACCTTCGCACATCTTATGCAGGTATTCCTCCTCGGAATACGGCAAGTATTACTCGTCGTCATAACCTGCAAATATGCACAAATTTCATCTCTTTGAGGTGT
>JAEERC010000046.1 GCA_016285645.1 Clostridiaceae bacterium | reverse complement strand
TGTTCTGCGCCTTTTCAATCTGAGAGTTGACCGAATCGATTTCACTGCGCAGGGCGCGGAGCCGTCCGATTGAGTTTTTCTCGTTGTCAAGCTTCGCCTTGAGTTCGTTGAATATTTCCTTCTGCGAAGCGAGTTCGCTCTCAATCTGTTCAAGATGAGCGGCGGAGAGCTTGTCCGTCTCCTTTTTGAGCGCCGCCTGCTCAATTTCGAGCTGCATTATTTTATGCGAAATCTCGTCGAGTTCGGCGGGCATTGAGTCAATCTCCGTCTTGATTGAGGCGCACGCCTCATCGACTAAATCTATCGCCTTGTCGGGCAGGAATCTGTCGGAAATATATCTGTTTGAAAGCGTGGCCGCGGCTATAAGCGCACCGTCCTGAATCTTTACGCCGTGATAGACCTCGTAGCGCTCCTTGAGACCTCTGAGAATTGAGATTGTGTCCTCAACCGAGGGCTCATCGACAAGCACGGGCTGAAATCTTCTTTCAAGCGCGGCGTCCTTTTCAATATACTGCCTGTATTCATTCAAGGTGGTTGCGCCTATGCAGTGAAGTTCGCCTCTCGCGAGAAGGGGCTTCAAGATATTGCCCGCGTCCATGGCGCCGTCGGTTTTGCCCGCGCCCACAATAAGATGGATTTCATCGATGAACAGAATAATTCTGCCCTCGCTCTTCTGCACCTCGGTAAGCACGGCCTTGAGCCTCTCCTCAAACTCGCCGCGGTATTTGGCGCCCGCAACAAGCGCGCCCATATCGAGTGAAAATACCGTTCTGTCCTTGAGCCGTTCGGGCACATCGCCCTTGACTATTCTCGCGGCAAGGCCTTCCGCGATAGCGGTTTTGCCCACGCCCGGCTCGCCTATAAGGCAGGGGTTGTTTTTTGTTTTACGGGAGAGGATGCGGATGACATTTCTTATCTCCTCATCCCTGCCGATTACGGGGTCGAGTTTCTGCTCGCGCGCCATTTCGGTAAGATCCCTGCCGTATTTTTTGAGCACATCGTATGTGTCCTCGGGGTTGTCGCTTGTAACATTACGGGAATTGCGCACATTTTTGAGCACGGCGAGAAAGGATTTTTCGTTTATGCCGTAAGTAGAGAGAATCTTTTTGATTTCGGGTGTTGCCTTTCTGATAATGCCGAGCATCAAGTGCTCAACGGATATGTATTCGTCCTTCATATTCGCCGCTGCCCTCTCCGCCTCCTCAAGGGCGGAAAACGCGGACTGCGAGTAATACATATCGCCGCCCGATACCTTGGGAAGAGCGCCGATCTGAGTCTGCAGGTCGCCGAGAAGGGACGAGACATCGGCGCCAATGTTCTGAACAAGCGAGGGGATAAGCCCGCCGTTCTGGCTGAGAAGGGCATAGAAAATGTGCAGCTGCTCAAGCTGCTGGTTCGAGTTCTCACGCGCGATGCTCTGAGCGTTTGTGAGCGCCTCAACGCTTTTCTGAGTATATTTTTCGGTGTTCATAAATTACCCTCCTTTTCGAGTAATGATTTTATGGTTTAATCATATCCCCTGTTTGTTATGAATTATATGCGAATTTATGAACAAATTGTAAACAATTAGCACTCTGTAATCAAGAGTGCTAATTAAATGTAAAACACAACGATGTGTTTTGCATAACAACAAAATCACATATTATAAAGACACCATAGGGCGACAAAAAGGTGACAAAAAAGAAACTCCCGCGAGCGGGAGTTCATAGATTGCGTGAGTTTTAAAAACTGTATTTAATTATTCTGTAACAACAGACAAGGATTACTGCTTTCCGAGATATTCCTCAAGGGTAATGCCGCTGTCCATAATCTCCTTCGCGATTTCGGGCGAGTCGATATAACGGAAATGCCAGGGCTCGTAGGAATAGCCCGTTATTTCATCCTTGCCCTCGGGGTAGCGGAGGATGAAGCCGAACTCGGCGAGACGGGCGTGAACCTTCGCGAAGATTTCCTTTTCGGCAATCATATCGTCGTTGTCGTCGATTACCTCGCCGTCCTTGATGAGCATTACATCGATGGCAAGCCCCGTGTGGTGCTCGGAAAATCCCGGCACGGCAACATACTGACGGGCGTAGTCAAGCCCCTTTTCATCTTCGAACTCATCCCAGATTTTCTGCTGATATTCGACGGTGCGGTAGGTGCTGTCAAGCTCGATGTCGATTCCCTCCTCAAGAAGAGCCGCCCTGAGTTTTTCAAACGCCTCAAGCGCCTTTTTCTCAACAAGATAATTCTCGCCTACAGAGTTTGTGCCCGTTGCGAGTTCAATCATATTCTCCCAGTTGTCGGGCAGTTTGTTCTGCTTGTTTACGAGCACCATATAGATATTTACCTCTTTTTCGGGCTCCTTGTCGCCGACATACTGAATCGTTTCAACCCTGCCGGAGTCCTCCCAGGTGAGGGTGCAGTCCTCATCGCCGTCAAACACGGCATTCACAACCGAATTGTCATCGGCGGAACCCATATGGAAAATATAGGAGCTGCCGCTTATTTCGTAATCAAACGGCATGCAGGCAAGACCGCTGCAGTAGGAGCACTCGGTCATACTGTCGGTAAAGGTGTAGGTTTTGGCGTCATCGCCGCCGTCCTCAACAACAATCCAGGTGCCCGCCTTGAAGGGCTTGAGTGAAGCGTTCCCCGGTTTGAGAGAGGGGGTGCAGGCGGCAAGCCCCGCCAGCACGGCTGTTACGAGTAAAACAGCGAAAAGTTTTTTCATATTCAATCTCCTTTGCGTTTTAGTCAGCCGTTGTTTTGCGGCTTAATTTACATTGAATAGTTCTCTTAAAAAGACACTCACTCTGTAGAACAAATCGCGCAACGCCCATCTGAACTGTTGCCGCAGGCTGCCTTCGGGCTTTTCCTGAGTGAGGGTGTTGGTTGTTATCGCGTTTACGCCGAGTTCGTAAAACCGCTCCGCGTTGGCGATATCGTATATTGTCCACACAAATACATCGAGCCCGGAATCCACCACCGCTTTTACATAGTCATCCGGCAGGAAAACATGGATATCCATACCGTCAAGGTGATTGTTCAGGGCGAAATCGATATCCTCCCGGGAAACATCCTCATAACCGATGATGTAATATACGGGAGTTTCGGGCATAAGTTCCTTTATACGCACGCAGACTTCACGCCCGAAGGATATGATGACGAACATCTCCTTATCCCCGCGCGCCAGGAGAAGCCGGGCCAGTTCATCCATATATTCAACCTCGGCTTCCGCCTTGATTTCAATAACGGGATGAAGACCGTATTCCCCGCAGACATCGAGATATTCGGTCAGTTTCGCGACCTTTGTGCCGGGGTACATTTCGAGATTGTTGCCTGAGTCAACCGTCAGTTCGCTGATTTCGGCATAGGTCATTTCGGAAACCTTTCCCGTGCCGTCGGTCATCTCATCGACCGTGTCGTTGTGCATAAGAATCCAGACACCGTCCTTTGTGCGCCGGATATCACACTCCGCGCCCCAGAAATCGGATTTACCCGCGGCGACATAGGCGGGAATCGTGTTGCCGGGAGCGACAGCGGAATAACCCCTGTGGGCAATCATGCGCATTGTTCCCGAAGGTATTTTATCCGACGAATAAACAGACATTGCCGCGCCCTGAGCGAACACGCAAACCGTACAGACGAGGACGGTTACGGCTGCCAGAAATACTGAAATGAATTTTTTCATTCCGTGGTCTCCTTACAATTTTATGGCATTATTATATCACAGGGTGCGGCGGACATACAATACTCGGGGATATAAATAATTTTTCGGTTGAGTTTTATATAAACCGCGTGATATAATAAAAAAGTATTACAAAACCAACTTGAACAGGAGGATCTTTAATGCTCAATATTGAAAAAATCACCGAAGACGGCGTTCTCACCGTTCTGCTTGACGGCAAACTTGACACGGGTACAACTCCCGAGCTTTCAGCCGCTGTTGAAAGCGACGCCGAAACGGCTGAAAAAATCATAATCGATATGGAAAACCTCAAATACATATCCTCGGCGGGACTTCGTCTTCTGCTTTCGCTCCACAAAAAGATGATGCCCAAAGAGGGGCTTATAATCAAAAATGTAAATGAAACAAATATGGAGATTTTTGAGTTCACCGGTTTTGCCGACATACTCAATATCGAGTAATTCATGCTGAGTAAATATTTTTCAAAAGAGCCCGTCAACACGGGGCGGCAGTTTGAACTGGACTGGTTCAGGTTCATTCTGATTTACCGTTTTGCCGTTATTCACGTTTTTGTTGACGCGACGCCCCCCGAAAACCTCGATGTGTTGGGAATCCCCTACTATTTCGACTCCGTTGTGGGCGGCGTTATAGGCGCGACGAGGTTTATGATACTGATGGGCATAGGACTTTCCTATTCCCGCCACGCCACAGCGGGCGAACTTTTCCGCAGAGGCGTGCGCATAGGTATCACGGGCGCGGTGCTCAACGTGTTCCGTTACCTTGTTCCCTCGCTTATAGGTTACGGAATTTCAGGTGATGCGGGTAAATATCTGGATGAACTGCCCTATCTGTTTTTCGGCAACGACATTCTGCAGTTTGCCGCGCTGGCGATGATGTTTATGGCGCTGCTGCTGAAGTTAAAACTGAACCCGCCTAAAATATTTGCCGTTTCGCTCGCCATGAGCGTTGCGGGAACGGCGCTCAGAAATGTTGACCTGCACAACAATGTTCTCAATGTTATTGCCGGGCATTTCATAGGAATCGAAACCGTATCGGGAGACCCGTATATCTATTCGGACTTCCCGCTGATAATATGGTTTATATTCTACGCCTTCGGCTACATTTTCGGCTTTTACTACCGGCGCATCAAAGACAAGGATAAGTTTTATCTCACCGTCTCTCCCGTCTGCCTCGTCATTTTCGTCGCGTTCTGCGCGTGGGAGATTGCGGGCGGTTTCGGAATGATGATGGGCGAGGGCGCGAACGTTTTCTACCATATGCACACGGTTGAGGCGTTCATCTGCATAATGGCGTGCATAGGAACGATGATGCTGTTCTGGTTTGTTTCAAAAATCATTCCCGAAAAGCTGAAAAAGCCGATTGTAAGCGTGAGCAAAAATCTGAACACGGTTTACTGCATTCACTGGGTGCTCGTCTGGTGGACGGTTGACCTGGCGATTTACTGCATAAAGGGCGACCCGTATCTGAAGCCGCTGCCCGCGTATTCCCTGGGCCTTGCATTGAGCATTGCTTCAATGCTTCTCGCCGGAGTGTGGTCAAAGTTTAAACAGAAACACAAAAAGGAAAAAAGTGTATGAATATGAGAGGCAATATCACAAAGCGCACACTCCTTGCGGTTTTCCTTGCCGCTATGGTGCTGATCGGTGCGATAAGCGTATCGACCGGGCTGCAGATAAAGAATGTGTTTTTAAAGAAATACACCGATTTCGCCCTGTCCTATGTGAAAGCCGCGGCGGATTATATTGACGGCGACAAAATATCGGAGTATTATTCAACAGGCGAAAAGGACGACTACTACGGGGAGATAAAAAGTTATCTAAACTCAACCGCCGGCGCGGGCGCAAAGGACGCGAACATAAAGTATTTCTATGTTTTTGTACCCGACTTAAGCCCGGGCGGTGAAGAATACACTTATATATGGGACGCCGACACCTACGACGAAGCAGCCGAACTGCTTGAAAAATATCCGTTCAGCGAAGGGGCGAAGGAGCAGGCGCGTAAGATTTACAACAAGGAAATCACCGAGGACTCCCAGTATTATGTTGACCCTGAGGACGGCACAAACACCCTGACCGTCTCCGTTCCCCTGCTTGACGGCAAGGGCGATGCCGCGGCTATTGTCGCAGCCGAGATGTCCGTGAGCGGCATAAACAGCGCGCTCGCCGAGATTCTCGCGGGTATGCTCATTCCCGTTGTGGCGATAATGCTTCTTGCGATGCTTGTTTTATACAATATCATAAAGAGAAAAATAATCCGCCCGATAATCACGCTTCAGTCCGCGACAGAGGAGATTGTTGAGCACATTGACAGCGACAAACCCGTTGACATTGATGTTCACACAAACGACGAGATCGAGATGCTCGCCGATTCGTTTACGGAAATGAATGAGAAACTCCGCGATTACATCAGGCAGAACGCGGCAATCACCGCCGAAAAGGAGAGAATCGGCGCGGAGCTCGAGCTTGCCACGAAAATACAGGCGGATATGCTCCCGAACATCTTCCCCGCCTTCCCCGAGCGCGAGGACTTTGACATTTACGCCGTTATGACCCCCGCCAAGGAGGTGGGCGGCGACTTCTATGATTTCTTCCTTATAGACGACAACCGCCTGGCGCTTGTTATGGCGGATGTTTCCGGCAAGGGTGTTCCTGCCGCTCTGTTTATGATGATGAGCAAGATTCTCATTCAGAACCAGGTGCTCAGCGGAAAATCGCCCGCGGAGGCGCTTGAGGCGGTCAACAGTCAGATTTGCTCGAACAACCGCGAGGAGATGTTTGTTACGGTATGGCTCGGCATTCTCAATTTAAAGACCGGGCTTCTCACCGCGGCGAACGCCGGGCACGAAAAGCCGATTGTCAAAAAAGCCGGCGGCGGGTTTGAGGTTTTCAACGACAGGCACGGCTTTGTAATCGGCGGTATGGACGGCATGAAATACAAGGATTATCAGATTCAGCTTGACCGCGGCTCAAAGGTGTTTGTTTTCACGGACGGTGTTGTTGAGGCGACAAGCGAAGATGACGAACTCTTCGGAACGCAGAGAACCCTTGACGCGCTCAACAGCGTAAAGGACGAAACGCCCGAGACAATTCTGAAAAAGACGGAGGAGGCGGTAAACGCCTTCGTGGGCAATGCCTCACCTTTTGACGACCTGACAATGCTCTGCGTCTCATTTACCGGCAAGGACGATGACGACGAGGAAATCACAATAGACAACGAGATAAGCGAAATTCCCAGAGCGGTGGATTTCGTAGCCGAAAGAACCGAATCGCTTCCCTTCTCATTCAAGGACAGAAACCAAATTGAGGTTGCCGTTGACGAGATTATAAGCAATATAGTCCATTACGCCTACGGCGACAAAAAGGGCAAGGCGGCTCTTAAATTCGGGCGGGATGAAAAGGGTATAACATTAACCGTTGAAGACAGCGGAATGCCTTACAATCCCCTTGAAAAGCCGGACCCCGACATCACGCTTTCCGCGGAGGAAAGGGGCATAGGCGGCTACGGCATATTCATAGTCAAAAAGGTTATGGACGAAATCGCCTATGAATACTCGGGCGGCAAAAACATTCTGACAATGAGGAAATTCTTCTCGGAATAAAAAAATATCGGGTATGCGGAACAGGTTTTCCGCATACCCGGTTTTCTTATTTGCTTTTTTGAACTTTCGCTTTGTTTCTGCCGTACATCTGCATAAGAATCGGAACATATGTCGCGGCGGGAAGAACAAAGCCGAAATATTTGTAATCGGACTGAACGAGCATATTGAATATTCCGTGATAAATGCTCGCCATGACAAGAAGGGCGAAGGTTCCGCAGTAAAACAGTTTTCTGCGCTTTTTTATAAAGCTCATACCGTAGCCGACGGCGGCTGTGCACACGCCGTGCATAAGCGCTGTGGAAAAGCCCCTTATTACCGCCCAGCCGAGCGTGACGCTTTCTATGTTCTGCACGAGTATAACCATATTTTCAAACATTGCGAAGCCGATGCCGGCGGCAAAGGCAATGGTCATAAGTTTTTCGCGGTCGTCGGTGAAAAGCAGCGCGAAGACAAGAACGGGAATTGCCTTGAATATCTCCTCCGTTACGGGAGTGATTGTTGTGGTGACATAGAGCATATCGCCGTCAAAAAGCGAGAGCAGAAGGGTGTTTAACTCCGACACAAAGAGCGAGACGAAAATGCCTATCAGCATATATCCCACCGTAAGTTTCGCGCGCTTTTTCAGCAGCATAAGCATAAGAACAAGGGGCGCTACCGTGCATATAAAGAGGATGTAAATCAGGTTGTCCATTTTTTCATCCCCCTTTCAACCGCGGGCGTAATCGCCAGAAGAACCGCGCCCGAGAGAACGCCGATTATAAGGGCGGGAACGTCGCTGCCGCTCTTGTTTGACACCATCTCGGCAACGCAGAGAAACTCGAAAACAAGCGCCAGAAGATTGTAGGTTTTGAGGCAGTTGATAACTCCGAAATCAACATCCGGGAAGATGAGATGCTTCAGGTTGTAATATGACGCGCCCGAAATGAACACGGTAAGTATTCCGGCGACAATCATTTCAAGAAGCGGGGAATCACCGAAAAGGAAGACCGCCGCGTAAACCGCGACCGCCGCGGCAGGGGCGGCAAGAGGGATGACCCTGTATTTGAAATACTGCTTTGAGCCGTCGTCCGCGAGGCTGTCCATAAGCCCGAAATTAGCCGAAAACAGGAAGACGAGACTTCCGAGAACGCCGAGAACGCCCAACTGGAATTCCTCAAGAATTTCGCCGCCTGTAAGTATGCGGACAACCTGATAAAGGCGTCCGAAAGCCATACAGCCGACAGCCAGAGTAATCATCTGGGCGTAGAGTGCTTTTTTAGGGGCAAAGAATTTGACAATGCCGAATATAAAGCCCGCGAAAGCGCACAGACAGGTAATTATGTTGGATATCAAAAACAGGTCCAATGAACCACCTCCGATATTCAGCCGCTGACACAGCCGATTAAAAATATAATATCACCAAAAACATTTTCAGTCAACGCGGCGGGTCTGCTGTTTTACCGTGCCCATTAAATGCTTTTTCTGCGGTGAGACTGTTATCGCTCATCCGGGGAATTCGCAAGCACAATGCAGTCGTATCTTATTGCCTTGCCCTGGAGGGAGTAGTCGGGTTTTCTGCCGGCGAGGAAGGGACCTTTGAGCGGGCGTTTTATCACTATCTTGTGCGGGTGAGCGTTAAGCGCCGCTTCGAGGAGTTCATCTTCATCCGAACAAGGCCTTTCGAGTTTTTGCAGAAGCTGAAACTTCTTTTTTACGAGGGCGCTTTTCTGCCTTTCGGGGAACATAGGATCAAGAAGGACTACATCAGGCGTGAAATCGAGGGAAGACAGATATTCAATGCTGTCGCCTTCATAAAGAGTCAGCCGCTCTGCGACGGCTTTTGTTTTTTCATCTTCAAAAGCGCGGGTTATCGCGTCTGAGAGCAGGGCGGAAATAACGGGATTATACTCACACAGTGTTACATTGAAGCCCGAGGCGGCAAGCAGAAATGAATCCTCGCCGAAGCCGGCTGTGGCGTCAATCAGAACGGGGTTTTCCCTGCCTTTGATTTTTGCGCATTTTACTATCATTTCGCTATTCAGATTGTTTTTGTTTATACGCTTTGAAAGGTGCGAAAAATCCGCCTGCAGGGTAAGTGTGCCGTCGGTGAGTTTCAGCCCGCTCTCATCGTAAAGAAGAGAGATTTCGCCCGGTTGCGGTCTGCCGAACTCGCAGCCGATATGCTCCGCCGTCTCCCTGCCGCGCTTTTCAAACTCCCCTTCGGCGTAAAGGAGCGGGAGACATATTTTGTTTTTGTTCTTGTCCGCCATTGTTTTCCTCCGTCGTTTTATGAATGCATTATAGCACTTCCGTTCAAAAAAATCTATTATTGAATTGTTCATATTTTTATTATAAAATAATACTATCAACAGCGAAAGAAGGTTTGTTATGGGCACAGAAGGCATTCACGAAAAGCTCGCTCTCGTAAGAGATGAAATCAAAAAGGTAATCATCGGCAAGGATGATGTGATAGAGGCGATTCTGATGACCGTGCTTTCGGGCGGTCACGTTCTGCTTGAGGATATACCGGGCGTAGGCAAAACCACGCTCGCGCTGGCGTTTTCAAAGACGCTGTCGCTCAGATATAACAGAATGCAGTTCACGCCCGATGTTCTGCCCGCGGATGTCACGGGCTTTTCGATGTATAACAAGCACACGGAAACCTTTGAATATAAAGAGGGCGCGGTAATATGCAACCTGTTCCTGGCGGACGAGATAAACCGCACCTCGCCCAAAACACAGAGCGCCCTGCTTGAGGTTATGGAGGAGGGCAAGGTCACGGTTGACGGAGTGACTCATCCCCTGCCGCAACCGTTTTTCGTTATAGCCACACAGAATCCGCTCGGCTCGGCGGGCACGCAGCGGCTTCCCGAATCGCAGCTTGACCGCTTTATGGTGCGCCTGACGATGGGCTACCCCGATTTGCAAAGCGAGGTGCTTATCTTAAAGGGCGAAAATGTAAACCAGATGGAAAACATAAAATCCGTCGTTACGCTGCAGGAGATAATCGATATGCAGAACACCATAAACGACCTGCACGTGGACGACAGCATTTATGATTATATAGCCGAACTTATGCTGAAATCACGCACGACCGACCTTCTCAAAAGCGGCATAAGCCCGCGCGGAGGCAAGGCGCTTCTGCGTATGGCGAGGGCTCACGCCTTTCTGCACGTGAGGGACTATGTTGTGCCCGAGGATGTGCTCGCGGTTATGCCGATGGTCACCTCACACCGCGTAACTTTAAGCGCGAAGGCGAAGGCGGCGGGTATGACCGAGGAGGAAATAATAAAGGATGTTATGGGGCAGGTTGAAATGCCCTCGATAAAATAACGGAATAAAAAACACTGTGAAAGGAGATGAGAGATGTGCCGAGAAACCGCGATGAGTATTTCACGATATTTGTGGTGAGCACGGTGCTGTTCATCTTCTTTCATAATTTTTTCTTTTTCTGGCTTCTGCTCGTTGTTCTGACTCTGCCCGTAATCAGTTTTTTTGTGTCGCGATATGTATGGAACCGTCTTGAGGTCGCGGCGGAAATACCGTTTCTGACCATAGGGGAAAACAACGACATTCCCGTTGAGTTCACGGTAAAGAATCCTACCTTCCTGCCCCTGCCCGGTGTAAGGCTGCAGTTCACGGCGGACAACAGATATTACCCGAACGAGGAGAGGCAGGAGATGTCGCTGCCGATAAGAAAAGGCAAACACAAATACACCTGGAGCATACAGTCCGTCTATTCGGGGCGCGTGTCCTTACACGGCGACAAAATGCGCGCTCAGGACTTTATGGGGCTTTTCGTCTTCAAAAGGGACTGGGAGTGCGATGCCGCCGTTTCGGTAATGCCCAAACAGAGCGATGTGATTATGAACATAATCGAAACCACGCTGACGGAGGGCGACGAGCAGGAATACGACACGGGCGCGGTGACGGAGAATGTTTCGCAGGTTAAGGAATTCCGCGCCTACAGACCCGGCGACCGTATGCAGAGGGTGAACTGGAAAATCAGCGCGAAGCACGACGAACTCTATGTAAAGGAGTTTGAGCAGGAGTATAACCGCAACATAACTCTTCTTGTTGAACTGCGAAGGGATTCCGAAGAAACCGGATTTTTAAACGAGCTTATTACCGCGTTTTACTCCGCGGCGGCTCAGCTTATCGATATGGAAATAAAGTTCAATGTTCAGTGGTACAACAAGGAACTGAATGCTTTTCAGACTCAGGGCGTTGAGGAGGCGGACAGTCTTACCGACGTGCTCGAGCAGATGTATATGATGAGCACCTACGAGGATTATTATGCCTTTGAGCATTATAAAGAGGCAGCTCACGGCAAAAACGACCTGGCGATATATTTCACTTCCCCTTCATTCAAAAATTACAATCCCGACAACAAACTCGGAACTTTCAGGGAGCGTGTTGACCTTATATGCCTTCTTTGAGTATTAAAAAGGCAATACGGAAAAGAAGAGAGCGAAAGCAGCAGGAATACCGCAAAGCGCTTACCGAAACCACGGGTATTTATTTCGCCCCCGCGCTTTCGGCGGAAAAAGACGGTTTCCCGTTCCTCAAATATCTGATAAACGCTCTTATACTTTTCACCGCTGTCTTCGGTTCACTCGGCTGTTTCATAACGGCGTTTGAGCTGGAGCTTAACATGCTGCCCATGGCGGCGGTCTGCGCGGTGTCGGCGCTCGCCCTCTCGTTTATGTATTTCAGCAACAAGGCGAAAATAATCACTTATCTCGCCTTTCTCGGATTGAGTCTGTTCGCCTCGGCGCGGTTTTTCAGAGTTGTGAACAGCGGCGTAAACTCAATAGTCAACAAAACCCTCGCGTACATAGACACGAAGGTCGGCCTTCCCTATCTGAGGGAATACAGAATATTTGAGTATGAGGACGAATATGTCGCCATGTCGCTGGCGGTGTGCGTTATCGCGCTGGTGCTTATAATAATTCTCAACATTTTCATATCCGAGCGCATGGACCTTATGGCGATGTTTTTCCTGACAATGCCTCAGGTTATGGCGGGTATGTTCTTCGATTTTCACCCGTCCAAACTCTCAATGCTCTGCATTGTGCTCAGCTGGGTTATGGTTGCGGGTGTGCGTTTTACAAATTCATACAACGGCCTTACGCGACAGATGATTGCGCAGTCATCGGTAAAAAAGCACAGGCACAGCTACGGTTTCATAACCGATTCGCACAATGTGGCGGCAATCGCCTGCGTGTGGCTGGCGTTCATCCTTGTTGTGACCGGTTTCGCGTTCGCGATAGCGCCCATAAATGATTTTAAGGTAAACCTGCCGACAAACATCATAAAGGAGAGCACGGAACGCCCCGTCAAAAACTTTCTGTCTTACGGCTTCGGTTCGCTGTTTTCATCCGACAGGGTTTCAGCCGAACCCGGCCAGCTTTCCAATCTCTCGCAGATTTCATTTGACGGCAATGAGGATCTGAAGGTGACGCTTGTAAACTACCGCGCAAGCAGAATTTATCTGAGGAATTATGTCGGCTATGACTACAATGGCCGCAATCTCACCTGGAGCGCTCCGAAAACCGACGAAGGCAGTGAGGAACTTTACAAATACACTGCCCGGCTGCTTGAAAAAGATTTCGCAAACGATAAAACCGCGTGTCAGAGCAGGCATAAAATTGTTGTTGAACTGACCGATTCGGCGCTTATGAACACGCCTCTCTGCGTGCCGTATTATTCCGCGCCCGAAGGCGAAACACTGAATTTCACAAACTCGGGCGAGGTTCGTGACAGCAATCTTTCAAACGCGAGGGAGCCGAGGGAATACACGGTTTATACCCTTGACCGCGAGCAGAGCGACTACTCGGCGCTGACAGATGAAAAATCAAAAGAACTTGAAATAAAAGCGAGGGACGACGCCTATGAAAACGCCCTCACCGTTCCGGAGGAAAACATCACCGCCATTAAAAAATTCTGCGACGCGTACAATATAAAGCCGGGCGATCCCGACGCCGTACAGAAGGTTGTTTCCGTGCTTGAGACCGATTACGAATACACCCTGCGCCCCGGGAAAATTCCCTACGGCGAGGACTACATAAACTACTTCCTGCTTGCCAATCAGAAGGGCTACTGTCAGCACTTCGCCTCCGCGGCGACGCTCATTTTCCGCTATCTCGGCATACCCGCGAGATACGCCGAGGGCTACGCCGTAAACAGGGAGGATTTCTATTCGGCGGATTCGCTGTTTGACGAGGACCTGAGCGAGTGGATTGACACGCCCTACGCCGCCGACTCGTTTGTGTCGCGGGTGTCCGTAAAGGACTCCGCGGGGCACGCCTGGGTTGAAATCTATAAAGACGGCATCGGCTGGGTTGTTGTTGAGGCGACCACCGCCGCGTCCGCCGATGAGGCGCCGACGCTGCTTCAGGCGTTTTTCCGCGCGACAAATCCCCTTTCATCGGCGACGAGGAACATTTCGGAAACAATTCAGAAAATGAACACCGAAAAAACAAAGAGGCGGCTTATTATAATGCTCATCTCCGCCGTGCTGGCGGCGCTGATGTTTTATGTTATCCGCTCCGCCGTGAAAGTGATTAAGCGGCACAGAAAATTCAGGTCGGACGATGTGCGGGCGGCGCTGAGCAGCAGATACAGACACCTCTACTCCGTGTGGAAATTTGCCGGCGGATACACCGGGAAGGAGCTTTCATACGCGGAATTCTGCGGCGAAATGGAAAAAGCCGGCTGTGTTGAGAACGCGGATGAATTCTGCGAAAAACTCGAGGGCGTGCTGTTCGGCGGGCGTGAAGCCGGCGAAAAAGAAATGTTTACGGACGCTTTCGGGATATTCCTGAAAACCACAACGCGGAATATGAAATTCGTAAAGAAGATAAGATACTATCTGCTTGATGTTATGTGGTGAGTAACGGATATTTTACAGTTGAAAACGGCACGGATTTCTCCGTGCCGTTTTTGTGTTTCATTTTTATAACGCAAACAAATCCGTCCGTCGCAGCCTCCTCCTATGGGGGAGGTGGATTGCGAACGCAGTGAGCAAGACGGAAGGAGTCCGCGCAAAATCATTTGTCATTTCCGATCCGGCTTTTTACCGCATTGTCAATTGCCGAGCAGACCTCATAAAAATTTGTGTCAACCTCAAAATTCGAAAACCGGATTACGGTTATTCCCTGACTGTTAAGTTGCTTCGTTCTTAACTCATCTTTTGCCTGTTTGTCTTTTTCATAATGCCCGCCGCCGTCAAGTTCAACGGCGAGTTTCGCTTTGCCGCAATAAAAATCAACTATGTAATTACCGATTGCCTTCTGTCTCTGAAACCGTGGTACACAGGTGTTCAGATACTCATACCAAAGTTTGTTTTCCCACGGAGTCGCGTTTTTACGGAGATCCTT
>JAEERC010000045.1 GCA_016285645.1 Clostridiaceae bacterium | reverse complement strand
CAACCCCGATGTTCCCGTAAGAGACCATTACACGGGCAAGTGGGAAGATTACACGCTCGCTCCCGAAGGAATAACCGTTAAGCCGGTTTACACCCCGGTTGAATACTATGTGACCTTCGTCAACGAAAACGGCGAAACGGTTGAGAATGTTCCCTATACTGTTGAAACGGAGAACATTACCAATCCCGATGTACCTGCGAAGACCGGTTACAACGGCGCCTGGGAAAGCTACACGCTCTTACCCGGCGGATTCACGGTTAAACCCGTTTACACCGCGATTGAATACATAGCGAAATTCGTTGACAAAGACGGCGAAACGGTAGCGGAGATTCCATACACGGTTGAGACCGAGAGCATCACCAACCCCGATGTTCCCGAACTCGAGGGCAGAACGGGCGTGTGGGAGAGTTACACGCTCATACCCGAAGGAATCACCGTAAAACCCGTCTACGAGGCGAATGAATACACCGCGACATTCGTTGCCGACGGCAGAGAGGTGCAGAAGGTTACATTCACCTACGGTCAGCAGACAATCGACCCGCCCGCCGTTCCCGCGAAAGAGGGATATGAGGGCAGATGGGAAAGCTACTCGCTCGGCGCGGGTGATATAACAATCAACGCGGTTTACTCTGTTGTTGAATACACCGTGAAATTCGTCAACGAAGCGGGCGAAACGGTCGGCGAACTCACCTACACCGTTGAAACCGAAAGCATAGACGAGCCCGCCGTTCCCGCAAAGGATTATTACACCGGCGAGTGGGAAGAATACACTCTCACAACGGGCAGTATCACCGTTAAACCCGTTTACACCGCGATTGAATACACCGCGACCTTCGTTGATGAAAACGGCGAAACGGTCGGCGAAGTCAAATACACCGTGGAAACCGAAAGCATTACCGAGCCCGAGGTTCCCGAAAAAGCGGGCTGCACGGGCAAGTGGGAGGAATACACTCTTACGCCCGAAGGAATCACGGTCAGACCCGTTTACGAAAACATAACGGGCATAGAAATCAAGGATTTCAAAGAGCAGAGTGAAATCGGCTACAGGGAGGACGTGACCTACACCGCGGACGCCACCGACCTTCCCGAAGGCGCGGAGATTCACTGGTTCGTAAACGGTGAAGATGTCGGCACAGGCGAAAGCTACACCGTAGAAGACCCGACAGAGGATTACACAATTCAGGCGAAAGTCATTGACAAGGACGGCAATGTTGTTGAGGAATCCTCGACAGCGAAAGTGAAAGTCAGAAACGGCTTCTTTGACCGCCTCAAAGCCTTCTTCGCGGAGTTAATCGAAAAAATCCTCGGCAAGGCGATTATCGGACTTCTTACATCAATTTGCTGAAAATGTTAAACAAAACAGGGAACGCCCCGGCGTTCCCTGTTTATTTTTTGCGGTCAACGGCGGGATTTGGGAATCCCGCCCTGCATTTACCTCAAAATATCCGTCCGTCGTGGCCTCCTCCTTTGGGGGTGCGGGTTCCCGGTGGGAACCTCTGCCGAAGGCAGAAGCACCGACCGAGCCGGGAGGCGAGACAGGTGGATTGACCGCTTGCGGTCAAGACGGAAGGAGTATGCGGAAAACAAAACGATATATTAAGGAGTGTTCCCTTGTGTGCTGACGGCACACCTTTCCGGCTGCCCGGAAGTGTATAATACGGTTACACTTGAAAGGAGCTGATGATATGTTTACACTGCTGATGATTGCAGTTCTGATTATTGCCGTCAGACTGCTTATAGCCCTGACGAAAATCTGGACAAAGCTTGCGCTGTTTATTGCTGCGGTGTTCGCGGCGCTGGTTTTGATTGTTCTTATAATCTGACCGCTCTGAAACACGGTAAAACAATGAAAAAGCCACCCGCCCGGCAGGTGGCTTTTGTTTTTTCGGTTGTTATTCGTTTTCAAACAGCAGTTTCAGTTCCTCATCCGTTAATTCGCGGCATTCGCCCGGCGCGAGGGACGGGTCGAGGCACAGCGCTCCGATTTTCACTCTGCGGAGTTTAATAACCTTCGTGCCGCAGGCTGCCGCCATGCGCTTGACCTGATGATATTTGCCCTCCCTTATTTCGAGAGCCATATAATTCACACCGTTTTCACTGTATGCTTCAACCCTCGCGGGCAGGCATTCAGTGCCGTCGTCAAGGGTGATTCCGCTCTCAATCAGCGCAACGCTTTCTTCGCTTAACGGCTCCGATATTTCGGCTGTATAGCGCTTGAAAACGTGGTGCGAGGGCGAGAGCATACGGTGAGTGAAATCGCCGTCGTCTGTTATGATTATAAGCCCCGTTGTGTCGCGGTCCAGTCTGCCCGCGGGAAAGAGCGAGCGGCGTTTGAGTTCTGGCGGCACAAGGTCGATAACCGTTTTTTTGTTTTTGTCGTCCGAGGCGCTTATTACGCCCTCGGGCTTGTTCATCATAATATAAATGTGCTCCCTCGGTGTAAAATCAAAGCCGTCCGCCTCAATTGTGTCGGCGCTTATGTCAACGGGCATCTGCGCCTCCTTAGCGGGTTCGCCGTTTACGCGCACCTTGCCCTCTTTTATGAGGCGGCGGGCGTCCCTGCGAGAGAGCGAGCAGTTGAGAGCGATTATTTTGTCAAGACGGTCCTCTGCCATAAAAGCTCCTTTAAAAAGCGGTGATTTTCCGCTCGCTTGCCGCTATTCCGAGAAGATAGTCGGAGTTTTCGACCGCTCCCGCCGATTCGAGAGCGCTTTTTGTGGCGGCAAGGGCGAGGGCGGGAATGTTGTTTTCCTTGCTCAGATGCCCGAGAAACAGGCGGGTTGTTCCGCCCTCAACAAGTTTAACCGCCGTTTCGGCGCAGCAGTCGTTTGAAAGGTGCCCGTAATCCGAGAGAATGCGGCGCTTGAGAGGGTAGGGGTAGGGGCCGTTTCTGAGCATATTCACATCGTGATTTGACTCGAGCAGAACAAGGTCGCTGCCGTAGATGTTTTCCATAACGGTATCCGTGACCGTGCCCAGGTCCGTGCAGATTGATATTCTTTTCGAGTCGGGGGTTATCATTGTGTAGCCGCAGCTTTCGGCGGCGTCGTGCTGAGTGCGGAACGGCCTTACGCAGAAGCCGCCAACCTCAACGGGTTTGTCGCCTATCGCTTCAAAATCGTTTTTATCATTGAGCGCGTTCATGGAGAGCATAGCGTTTATCGTGCCCGGCAGGGCGTATATTTTAATGCCGTAGCGCGCGGCGAAAACGCGCACGCCGCAGATGTGGTCGGTGTGTTCGTGTGTTATGAAAACCGCGTCTATATCCGACGGGTCAACACCGATTTCACCCAGCGCCAGTTCGGTCTGTTTCGCGTTCATTCCCACATCAAAAAGCAGGTTCGCGCCCGATGAGCCGACATAGGTGCAGTTGCCGCTGCTGGATGAAAAAAGCGAGCAGAATCTTGCCATAATATACCTTCCGTAAAAAAACAAGGCGGGATTTCCCGCCTGTCTGTATTTTTTAACCCGCGTTTGAAATGCGGACCGGGTCGGGCGTTTCAATTCGTTTTATGTCCGCGCCGAGCCCCGTGAGTTTTTCAACAACATATTCATAACCGCGGTCAATGTGGAGGATGTCCTCTATTTCGGTTGTGCCGTTTGCCATAAGCCCGGCTATGATCATCGCCGCGCCCGCTCTCAGGTCGTCTGCCCTTACGGGAGCGCCGTTCAGGTGGTCAACGCCTTCGATTACCGCCAGCTTGCCGTCAACCTTGATGGAAGCGCCCATCCTCATAAGCTGGTCAACATAGCGGTAGCGGTTTTCCCATATACCCTCGGAGATTATGCTTGTGCCCTTCGCCACCGAGAGCAGCACAGCCATCTGCGGCTGCATATCGGTCGGGAAGCCGGGGTGGGGCATTGTTTTTATATTGCATCGGGATACTCTGCCGTTGCCGCACACGCGTATGCACTCGTCATATTCCTCAACGGTCACGCCGCATTCAAGCAGTTTTGTGGAAATGGACTCAAGGTGCTTGGGGATGACGTTGTTTATTATGACATCGCCGTTTGTAGCGGCGGCGGCGAGCATATATGTTCCCGCTTCAATCTGGTCGGGAATAATCGAATACTGGCAGCCGTGGAGTTCCTCAACGCCTCTGATTTTTATAACATCGGTGCCCGCTCCGCGGATGTCCGCGCCCATTGTGTTGAGGAAGTTCGCGAGGTCAACGATGTGCGGCTCCCTCGCGGCGTTTTCAATAATCGTTTTGCCGTTTGCGCACACGGCGGCGAGCATTATGTTGATTGTGGCGCCGACCGAGACAACATCGAGATAGACGTGGCCGCCGGTGAGCTCCTCCGCCTTCGCGTTAACAATGGCGTTCTCCTCGATTTTAACCGTCGCGCCGAGCGCCTCAAAGCCCTTTATGTGCTGGTCAATCGGTCTTACGCCGAGGTCGCAGCCGCCGGGCATGGCGACTCTCGCGCTCGAGAATCTGCCGAGCAGCGCGCCGAGAAGATAATATGAAGCGCGTAAATGCTTTGTGTATTCATAGCACACAAAGTCGGAGTTTACCGCCGTGGAATCGATTTCAATGGTGTTTTTGTCAATAAGGCGAAGTTTCGCCCCTACGGATTCGAGAATGCGGAGCATCATTGTAACATCGCTTATGGATGTGGGAATGTTTTCGATTGTGCATATTCCGTTGCAGAGAATCGCCGCGGGGATAATCGCGACAGCCGCGTTTTTCGCCCCGCTTATATTGACGGTGCCGTGAAGCTCGGTTCCGCCGTTGATAACAAATTTTTCCATACAGAAGCTCCTGTTTCGGTTTGATTTTGTTCCGCTCATACACTGACCTCTTGGGTCTGCAGAAAATTATAACACAATATATTGGGTTTGAAAAGTATTTTTTGCAACATTTTTTATGTCAATTTTGTAATAATTTGTAAAAAGTTTACAAATAAATTATATTTTACTATTGCAATTGTGCCCGGAATTGTGTAAAATGTATATAACTATTGCCGGCAAATTGTATAAAATGGCAATTCCAAATACTTCAGAGGGGCAGGAACTTTAATGTCAAACAGACTTTTTCAAGGCCTTATCAAGCAGATGAAGGACGCTGCGGGCAGAGAACTCGGCGTTATTGACGACACCGGCGCCGTTATCTCCGCGAGCGAACTCGGCCGCATAGGCGAAGTCATTCCCAACGCCGCGCCGATATTTGCTGACAACGAAATTCACATCATTGACGGCTACACCTACCTGAGCTTCAAGTCTCATGTGCAGACCGACTATGCCGTGTTCGTTGAGGGCATTGATGAGGAAGCGGTAAAATTCGCGGGGCTGTGCTGCGTTTCGCTCGAAACAATCAAGCAGTACTACGATGAAAAATTCGACCGCAGCAATTTCATAAAGAATGTCATACTCGACAATATTCTTCCCGGGGATATCTACGTTCAGGCGCGTGAACTCCATTTCAACGGCGAGGTCAGCCGCGTGGCTCTGCTTGTGAGAACCGACGGCCACAACGACGCCTCCGTTTACAACGCCATTCAGAATCTTTTCCCCGATAAGGCGAAGGATTTTGTCATAAGCATAAGCGAGAGCGATATAGCGATAGTCAAGGAAGTGCGCGCGGGCATTGAACCCGGCGACCTCGAAAAACTCGCGCGTTCGATTATCGACGCCCTCACAACGGAACTCTATGTGCACGCCCTTGTGGGCATAGGCACCTGCGTTGACAATATGAGAGACCTCGCGCGTTCGTTCAAGGAGGCGCAGATCGCTCTCGAGGTCGGCAAGGTGTTCGACACGGAGAAGACGATAATCGGCTATGACCACCTCGGCATCGCCCGTCTTATCTATCAGCTTCCCACAACGCTGTGCGATATGTTCCTTCACGAGGTCTTCCGCCGCGGCTCAATTGAGAGTCTTGACAGCGAAACGCTTTTCACCATTCAGAAGTTTTTTGAGAACAACCTGAATGTTTCGGAAACCTCGCGCAAACTTTTCGTTCACCGCAACACCCTCGTTTACCGTCTTGAGAAAATCAAGAAGATAACGGGTCTCGACCTTCGCTCGTTTGACGACGCGATAGTGTTCAAAGTGGCGCTTATGGTCAAGAAATATCTCGATTCCGCGCCCACGAAGTTTTAAAAGTTAATAATCAAAGTTCAAATCTTAAAATCGTATTTCCGGTTATTGCCCGCAGAGTGGAAGGGGCAGCACGGAACAAGAAGGAAAGGTAATCGTTATGATTGAATTTAAGGATGTTACCAAGAAATACGATAACGGCACAACCGCCCTCAAAGATGTGAACATCTCCATTGAAGACGGGGAATTTGTTTTCGTCGTCGGCTCATCGGGAGCCGGCAAGAGCACCTTCCTCAAGCTTATGATGCGTGAAGAGGTTCCTTCAAAAGGCACAATTACGGTTGACGGCGTTGTCTTAAACAAACTGAGAAAAAGGAAAATACCCTATTTCCGCCGCAAGCTCGGTGTTGTTTTCCAGGATTTCAGACTTATACCCACAATGACGGTGTTCGACAATGTGGCGTTCGCAATGCGCGTTATCGGCACAAGGGAAAAACTTATCAGAAAGCGCGTTCCCTATGTTCTCTCGCTTATGGGTCTGCCGCAGAAGGCGAGGTCCATGCCCAACGAGCTTTCGGGCGGCGAGCAGCAGAGAGTCGCCCTTGCGCGCGCTCTCGCCAACAACGCGAAAATAATAATCGCCGACGAGCCCACCGGTAACGTTGACCCTCAGATGAGTTACGAAATAGTCGACCTTCTTATGAAACTCAACGAAAACGGCGCCACTGTAATTATGGTAACCCACGAGCACGAGCTTGTAAGGCAGTTTGACAGACGAGTAATTATTCTTGACAAGGGCAATGTCGTATCCGACGGCGGCCCGCTTGTAAGCGATATAGCGACGGCTCACATCAACGCCGCGGCTGAGATGAACTCGGCTCCCGTTGAAGAGACCATTGATTTCGGAGCGCAGCCCGTTGCCTTCGAATCATTCACTCCGGACGGAGGTGATGCGCAATGAAAAAAAGCAAGTCATCGGGCAGCAGCCTCGGCTACCTCACAAAAGAGGGCTTCAGAAACCTGCGTGTCAACAAGCTTATGACCTTCGCGTCAATAACCGTGCTTTTCAGCAGTATGTTCCTTATGGGCATAGCGTTCATGATTTACACCAACATTGAGGCAATGGTTGCCGGCATAGAGCAGGAAAACGTCATTCTTGTATATATTGAGGACGACACCGACGCCGTTGAGGTCGTAAACCTCAAAACGGAAATAATGAATTTACCCAATGTCAAATCCTGCGATTTCAAATCGAAGGACGAGGCGTTTGAGGAAATCAAAAAGGAATACGACAACGCGGAATACCTTGACGGGCTTGAGAATCCTCTGCCCGACTCATATATAGTAACCGTGCTTGATATGACTCAGTTCTCGCAGACAGTCGCGCAGATAAAGGGGCTCGACAATGTAATGCGCACGCGTGAAAACAGCGATCTCGCAAGCAAGCTTGCCTCGGCGAAAAAGGCGATTTCCGTAGTCAGCCTTGTGATTATCGCGCTGCTGTTCATCGTTTCGCTTTTCATCATTTCGAACACGGTCAAAATCACAATGTTCAGCCGCAGGCTGGAAATCAGCATTATGAAGAGCGTCGGCGCCACAAACCGCTTCATACGGTGGCCCTTCCTCGTTGAGGGCGTACTGATAGGCATAATCTCCGGCATAATCTCAACGCTCGCAATCTGGGGCGTTTACACGCTGGGTATGCGCTTCCTCTCACGCTCGTTCAGCATTATGGGCAAGGGTGTGGATATTACGGTCTATCTCCCCTACCTGCTCGGCGCGTTCCTGATTCTCGGCATATTCACCGGCATTTTCGGCTCAGCAACATCCATACGCAAATATCTTAAGGAAAGGAAGTTTGTTGAACTTGAAGACCTTTAATAAAAAGATAATCGTAAGAGTTATCAGCGCTCTTCTCTGCGTGGCTCTCGCGGTACCGGCGGTCGTTTTCACAAAGGCGCCCGTCTCGGCTCAGGAGTCGCTTGAGGAACTCAAAAACGAATACAGCGAACTTGAAAAAGAAGTTGAAAAGAACGAGAAAAAGCTCGCGCAGGTTGAAAAGGATATTGTCACAAACGAGCAGAAACTCGAAACCATAAACGGTCAGATTGACGCCATCAAGGGGCAGATTGAAATCCTCGATGAAAGAATCGGTCTTCTCGACGACAGCATCAACGAGTTAAGACCTCAGATTTCAACACTCAACGGCCAGATAGGCGATGTTCAGGACAGCATAAAGTCGCTCGAAGGTCAGATTGAAGAGGCGCAGGTGCTCGCGGCGGATACCGAAGAGGCGCTCCGCCAACGTATAAGAGAGGACTATATGACGGGCGGCAACGCCTCCATGCTTGAAATCCTTCTCACCGCCGACAATCTCTCCTCCTTCCTTGCCCGCCTTGAACTTATGAGCCGCGTTTCCGAAAACGACGAAAAACTCATAAAGGACCTCGAACAGAAGACCAAGCAGTTGAACGAACTCAAGGAGAAGGCGGAAGTCCAGAAGGCGGATCTTCAGCTCAAAAAGGGCCTGCTCGACACCAAAATGAGCGAACTCAACTCAAACCAGAACGATCTTGAGGACAGCCGCTCGGCAGCGTCCAGCAAAAAGGCGTCGCTCAACAACAAATACGCAGAAGTCAACGAAATCATCAGCGAACTTGATGAGGACAGCGAAGCGTACCGCAAGCAGATAGCCAAGCAGCGCCAGGAGATGGAAATCCTCTCCAAGCAGATTGATAACTACATCGAGGAGAACGGTTCCGCCAAGGGCGAAGAGGTTGACGAGGCGATTCAGGCGGTGCGTACAAGCAACAGCCTTATATGGCCCGTTCCCTACCAGAACACCGGCATCACCTGCCACTACGGCTACTACTCCGACGGCTCCAGGCACTGGGGCACCGACATTGTCGTGCGCGACTCAAACGGCAGCAACATTTCAAACGGCAAGGATGTTGTCGCGGCGCAGAGCGGCAAGGTCATTCTCGCGGTAAATGACGGCGGCTACAACTACGGCTACGGCAACTACTGCATTATCGACCACGGCGACGGTCTTATGACTCTCTACTGCCACTGCAAGCGCATTGTGGTAAGCGAAGGTCAGATTGTACGCCAGGGTCAGAAGATAGCCGAAATCGGTCTTACGGGCAATACAACCGGCTATCACCTTCACTTCGAAGTCAGAATCAAAAACGCGGACGGCTCCGTTTCGAGAGTCAACCCCGAAAACTATGTTTCACCGTAATAATACATAAGATTTATAAAAGGGCTAAAGGATATTTCCGGCAGCCCTTTTTTACAGTATAGCAACGGGAATGATGATATGAACAAAAAAATCTCAACCGGGCTTGCCATAGCAATCGTGATTCTCGCGGTCGCCGTGACCTTTACCGTCACAATGGCAATGTCCCGCACCCTTTACAATTCAATAATCACAAACCTCTCCCTGCGAACCTCCGCCTCCGCCGCCATAGAGGAGATAAACAGCATAGTTTCCAACTATTTCTACGGCACGGTGGACAACAAGACATCAAAAATAACCGCCACACTTGTTGAGGGTTATGTCAACGGCCTGGGCGACCGCAACAGCAAATATCTCTCAAGCGAGGAGTACGCCGAATATAAGGAGCGTTTAAACGGCGAACTTACGGGCATCGGCATTGAAACCGAGATTGACGAAATGAGCGGAAAACTTTCGGTGGTCTATGTCTATGAGGGTTCGCCCGCCGAAACGGTAGGTCTGAAGAAGGGCGATATAATTGTGCGCATTGAGGGCACGGAGGTAACAAAGGCGAACTGCCGCGAGCTTGAAAAGCAGCTTTACGGCGGCAAACTCAGCAGCGTTGAAATCGTCTATTCCCGCGACGGCAAGCAGGCAACTGCCGAGCCGATGCTCGGCTTCCGCATTCCGACCGTCACATACAAAATGCTCAGCGGCAATATAGCGCTTGTGCGCATAACCGCGTTCTATAAAAACACAGCCGCCCAGTTTGACTCGGCAACAAAGGAACTCCTCGACAAGGGAGCGGTCGGCTTCATAATCGACCTGCGCAACACGAGCGAAGGCACAATCGAATACGCCGCGCGCACCCTCGATGTTATTGTTCCCGCGCCGTCAGGCAACAAAACCCTCGCCGTAACTTACGACAAGGCGGGCAACAAGCTTGACGCCTATGCGGCGGAGAGCGGCTCAATAAACTCAACATTCGCCGTGCTTGTAAATGAAAACACTGCGGGAGCCGCGGAACTTTTCGCCTGCGACCTCAGGGATATAAGTTCGGCTGTACTTGTGGGCACAACCACAAAGGGTATAGGTACGGCTCAGAGGGCATTCGCCCTCGACAACGGCGACGCTGTTATTCTCACGGTGGCTAAGGTCGAGCCCTACAATCCCGATGTCAATTACGATGAGACGGGGCTTGACCCGGCAATCTTCTGCGAACTTGCCCAGGGCAGCGCGGTGAATCTCTGGACCATATCCGCCTCCGATGACGCTCAGGTGCGTCAGGCGCTTACGGTATTTTCATAAAGGAGTAAAACTATGATAGGTATAATCGGCGCAATGAAAATTGAGGTTGAGGCAATCCGCGCGAAAACCGAGAATAAGGAAACGCGTGTGGTCGGCTCCATAGAATTCGTTTCGGGAACGCTCAACGGCGTTGAGATAGTTTCCGCCGTATGCGGTATAGGCAAAACAGCCGCCGCCATGTGCACCGAGGCGATGATTGTTGTATATAAGCCCGATATAATCATAAACACGGGTGTGGGCGGCACGCTCACAAATGAACTTTCGGTCTGCGATGTGGCTGTTGCGGACTGCGTCTGCCAGCACGACTACGACTTGACTCCCATCGGCGAGGAGCCGGGCTTTGTTCCCGCGGTAAACATGGTAAAAATTCCCTGTGATCCCCGCGCGGTGAAGATTATAAGCGAGTGTATGGAAAACGACGGCGTTAAGATTAAAACAGGTCCTATTGCCTCGGGCGACCAGTTCATAGCGAGCAGGGAAGCAAAGGACAGAATAGTCGGCACATTCGGCGCCATCGCCTGCGAAATGGAGGGCGCCTCAATAGGTCAGGTCTGCCGTGTCAACAATGTTCCTTTCGCGGTTGTGCGTGCCATTTCGGACTGCGCCGACGGTGAGGCGAGTATGACCTACACCGATTTTCTCCCGAAAGCGGCTGACGCCGCCGCCCGTATGATAGAATCGGCAGTGACGAAACTTTAATAAAAATAAAAAAAAGAGTCACCCCGCGGGGTGACTTTTTTGTTTTGCTGTAATTATTTGCGTTTTGAGTTTTTCCTTCTTTTGTAAATTGAACCGACGCCCGGGAGCATAAGATTGAGACCGGCGCCGATGACTTTTGTTGCCGCTTCGTCCTTTTTTGCTTCGCTTGCCGCGCGGGCGGCTCTCTGCGCGTCGAGAGTCTGAATCATAAGATTGAACTGCTGCTCCTGCTTTATGATTTCCGCAATCTGCCCGGAAATATCCGCGCCGCATTCAGAGCAGACCTTTTCATCGTTTATTTCAACAAGGTTGCCGCACTGAGCGCATTTGAGAGTTTTCTTTTTCTCGGGGACGGTTTTCTTTTCCGCGGCTTCCGGCTCGTCCTTTTTAGTGCTTTCCGCCTTCGCAAGGGCGAGCAGTTCAAGTTCCTTGCCGCTCATCATGCCGCCGTCTTCTTTATAGTGTATTTCGGGGCGCTCAAAGCCGGGATGGTTCTTTATGTAAATCACAATGGCTGTGATTGCCGCGCCCAGAATAAATACTATTACAAGCAGTTTGCCTATATCCATAAATCACGCCTCCATTCAAGAATTGAAGTTCGCGAGCACCTTTTCAAATGTGTCCGCTATGCGTTTCTGACTGAGGGGACCCATGGAGTTTGTTTCGTGGTAATGGTTCTTGTCAAACCTGTCGTGATAACCGTTGAGATACGGCTGAGTCGGGTTGAGAATAAACTCGTTCGGCGGCACAACATAGCCCGTCATATCGTTCGTAACGCCGAAAACAATCAGTTTCGGGTCGTCCGCGAGAACCGCGAGAGGCGTGGGATTGATTTCGGGACCCTCTCCCGTTGCCGAATCCTCTGCGGGTCTGTAACTGCCGTAAACGGTTGAAACAAAGTTTTCGCCGGGCAGGCAGAGAATCTTTCTTCCGCCGAGAGTTATATAAGTCATTTCGGTCTGTGTGCAGATTCCGAGCTCGCTCTCTTCGGGCGGGGCGGGGTAAGCCCTGAAGCTCATGACCTTTCTTGTGGCGAGAAGGGTGAGAACATTGTTGTCAACCGGCATATAGAACGGCTGATTAATGTATTTTATTTCGGGCTCAAGTTCTGTGTCGTTTTCAATTTTCTGAGAATATTCGCAGAGCATCGCGCCCTGATGCTTTATGCACGCTACCTTGTCGTCGCCGTCTGTTTCGGCAACGTCCATTCCGCCTATCGCGCCTATGCCGAAAAGCACATCCGCGCCGCATTCCTCTTTAATCTGCTCGCGCATAAAGTAGGGATATTCGCCGCTTAACAGGCGGTTTGAGCCGCCCAGCGAATTCGGGTGGCCGCCGAAATTGAGAATCCAGATTTCATTTCCGCCGTCGTCGGGAGCGAAACGGAACCTTGAAAGATACTCGTGCTTGTCAATGAACTCGCGCTTTGTCAGAAGCCCGCCGGGAACAAGAATGTCGCCTGCGAAAAATCTGCCGGGGCGTCTGTTTTTGTATGCCTCTTCGCTGACCGTCACAGCCGTTTTCATAAGCATTTCCATATAGTCCGGGTCCTTGCCGTCGGCGGGTATGCTTACGAGATTCGGCTTGCCCCAGTAGCCGAGGGTGTCAATGCCCGAGTGGCTGTGAGTGCAGCTGAAATTGATGAATTTACAGCCCTTTATAATGTCGGAATCCGTTATCATTGAGCGGATTTTATTGATTTCAATGCGGGTCATACCCACAACATCCGCGCTCAGCCACAGTACGCCTTCTTCGTCCGAGCAAGCGAGCCAGACCGCGTGGATATATACGGGCGAGAGCACGCCTTCCATAACGTGACCCGAGCCGTGACCGGCGATATAATAGGTTTTGCCGCTGTTTAAATCGGGCATAATCTCAGCCCTCGCGAAGCCCGCCTGCCACTTTTCACCCTTTAATGTAACGGGGAGCGAATCGGGAATTTCGGGCGCGGGACCCTGCGCGGCGACTTTTCTGCCGTATTTTTTCATCTTGCTGACAATGAATTTTGAAGCGAGAGCCATTACATCCACAGGTCATCATCCTTTTTAAATAAAATCAGTCCGCGAAATCATTCCGCGTTTTCCTCATTATCATTGACATTTATTGTGTCTTCATCGGGGGTATAGTCAAGCCCGGGATCTTCCATTTCGGGCGAGTCGTCAAGCGGTGGATTGTAATCGGGCGAGAAACTCGAAGTTTCCGGCTCTTGTGTGGGCGGCTCGGTGGGCCCTGTGTTGACCATAAGAATAACCTTTGAGCCCTTGTCGCATTTTTTGCCCGCCGCGGGAGTTGAGGAGATAACCTCCTCGGGGCTGTAGTAGCCGGGGTAGCTCTTTTCCTTGCGCTCAACGGTGAAGCCGAGCGAAGTGAGAATTCTGTAGGCTTCCTGATAGGACTTGCCGGCTATGTCCGCGGGAATCTCAACCTGCTCCTTGCCCTCACTGACTGTCAGAACAATGGTTGTTCCCTTGCCGACCTCGGTGTTGTGCTTTATGCTCTGGTCGATTATATAGCCCTTGGGCTGGGCGTCGCTGTATGTGAGACTGATTTCAAAATTGAAATCCTTTGTAAACTGGGGATCCTGCGTAACATCGACCCTGCTTCTGCCGATGAAATTCGGAACAAGCACCGTGTCACCCTCGCCGGAGATTGAGGTGCCGTCCTGATTGTCCGAGCCCCAAGTGATGCCGAAATCATCGCGCCAGACGGTGAGAACAAGAATGGTGAAGGCGATAAGCCCTATTGTAAGGCAGATAACAACGGTTTTGAATGTTGTTTTGCGCTCGCGGCTTTTTGCCGCCTTTGAGCGCCTGAGTTCCTCATAATCATACTCGTCATCATCGTCGTCGTTGCCCGCGACCGTTACCGGCTGATTGATAACGGGAATTGTTATGGGCGAGGTCTGCGACTTGCGCGGGGATGTGTAAACGCTCTCGCTCGCCGCCGCCACGGGTGAGGCGGAAAGCTCGGCGCGCAGCTGCTCGACCGTTCTTGTGCGGTCCTCGGGCAGAATCTGAAGGGCGTTTATAAGCCCGTTTATAACATAGGCGGGAAGCTGCTCGGCAAATTTGCCCGGCACCATAAGGCGGTCGTTCGTGACACGCTCGGTGGCGTCAATCGGGTCTGAGCCGATAAGTGTGCGGTAGAGCACCGCGCCGAAGGCGTAAATGTCCGTCCACGGTCCCTGCTGGCCGTCAAAGCCGTACTGCTCAATGGCGGCGTAGCCCGGGAAAAGCTGGGAGTTTATTTCGCCCCTCTGTGAGCGCGACTGCCAGATTCCGAAACCGGTAATCCTCACCTTGCCGTCTCTGCCGATTATGAGAGTGGAGGGGGAGATGCCCCTGTGTATAATACCCGCCGAGTGCAGTGTGCCGAGAGTTGAGAGTATGGGCATAAGCAGCTGCCTCGCCTTCTCCCACGGAACATAGCCCGTCTTGCTCGAAAGCAGGTATTCCCTGAGTGTCACGCCTCCCTCAATGTGGTCGTAAATCGCGTAGGATGTGCCGTAATCCTCAACAACATTCGTAACGTTGATGAGAGCCGACAGCCCTTTGAAGCGCGAGAGTTTTGTCCACAGTTCAAGGAAACTCTGATTGCATTCGCTGAACAGCGCCTCGCTGCCGGACATAACCTTGAGAGTCAGCGCGGTGGAGGTGCGTATGGCGATTGAATCGGGGAAGAATTCACGGATATTTACCGGCTTTTTGTCGTTTATGTCCCAGCCGATATAGGTCGCGCCCTCACCGTTGTAATCGATGAGTTTGCCTACGAGGTAGCGGTTCGCTATGACCGTTCTCACGGGCAGATAGGGCGCAATCTGAGCCGAATCCACGTAATAGCCGCAATAGGGGCACTGGCGCGCGTCGCCGATTTCCCGCATGCAGCTCATGCACAGATTGTCGGTGCTTATCATAATAATCCTCCTTTGAAAGCGGCCGCGCCGCCCTCAAAACCGTAATTATCAATCTCTTGTGAATCGCATTCCATTAAAAATAAATAATATAAAATGCTCTTCACGGTACCGTAATTTTATCAAAACAGTATGTATATGTCAACGAATGTAACAGGCTTGTAACTTTAATATTCTTAATGAGAAAAATAAAGCGGGCGATTTTTCGCGGATTTTACGCCGTTTTCTCTGTGGACTTGACCGTGATTTTATGCTATAATGGCAAAAACATCCGCGCGACGGGAGGTGAGACTGTGGCGTTTGAAATTGAGATATCAACAGCAGGAAAAACGGCAAAAATAACGGCTGAAAAAGGCGAAAAACTCATTGATATACTGAGCAGAAACGGCTTCTCCGTGCCCGCAGCCTGCGGGGGCAGGGGAGTATGCGGAAAATGTGCCGTCCGCCTGCTTGAGGGCGGTTTCGACGGAGTTACTCCCGACGGCGACGGTCTCATAAAATCCTGCAGGGCGACAGTGCGCGAAAACGCCCGTGCGGAAATTAAAAACGAAAACGGCGAAGGGCTCACTCTGATTGAAACGGAAAACCTGCCCGAAGGCAGATTCGCAGCCGCCGTCGATATAGGAACAACCACTCTCGCCGCCGCGGTGCTGACCGAAAACGGTGATGTGAAAAAACGCTCGCGGCTCAACCCGCAGAGTTCATACGGAGCGGATGTTATAAGCCGTATAACCGCCTGCGAAAACGGCGGACTCGCCGACCTGCAATCGCTCGTGAGCAAAGCGGTCGGGGAGATGCTCACCGAGCTCTCGGAAGGCAGGAAATTCGAGTGTGTGACCGTATGCGGAAACGCCGTTATGCTCCACATTTTCGCGGGAATATCGCCGGTGAGTATGGGCAGCGCCCCGTTTGAGACAAAGATTGACGGCGCCCTTGAACTCGACGGTGAAAAATACGGAATAAACACAAAAAAACTAATTCTGCTTCCCGGTGTTTCCGCCTTTGTGGGGAGTGATACCGTTGCGGGAATTTACGCTGTCGGTCTTTATAAATCGCAGGGCAATATCCTGTTTATCGATATGGGGACGAACGCCGAAACCGTGCTTAAAACGGAGAACGGAATTATCTGCTCCTCAGCCGCCGCGGGACCCGCCCTCGAGGGTGCGGGAACGGAATGCGGAACGGGCGGAGTAAACGGCGCTGTATGCCGCGTTGAAAAGAGAGCGGGCGGTTTTGAAATAAGCACAATAGGCGATGAAAAAGCGGACGGTATCTGCCTTTCGGGGCTTCTGGACGCTGTTGCGCTTATGCTCGAAAACGGCGTTGTCGATTCCTCGGGCTTTATGAAAAACGACCGCTTTTATCTGACGGACGGCGTTTATGTTTCGGCCGGCGATATAAGGCAGTTTCAGCTTACAAAAAGCGCCCTCGTCTCCTGCTCGCAATGTCTGCTTGAACAAGCGGAGAAAACCGCCGCCGACCTTGATGAAATAATACTTTCGGGCGGAGCGGGCTTTTATCTCAATCCCGCCTCGGCGCTTAAAACGGGGCTTCTGCCCGATGTTGACACAGGTGTTATCCGTTCGTGCGGCAACACCGCGCTTGAGGGCGCTCTCAGGTGCGCCGCCTCACAAAACGCTCTTGAAGAGGTAAAGAAAATCGCTCATTTATGCAAAACGGTTGACCTCGCGGGCAGCGCGTCCTTCGCCGGAAAATTCATTGAGAATATGGCTTTCGGCAACAACTGAGATTTGATAAAATAGTATTTGCGTTTTTGAAAATATATGTTATAATGGTTTAGTATTCTTGAATAAGGAGAGATTTTATGTCTGAAGCTGAAAATGTAGCAGCGGCAAGGCTGGAGGAAGAAGTCGAAACCGCGCGCGCAAAAGCGGCTATGAACAGGCGCTATGTCGGCACAAAGGAAACCGCGGCTTACATAATGTATGATATCGCCCAGTCGTTCAACATCAACAAATACGGCGACATCTTCATTACGGATATAGTAAAAATCGGCCTCAAATTCCAGAGCATAGTCAGCTTTGTTGTCGGTATATGGGATATCATCAACGATATGTTCCTCGCCGCCATAGTTGACAAAACCCGTACAAGATGGGGCAAGTTCAAGCCCTGGCTGATTATTTACGCCATACCCGGCGTTATGCTCAGCATTTTCTACTGGACGATGCCCCTGACCATCGGCACAAGGGCGCAGTATGACATAGGCAAACTGGCGATTTACCTTATTTTCAGCCTGGTGCAGAACCTTGCGGGTTCAATGAGCGCCATAGCCAGAACGGGCTCGCTCGCGACGATTACGCCGAACATTATCGACAGAACCCGTCTTATCACCGAGGCGAACCTGCTCTCGGGCTTTGTTGAGAAAGCGCCCGAAATCATAATGGGCCTTCTCATCGACCTTGTAAACCACGGCAAAATCAATATCAAAATGAAATCTCTCTATGTTTCGGCGGGCACATTCTGCTCCGTTGTAAGCGGACTTTTCGCGATTTACTTCGCCTTTGTTTCAAAGGAGAGAGTAAACCAGACAATCGACAAGCCGAGCATAAAGGCGAGCTTCAAATCGATATTCACCAACAAGCCGCTTCTGCTCATCACCCTTTCGGAATTCCTCGGCGCGTTCAGCATCGGCTCGGGCGTAAACTACTACTACATAAACGTTCTCGGCCTTGCCACAATGTCAACAATAGTCGGCATTCCGGGCGCGATTGTCTCCCCGATTTCATATTCCTATGTTCCCTGGGCGAGGAAGCGCTTCTCCACAAAAACCCTCTGGATTTTCGGCTCGCACATCAGCGACTTCCTTATGATAGGCGTTTTCGCCATCGGTTCAATAAACAAGAACTACAAGCGGCTTTCCGTTATGATTCCCGCGTTTATGCTTCGTGAAACCATCTGGATGTTCTTCTGGGGCATCAGGAGCGTTATTCCCGAGGAAATGCGCAACGAGTCAATCGACTACGGCGAATGGAAAAACGGCTACAGAAACGAAGGACTTACGGGCGTTGCCAAAGAAATACCGCGTAAGCTTATCAACACCTTCGGCGCCACAATCAAGACCATTATTCTTGACAGAGTCGGCTATGTTGAGGGCGCGGGCTTCGGCGGTCAGACAGAGAAGACGGAATACTCCCTTTTCTGGATGTGCACCATTCTTCCCGTCATCACCGGCATACTCAGCATTATTCCCAAGTGCTTCTACGACCTTACAAACGAAAAGCGCGACCGTATGTACCGCGAGCTTCACGAGCGCCGCAAGGCGAGAGAGGATCAGTACGACGCCCTCGCGAACGAAAACGCGGCTCAGGCGGCAAATACTCAATAATAAAAACAACGGGCGGGATTTATCCCGCCTTTGTATTTCAGATGATTTAAACAATTTATATTTTCAATCAGAAAGAACTTAACTTTACGGAGGAAAATATGAGTTACTGTGATTATGTCAACACTAAACAGGGCAGCAAATCAACCCACCGTTTTTCAAACGGCAACACACTGCCTCTCGTTCAGCTGCCTTTCGGTATGGCGGCTTTCGCCCCGCAGACCAGCGACGGCAATTTAAGGTGGTATTACCATCCCGAGGACCGCTCGCTTGAGGGTATACGCCTGACTCACCAGCCCTCGCCGTGGATTGCCGATTACGGCGCGGTGTGCTTCCTGCCCCAGGCGGAGATACTGCACATCACGGGTGAGAACAGATGGTCGGGGTTCCGCCCCGAGGATGCCGTGCTCAAGCCCTACTATATGAGATACAACCTTCTGCGCCCCCGCTGCTCATTCGAGGTAACGCCCACAATGCGCGGAGCGGTTATGCGCCTCAAATTTGAAAAAGAGGGCAACAACTATTTTTCCGTTCTGCCCGTCAGCGGAAGATACAGCTATGAATTCAACCCCGGCAACGACACGCTCTATGTAAAAACCGACAACGCCGCGGGCGGAGAGCATGTGAATTTCAATGAGTACATCGTCATCCGCTTCCCCGCCGATTCTGTTGACTCCTCAAAGGTGATGATTCAGCAGGGCTTTGAGGACCCGGCGGCAGGGCTTTCCGGAGAGGGCAAGGAAACGGCGATTCACATTCCGCTCAAGGAACTTGAAACGGAAGTTTCTTTGGCGATTTCATACATTTCGTTCGAATACGCCGAGCAGTCGCTCAACGAGGAAATCGGAGAATATTCCTTTGACGATATTGAGGAACTCGCCCTCGGCGAATGGGAAAAACGCCTGTCGCTCATAGAAATTGAAACAGATGATGAGGAGCAGAAAAAGACATTCTACTCCTGTATGTACAGGGCGTTTCTCTATCCCCACAGGGCGAGCGAGAAGGATGTAAGCGGGCTTGAGCACCACTACTGCCCGCACGACGGCGAGGTGCGCACCGGCGTAAGGTTTACGGACAACGGCTTCTGGGACACATACCGCACGGTTTACCCCTTCTTTTCAATAGTCGCGAAGGACGACCTGCGCCTTATGCTCAAATCGTTTATCAACGAATATAAAGAGAGCGGCTGGCTTCCCCGCTGGCTTTCAATCGGCGAGCGCGGCTGTATGCCCAGCACCCTGATTGACGCCGTTATTTGCGACGCCGCCGTAAAGGGCTTCATAGATAACGACGACCTTGAAACCGCCCTTGAGGGTATGCTCAAGCACGCCAACAACGAGGCGCCTCAGGATTATTTCGGCAGAAACGGAGCGGAGACCTACTGCGCCTTCGGCTATGTTCCGTATGAAACCCAGAAGGAGAGCGTCAACCTCACTCTCGACGCCGCCTACGGCGACTGGTGCATAGCGCAGGTGGCAAAACTTCTCGGCAAAGACGAAATTTACGATATGTATACGGCGAGATCGAAAAACTACAAAAACCTTTTCGATTTTGAAACCGGCTTTATGCGCGCGAGAAGTTTCAGTTCGCTGTTCAAGCAGAATTTCATTCCCGAGGGCTGGGGCGGCGACTACACAGAAGCGGGCGCGTGGCAGACCACATTCGCCGTTCAGCACGACATTGAAGGACTTGCCGAACTCTTCGGCGGCACGGACAAGTTGGAGGAAAAACTCGACGCCCTGTTCGACACTCCTCCCGTATATGTCGTAAACGGCTATGACTGCGAAATTCACGAGATGACCGAGATGGCTGCCGCCGACTTCGGTCAGTGCGCAATCTCAAACCAGCCGAGTTTCCACATTCCCTACATCTATTCCGTCCTCGGCAAGGTCGATAAAACCGCTTATTGGGTGGAAAAGCTCTGCAAAGAGGCGTTTTCATATAAGGACGACGGCTTCCCCGGCGACGAGGACAACGGCAGTATGGCACTCTGGTATATCTTCGGCGTGCTCGGGTTTTATCCCTTCTGCCCCGGCAAACCCGAATTTGTCAAGGGTAAGAAGCAGGTAAAAAAATCCGTCATCTGCGGCAAAGAATTCGACGCCGACGCCTTCGACTCCATCATCCCCTACAGCGAATTTGAATAACGGCAAAGCATTCTGAAATGATTAAAGCGGATTTATCGTAATGATAAATCCGCTTAACTTTTTATGCTTTTTTTCCGTCACCGCGGATGAGCGGAAAACCCTCACGCTCAAGTTCAAGAAGCTTTGCTTTTCTGCAGAGTCCTCCGGCGTATCCCGTCAGACTGCCGTCCGCCCCGATAACACGGTGGCACGGAATAATAAGCGAAACGGGATTGCGCGAAACCGCTGAGCCGACCGCCTGGGCGGACATACGCGAAAGACCGTGCCGGTTTGCGATTGTGTCTGCGATTTCGCCGTAGGTCACTGTCTGCCCGAAGGGAACAGTGAGCAGAATATCATAAACCTCCGCGCGAAATGGAGTGCTTTTAATGCCGAGAGGCGGAGTAAAACCGGGCGCTCTGCCGCCGAAATAAATATCCAGCCATTTGTCTGTCAGCGTGAATACGGGCAGCGGCTTTTCTTCATATCCGCCGGGTGTCAGAACGGGGAAATGCTTCTGACTTTCAAACCATAATCCGGTAAGGGCTGTGCCGTCGCTTGCGGCGGTTATGCCGCCGAGCGGTGAATTGCAACGGTGAATGAATACCACGCGGTCGCGTCCTTTCTGCACATGTTTTACGGCAAAGTCATCCTTCAGCCGCCGTTTTCAGGGCGGCTTCAAATTTTAGCTTGATAGTGCCGTAGTCATCGGCGGGGCTGCACTCATAAATTTTCTCGTTACCGCAGAAAACGCAGGGCACATAGTAGTAGTCGTAATTGTCGGCGATTTTCTGATTGCGCGATTCCTCAATCCACTGAATATCCGCCTTTTCATAAGCGGGATTTTCCGCTTTGAGTTCCTTTAGCGCTTTCTGCGCCTTGACGCAGTAGGGGCAGCTTTCAAGATAGAATACAGTAAATTTTTTCATATAAGTTTCGTTCCTTTTGTAAGATTAGTGAACGCCGTTCATTGAAGAATCGTCGTAGGGGACGCAGTCGGTGCGGTCCTGAGTGAAGGTAAGACCGTCCGCGTTCATTTCAATTATATACATCGCGTTGCCCGCGTTATTCTTTATTACGGTTCTCTGATTCCGAAACGGAGATCAACGAGGTCGCGGTAGCTTATCATATAAACTCCGTGCTCATTGAGATATTTCTCGGTTTCGGGGTCTTTGAGCAGCTGATATTCCCACACGCGTCTGTGCCACACGCCCGTGATTCCTTTGATTTCGTCGTTTTCAATCGCGGGGTGCACATAGGTTTCCGTCACGCCTTCGGGGATGTTTTTCCAGATGTCGAGAATCATTTTGCGGTAGAGTTCATACTCCTCGCATTTGTTCATTTCCGGTTCGTCCCAGTCCGGGAAAAGCAGGTAATCGGGGGTTATGACATTATACTGCCTCGCCCATTTTCTCGAGAGGGCGGCAGCCGCCGCATTCACAAAGTGCGGTATTCCGCGCGGGTCAACGCGGGGGTCGGCTTTGATATACATTCTGTAGGGATAGCCGTAATCCGAGCATATTTTATAGGCGAGTTTGAGCAGCCCGAAACGCCCCGTCTGGTTGCCGTAGAGCGAGCCCATGTGGTTGTCAACATGCGAGGGCTTCATTCCCCACGAGTGGGCGAGGTCAATCTGGGCGCGAACCTCTTTTTCAATGTCGGCGTAGGAGGCGTTTTTTTCAACCATATCCGCCTCGTGCCACATAAAGCCCTCCTCGTCAAGGAGCGTTCTGCCGTCTGTGAGCGGTTTCCAGCGGTACTCTTTCCACTCCGAGGTGAGCGTAGTGTGTATGCCTATAGCGTACCGCGGATTTTTAACCGAAAAATCGACCGCGTCCCTTGCCGCGGGGCAGGGCATCATTATTGTTGAGGAGCGCAGGCGGCCGAGTTCAAAAAGCTCGAAGCACGCCTGATTGGCGGAGTTGCACATGCCGAAATCGTCGGCGTTTACAATCAGATATTTTTTCATTTTTTACCTCTTTATTGAGTCGGTATTATGTTGAATATAAATTAAAACGGTAATAGTGTGTTGATATAATTATAAATACACATTCGGAAAAATGCAACCGGAAAAAGAAAAATCTCCGTTCGGTAAAACGGAGATTTTCATATACGATTTTTTAAAAAACCCGGGTCAGAAATCCGACATAAGCTTGTGCAGTATTCTGTAAAGCGTCTGCGCCTCCTCGGCATCTATGTTGAGGCAGGCGCCCATTTTCAGCGGAATATCGACCGCTTCATCCCTGAGGGCAAGACCTTTTTTTGTTATGCGCACAATGAGATTGCGCTCGTCCTCCTCATCCCGTTTACGCTCGAGAAGCCCTTTCTTTTCAAGTGTTTTAAGAAGAGGGGAGAGTGTGCCTGAATCGAGATAAAGGCGCTCTCCGAGCGCTTTCACGCCGATTTCGCCTTTTTCCCACAGCACCATCATAGTTATATATTGAGTGTAGGTCAAACCGATTTTGTCAAGATACGGCTTATATCTGCGCACCACCTCTTTGCTGCAGGCGTAAAGGGGGAAGCACAGCTGGTTGTCGAGTTTTAATCTGTCATATTTGTCGGCCATAGCTGCCTCCGTGTCAGTCCTCGTCGGGAACATAATCGGGGTCCTGCGAGGCGTTGTAAGCCGCGCGAACCGCCTTGGCGAGCTGGTCGCCGCAGGATGTGGGACGGTTGCCGCAGGTTATACCCGTGAGGGAATCCTCGATTTCGTCAACGGTTTTGCCCTCGAGCAGTTTTGATATCGCCTTGAGATTGCCGTTGCATCCGCCGAGAAAGGTGATGTTGTGAACGGTATCGCCGTCAAGGTCAACGCTTATTACTCTTGAGCAGGTGTATTCGGTCATATAATCATAGTGAAACATTATAACAACTCCTCAATTTTTGCTTTGACTTTGCCGAGATCCGCCGTGGGCTCGAAGCGGGCTGCTATGTTGCCTTCTCTGTCGATGGCGAACTTCGTGAAATTCCATTTGACTTTGCCGTTGTTTTTGTAGTCTCTGTCCTGGGCTTTGACCACCATTTTAAGCATCAATCCGCCGGCTCCCTCAAAGCCCTGGAACGTGGTGTTTTCGGTGAGCCATTTGTAAAGGGGGATTGCGTTGTCGCCGTTGACGTCAATCTTGGTGAATCTCGGGAAAGTGGTGTTGAATTTGCCTGTGCAGAAGCTCTGGATTTCCTCGTCCGAGCCGGGCGCCTGATTCATAAACTGGTTGCAGGGGAAGTCGAGAATTTCAAATCCCTTTTCATTGAGTTCGTCATACATGCTCTGAAGCTCCTCGTACTGCGGGGTAAAGCCGCAGCCCGTGGCGGTGTTGACTATGAGCAGAACCTTGCCTTTGTAATTTTCGAGTGAAACATCGTTGTCGAGGTTGTCCTTAACCGTGAAATCATAAACTGTCATAATACTTGCTCCTTTGTTTTTAATCCGCAAACCTGTTGCTTACAATTGCATTGTACACAATTAAATCGCGTTTGTCAAGATTTTTCCGAAAATTTTTTTCCGCACAGGGAAAATGTTGCATTAATTCAATTTGATGGTATAATAAATACAGAACAGATTTTACCGATATTTTCAACGGAGGTGCTTTATGGCTGAAATTACAATTACGAAAGATAACTTTGAAGCGGAAGTTATTAAGTCCGAAAAACCCGTACTGCTCGATTTCTGGGCTGTATGGTGCGGCCCCTGCAGGATGATAGGGCCCGTTGTTGCCGAAATCGCGCAGGAGCACGGCGACAAAATCAAGGTGGGCAAGGTGAATGTTGACGACGAGCCGGAGCTTGCCGCGGCGTTTAAAGTGTCGAGTATTCCGATGCTCGCGATAGTTGACGGCGGCAAAATCGTTGACACAACCGTGGGCGCTATGCCAAAGGCCTCGCTTGAGGCGTTTCTGGGAGATTACATCTGATGAGAATAACCGAAAACGAAGACAAAGAGCTGGTTAAAACAATCAAAGAGGGTCTGAAGCAGAAGGGCGGCTACTGCCCCTGCCGCCTCGAGCGCACTCCCGACACAAAGTGTATGTGCAAGGAGTTCCGCGACCAGATAAAGGACCCCGATTTTGAGGGCTACTGCCACTGCCTGCTCTATTACAAATCGAAGGACTGAAAAGAAAATCACCCGTGAGAAAAATCTCACGGGTGATACTTTTTTATTTTACTGCCGTCCAGGAGAAGTGGTCGGTGTGAAGGAGTTCGTGCGCCTTGTGCGAAAGGGGAGCGCCGAAGTATTCCTCATAGACCTTGTTGACCGCGGGATTCTCGTGCGAGAATCTGACGGGGTTGTCTTTATCGAGCTTATAGAGAACCTCGTCCCTCGCGCCCGCCAACTCAAAGCCGTCGCAGATGGGCTGACCGCCGCCTCCGCCGCAGCCGCCGGGGCACGCCATTATTTCAACAAAATCGTAGCTGACCTTGCCCGCCTTTATAGCGTCAAGGAGTTTGCGCGCGTTGCCGAGCCCGCTCGCCACGGCGATATTCAGTTCAATGCCGTTAATCTCGAATTTCGCCTCGCGCCAGGGACCGTTCAGCCCTCTTACCGCTTTAAAAGCGTCGGGGTCGGGATTTTTGCCGGTTACAAGGAAATACGCCGAGCGAAGAGCCGCCTCCATAACGCCGCCCGTCGCGCCGAAAATAACAGCAGCGCCCGAGCCGTCGCCGAGAGGCGAGTCAAACTCCTCTTCCTCAAGGGAAGCGACATCGATGTTGAACGCCTTTATGAGTCTTACAACCTCGCGGGTGGTGAGAACCTTGTCAACATCCTTGGCGGGGGAGCCGTTTATCGTTTCAATGTCGCACTCGCTCTTTTTAGAGGTGCAGGGCATTATCGAAACGGAGTAAATCTTATCGGGGGCAACGCCGATTTTTTCGGCGAAATATGTTTTTGTGACCGCGCCGAACATCTGCTGGGGCGATTTCGCCGTTGAGAGCATACCGACCATATCGGGGTATTCGGCTTTTATGAATCTCACCCAGCCGGGGCAGCAGGAGGTGAACATCGGGAAGGTGTTGTTCTCCCTGTCGGAGAGTTTCGCTATAAACTCGCTGCCTTCCTCCATAATGGTCAGGTCGGCTGAGAAGTTGGTGTCAAACACATAGTTGAAGCCGATTCTGCGAAGCGCCGCAACAAGGCGTTTAACGGTTGCCTGCTCCCTTGTAAGCCCGAGAGCCTCGCCCCACGCCACACGAACTGCGGGGGCTATCTGAACAACCGTAGTCATCTCTTTGTTTTCGATGGCGGCGGTTATCTCTTTGGTGTCGTCCCTCTCATAGAGAGCGCCGACGGGGCAGTGGGTTATGCACTGACCGCAGAGCGAGCAGTGGGTGGATTCAAACGGTACGCCGCCCTTTATTCCTACCTGAGTGCGCGCGCCCGTGCCCTCGATATCCCACACATTGAGAGTCTGGATATTGTCGCAGACCTGAATGCAGCGCATGCATTTGATGCATTTGGAGTTGTCGCGGATGAGCGGGAAGCGTTTATCCCAGTTCATTTTGGGAGGAGTTACGGGATAGGAGTTTATGTTGATTCCCATATTCTCGCAGAGCGACTGAAGCGTGCAGTTGCCGTTTCGCACGCAGGTTGTGCAGTCGGTGTTGTGCTGTGAGAGGATGAGTTCAAGATTAACCCGCCTTGCCTGCCTTGCCTTGGGCGAATCGGTGTAAACTACCATTCCCTCTTCCGCCTCATTGTTGCAGGCGGCGAGGAGTTTGTCTTTGCCTTCAACCTCCACAACGCAGATTCTGCAGGCGCCGATTTCGTTTATATCCTTAAGGTAGCAGAGTGTGGGTATTGTTATGCCGACGGACTTTGCCGCGTCGAGTATGCTTGTGCCCTTTTCGACAGTTGCTTTTATTCCGTTGATTGTAAGATTTACCATTTCAAGCACCTGCCTCCCCTGAATTTTCCGTAGCCGAAGTGGTCGCAGCCGAGACATCTCGAGCATTCCTGCTTCGCCTCTTCATCCGTCATGCAGTATTCCATGAGGGTAAAGTCGTTTTTCCTCTCGTCCGCAGCGCGTTCCTTCATCTTTACCCTGCCGCAGGCGGGTCTGTCAAGAAGTGAAGGCGAGGGTATGTCAAAGTCGATTGTTATTTCGCGGTCAAAGCCGAGATATGTGTCGATGTTTCTCGCGGCTACCTTGCCCGCGGCAATCGCCTTAATGACGGTGGCGGGGCCCGTTACGCAGTCGCCGCCGCAGAATATGCCGTCAAAGCCGTCAAAGTCGCATTCGTCTGTGGAAGCGATGGTGTCCCACTTGAGGGGCAGACCGTAATCGCCGAAACTCTTTGACTCAATCGCCTGACCGACAGCAACAATAACTATATCGACATCGAGTTTGACCTCGGGCAGGTCAGCGGCGCTTACACCGGGTCTGCCGTCTCTGCCGATTTTGCCGATTATCTGGGGCTGGCAGACGAGATACTGCGCTCTGCCTTCGCCCTCAACCCTTACGGGAGCCATCATTGAAACAACCTCGCAGCCCTCGGCAATGGCGCCCTCAACCTCCTCGGGAAGGGCGGTCATGTCCTCCTGCCTGCGCCTGTAAACGATGCTCACGCTCTCTGCGCCGAGGCGTACGGACGACCTCGCGCAGTCCATAGCGACATTTCCGCCGCCCACAACGGCAACCTTCTTGCCTGTGAAATCGGGCTTTTCGCCGTCGCCGATTTTCCTGAGCAGCTGAACAGCCGAGGTGACGCCCTCAAGATCCTCGCCGGGTATTCGCAGACTCTTTTCTGAATGCGCGCCGATTGAGATATATACGGCGTCAGAACCGGAAACGAGACTTTCAAATGTAATATCTTTACCGATATCCGTCTCCGTGTGAAGTTTTACGCCCGTTTCGAGAATGACGTTTATTTCATCCGTCAGTGTCTTTTCGGGCAGACGGTAATCGGGAATGCCGTAACGGAGCATTCCGCCGGGGTACTTTCTCTTTTCATAGACATCCACATCGTGACCCATAAGGGCGAGGTAATAGGCGGCGGTAAGCCCGGAGGGACCCGCGCCGATTACGGATATGTGTTTGCCCGTCTTTTCGCCGCACTTGTCCGCGGGCACATAACCCGCTTTTTCGACGGCGTATCTTTTTATGCCTCTTATATTAATCGCGTCGTCAACGAGCGAGCGGCGGCAGCCCTCCTCACAGGGGTGCTCGCAAATAAGTCCGCACACGGAGGGGAAGGGATTGTCCTTGCGTATAAGTCTTACCGCGTCCGCGTATCTGCCCGCCTGAGTGAGGGCGATATAGCCGGGAATGTCAACCTGCGCGGGGCAGAGCGACGAGCAGGGAACGGGCTGTTCCTGCCTTGAAACGCAGTGGTTTGATTTTATGTGGCTTTCATAGTCGTCGCGGAACGCCTTTACGCTTCTGAGAGCCATTTCGCCCGCGGTGTAGCCGATTGCGCAGTCCGCGCTGTCCGCTATGACCTGAGCGGTGGTTTCAATAAGCTGTATGTCGCTTTCATCCGCCTCACCGTCGAGAATTCTGTCATAGAGTTCGCCGAGTTTTTTGAGACCGACTCTGCAGGGCGTGCATTTGCCGCAGCTGTGAGACAGACAGAGCCTCACAAAGGAAGCGACGCTGTCAACGGGGCAGAGTCCCTGCTGAGCCGCGAAGAGGGACGAGCTGACATATTTTGATAAGAATTCAAGCTCGAGCGTGTCGCTGCTCTTGTTTGTCAAAGAGAGTTTTGCCAAAGAATCATCCTCCAGTGAATTATTTGATTGGTTTGCCGCAGTTATTATAATTATATCAAAACACTCAGACTTAATCAACATTAAAATAGAATAAAAAAATATCTTAAAAATTTACATTCCTTACATATCCGAAACGCCTCATTTGCCTTGAAAGAATTGCCGATTTATGCAATAATATAATTTAAATTAAAAGAAAAGGGGAGTCGGTAAATGGCAAACTGTCCCAAGTGCAACGGGCACCTTAAAATTACGGACTGGCGCCAGCACTGCCCTCACTGCGGAGCGAACATAGTTGTTTACGACCTGCAGGAGAGGCTTATGCAGCAGGCGGACACAGCCGAGGTTCAGCACTACCATTTTCAGAAAAAACTGGACCGCCTCAAAGCGTCTTTCGTCGGCTCAAAGCTTGCCGTGGCGAGGATTTGCACTTCCTTTATTCCCGTGGCGGCGCTATTTCTGCCGCTGGCGAAGTGCAGGTTCAATCTGCCCTATTCGGATTACGAGGGCAATGTTTCGCTGCTGACCGTTTATAACTCGATTGACACAATAACCGAAAACGGTATTATCACGGCGGATAAAGCCCTGACCGCCTGCCTCGTCCTGCTTGCGCTTTCGGTTGTGATGTGGCTGGTGCATTTTGCCCTGCTTATGCTCGCCTGCTCAAAAAGGGCAAAGCTCAGAGGGTATATAATCAATTCGCTTCTTCTTATTACAAGCATCGGCGCCGCCGCCGTTTTCGCTTTAAACACGGCGTCGCCCGTATATTCGGGCAAACTCGCTTTCGGCGCGTTTCTCTATATCCTGCTGCAGGCGGTCAATGCCGCGGTGGATATGATTACGATTTATAAGGGAATCGAAGTGCGCCACAAGCAGTGCTATGTGGGCGGAATACCCATTGAGGAATATTTCGAAATGCAGAAAACTCTTTCCCCGGAAGAGATACGCAGGGAGCAGTACAGGCGCCTTCAGGAGCAGAGAGACGCCGAGGAGGCGCGGCTCGCCGAAGAGCAGAAGGGGAGCAGGAGCGAAGATGAAGCCGCCCGCGAAAAAGAGATTGAAGAAGAACTTTTAAAAGAAATAGAAGAGGAAAAGAAGAAAGCGGAGGAGGTGAGCGCCGATGAGTGAGGAGAAGGTAAGAAACTCCGAACAGCTTGAAGATGATTTCAGGATGAATCAGGCGTATATGAACCGCCTGTTCTGCACCACAAAGGAGAGAGTCGGCTACATCGCCTACAGCGCGCTGCATATGCTCTCGCTCGGTCAGTATGATGTCGGCGCGGACATCTGGCTTTACAAGATTTTCGGCGTGCAGCCCAAAGGCCTCGCCAAGGCAACTGCCACGCTCACGGTTTACGACATAATAAACGACCCGGTTTCCGCCGCGATTATTGACAATATGCGCACGCGCTGGGGCAAGTTCAAGCCCTTCCAGTACCTCGCGATGATTCCGAGCGTCATATCGGGCATTTACACCATATTTCTGCCCCTTATCGCAACCTACTTCAATATGAACGCCGGGCAGAAGTTGATTGCCTATATGGTGCTTATGTATTTCAACGAAACAATCGGCGCGTTTTTCGGCGGCGGCGGATACATAGAAAACGTGTTCACACCGAACCCGAATGAACGAACGAGTCTGCTTGTAACGGCGAATTTCGTCTCGGACCTGATAGGCAAGCTGCCATCGCAGATTCTGGGGCTTCTGTATGACCTTATCAACAACGGCAAGCTGAAAATCAGCCTTACAAAAACGTTTATATCATTCAAACTTGTCATCTGGATTATCGCGACCGTACCTACAATATACTGGTACATTGTAAGCAAGGAGCGCGTGCCGCAGAGCGAAAAGCCGCCGCACCCCGTCAAGGGCGTTCTCTCGGTTTTCCGCAACAGGCCGCTTCTTATCTATACGCTCACGGGTTTAATCGGCGGCATAGACATCGGCTCGGGCGAGGACCTGTATTATAACGATGTTCTCAATTTCAATATGCTGCCCACAATCGCGGGCATACCGGGCATGCCGATATCCTACGCCTCCTACGCCTTTGCGCCTAAATTCAGGCAGAAGTTTTCAACAAGAACCCTCTGGTATTTCTCGAGCGGCTCAATTTTCGTAAGCGAGGCGCTGTTCTTCTTTACGGGTCTCATAGGCGGCGAGAAAAACGGCTTTTATCAGAAAAAACTGCCTATGTCAATCGCCTTCGCAATCGGCAACTGTATTGAAATGGTGTTCTACGCCACAAAGGGCATAGTCGGCAAGGAGATAAACTACGAAGTGCTCGACTACTGCGAGTGGCAGAACGGTTTCAGGGTTGAGGCGACCATAAATCTTATAAACGGCTATTTCACAAAAATCAAGGACGCGATACTGCGCATTATCAACGCGAGTCTTTTGCAGGACTGGGCGCAGTATGAAATCGGCGAAACCGCGGTTCAGACCCAGCAGACAAAATGGCGCCTGTTCTTAATCGCCCTCGGGCCGCATCTCATATTCGACTTCCTCGCCCTTATCCCGATGATTTTCTACAACATCGACAGCAAGACCAGAGAGCGTATGTATATGGATCTTGAAAAATCAAGGGCAAAGCGCGCGCTTATGGAAAAACTCGAACGCGACGCCGAAGAACAGCAGGCGTAAATTCATAAAGGAGAAAAAATGAAAAAGGTACTTTCGATTGTTCTTTGCGCGGCATTGCTGCTGACATTCTGCGCCGGCGCTTTTTCCGCGGATGATAAAACACTCCGTTTTAAAAACGGCGAGTTTAAAATTCTCGTTCTCTCCGACACGCAGGATGATCAGTTCCCCGCTTATGATATGGTGAATCTCATCACCCTCGCAATCGAGGAGACCTCTCCCGACCTGATAGTTTTCACGGGCGATTTGGTTGAGGACAGCCGCGCGGGCGATATCGGCATTGACGGCGAAAGCTTCCGCGAGGGCGTTGTTGTTAATACAAACGGTGAAATCGACCACGACAAAACCAAGGAGAATGTTATTGCCGCCTCCGACGCGGTGCTCTCCGTGTTTCAGAAGTCGGGCGTGCCGTTCGCTCTGGTTCAGGGCAACAACGACCACAAGGTCGGTCTGACAAACGAGGAGTGGCTTGAAATCTATTCGGGCTATTCAAACTCGCTCGCCTTTGATATGAGCGACGATTCCGACGGCAGAATCGACTACCGCCTGAGCATTTACGGCTCGGATGGGGCGGAAAAATTCGGTATCTGGGTGCTCGACACGGGCAGGGGCGGCTTAAACGCCGACCAGATTGACTGGTACAGCCGCACAGCGGGAGAAATAACGGAGCAAAACGGCGGTGAGCCGATTCCCGCCATTCTCTTCCAGCACATTCAGGCGGCGGATATAGGCAATCTTTTTGTTGAGTGCAGCCCCTTTGACGAGGGCGCGAGAGCGGCGGGCGGAAAGTTTTACCGCCTCAATCCCGAAACCGCGGCAGGTTATAATTTCTTTGCCTACAAGCCCTGCGAGCCGACGGACGAGTTCAAGGCGTGGAAGGAACAGGGCGATGTCATAGGTGCCTACTTCGGCCACCAGCATGTTGAGGGCTTCACGGGCACATACGACGGTATAGAAATGGGCTTCAACTACGGCTCGGAGTTTGCCAAAATCGGCCCCTACGGCTGCCGCCTCATCACCCTTCACGAGGACGATGTGACGAACTATGACAACGAGATGTTCACCTATGAGGGCAGCGTGAAAACGGGCAACGCCCGCTTTGAAAAGCAGATTGACGAGCCGTATAAGGATTACGGGAACTCGCCGCTGAAATTCATTATGGCTGTAAAGAATCTTATTATAAGTATGGTCAGCGTTATTATTGATTTTGTTGCGTCACTGTGAGGTAAACAATATGTATCTGTATATAAGGCAAAAGGTTTTTTCACTCAAAAACAAATACTACATCACCGATGAAAACGATGAACAGCGTTATTATATAGAAAGCGAACTTCTGAAAATACCGAAAACCCTGCACATCTACGACACGCAGGGCAAGGAGCTCGCCCTCGTTCAGAAGGTTATGTTCAAGTTAATGCCCCGCTTTGAAATAGTCAGGGAGGGGAAGGACAGCGTGCAGATTGCGCAGAAGTTCTCGCTGCTCAAGCCGAAATATCTTGTTGAGGGCACGGACTGGGCGGTTGAGGGCGATTTTCTCGGCCACGATTACACCGTCAAAGACGGCTCAAAGCTCATAGCGTCCATCCATAAAAAATGGATGTCGTGGGGCGACTGTTTTGAACTCTATATTGAGGACAACTGCGACACCGTGCTCGCCCTCGCGGTTATTCTCGCCATAGACTATGTTATGGACGCCCAGCAGTCGTCGTCATATTCGGTAAACTGAAACTTATTCGGGAGTGAATTATATGAAAAAAATCATTTCATTCGCGCTTGCCGTTTTACTTGTTGTAACGGGCACGGTCGGCGCCTTCGCGCTCATTCAGTTCCCCGTTGACATCAAGGGCGAAATATCGGATTACCCCGTGGTGTTTGTTCCCGGCTACGGCGGAGCGTGGCTCATGCTCGGGGATGACCCCGAAACGGCAATCCCCGCCTGGAACGGAGTAACATTCGACGACCTGTTGTCGAATATTCTCAACCGCATCGGCGAGGTGGCGCTCGCCATAGGCGCAATGCCTTTTGACAACGCCGACCGCATAGCGAGAATAGCCGCCGAGGAGTTAAAGCACACCTGGCCCTATATCGCCTGCAACCCCGACGGAACAAGCGTATATGACTTGAAGCCCTACTATACCGGCGCCGCTCAAACGAATGACAAATACATTCACGAAAACGACACGGAATATATGCTTTACGAGCGTGAGATTTCCGCAATGCTTGCGAACTACATAGACGAGGAAAACATTTTCAATTTCAGCCCCGATTTCCGCCTGGGCGCCGAATATAACGCGGACCGTCTCAATGAGTATATCCAATCCGTCAAGGAATATACCGGCAAGGACAAGGTCAACATCTTCGGCTTGAGCCACGGCGGTCAGGTAACCGCCACATACCTTGCCCTCTACGGCGACAGGGGCGATGTTGACAACGCCGTGCTCTCTTCCCCCGCAATAGGCGGAGCGGCGCTTGCCTACGACCTGCTCTCCGGCAACGCTCATCTCGACGAGGTCACGCTTATAAAAATGATTGAGGTCGGCTTCTTCAAGGAGGAGACCTATGAATGGCTTGTCAAGGCGATAAATCTCGGCTTCATTGACGACATATTCAACGCCCTTGTTCCCTACCTTGCCGACACAATGGGCTACTGGCCGAGCATATGGGATTTTGTGCCCGTTGAACACTACGAGGAGATGAAGGAAAAATATCTCTCCGACCCCGCCTGCGCACCCCTCATTGAGCAGAGCGACCGCTTCCACTACGAAATTCTGCCGACAATGGGCGAAAAATTCAACGAGTTAAACGCCAACGGAAGCCATATTTCCATAATCACCGGCTGCGGCGACCCCGCCGTGAGCGGCTCGCAGATAAATTCCGATGCGATTATTCCCGTAAACAGCGCCACGGGAGCGACCTGCGCCCCCTACGGCGAGAGATTCCCGGACGGCTATAAGCAGATTAACGCTTGCGGCGGAAAATACAAGGTATCGCCCGCTATGGACATTGACGCCTCAACTTGCTATCTCCCCGACGCCACCTGGTTCGCAGACGGCAACTTCCACGCCTGGACATACTGGACTCCCGCCACGCGCTCGCTTACATTCGAACTGCTTATGACCGACAGAATAACGGATGTTTACAGCGACCCCGATTTTCCGCAGTTCATAACCTCCGACCACATTTCATACCACATAGATTTCAATTTTGATTCGGATGTTCCCGGCTATCTCGACAGCGGCTGCAACAGCGTTACAATCAGGAACACCTGCGATGAGGGCACAATCACCGTCACCTCGCTCTACTGCAAGGAGGCGCCGCTCGCTTTCAATTTAAACGCGGGATTGACCCTTAAGCCGGGCGAGAAAAAGACGCTTGCGTTCACGGGCGGTATTCCCGATGAAGGCCCCGCCTGCCTGCACCTGACCGCCTGCTACACCTTTGACGGCGTCATGCCGCTCAACCTGCGCACAAAGGGATTTACCGTGCTCTCGCAAAACGCGCTGCCCGAAGCGGACGGCACCGTGAAGGACAACCCCACGCCGTTCCCGGACGCTTTCCTGAATGTTTTGCAGAAACTCGGTCTGACCGATTTCTTCTCACTTTTCGCAATGCAGATTGCCGCCCTTTTACGCACGGTATTCAGTCTGATTAAAATTTAAAACGGCAAAAAAATCCCCGGACTTTTAAGTCCGGGGATTTTTTATCAGTACAGATCAATATAACCGAATGTGTCAAGGAAGCGGAGGATAATCTTAATCAGGATTACGCGGTGGGCGTTGATAAAATCCTCATACCAGAAGCGGTAAAACTTTGAGGGGAGTTTGCCCGAGGTGTCGATATCCTTTTCAAGGGTGTAGGAATTGAGCCAGGAGATGACCTCCGGCGAGGTTATTTCGTTCCCGTTTCCGTCAACGGTTTTTTCGCCCTCGTAAATCTCGTTGCCGCTCTTCATATCATAGGCGACATTCGTCCACACATCGTGGTCGTTTATAAAGGGGAATTTGTCCGCGAGGGTGACACCGGGCGCCCTGTCGTAAATGGTACAGCGGATTTTTTCGGGGTCGTTTGCCGCCTTCCTGAGGTTTTCCCAGCTCGGCTTTACTATTCTGTCGTAAGAAACATAGGTGTCGTTTTTGCACGCCATAAACCATACGGGTTTATCCTTTAGTATTTCCGCCTCGCCCTTTGTAATCGCGCGGCTGGGCACCATAATCATAGACGCGGCGAAAAAGTCGGGATACATCGCGGTAAGGTTGAGCGAGCCCGTGCCGCCGAGGCACCAGCCCACAAGATAGATGCGGTCGGTGTCGATATTTGGATTTTTCTCAATGTATTCGTCTATCGCCGCCTTGAAAGCGGGTATTATTTCGGATGAATCCCAGTATCTGTTGCTCTCCTCGGGCGCTCTGCCTATAAGCAGAAATGCCGCGCCGTTGTTGAACCTGCTCTGGTATTCGTCCGCCGTCCAGGTGGCGAGCCCGTTTGCCGTGAGCTCAAAGCCCTCAACAAGACCCTCAAGAGCGCCCGCCATTATAATGACAAGCGGGTATTTTTTGTCGGCGGAAGCGCCGTTTTCAACAGGTGAATAGCAGCTGTAATCAATGTCGTAGCCGTTTACAAGCGGACCGTTGCCCCTGGTCCAGAGAGTGCGCAGGTTGTCAACGCCCTCATCAATGCTCATGGCGCAGGCGGCGTTTGCGAACGATAACGCCATAACGAGCGCGAGCAAAACAGATACAACTCTTTTCATCTTTGTTCCTCCGCTTTTTTTAGCATAATATACTATTATAAGCCGATTTGTAAAACCGCGCAACAGAAAGCTGTTATTCGCCTTCTTCGCCGTTTTCTTCTTCCGTGCCGGCTGTTTCTTCGGGTGCAGATTCTTCAGCGCCGTTGATTCTGGCAATTCGTTTCTCAATTCTCGGGCGTATGCTCTCGCGGTAGAAAATAACGAACATCGCCGCGAAGGGAATTGAAAGCACTATGCCGAGAATGCCCGCGACCTTGCCGCCGAGAATGATGAGAACAAGAGTCCACACCGCGGGAATGCCGAGCGAGCCGCTGAACAGTTTGGGCTTTATGATCATACCGTCAATTGCCTGCCACACGCAGATGAAAATGAAGAACCAAAGCGCGTTCAGGGGTTTGTCCAGCACAAGGAAAAACATTCCCAGCGCGCCGCCTATCATCGGTCCGAATGTGGGAATTATGTTTGTAAAGCCCACAAGCACGGCTATAAGCGCGGCGTAGGGCATTCGCATAATAAGCAGGAAGATGAACACGCCCGCCGCGATTATCAGAGCGTCGAGCAGAGTGCAGCTGAGATAGCGCATAAACACGGTGTTGAAGCTTTTCCAGAGTTCGTTGTGTCTTTCAAGACGGTCCTTGGGCAGGAACATCGCGCGCGCTTTCGCGAGCCCCGATTTAAGCGGCGTTTCCGCAACAAGGAAGCACACGCCGAAAAGAACGCCCACAAGGAAGTTCGACACGCTCGCGCCCACATCGCCTATGGCGCTGGCTATGGGCTTTATGTTGTTTTTGAGATAGTCCGTGATTTTCGCCGAGGAAATATCCGTCAGACTGAGTATTTTTGAGGTGTCCACCTTAATATTTCTTTTTGCGAAAAACGCCTCCGCTTTATCTATGAGACCCTTGGCTTTTCCGATATATACCTCGCGGTTGGATATAAGATTTGACACGCTCTGTACAAGCGAGGGAATGAGAGCCGTGAGTAGAATGGCGATTATTAAAATCAGGCAGATTACCGTGCATATAACCGCCAGTGTGTGGGCGCTTTCCTTTTTCTTGACTTTCGAGAAAACTCTGAATTCAAAAAAGTCCGAAAGCGGATTCATAAGATAGGCGATTATTATGCCCGTAATCACGGGTGAAATAAGGTTCCACACCGCTTTGAGCCCGTTGCCCACGGCGGTAAGGTTTGAAAGAATCATATAGAGAAGAACGGCGCTGCACAGCGCGAGGGTCATCGCCGCCCAGGGCTTTTCGAGTATTTGTCTGAACTTTTTCAAAACACCACACCTTTTCAGCTTGATAATACCGTCAAATCATAACATAAATAATGATTTTTGTAAATACACAGCGAAAAGGGGCACAACATATTGACACAAAAACGGCTCTGTGATTTAATTTGACTGTAAAGAAAATTGCCGCACGGGAGGTGTTCCGCTTGCTCAACAGAATACTCGGCTTTCTGCTCGCGCTGATCGTTCCCTTCGCGAACATAATCACCTTCCCGTTCACCGGAATAGTCAGTTACAATTCCTATGTCACGCAGAAGGAGGCGGGCGGCTTTATAAAGGGTGTCTGCCACCCGGATTACAGCTTCGATATGCTTGTTGACGCCAACATAAACTGCGTGCGAGTGGATATTCCTCTGCCATACGACGCGAACGGGAACCCCAACTGGTTTTACGGTTATTTCAAGCAGGAGGCGCAGGCGTACGCCGAAAGGGGCATAAAGGTTTTCGCCGTCACTCCCAACCCGAAGGATTATCTCTATATAGGTCTCGATATCCGCAGGGAGGAGGATCTGCCGAAAATAAAGGAGATTGCCGAGTTTTATGTAAAGGATCTCAAAGGGCTTGTGTGCGCCTATCAGATAGCCAACGAGATGGGCGTTGACAGGTTCACCGCACCCTTCACAATGGACGAGGCGGCTTATTTCATCGGCGAAAACTTAAAGGCGATGGCGCCCCTCGTTGACGATGAGCTTATCGGTTACAACCTCGGGGGTTTCGGCTACCTGAATCTCACATTCAGAATGCTCAAATACAATAAGTATTGCGATTATGTCGGCTGCGACATCTATCTCGGCTCGTTCGAGAATATAATCAAGAATATAGACACATATTTTTCAATGCTCAATCTCGTAAGAATAATAACACAAAAGCCGATAATACTTGCCGAGTTCGGCTACATCGGTTACGGCGAGCCGAAGACAGCGGAGGAAAAACGGGAGACTCTGCAAAGCTACGGCTTTGACAGCGAGGAGGATGTAAGAAATGATGTTGACACCTTCATTTCCCGCCTGCCCTACAACCTTCGCGCGGAGTTCGAAAGGCTGTATTCCGGCCTGAGCGATGAAGAAAAATTCGACCTTCTTTTCAACGGCGAATACTCCAACCACATCTACCGCGAGCTTCAGGAGGGAACGGGGCTTTACGGCTTTGACCACACCCCCGAGGGTCAGGCGGAATTTTACTCATATCTCATTCCGAAACTCCGCGCTCTGCCGTGGTGCATAGGCGCCGTTGTGTATATGTGGAACGACTCGTCAAGCTGCTACGTCTGCGGTCAGACCGACTGCCCCGTTGAAACGGGCTGGGGACTGGTTGACGGCGAGGGCAACCCGAAGCCCGCCTACTACGCCGTGCAGAAGGCGTTTGAAAACTGAAAACACGAAAAAATCAGCCCGCAGAATTATCTGCGGGCGTTTTTATGCTCATATACTATTATTCTTCGCAAAAGACTTCCCTGATTGCCTCGAGATAGCCGTAGCCGTAAACATCGTCCGGTTCAAGGTAGCTCATCTCCGTCCACTCGTTCCAGGAGTTGACCGTTATGAGAGGAACATCGTTGAATCTGTCGGCGTAATCCTTCGCCATTTCAAACGCCTCTTTAACCGTCTGAGGGTCGTTGTTTGTTATTATCGGACGGGTGAGGTGGGTGAAGCGGGGGTTGTTGTCCCAGCCGATGGTGACATGCGGGTAATACGGCATACTGTACTGTGTGCGAATGCGTTCCCACTCTGCGGCTACATCGGGAATGATATCGCTGTAATTGCGGTCGCAGTTCACAAAATGAGCGTACTGGTAATGGGTAACGGAGTCAAAGCCGAGCATTTCGGCAATATCCTTTGACGAGCCCTTTTTCGAGCTGTCAACGCCGCTTACATTTACGGCGTTTTCGGCGTAAACCACCATCTGCAGATGAAGCCCCGGGAAGCCGGCGTTCTTTACGAGTGCGCGGAAGTGCTCGAGCGCGTCCCTCGTCTCGTCAATGCCGCCGAGACCCCTTACGAGGTTCGCTACATCGTAAATCATAAACACGGGGCAGCCGTCGATTTTATAGTAATTCGGGCGGCTGAAATACATTTTGATTACGCGGTCGCACACCCTGTCAAACTCGCTTCTCGGCTGCGAGCCGTACCATATTATCTCATCGCAGTCGGCGTTGCGCTTGTCCCACACGCAGCCGGCGTCGTGGTTTGCCCACATAATATAGAACTTCATATCCCCGTTGTTCGGCGCGCCGAGGAAACCGTCATCGAGGCACTGCTCGAGGAAGGGTCTGCGGTCATACCAGTACCAGTCGTAAATAAACACATTTACCCCGTGGCGCAGGGCTTCTTTTATCTGGAATTCCATAACTTTCGGGTCCGCCTCGTCAACGGCGCCCCAGAGCGGCTTGCGCGGCAGAAGCTGGCCTTCAACTCTCGCTTCGGCGCTCAGCACGGACTGCCACTCGCCAATGCCCTTTTCCCAGAATATTCTTGTGCGCGGCTCTTTGCCTGTGTAGGACGGCCAGATGTACGCGGCTATGTCATATTTTTTCATAAACTGCCCTCCGTATTTTTATGGATTTATTATATCATCGGGCCGGTTTTCAGTCAATAATCTTTGACTAACGCCGAGGGCGGTGGTATAATTTACTCATATTTTTAAAGGAGTTGTTTATATGAAAAAAACACTTTCATTGATTCTGGCGTTTGCCCTTGTGCTTTCCTGCGCCGTGTGTGCTTTTGCGGGCGGCGATGCGGACAGTTTCGGAGCGTACAAACGCGTGTTTATAATCGGAATTGACGGCGCGGGCAGATTTATAAAAGATGTTGACACTCCGAATTTTGACCGTATTTTCGCCGACGGAGCGGTTGACTACACCGCGCGCGCCGAAACGAAGACCGACAGCGGCCCCAACTGGGGAGCGATTCTCACGGGCGTGTCCTTCCTGCATACAAAACTCGAAAACGGAACGGCGTCCTCCGTGCCCCGCACAAGCGACGGCGAATATCCCTCAATATTCACCTATGTACGCCGCGAAATGCCCGAAGCGGAGCTTGCCTCCTTCGTCCACTGGAACGCGGTAAACTACGGAATAATCGAAAATGATATAGGCGTTACCGAGGTGAACATCACAAACGACTCGGAACTCACCGACGCCATCTGCGCCTATTTTGACGAGGGCAACGACCCGACGCTGTTCTATGTTCAGCTCGATGAGGTTGACGCCGCGGGTCACAGCAAGGGCAGTGAATCGGATGAATTCTTTGAGGCGATAAAAAGAGCGGACGGATATCTCGGTCAGATTTACGATTCAGCCGAAAAGAACGGTCTTCTTGACGACACGCTTTTTGTTGTCGCGGCGGATCACGGCCACACCAGAATCGGCGGTCACGGCGGAATCACCATGCGCGAAACCAATGTAACGGTTGCGTTCAGCGGCAAAACCGTTGCAAAAGGCGGCAAACTCGACAGCGGCGCGAGAAACCGCGACATTGCGGCGGCTTCACTCTACGCCTTGGGCATCGAGCGTCCCGGCAATATGTCGGCGAGAATACCCGCGGATTTATTCACGGATGTAAGCGGCGAGCCCGCGTCGTTTTCAAAGGATCCTCTCGATTCCTTCGTCGCCGCCCTCGCGTGGATAATCACCTCGCTCACGGAAATTTTCGATTTTATATGATTATTAACAACTGATCAAAACAAAATGATACCCCGATTATTATTGACATTAAAATCAATAATATATATAATGTAAGAGTTGAATTGTTTTAAACATTCAAGAAGTTTTGGAGGATAAGCAATGAAAAAGACAATGAAAAAACTCGTCGCACTCGCACTTTCACTTATGATAGTGTGCGGCGTGGCGGCAGGACCGGGCTTTGAAGGGATAGCCCTTGTTCTGAGCGCCGGCGCGGCTGATGCCGCAACGGGATTCACTCCCGTGGCAAAGGAAGAGGCTAACATAGCTCTTGACGAAATCGGCAACCAGATAAGCGGTGAGGGCTGGGCCCTCTACAAGGACGGCGAACTCGTCATTGACGGCAACGTGGAACTGATTGACGGGGCGGCTCCCTGGAGCGAATATGTCACCGAAATCAAACAGGTTTCCATTGTCGGCGACGAAGTCACCGAAATCGCGGACGGCTTATTCGCGGGAATCGATTTTTACAATGATGTCATCTTCATTCCCGCAACCGTTACATCCCTTACAAAGGACGCCTTTGATCAGAACGACAAAGGCAGAATCACAGGCATAACCGACATTTATTTCGGCGGCACATCGGAGCAGTGGGCTGCGATTGAAACCGGTATTGAAATAGTTGTTGTTCACTACCACGCCGATCACTCCATACCCGAAGAGGCGGTAAACGACCGCAAGGAACCCTGCAAAGAGGGTTACACAGGCGATTTCTACTGCACGGTTTGCGGAACCCTCGCGGTTATGGGTTCGGTTACCGGCGCGGATCACAACTGGGGCGAGGAACTCACCGCTCTTGAAGGCGATCAGTATCTTGATTGCGGAGAACAGAAACACGCCTACGGCAAAGTCTGCGCGGACTGCGGAGAGGTCGATGAGGACTCACTTGTTTGGCAGGATGAAGAAATCCCCCACGACTTTGAGGTTATTGAAAAGTCCGAGCAGGAATGCGGCACTCAGGGCGCTGCCTACAGAGGCAAGTGCCTGAAATGCGGTGTTGAATATGGCAATCTTCCTCTTCCCGCCGAGCACGAATACGGCGAGGAGCAGACCGAGGAAGCCACCTGCACCGAGGACGGCAGAGTTTACAAAGTCTGCAAATACTGCCCTCACGAAGAAGAGGTCAGCGTAATTGAAAAAACAGGTCACAACTATCAGCCCGAGGTTGTAAAACCCACCTGCACGGAACCCGGCGTTGAAAGGTCCGTATGTGTCAACGAAGGCTGCGGCGATGTGGAATTTGAAAAGGTAATTCCCGTTCACACCGTTCTTTCCGATGACTCAACAGCCACTTATTACCACACCGAGTATGTCACCGTTGTTGCAATGACCTGCTCAAACGACGGCTTCAATCAGCTTTTCTGCACCGACTGTGAGGAGAAGGAGCCCCTTTACGCTCCCGCTCTTGACGAGGACGGAAATCTTATTCTCGACGAAAACGGCAAGCCCGTTATCAATAAAGACGGCGAGCCCGTTGTTGACGATGAAGGCAACCAGGTTATGGTCGGCGCTCCCATCGTTGACGCCGACGGCGAGCCCATTACACAGATTGTTTACTCGGATCCCAACGCTCATGTAATAGAGGAAGATTTAAAGGAGCCGACCTGCACAGAACCCGGCTACAAAGTAAATAAGTGCGCGGTCTGCGGCGAGGAAATCGGTCTCAAGGAAATCCTTCCCGCGACAGGTCACGATTGGGAACTCACCACACCCGCTTCCTGCACCGAAGGCGGCGGCACAGCTGTTTTCACCTGCAACAACTGCGGTGAAACCAGAGAGGTTGAGGTTGAGGCGAGCGAAACCCACACAATCGAAACCGAAACTGTCCCGCCCACCTGCACGGATGTCGGCTACTCATATCAGTACTGCACGGTTGAGGGCTGCGGCTTTGAGTCCGGCCACTTTGATGAGGTTGCGGCAAACGGCCACAAGTTCACAAAGCACGAAAAGATTGACCCGACCTGCGAAGAGGACGGCGAAGAGTACGACTACTGCGAAGTCTGCGGAGATATTGATGAAGATTCGGTTGAGGTGCTTCCCGCAATCAAACACGCGAACGCCACAACATACACAACTCCCGCAACCTGCACGGAATCGGGCGAGGAATACTGGTACTGCCCCGACTGCGGCGAAAGCAAAACAACATATCTGCCCGTAATCGACCACATCTATGAGGAAACCGTAACCGATCCCACCTGCACCGAAGGCGGCTACTCCGAATACGAGTGCTCAATGTGCCACATCAAATACACAACCAACCCGACCGACCCGATCGGCCACGACTGGGATTATGAAAACGCCGAATGCGCGTGGGCAGGCAACGACTATGTTGCCACTCTTACCTGCAAGAACGATTCCGCCCACAAGGACGAAGTCAAGGCGAAGGTTGAAACAAGCAACATTGTTCCCGCCACCTGCAAAAAGGAAGGCAGTGCGGATTACACCGCGGTATTTGAGGAACGCCAGCTTCAGTCATTTAATATCACCACTCCCGTAACCCGCAACACTCCCAAGCTCGCTCACACTCCGGGTGAGGCTCAGGATATCATTACAAAGAACGCGACCTGCTCTGAAAAGGGCACCTATGTTACAAAGGTCTGCTGCACCGTCTGCGGTGAGACTATCACCACAAGCGATGAAAAAGAGATCGCCATCAATCCCGTCAACCACACCGACAGAAACAGCGACAGCATCTGCGATGACTGCGGCGCTCTCATAGGCGTCACCCTCAATGTTCCCGTAGATACCTCTGTAAGATACGGTACCATTGTCACCGTCAAGGCAAACTCCTACGCTATGCCCAACGGCTACAAGATTCAGGCAATCACCAGCTCCAAGGCGTATGAAACCAACGCCAACGACAAGGAAATAATAGTTCCTCTCGACGCTCTTGAAGAGACACAGACGATTATATTCAGGGTTGTTGACCGCAACGGTAACATCGCGAAGGATTCAACCGGCAGCGATATGGTAAAAACAGTAAAGATCACCGTTGTAAGCAACATCTTCCTGAGACTTATCGCCCTTATCAGAAAGTGGCTCAAGAGAGTTCCCACCGTGGTTATTGAACCCAAATAATAAAGGCATATAACAAAAATACCTCCTGCGGTTTAAACCGCGGGAGGTATTTTTATGCTTCTTGTATTTTATCTTTTTTTGCAAACAGTTTTCTTTTGTAAATAAAATAGAGCGTGAACTGCACCGCGAAGGTCGCCGCCCAGGAGAGGGGGTATGACCAGTAGAGGAAAATCAATGTGCGGTTGAGGGGCAGAGCAAAGAACACCCAGGCAAGCCGCAGTCCGCACGCGCCGAGCAGGGAGACTATCATCGGCTCGAACGACCTGCCCATACCTCTTAACTGGCTTGCCGCTATATCCTGAAGCGGGCAGAAAATGAAGAACGGCATTATAAAACGCATCCGCCCGACCGCTATGTCTATTACCTCGGGCTCGGATGAGAAAAGACCCGTTATCTTATAACTGAAAATGAATCCGAGCGTGCTGAGCACACTGCCTATGCAAACGGCGGTCAGAATGCACATACGGTAGATTTTACCAATGTTTTCATAAGTCTTCGCGCCGACATTCTGAGAGGTGAAGGTCATTGTCGCCTGTGCCACCGCGTTACAGCAGGTGTAGATATAGCCGTCAAAATTGGAACCCGCCGAAATGCCCGCCATAGCCGCCGAGCCGAAGGAATTGACATTGGACTGGATTATGACATTCGAAATCGAAAACAGCGCGCTCTGAAGTCCCGCCGGTACGCCCAGGCGAAGTATCTCCTTTATTTCAGCACCGTAAAACCGCAGTTTTGAAAGGCTCAGGCGGCAGTCGCCGTCATATCTGCAAAGATATATTACAATCACAACGGCGCTTATCGTCTGCGAAATGACTGTGGGTATCGCCACGCCCTCAACTCCCATTCGAAAGCCGATTACAAACACAATGTTGAGCATTACATTTATAAATCCGCTTACGGCGAGGATTATAAGCGGCCGCTTCGTGTCGCCCGTTGAGCGGACAATCGCCGAACCGAAATTGTAGATGAGCATTGACGGCGCCGAAAGAAAATAGATTTTGAGGTAGCGTGTCGAGAGCGGGATGACATCCTCCGGCACATTCATAAGTCTTAAAATATGGGGGCACAGAATAAAACCGACTGTGCCGATAATAACGCCGCACAGCGCGCCGAGAAGCATTGCCGAGTGAACGCACTCGTGAATCTTTCTGCTGTCGCGCTCGCCGATATGCCTCGCGACGGTAACTCCCGCGCCCATTGACATACCCGTGAAAAGGCTGACAAAGAGGTTTATAAGCGAGCCCGTCGAACCGACCGCGGCAAGAGCCGCCTTGCCCACAAACCTGCCCACAATCGCCGTGTCGGCGGTGTTGTAGGCGAGCTGGAGCAGACCCGTAAACATCAGAGGCACCGAAAAAATCAGTATCTTTCTGAGAAACGGACCGCGGGTCATATCAAGTTCGCTTTTTCTGCTCACATTATTCTCCTCGGGAAATAATATCAAAAGTGATTATATCACGGATTTTTTATTTTGCAAGAAAAACCGACATTGGTTAAAAAAAACACTGCCCGCGGGCATCGCGGGCAGTATGATTCATTTTGCGATTTTTCGGAACTCAATCCTTCATAACTCTGCCGAAAATTTCGGTGTAGGCGTCTTCAACACCGCCCATATCGCGGCGGAAACGGTCCTTGTCGAGTTTCTCGTTTGTCTCTGCGTCCCAGAAGCGACAGGTGTCGGGCGAGATTTCGTCGGCGAGAACGATTGTGCCGTCGGCTGTTTTGCCGAACTCAAGTTTGAAGTCAACAAGTTTAACGCCGATATTGAGGAAGAACGCCTTGAGCACTTCGTTTACCTTGAACGCCATTGACTTGATAAGCTCGATTTCCTCTTTTGTGGCGAGCCCGAGCGCGAGAGCGTGGTAGGAGTTGAGGAGCGGGTCGTGAAGGTCGTCGTTTTTGTAGGAGAACTCAATTGTCGGCTCGGCAAAAACAATGCCCTCCTCAACGCCGTAGCGCTGAGCGAAATGGCCCGCGGAAATGTTGCGGATTATAACCTCAAGGGGAACTATGGAAACCTTTTTGACTATGGTGTCTCTCTCGTTGATTTCCTTTACGAAATGGGTGGCTACGCCCTCTTTTTCGAGAATCTGCATAAGGTAATTGCTCATCTTGTTGTTGATAACGCCCTTGCCCGAGATTGTGCCCTTTTTGAGACCGTCGAGCGCTGTGGCGTCGTCCTTATAGGAAACGATAACATAGTTGTCGTCCTCGGTCGCGTAGACCTTTTTGGCTTTGCCTTCGTACATCTGCGCCTGTTTTGTAAGTTCCATTGTCTTTTCTCCTTTTATATTGATGTTTTATTTAAACCGTTACAACAGCGTTGTATCCCAGAAGTTCTTTGCGCTCCTCAAGAGCGGGGCGAACATAGTTGTTGAGGTAGTCCTCGGTCTGCAGGGGAGCGCAGCCCGTGAATTTGCGCGGGTCAACTATCTCGTCAAGTTCCTCCTTCGTGAGACCGAAGCGCTCATCGTTAAGGATGCGGTCAAGGAGGTCGTTGTTCGAGCCGTTTAATTTGATCTCTTTCGTCACGGCTACGGAGTGCTCTCTTATCGCCTCGTGAAGCGCCTGACGGTCGCCGCCCTTCGCAACGCAGTGCATAAGTATATTTTCGGTTGCCATATAGGGCAGTTCCTCAAGCAGATGCTTTTCGCACACCTTCGGGTAAATCGTGCCGCCCGTGATGACATTTATATAAAGGCTCAGCACGGCGTCAACGGCAAGGAATGCCTCGGGCACGGAAATACGCTTGTTTGCCGAGTCGTCGAGGGTTCTCTCAAACCACTGCGCGCTCGCTGTGATCGCGGGATTGATAATGTCGGCTATAACATAGCGCGAGAGCGAGGCGATTCTTTCGCTGCGCATCGGGTTGCGTTTATAAGCCATCGCGGAGGAACCGACCTGCTTTGACTCAAACGGCTCGTCAAATTCCTTGAGGTGTGAGAGCAGGCGGGTGTCGTTTGAGAACTTTGTGGCGCTCTGCGCTATTCCGCAAAGCACGCTGACAACATCAAAGTCGTTCTTGCGGGTGTAGGTCTGACCGGATACGGGATAAACCGAGTCAAACCCCATCTGTTCGGCTATGAGCATTTCAAGTTTTTTTACCTTTTCATAGTCGCCGTCAAACAGGGCGAGAAAGCTCGCGCCCGTGCCGGTGGTGCCCTTGCAGCCGAGCAGTTTTAAATTGTTGAGGCGGAACTCCACGCTCTCAAGGTCGAGCATGAGATCCTGAAGCCAGAGAGTGGCGCGCTTGCCTACGGTTGTGGGCTGAGCCGCCTGAAAATGCGTGAAGGCGAGAGTCGGCTGATCCTTGTATTTTTCGGCAAAATCCGCCACCGCGCTTATGCAGTTTACGAGTTTTTTGCGGATTAACCGAAGAGCCGCCCTCATCTGGATTATATCCGTGTTGTCGCCGACATAGCAGGAGGTGGCGCCCAGGTGGATAATAGGCATCGCCTTGGGGCAGATGTCGCCGAAGGCGTGAATGTGCGCCATAACATCGTGGCGAAGCTCGCTCTCATATTTCGCGGCTGCTTCGTAATCGATGTTGTAAATGTTCGCCTCCATTTCGGCAATCTGTTCGTCCGTGATGTCAAGACCGAGGGCTTTCTCGCTTTTGGCGAGGGCAATCCAGAGCTTGCGCCAGGTGGAAAACTTGGTGTCGTCCGAGAAAATCTTTTTCATCTCGTCGCTTGAATAGCGAGAGCAAAGTGGGCTCTGATAGGTGTCGTGTGCCATATTCCCGCTCCTTATAAAAATTGTAAAAATATTATATCATTTAAGCCCGGAAAAATAAAGAAGTTTTATTGTAAAATCTTTACAATATTAATATAATATGTTTGTATATAATAAATAAAAGAAAAACAAAAGGAGTCCGTGAGGACTCCTCTGTTTATTATGCTTTGTTATTTCTTGAAAATTGAAAAGATAAGCGCGAAAAATTCCTTGAAGAACTCAACGAATTTCTGAATGAAAGTCATCGGCGCGGAAATGCCCGGGTCGGCGATGAGCGAATCCGTAGCGGCGCTGTAATACATAAAACGCGGGTACTGCTCAAAGGTTTCAACCGTCGCCTGACCGTCATAGCACACAAGTTCTTTTGCCAGTTTCTGGATATCGGGGAAGTGCTGTATGTGCGAGGCGCTTCTGATAAACCAGGTTTGCTCGGGGAAGAGACAGGTTGACGCGTCAATCTGCCCGTTGGGCGAGATATACTCGTTTGTGACCTCGAAAAGGTCTGTTACATCATAGTCGGAAACCGTGGCTCCGAAGGAGGTCGCCTTGGTGTCAAGCACGCCGTCCGTCATCGTGTGCCAGGAGGTGGTCAGCGGCAGGGCGGAGTAGCCGTAGCGCGATATAACATAGAAATTGCAGTTGTCGTTTATTGTGTTGAGAACATCCTCGCGCTTTTCGCGCACGCTTTCGGTGTAGTGGTCAATCTTCTCAAAAAGTCCCGAGTAATCCTCGCCCGTGTCGGCAAGAACATCGTTGAAAATGTAGTCGAGACCCTCCTCGAAATCCTCGTCGGGAATCATCGCCCAGATTGCGGGCCAGAGACCGAACAGGGGAGCGACGCTCTCCTTGTAAAGGATGTCGCTTGAATTGAGAAGCAGTTTGTTGAGGAAATTCGACAGGAAATCCATAAGCCCCGCTTTTGAGACCATATCAATAACCGTGTCGATTATTGTTGCGTACTGATTGTTTGAAAAAGCGCCGAGAAGGTAGGCGATGACCGATTCGGCTCCCGAGCCGGAAAGCGCGGAATCGCCGCCCACAAAGAGCTTGCCCCTGATAATATCTTTAGTAAAGCCCGCGCCGTAAACGGCGGTGGAGTTGTAGCACACGCTCCTGACCGCGTCGCAGCCGTACTCCTCCAAATAGCAGGTCACGACAATGCCCGCGTAACTGTGGCAGATGATGTTTACCTTGTCGCTGCCCGACGCTTCGAGGATGTACTGAACAAAATCGTTGAGACCGGCGGCGGCTTCGTAGGGGTCTATTCTCCAGTCGAAAACAAACTCGTATTCGCCGTCTTTAACAACCTCGTCCTCGGCGGGGTAGGGCATATAAACGCCGCTGTTGTCGGGTAAATCGCCGTTGTTGTCGAGCCAAAGGTCGCCGAGCATATTGTTCACTTCACCCGCGAGCACATAGGCGAAGGCGTCCCAGTCGCGGTTTACGCTGAGCTTCGCGAGCGGGCCCAGAATGTTTTTGACAAGTCCGAGGATTTTATCCGTGGTCGGCGGCCAGAGCTGTTCGCTCTCGGGGTCGTTTTCCACGGCGTAGATTGTCGAACTCATAAAGCCGCGCATTTCAATTGTCGGAACAGTCGCCTCATAGGCGTTCGCCATACAGGCGAGCACGGGCGCTGCCAGAAGAACGAGCGCGAGAAAAACGGCAATAATACCTTTTGCGGTTCGGTTTTTCATTGAAAAAACTCCTTCCGTGACGGCAAAAACAAAAATTTTTAAAATTTTTTAAAAAAATTTTTGCCTCTATGCGGACATTATACTACAGATTTACGCCGATTTCAAACAAAAAATGTTCCTGAAAAGAAAATCAACATATAGTCGGACAAGGAAGAGAAGACCACTATATATTATATATTTTATACCATATATATATGTGCTTTTGAAGCGGCGTGAAACGCGCGGGTGCGTTTTGAATCGAAAACCCTTTTATTTCGGGCAATTCGGGCTTTCAAAAAAATCGCGGAAAAATAAAAAAAACACTTGCATTTTGAAAACCCTTGTGATATTATACATAAGCACGCGTGCGACCCAAGGGTATAACTATGCCCTTTTAACCCGGGCCGGCACCGCGTAATGATATGCGATGATGCAGGAGGTGGCCGTCCGTCGAGACGGGGAATTTCTGCGGAGTATGTCCGATTTTAAACCGGGCGATTGTGCTTGTAAGCAGTCTGCCGTTCCCGGGCAGCACTGCGTGCCGGCACCGTACAGAAAAATTACCGCACCCGGAAATATGCTGATTTCCGGATTTTAAAAACGGGGTGGATGAAACACCCGGCACAGTGTAGTAATTTTCAGCAAGCCCGCCAAATTTTAAGGAGGCGTTCAAATGGCAGTCAAAGGGAAAATCAGAATCAGACTCAAGGGCTACGACCACAACCTTGTTGACAAGGCTGCGGAGACTATCGTAGAAACCGCGAAAAGAACAGGTGCACAGGTATCGGGACCCGTTCCGCTGCCCACAGAAAAAGAAGTAGTCACCATTCTTCGCGCAGTCCACAAATACAAGGACTCCCGCGAGCAGTTCGAACAGCGCACACACAAAAGGCTTATCGACATCATCAGACCTTCATCCAAAACAGTTGAAGCGCTGACGGGTCTTGAGCTTCCCGCAGGCGTAGAAATCGAAATTAAACTTTGATTTTGCGTTAAGCAGGTCAAGTTGGCCAGACCAACCAATAACCTAAAGGAGGAAAGCATTAAATGCAGAAAGCAATCATCGGCAAAAAACTCGGCATGACCCAGATTTTCGATGACAAGGGCAACGCAGTTCCCGTAACCGTTATCGAAGCAGGTCCTTGCAACGTCGTAATGAAGAAGACAGTTGAGAACGACGGCTACGAAGCTGTTCAGCTGGGCTTCGGCGACATTAAGGTTCAGCGTGTATCCAAGCCCCTTGCAGGTCACTTCAAGAAGGCGGACACCGCTCCCAAGAAAACACTTAAAGAGTTCAGACTCGACGACATGTCGGCAATGAATCTCGGCGACACAATCAAGGCGGACATCTTTGCCTCGGGCGAAAAGGTAGACGTTACCGGCACCAGCAAAGGTAAAGGCACAGCCGGCTCAATCAAAAGATGGGGTTTCGCAAGACTCAAGGAATCCCACGGTACCGGCCCCGTCGCAAGACACGCAGGTTCACTGGGCGCCTGCTCAGACCCTTCAAGAGTGTACAAGGGAAAGAAACTTGCAGGTCATCTCGGTTGCGAAAGAGTAACCATCCAGAATCTTGATGTTATCAAGGTTGACGCAGAAAACAATCTCATCGCCGTTAAGGGCGCTGTTCCCGGCCCCAAGGGCGGAATAGTCCTTATCCGCGATGCTGTTAAAAAAGCGTAAAGGAGGAGTAGAGAATGCCTAACGTATCAGTATATGACATGACAGGTAAGAAACTTGACACAATGGAAGTTTCGGAAAACATATTCGGTGTTACACCCAATATCCCCGCGATGCATCTCTGCGTGGTAAGTTATCTTGCGAATCAGCGCCAGGGCACACAATCTACCCTTACGCGTTCCGAAGTCAGCGGCGGCGGCAAGAAGCCCTGGAGACAGAAGGGCACAGGCCGCGCAAGACAGGGCTCAACAAGAGCGCCCCAGTGGTATCACGGCGGCATCGCTCACGGCCCCAAGCCCCGCGACTATGTCAAATCCGTAAACAAGAAGGTAAGACGCCTCGCTATGAAATCCGCTTTCTCGGCTAAACTCGCGGACGACGAAATGATCGTTCTCAACGAGCTCAAGCTTGACGAAATCAAAACAAAGACCGTTGCGGATATGGTCAAGGCGCTCAACATCGGCAAAAAAGTGCTTATCGTACTTCCCGAAAAGAACGATGTTATCTACAGAAGCGCGCGCAATATCGCAGGTGTAAAGACCACTCTTGTTTCAACTCTTAACGTTTATGATATCCTCAACTGCGACACAGTCGTGGTCCTCAAGGATGCCATCAGCAAGATTGAGGAGGTTTATGCATGAGTAAGTTAGCACAGGATATTATCATCCGCCCCATCATTTCTGAGGCGAGCATGGACGGCATGGCAGACAAGAAGTATTCCTTCGAAGTTGCCAAGGACGCCAACAAGATAGAAATTGCCAACGCCGTTGAAAAACTTTTCGGCGTAAAAGTCAAAAAGGTCAACACAGTCAACTGCAAAGGCAAACTCCGCAGATACGGTATGTATCAGGGCTACACATCATCCTGGAAAAAGGCGATTGTTACCCTTACAGCGGATTCCAAGACAATCGAGTTCTTCGACGGTCTTATGTAATTAACCGGCTGCCGCAAGGCAGAAATTCCGGCGGCGAGGTATGGAGACTGACATGCTCCGCAAAGCCGCCTGACAGGAGAGTGAAAAAATGTCAATCAGATTTTATAACCCGACAGGTAACGGCAGACGTAATATGTCGGTTACGGATTATTCCGGGCTTTCAAAAGTCGCTCCCGAAAGAAGTCTTCTTACATCAGTCAAGAAGAACTCCGGCCGCAACAGCTACGGAAGAATCACCGTCCGCCACCGCGGCGGCGGAAACCGCAGGAAGTATCGTATAATCGACTTCAAGCGCTCAAAGTTCGATGTTCCGGCAGAAGTCAAAACCATCGAATACGACCCCAACCGTTCAGCTTTCATTTCGCTTATTCAGTATGAAGACGGCGAAAAGAGCTACATCCTTTATCCCGACGGATTAAAAGTCGGCGACACAGTTATCGCAGGCACCGCGGCGGATATCAAACCCGGCAACGCGCTTCCCCTTACAAACATCCCGGTAGGTACCGTCGTACACAATGTTGAACTTACCCCCGGCAGAGGCGGCCAGCTTGCAAGAGCGGCGGGCAACAGCGCGCAGCTTATGGCGAAAGAGGGCATCTACGCTCTTCTCCGTCTTCCCTCAGGCGAACTCCGCAACGTCCCCATCAACTGCATGGCGACAATCGGCGTGGTAGGCAACCTTGACCACGAAAACGTTAAAATCGGTAAAGCAGGCCGCAAACGCAACATGGGCTGGAGACCTACAGTCCGCGGTTCAGTCATGAACCCGAACGACCACCCCCACGGCGGCGGCGAAGGCAAATCCCCGATCGGCCGTCCCGGCCCTGTTACCCCCTGGGGCAAGCCCGCTCTCGGTTACAAGACCAGAAAGCATAAGAAGGCTTCCGATAAATTAATCGTTAAACGCCGTAATGACAAGTAATCGAGAAAGGAGCAGAAGATAATGGGCAGAAGCGTTAAAAAAGGACCGTTCGTGCAACCCAAGTTGCTCGAAAGAGTCGAAAAAATGAACGAAACCGGCGAGAAGATGGTCCTCAAGACCTGGAGCCGTTCCTCCACAATCTTCCCTGCTTTTGTCGGTCACACATTCGCTGTTCATGACGGTCGCAAGCATGTTCCCGTATATGTAACAGAAGATATGGTCGGTCATAAGCTCGGCGAGTTTGCACCTACAAGAACTTTCAAAGGTCATGCAGGTTCAAAAACATCCAATTCCAAATAATCGGCGAAAGGAGTGTATATAAATGTCAGAAGCAGCAATTAATGAAGTACCGGTTGCAACCGCAAAAGCTACTTATTTAAGAATTGCTCCCCGCAAGGTTCAGATTGTTCTGGATTTAATCCGCAATCAGCCCGCAGATAAGGCATTGGCAATACTCAAGTACACGCCCAAGGCCGCGTGCGAACCTTTACTTAAATTATTAAATTCCGCTATCGCCAACGCAGAGAACAACTACGATATGGACGTTGACAAGCTCTATGTCGCAGAGTGCTATGTTGGCCAGGGTCCCACCCTCAAGCGTATAAGACCCAGAGCTCAGGGCAGAGCGAACCGCATAAACAAGAAAACATCTCACATCACCCTTGTGCTCAAGGAAAAAGAAGACTAAGAGAAGGAGGAGAATAAACAATGGGACAGAAAATCAATCCTACCGGTTTAAGAATCGGCGTTGTTAAGAACTGGGAATCTCGTTGGTACGCAGACCCCAACAAGTTCGGCGATATTCTTGTTGAAGATTACAATCTCCGCGAGTATCTCCTCCAGCTTCTCAACCGCGCAGGCGTTCCCAAGGTAGAAATCGAACGCGACGCGAAGCGTGTCTATATCACAATCCACTGTGCGAAGCCCGGTATGGTAATCGGCAGAAACGGTGAGGAAATCGAAAAGCTCAAGAAAGTTTGCTCAAACAAACTCGGCGGCAAGGAAGTTTCCATCAACATCGTTGAAATCAAGAGCCCCGACTTAAACGCACAGCTCGTAGCAGAGAACATCGCTTCTCAGCTTGAAAGAAGAATTTCTTACCGCCGCGCTGTAAAGCAGGCAATCGGCCGCACAATGCAGTTAGGCGCAAAGGGCATCAAGATTCAGCTCTCCGGCCGTGTAGGCGGCGCTGAAATCGCCCGCACCGAAACCAGTCACGAAGGCACTGTTCCTCTTCAGACAATCAGAGCCGACATCGACTACGGTTTCACAGAGGCAAAAACCACTTACGGCAGAATCGGCGTTAAGGTATGGCTTTACAGAGGCGAAATCCTTCACGAAAGCCGCAACAGCGAACGCAGAAACGACCGTCCGCGCAGATTCAACCGCGACCGTCAGAACGGCAACCGTCCCGCAAACCGCGACAACCGCGCAAACGGCAGCCGCGACAACCGTCAGGGCGGTTACAATAACAGACCTCGCAGGGAAGGGGGAGACAAATAATGTTAATGCCCAAGCGTGTAAAACGCCGCAGAGTACAGAGAGGCAGACTCAAAGGTAAGGCTCATAAGGGCAATACAGTCACCTACGGTGATTACGGTCTTATGGCTCTCGAACCTGCATGGATTACTTCAAATCAGATTGAAGCAGCCCGTGTTGCCATGACAAGATACATCAAGCGTGGCGGTCAGGTCTGGATTAAAATCTTCCCCGACAAGCCCATTACCGAGAAACCGGCTGAAACCCGAATGGGTTCAGGTAAAGGTTCACCGGAATACTGGGTGGCAGTAGTAAAGCCCGGCAGAATCATGTTTGAAATCGCCGGTGTTGACGAGAGTCTTGCACAGGAAGCTATGCGTCTTGCAGCCAACAAGCTTCCCATCAAGTGCAAGTTCGTAAGAAAAGAAGAAACGGGTGGTGAGCAATAATGAAAGCCAGTGAAATCAGAAACCTTTCCGCTCAAGAGCTGGATGCTAAGCTTCTCGAATTAAAGGATGAGCTTTTCAAACTGCGCTTCCAGCAGACCGTAAATCAGCTCGATAACCCGATGAGAATCAGCGCCGTCAAAAAGGATATCGCTCGCATCAAGACAGTCCAGAGAGATATCGAACTCCACGGCTCTAACTCGTAAGGAAAGGGAGGTTTATTTAAATGAGTGAAAGAAACCTCAGAAAGACCAGAGTAGGTCTTGTAACCAGCGACAAGATGGATAAGACCGTTGTCGTTTCCGTTAAGGACAAGGTCCGTCATCCTCTTTACAAAAAGATCGTTAACCGCACATACAAGCTTAAGGCACACGATGAAAACAACGAATGCGGAATCGGCGACCGCGTGCTTGTTATGGAAACTCGTCCTGTCTCAAAGGATAAGAGATGGCGCGTAGTCGAAATTATTGAGAAAGCCAAATAATTTGGTACACAGAAGGAGGAAAACACTGTGATACAGCAACAGAGTTACCTCAAGGTTGCCGATAACACCGGTGCTAAGGAGATTATGTGTATCCGAGTACTCGGCGGTTCCGGCAGGAGGTATGCCAATATCGGCGACGTCATAGTTGCTTCCGTTAAAAAAGCAACTCCCGGCGGCGTTGTAAAGAAAGGCGAAGTTGTCAAGGCGGTTGTGGTTCGCACAGCCAAAGGTCTTCGCCGCGAAGACGGCACATACATTCGTTTCGACGAAAATGCGGCCGTTATCATAAAAGAAGACAAGAACCCCAGAGGCACACGTATCTTTGGGCCCGTAGCCAGAGAGCTTCGTGAGAAGGATTATCTCAAAATCCTCTCCCTCGCTCCCGAAGTGCTTTGATCAGGAGGTACGAAGATGAGTAATAAGGTTCATGTTAAAACAGGCGATACAGTCGTTGTCATCAACGGCAAATATCGCGGCGCAAAGGGCAAAGTAATGCAGGTCAGCCCTTCCGAAGGCAAGGTCATCGTTGAGGGTATCAACATTGTCAAGAAGCATGTTAAACCCAGACAGATGGGCGAGCCCGGCGGAATTATCGAAGCGGAGAGCGCTCTCTACGCCGATAAGGTTCAGCTTGTATGCCCCAAGTGCGGCAGACCCACAAGAGTCGGCCACAAAATCGACAAAAACGGCAACAAGGTCCGCGTCTGCAAGAAGGCAGACTGCAACGCCGAATTTTAATTGAAGGGAGTACATGACAACATGGCAGCAAGATTAAAAGAAATGTATCTTAACGATGTTGCGCCCGCACTCATGAAGAAGTTTGAGTACAAGAGCGTCATGCAGATCCCCAAGCTTGACAAAATAGTTATCAACGTTGCCTGCGGTGAGGCAAGAGACAACGCGAAGGTTCTCGACGCGGTAGTTTCAGACCTCAAGCAGATTACAGGCCAGCAGCCCGTTCTCTGCAAGGCAAAGAAATCAGTTGCTAACTTCAAGCTCCGTGAAGGTATGACAATCGGCGCAAAGGTCACCCTCAGAGGCGACAGAATGTACGAGTTTGTTGACAGATTCTTCAACCTCGCTCTCCCCAGAGTGCGCGACTTCAGAGGAATCAACCCGAACTCATTCGACGGCAGGGGCAACTATTCGGTTGGCGTCAAGGAACAGCTGATATTCCCCGAAATCGATTACGATAAGATTGACAAGGTCAGAGGCATGGATATCTGCTTTGTCACCACAGCAAACACCGACGAAGAGGCCCGCGAGCTCCTCGCACTTATGGGCGCTCCGTTCGCGAGATAAGGAGGGAAAACCGTGGCTAAAACATCAATGAAAGTCAAGCAGGCAAGGCCCGCTAAGTATTCGACAAGAGCTTACAACAGATGCAAAATCTGCGGCAGACCCCACGCTTATCTCCGTAAATACGGAGTGTGCCGTATCTGCTTCAGAGAGTTGGCACACGCAGGTCAGATTCCCGGCGTTAAGAAAGCAAGCTGGTAATGAGCAGTTGCAAAGGAGGTTAACAGTATGCAAATTACTGATTCCATCGCTGATATGCTTACAAGAATCCGCAACGCCAATGCGGCAAAGCATGACACGGTGAAAGTCCCCGCATCCAACATGAAGAAGGCGATTGCTCAGATTCTTGTTGATGAGGGCTATATAAAAGGTTTTAAAGTAGAGGACGACGGCAAGCAGGGTATAATCGAAATCACCCTCAAGTACGGTCCCAACAAGTCACAGGTCATCACGGGGCTCCGCAGAGTTTCCAAGCCCGGCCTGAGAATTTACACAAATTGTGAGGATATGCCCAGAGTTATGAAGGGCATCGGTATTGCAATCCTCTCAACGTCGAAAGGCGTTATGACTGACAAGGATGCTCGCAAGGCCAATGTAGGCGGCGAAGTTCTTGCATTTATCTGGTAAGGAGGTGCTGTTGAATGTCACGTATAGGTAAAAAGCCTATTGTTATCCCCGCAGGCGTGGATGTTACGATTGACGGCAGCACAATCACCGTAAAGGGCTCAAAAGGCACCCTTACAAGAACAATCCACCAGAAAATCACAGCCGAGAAGAAGGACAACGAGATAATCGTTTCCCGTCCCGACGACACAAACGAGAGCAAGGCCCTTCACGGCCTTACAAGGTCTCTTATCAATAACATGGTTGTCGGTGTAAACGACAGTTTCAAGAAGGAACTTGAAATCAACGGTATCGGTTACCGTGCCGAGCTCGCGGGCAAAAACCTCGTGCTCAAAGTCGGTTACTCACACGACGTCACCATGACCCCTCCCGAGGGTATTACGATAGAAGTTCCCGCTCCCAACAAAATCGTTATCAGCGGTTACGACAAGCAGAAAGTCGGCCAGTTCGCCGCCAACGTGCGTGAAGTACGTCCTCCCGAGCCCTACAAGGGCAAAGGCATCAAGTATGCCGAGGAACACATCCGCCGCAAGGAAGGCAAAGCCGGCAAGGGCGGTAAATAAGATATAAGGAGTGAAAAAATATGGTTAACAGACCGGACAGCAACAAGGCCAGAGCGACTCGCCATAAAAGAGTCCGCGCAAAGATATCCGGCACTGCCGAATGTCCTCGCCTTAATGTGTTCCGCTCCCTCCAGCATATCTACGCTCAGTTAATAGATGACGTAAACGGTGTTACACTTGTTTCGGCATCAACTGTTGAAAAAGATTTCGAGGATTACGGCGGAAACAAAACTGCAGCTCACAAAGTGGGCGAAACATTGGCAAAGCGCGCCGCAGACAAAGGCATAACGGAAGTTGTTTTTGACCGTGGCGGTTACATTTATCACGGCCGTGTTCAGGAACTGGCCGAAGGCGCCCGTGAGGGCGGCCTCAAGTTCTAAGAAGGGGAGGAAATAAAGTTGGCTAAATTAGATGCTTCAGCATATGAACTTACCGAACGCGTGGTAGCCATTAACCGTGTTTCCAAAACCGTAAAGGGCGGCCGTATCTCCAAGTTCTCGGCTCTCGTAGTCGTAGGCGACGGAAACGGCATTATCGGCTTCGGACTCGGCAAATCGGGCGAAGTTCCCGATGCTATCCGCAAGGGTATTGAAGACGCCAAGAAAAACCTTATCCAGGTTTCTCTCAAGGGTACAACAATCCCCCACGAAGTTACGGGCAAATACGGCGCAGGCGTAGTTCTTCTCAAACCCGCCGCCCCCGGTACCGGCGTTATCGCCGGCGGTCCCGTCCGTGCGGTTGTTGAAACGGTTGGCATTAAAGACATCCGTTCCAAGGCGCTTCGTTCAAATAATCCCTGCAACGTAGTCAGGGCAACAATACAGGGTCTTCAGTCCCTTCGTACTGTTGAAGAAGTTGCCGCCATCCGCGGCAAAACCGCAAAAGAAATATTAGGTTAAGGAGGGTGTACAGTTATGATTCAGGTAAAGCTTGTAAAAAGCCTTATTGGAAGCACCAAACCTCAGATTGACACCGTCCATTCACTTGGTCTTTACAGAATCGGCGATGTTTCGGTTCAGCCCGACATCCCCGCAACGCAGGGCAAGGTGAGAAAGGTTTCACATCTCATCGAAGTCAGCGAAGCCAAGCAAGGAGGTGCAGACTAATGAAGTTGCACGATCTTTCACCCGCTCCCGGTTCAACCAAGGAACGCAAGCGCATCGGCCGCGGCCCCGCTTCAGGCCAGGGCAAAACAGCCGGTAAAGGCCACAAGGGTCAGCTCGCGCGTGCAGGCAGAGGTATGAGAGCCGGTTTTGAAGGCGGTCAGATGCCCCTTCAGAGACGTGTCCCCAAGAGAGGATTTAACAACATTTTCGGCACAGAATATGCCATAGTAAACATTTCTGCGCTCGACGCTTTCAACGACGGCGAAACCGTTACTGTTGAAACTCTTGTAGAAAAGGGAATAGTTAAAAAGACATTGGACGGCGTTAAAATTTTGGGTAATGGCGAAATCACGAAGAAGCTCACCGTTCAGGCAAATGCTTTTTCAGATTCCGCGAAATCCAAGATTGAAGCTGCCGGAGGAAAGGCAGAGGTAATCTGAGCATGCTTAAAACTTTGGTTAATGCGTGGAAAATTGCCGACCTGCGTAAAAAGATTATCTTCACAGCTCTTATAGTCTTTATTTTCCGTCTCGGTTCAGCAATTCCCGTACCATTCACTAACATCGCGGAAGCCGGTATCATTTCCGACCAGAACGCCGGAACCTTTATGAACTATCTCAACATGATGACCGGTTCTGCTTTCAACTACGGTACGATTTTCGCAATGTCAATCACACCGTACATCAACAGTTCAATTATTATGCAGCTCCTCGCAGTTGCTATTCCCGCGCTGGAAAGACTCCAGAACGAAGGCGCCGAAGGCCGTAAAAAGATAGCGTCCATAACCCGTTATGTGACTATCGGCTTAGGCCTTCTCCAGAGTACCGCCTATTTCTTCTATCTCAGAAGCGGCGGATATCTCACAAAGAACGCCTCCGGCACCGATTACACCGGTTTCTGGGCATTCTTCCAGGCAATCGTTATCATCGCTTGCTTCACCGCAGGTACCGCAATTATCATGTGGCTCGGTGAACGCATCAATGAGAACGGCATAGGAAACGGTATTTCGATAATCCTCTTCGCAGGTATCGTCAGCCGTCTTCCCACCCTTATCACACAGCTTTTCGGGCCTGAGCAGGGCTATATCTCCCGCGGCGGTCCGTACCTCTTCCTCTCCCCCTTCGTGGCGATTGTTCTTATCCTTATGATTGCTTACATCGTATGGATGGACAACGCGGAGAGAAGAATTCCCGTTCAGTACGCAAAGCGCGTTGTAGGCCGTAAAATGTACGGCGGTCAGAACACCCATATTCCGATCAAGGTCAATATGTCCGGTGTTATGCCCATAATCTTCGCATCGTCAATCCTTTCACTGCCCCCGACAGTCGAAATGTTCATCTCATCCAAAACAAACGGCACCGGCTGGGAGAAATTCTTCGACCTGTTCAGCAATGACAACTGGTTCTATGCGATTATCTACTTCATTCTTATCATCGCTTTTGCGTATTTCTACGCAACAATCCAGTACAACCCCATTGAAATGTCCAAGAACATCCGTGAAAACGGCGGCTCAATCCCCGGCATTCGTCCCGGCGATCCCACAGCCAACTACATCGCGAAGATTCTTTCGAGAATCACTCTGCTCGGCGCTCTTCTTTTAAGCGTTGTCGCACTGTTCCCGATACTCTTCTCGATTATCACAAACTGGGCCCTCAACAGATTCTGGCAGGAGGGTGCCACAATGAACATTTCACTCGGCGGTACATCAATCATAATCGTAGTCGGCGTTGCTCTTGAAACCTTCAAACAGTTGGAGAGCCAGATGATGATGCGCCACTACAAAGGCTTCCTTGATTAAGCCACCGGAGGATAAGGCATGATAGTGCTCAAAACAAGCAAGGAGCTCCAGCTTATGAAAGAAGCGGGAGCCGTAGCAGCCGGAGCATTAAAAGCAGCAGGCGAGGCGGTCAGGCCCGGAATAACAACTTTCGAAATTGACCGCATAGCGCGTAAATTCATCGAGGACGCGGGAGCGTATCCCACATTTCTCGGTTACAACGGGTACCCTGCTGCAACATGCATTTCCATAAACGACGTGGTTATCCACGGCATTCCGAGCAAGAGCAGAACAGTGAAGGAGGGCGACATTGTCAGTATTGACATAGGCGCCACCTACAAGGGTTATGTCGGCGACAATGCTGCCACTTTTGCGGCGGGTAAAATATCGCCCGAGGCAAAGCGGCTGAGCGACACCACCAGAGAAGCGCTTTATAAAGGCATCGAAGCGGCTGTCGCAGGCAACAGGGTCGGAGATATCGCTTACGCTGTTCAGTCCTATTGCGAGGAAAGAGGCTACTCCGTTGTGCGCACCTTTACGGGTCACGGAGTAGGCACTCAAATGCATGAAGACCCCAGCGTACCGAATTTCGGCACCCCCGGTCGAGGTCAGAGGTTGATTCCCGGAATGACAATTGCGATTGAACCCATGATAAATATGGGAACCCACGAGGTTGTGCAGTTGTCCGACGGATGGACCATAAAAACAAAAGACGGCAAACTTTCCGCTCATTTTGAGAACACAATCGCCATAACGAAAGACGGTCCCGTCATTCTTACAAAGGTGTAAGTTATGGAACTGCTTGAATGTGGCAGAGTTGTGGTTTCACTCGCGGGGCGCGACAAAGGCAGACTCCTGGCTGTAACCGGAGTCAGCGAAAAAGGCGTTCTCGTGTGTGACGGCAAGGAACGGCCTGTCGAAAGGCCTAAATTGAAGAACGTAAAGCACCTCAGAGCCCTTGATATACGGCTCGGGGAAGAAAAGCTCGCAACAAACCGGGCGCTGAGAAAGGCGCTCGCGCAGGTGAGCGCACGTGAAACGGAGGTAATGTAATGTCCAAACAGGATATGATCGAAATCGAGGGTACGGTAGTTGAATCACTTCCCAACGCAACCTTCCAGGTTGAATTGGAAAACGGTCACAGAATACTGGCTCATATTTCCGGCAAGCTGAGAATGAATTATATAAAGATTCTCCCCGGTGATAAAGTAACGGTCGAAATGTCGCCATACGACCTTACCAAGGGCCGCATCACATGGCGTTCAAAGTAATAAGGAGGTATTCTATTATGAAAGTCAGACCTTCTGTCAAAAAAATGTGCGAAAAATGCAAGATTATCAAACGCAAGGGAAGAGTAATGGTTATCTGTGAAAATCCCAAGCACAAGCAGCGTCAGGGTTAATCCGACGCAAACCATTTATTGGAGGTGCAACTGACAAATGGCGCGTATATCAGGCGTTGACCTTCCCAGAGATAAAAGAATAGAGATCGCTCTCACTTATATCTTCGGCATAGGTCGCAAAACCGCAACTGACATTATAGCAGCAACAGGCGTTAATCCCGATACAAGAGTCAAGGACCTTACCGAGGACGATATTTCCAAGCTTCGTGAATATATCGACCACAACGTAAAGGTTGAAGGTGACCTTCGCAGAGAAACTGCGTTCGACATCAAGAGACTCATTGAAATCGGATGCTACCGCGGTGTGCGTCACCGCAAGGGTCTCCCCGTAAGAGGCCAGCGTTCCAAAACAAACGCAAGAACACGCAAGGGTCCCAAGAAGACCATCGCGAATAAGAAGAAGTAACACAAGGAGGATATTATGGCTAAAGTTCAGAAAAAAACAGCCGGTTCACGCAAACGCCGTGAGCGTAAGATGATTGAACGCGGCGCAGCTCATATTCAGTCCACCTTTAACAACACCATCGTAACCATCACCGATACTCAGGGCAACGCGGTTTCATGGGCAAGCGCCGGTGAAATGGGCTTCAGGGGCTCCAAAAAGTCCACTCCCTTCGCAGCGCAGACCGCGGCTGAAGTAGCAGCGAAAGCGGCTATCGAGCACGGTATGAAGACCGTAGAAGTTTTCGTAAAAGGCCCCGGCCAGGGTCGTGAAGCGGCTATCAGAGCGCTCCAGACCGCAGGACTCGATGTAACTCTTATCAAAGATGTTACTCCCATTCCTCATAACGGCTGCCGCCCGCCCAAGAGAAGACGCGTATAACCGCAAGAAGGAGGATACAGAATATGGCAAGAAATATGCAGCCTATTGCAAAGCGTTGCAAGGCGCTCGGCATCTCTCCTGCTGTTATGGGTTACAAAAACAAGGAAACAACCCGTAACCCCAAGGGTCAGATGAGAAGAAAGAAATCAGAGTACGCCAAGCAGCTCGATGAAAAGCAGAAGGTAAAGTTCATATACGGCATGCTTGAAAAACAGTTCTATTCATATTATGAGAGAGCTACAAAGATGCAGGGCAAAGCAGGTGAAAACCTTCTTGTTCTCTGCGAGCGTCGTCTTGACAATGTTGTTTTCCGTCTCGGTTTCGCGGCTACCCGCCGTCAGGCTCGTCAGCTCGTAACACACGGTCACTTCGTCATCAACGGCAAGCGCGTTGACATTCCTTCTTATCAGGTTAAGCCCGGTGAGGTGGTAGCAATCAGCGAGAACAGCAGAAAGAAGCCCGTCTTTGCAGAACTGACAGGCGAAAATGCTCCCATCGCTCTTGTTCCCGGTTGGATTGAGAAGACTGACGACTACACAGGAAAAATCGTTGCCATGCCCACACGCGAAGACATCGATTATCCTGTTGAAGAGCATCTTATCGTCGAGTTGTATTCAAAATAATAGCGTTTTTCACGCTCTTTTTGAATCGCTCATTTATCAACAGGCATTCCGCCTGCATTTTAAAAGGAGGTTTTTCACATGGTTGAGACAAGAATAGAAAAGCCCGGAATAGAAACTGCCGAACTCTCAGAGGACAACTCATACGGAAAGTTTGTGGTGGAACCTCTCGAAAGAGGTTACGGAGGAACATTAGGCAACAGCCTTCGCAGAGTTCTTCTTTCATCCCTTCCCGGCTACGCGATCACATCTGTAAAGATTGACGGCGTGCAGCATGAGTTCACAACAATCCCCGGCGTCAAGGAAGATGTCACGGAGATAGTTCTTAACCTCAAGAACGTCATCCTCAAAATCCATTCGGATATGCCCAAGACACTTTATATAAGCGCCGCCGGTGAATGTGAGATAACAGCCGGCAGTATCCAGACCGATTCGGAAGTGGAGATTCTGAACCCTGACCTCCATATTGCATCACTTAATTCCGATGCCCGCGTCAATATGGAAATCACCTGCGACAAAGGCAGGGGCTATGTTTCTGCCGAAAAGAACAAGCAGATTTTACAGCCCGCAATCGGCGTTATTGCAATAGACTCTATCTACTCACCTACTTTAAAGGTAAACTACACAGTCGAGAACATCCGTGTAGGTCAGAACATCGATTTCGAGAAACTGACCCTCGAGGTGTGGACAAACGGCACGATTTCAGCAATCAACGCCGTTTCGCTCGCTGCCAAGATCCTCAACGAGCACCTCAACCTCTTCGGTGACCTTTCAGGCGAGTCCTACGGTTCCGATGTTATGGTAGTTAAAGAAGACAGCGGCAAAGAAAAAGCCCTGGAGATGACTATTGAGGAGCTTGACCTTTCTGTTCGCTCTTTCAACTGCTTGAAGAGAGCGCAGATAAACACTGTGGAAGATTTAATAAGCAAATCCGAGGAGGACATGATGAAAGTCCGTAACCTCGGCAGAAAGTCTCTTGACGAAGTTGTCGCGAAACTCCAGTCACTTGGATTCGCGCTTCGCAAAGAGGACGAATAAGACCCATAAAACGGTAAAGGAGAGTGAATTAAATGCCCGGTAGTAGAAAACTCGGCCGTGCAACTGATCATCGTATATCAATGCTCAGAGGTCTTGTTACTTATCTCCTTGAGAACGGTAAGATCGAGACAACCGTTACGAGGGCCAAGGAAGTTCGTTCCATGACGGAAAAGATGATTACCATCGCCAAGAACGACTCACTTCAGGCAAAGCGTCAGGTTATGGCATACGTCACAAAAGAGGACGTTGTCAAAAAGCTCTTTGACGAAATCGCCCCCAAATATAAGGATGTCAACGGCGGTTACTGCCGTATAATCAAAACCGGTCCCCGCAGAGGCGACGCAGCGGAGATGTGCATCATCGAGCTCGTCTGACCCGGAGATTAAAGTTACAACAAATACACCCCGTACCACTCGGTACGGGGCGTTTTTTATCTCGTTTAGTTTATTCTGTTGACGGCAGGTTCGGCAGTTTCAGGTATTGCGTCAGTTCCGCGAAGGAGAAGGAGTAGCAGTCCTTTACGCCCTTATAACTGAGGAGCGAGTCGTTCTGAAGATAGATGTCGATTCCCGAGGCGGTCAGCGCGAAATCCTCAAGAGTAAATCCCGCGCGCAGGTCGGCGATTTTCGGCGGATTGCCGCCATCGTCGTTGATTTTGCCGATTATCATATTCGCGAGTTTTGTGTGCAGGTTGTCACCGTTTATTTTGGCGAAATCCTCCAGCGACGCCTGTGAATTTGTGCGGAACGAGAAGACCACGGGTTTTTTCATATAACTTATTCTGCCGTCCGAGGTCTCGCGCCTTCTCTCAATTACGGTGCTTATATACTGGTTCGAGGCGTAGGTCAGTTCATAGTCGGCAGTCTCCGTCCACGGCACGCCCTTTTTATAAAGCTTGTTGCCGATTACCGCCTGCACCGTCGAACGCGAATCCTGCTCGATTGCCGAAATCACGGCGTTGAAATTGTCAACCGTGGCAATCTTTTTTTCGTCGAGCTGCGGCAGAACCATGGTGAGTTTATATGCCGTATTGCCGTCGGAATCCTTGAAGGTTTCGTCAACGCGCCTGTCGGTTATGTATTCCGAGGTATATTTAATTTTTTCTTCCTTTTTCTTGCACGAGGTCAGCGCAAAGCACACTGTAAAAAGAACTGCCGCGCACAGAAACAGACTTATTATTCTGGTTGATTTTTTCATGGCGGCTCCTTAAATCGTAATTTTCGTCAGATTTTTGCCGCTTCGGAATCCGGCTTCAATCCTGAATTTCTTTTCCTTCTCTTTTTTCTCCTCCGGCTCGTCGGCGGGGTTGAAAATTGCCTTTATTTCATCGGCGAGTGCCTCGTCTTTCATAATGCCGTTATTGATCTGGGCGTATTTCGCGAGAAGGGTTTTGTAATCGTCAACACTGTGGTCTATGTCGTTGGGCGCGAGGGTGAAGAGCGCCACATATTCCGATTTGAATGTCTCAAAAATAACGGACTTTCCGCTCTCATATGCCGCTTTGAGGTCGCGGGTTACGGGGCGTATTTCATCGAACACGGGCGCTGAATCAACGGCGTTTGAGTAATACGGTTCTTTTGCGCGCGCGGTTTTTGAAATGACGGCTGTGAATTTGTCCGCCTTGCGGATTGCCTTGTATGCCGCCTTTTCATCCTTTTCGCTGAGATATGGCGATGATGTGTCATACAGCACAACGGCCGCGTCATCCTTAAAGTGCGCGGCTAACTGAGCCCAGACAGTGCCGAGTTTTTTCTCGCTCGGTTTTTTTGAATAGAGCGATGAGTCTGTAAGATTCAGGGCAACATAGAGCCCGTTTTTGCAGCACTCCTCAACTATGCTGTCAACGGCGGAAAAATCAATCTTTTTACCGATTTTGCCGTTGGGATAGATGAACGAATGTGAAAAACTTATGCCCACGCAGTTAAAGCCCAGCGAGCGGATAAAAGCGATATCCTGCGCGGTGAGCGCGCTTTTTGAATAGGCGGCGTCAACCTGAGACGCGCCGTAACCGCCGAATCTGTTGCCGAGCGCCTCGCGCTGTTCCTTTTTTAGCGAATAATTGCGCATAAACAGAATTTTCAGCGCCGTCTCGTTGCCCTGAGCGTCCCTGAAAACGCCGTTTTCAAAGGTGAGTTTACCGGGCCTTTCGCACGGCTCCTTCTCCTTGTCCGCCGAAACCGCCCTTATCACGGACGGCAGAACACCCGCCGCTACGCCCGCGGCTATGCCGATGCCCATTGATATTTTTTCGGGTTTTGTCATATTGTTCACCCTTTCAGTCTGATGAAATTGCGCCTGAGAAATATATACAGTCGCCCGAGGGGGAGCATTTTACTCCGCTTACCGAGCGGTGTTCAACAAGATAAGTTCTGCCCGTGAACAGTGGGTAAAACACGGCGTGCTTTGTGAGGTAACTGTCCATTGTGAAACAGCCGTTGAGAAGCTCGCGCGGGTCCTCAATGTTGAAGGTGGTGCGCACGGCGTTGTCGTAGTATTCATCCTCAAAGGCGAAAATGTTGTCGCCGTCGCCGGACATAAAGCCCGAGAGATAGTTCGCGGCAAGCCCGCTGTATGAATGAACCGGAGCGAAAGCGAACTGATAATCGTGTTTGCGCATACGCGTTTCAATGGCGCTTTCACTGAGAGTCTCAACCGAAACGGAGAGGTTCACATCAAAAACCTTCTGCCATATCTGAATCTGTGAGCGGATATATCCCGAGTATTTCTCCTCACAGAGGATATTCAGTTTGAGCGATTTCGCGTTCAACTCGCTGAGCGCCTTTTGGAAGCTTATCATAGCGAAGGTCGTATCGCTTGCGGGAAGAACGGTCTGGCTTCCGATTGCCTCAATGTAATTCGCCTCTCCCGCTCTGCAGCAAAGCGGCACGCAGGAGTTCGTCTGTGTGCTCCCTTCGGGGGGCGTGAAAATGCCGCGGTCAACACAGCACATAAGTGCGAGCCGCAGGTTCTCGTTTGAAAAATAACTGTCCGAGCAGTTGAAACAGAAGCCGTAAACGGAGTTGTCCAGCGCGGTTGAGTTTACGCCCTGCGAAGGCATATTCTCCTCATCCGTAAAAACACCCGCGCAGTATGTGCCGAGCGACACCTTTTCTGAAATGTCATTTATATCGTTGTTGAAATAGAAGGAAACCGAGGAGGGCTTTGCCTCGTTTTCGCCGCTGTAGCCCGCGTTCTTTCTCATTATGAGCGAGGAGGATGAATCCCAGGCGGTTACGGCGAAGGGTCCGTTGCACAGCAGATAGGAGGCGTTGAGCCCGTATCTTCCGTCGCAGGCGTTAAAAAACTCCTCGTTGCAGGGCATAAACGCCGGGGTGGAAAGGCGGTAGAGGAATTCGGGGCAGGGGCGCTCGAGATTTATTTCAAGTGTTTTTGAGTCGAGCGCGTTAACTCCGAGATTGATAGCCGAAAGGTTTTCGTTATGCACCTTCTCGGCGTTTTTGATAATCGCGAACTGCGAGTAATCGGGGCAGTCGGTCTCCTGCTTTACGGCGCGGAAAAACGCGAAAGAAAAATCGTAGGCGGTCACGGGCTCGTAACGGCTCTCCTTTTCATCGAGAGTGGAGGCGTTTACGCGCCGTATGATATACCAGCCGCTGTCCTCGCGAAGGTTGAAGGTGTAGGTCAGCCCGTCGGGGGATATTTCCCAGTCGGTCGCGACGCCCGGCGCGATATTGCCGTTTTCGTCAATCCTCGTCAGCCCCTCGAAGCAGTTGCCTATGATTATCTGCGCGCTGTTGCCTTGGGAATACTGCGGGTCCAGTGTTGAGGGGGAGGAGTAAAGCGCGTAGGCGAGACTGTCGCCGCCCTCTTTGCCGCAGGCGGCAAGCGACAGCGTAAGTATCATTATTAAAATTACGGCTGTAATTTTTCTCATATCAAGAATTCTCTTCCATCCATTTGGCAAGCTGGTCAGCGAGCGGATTGCTCGCGGGCTTTTTGTTGTTCTGCGTGCTCATATATTTTGCCACATCGCGTTTGTTGGCTCCGCTTTCCTGCTTTCTCTTTTCAAAATCGCTGAGTTTCTCACGGAAGCCGCACACGCAGTAAAACGCTCTTTTTTCGCCCTCGCCGCGCATTTCAAGTTTTTTATGGCATTCGGGGCAGCGGGCGTTTGTTATAATGCTCAGACTCTTGCGGTAGCCGCATTCCCTGTCCTGGCAGATGAGCATTCTGCCTTTTTTGCCGTTCACATCGAGCATATATTTGCCGCACTGCGGACACTTTTCGCGCGTTAAATTGTCGTGACGGTAAACGGAAGAGTCCGCTATTACGCTTGAAACGAGCGAACTTGCGTATTTGCGCATATCGGCAATGAACTTTTTGTCGTCCGCCTTTCCCTTGGCTATAAGTGAGAGCTGCTGCTCCCATTTGGCGGTAAGCTCCGCCGATTTGAGGTCGGCGGGCACTATGTTTATGAGCTGCCTGCCCTTTGATGTGGGCACAATCTCTTTGCCCCTTCTTTCAACGCAGAAGGAGTCAAACAGTTTTTCGATTATATCGGCTCTTGTGGCGGGAGTGCCGAGACCTCCGCTCTCTTTGAGAACATCCCTGAGTTCGCCGCTCTCCACCTGACCCGTCGGGTTTTCCATAGCGGTAAGAAGAGTCGCCTCCGTATATCTCGCGGGCGGCTTTGTCTGACCCGTGATGACCTTCGCGTCAACAACACGGGCGGACGCTCCCTGCCTTAAATCGGGGAGGGTGCCTCTGCTCTCCTCGTCGTCCTCGTCAAAATCCGACGCGCCGTAGAGCGCCTTCCAGCCGGCGGAGCGCACCGCCTTGCCTTTGGCGTAAAAATTATATCTGCCGACCGTCGCCGTGACCTGCACCTCGTCATATTCAAAGGCAGGGCTTAACACGGCGAGAAATCTGCGCACAACAAGATCGTAAATATTCCGCTCCTCGCGTGAGAGGCGGTTCAGATCCACATACTGTTCGGTAGGGATGATGGCGTGATGGTCGGACACACGGGCGTTGTTTACAATGTATTTAGTCTGCAGCGGTCTCGCCCTGAGCAGAGCGTTCGCCGCCTCCTTGTAGGGACCTATGGCAATCGCCTTCAGGCGTTCGGGCAGGGTGGGAACAACATCGTCCGTAATATATCTCGAATCCGTGCGCGGATATGTAAGCAGTTTGTGGGTTTCGTAAAGACTCTGCATAATCGAGAGAGTCTGCTTGGCGGAGTAGGAATATTTCTTGTTCGCGTCCCTCTGAAGTTCCGTCAGGTCATAGGCGGCAGGGGGAGCGGAGTGTTTATATACTTTTTTGACGCTTGTGAATGAGGCGGTTTTGCCCTTTATCTCACCGGCGATTTTCTCCGCCGCGGCGGTGTCGCTGAAATTCGCGTTGCCCGAAGAATCCTTGTAAAGGGCGCTGAAACCGTCAAAATATGCGCGTACGGTGTAGTAGTTTTTCGGGCGGAACTTCATTATGTCGTCCTCGCGCTTTACAATCATGGCGAGCGTGGGGGTCTGCACTCTGCCTGCGGAAAGCTGTGCGTTGTGCTTGCAGGTGAGGGCGCGGCTTATGTTGAGACCCACAAGCCAGTCCGCCTCCGCCCTCGACTGAGCCGAGCGGTAGAGGGAGTCATACTGCGACGAGGGTTTTAAATTCGCGAAGCCCTCTTTTATCGCTTTGTCCGTCTGCGATGAAATCCACAGGCGCTTCATCGGCTTTCTGAAATGCGCTTTCTGAATAATCCAGCGCGCGACAAGTTCGCCCTCGCGCCCCGCGTCCGTGGCTATAACAAGCTCGGAAAACTCGGGGGAGTTGAGAAGCGCGCTCACCGCCCTGAACTGCTTGCCCGTCTGCGGAATAACAACCAGTTTCATTCTCTCCGGCAGCATGGGCAAATCCTCCATGCGCCAGGTTTTGTATTTGTCGTCATACGCCTCGGGGTCGGCGAGAGTCACAAGATGACCCAGCGCCCAGGTGATTACATATTTATCGCCTATGAGGCAGCCGTTGCCGCTTTTTCTGCACCCGAGCACGCGGGCTATATCCTTCGCCACCGAGGGCTTTTCGGTCAAAACAAGAATCTTGCTCATATGTTTCCTCTGTAAAAATATCTTACAGTACATAATAACAAACTTAATTAATAATAATATTCTTTAAAAGAAAAATAATTTTTAAATAAGTGTGTATGTCAAAAACAGCCGCCGTTTTTTGTTTAAATTTACAAAAAGGAATTACTCCGCCCTGTACTCTATTGTAAATATATTGACATTATGATATTATTTTCATAATATGGTGAAATATTGTCAAAAAGGGCGGTGTAAGTTACGGAACTGTATATCTCAATTGCTTTGTCGGCGGTGATAATAATCCTGCTCATAGTACTGCTTCTCAAAAAGCCGTCCGCCTCTCCGGAGATTTCGGCGGCTCTCGCCGTAACGGATGAAAAACTCAAATCGCTTACCGAAAATGTGGACGCGGAATTTGAGAGAAGCCGCAGGGAAAACCTGCAGATGCAGCAGACTCTGCGCTCCGAAACGGGCGAAAGTCTGCGCGGTATGAACGAAAAACTCGAGCAGATGAATCTTCGCAACGCCGACTACCAGAATAAACTGATAATCGCCATACGCGAGGACCTGAGCGAGATAAACAAAAGCAACGCCGAATCGGCGGAAAAAATGCGCCAAAGCAACGAGCAGAAGCTGGAGCAGATGCGTCTGACCGTTGACGAAAAACTCACCTCAACGCTTTCCGCGCGGCTCAACTCCTCGTTCAAGGCGGTCTCCGACCAGCTTGAGAATGTCAACAAATCCATAGGCGAAATGAAGGAGCTCTCCGGCTCCGTCACGGCGAATGTCACGGCTCTCAACAGAGTGCTCACAAATGTCAAGGCGAGGGGCACCTGGGCTGAGGTTCAGCTCGGCTCCCTGCTGGACCAGACCGTTCCCGGAATGTATGAAACGAATTTCGTCTGCAACGAGGGCACCGATGAGCGGGTTGAGTTCGCCATAAAGATTCCGTCATCCGACGGCAGAATAACCTACCTGCCCGTTGACTCGAAATTCCCGATGGAGGACTATATAAAAGTCTGCGAAGCGGCGGACAACGCCGACTCAAAGGCGCTCGAAACAGCGCGCAAGGCACTTGAGACAAGAGTTGAAAACGAGGCGAAAACCGTTTCAAAATATATCAATGTTCCGCGCACCACTCCCTACGCCATTCTCTACCTCGCAACGGACGCCCTGTTTGCCGAGATAGTCTCCTCCAAAAACGGGCTTGTGGAAAAGGTGCAGTCCAAATACGGAATAATGATAGCGGGCCCCACAACAATCACGGCTCTTTTAAACTCGCTTTCAATGGGCTTCAGGGCTGTGGCTATAAACGAAAAAGCCAACGAGGTGCGCGCGCTTCTCGCTGTGGCGAAGGATCAGCACGACAGATTCGGCCTGGCGCTTGAAAGAGCGAAAAAGAAGATTGACGAAGCAGGTCAGTCGATTGACGAGGCGCAGAAGCGCAACAACATAATCGCGAAGAAACTTAAAAATGTGGAGTCTTCGCAGGAACCCGCGCCGGATTTATTGAATGAATAATAATGAGAAAATATAATCAGGAGGATAAACGATGAAAGACCCCAAGGAATTACTTGCTCAGATGACTCTCGAGGAGAAGGCGGCAATGTGCGACGGCAGAGATTTCTGGCACCTCAAAGGGCTGGAGCGTCTCGGCATTCCCGAAATAATGGTGTGCGACGGCCCTCACGGACTTCGCAAAAAGGATTACGACAAAAAAGGCTCAAGTCTTGTTGCCAGCATACCGGCAATCTGCTTCCCCACGGCGGCAACCACCGCCTGCTCGTGGGATACCGGACTGCTGGGCGAAATGGGCAAGGCGCTCGGCGGCAAATGCCTTAAAGAAAAAGTCGGCGTGCTTCTGGGACCCGGCGTCAATATGAAGCGCTCACCTCTCTGCGGGCGCAACTTTGAGTATTTCTCCGAGGATCCTCTGCTCGCGGGCGAACTTGCCGCTGCGTTTATAAACGGCGTGCAGTCGAGGGGAGTCGGCACATCCCTCAAGCACTTCTGCGCCAACGACCAGGAATCCCGCCGTATGAACGGCGACAGCGTTGTTGACGAGAGAGCCCTGCGCGAAATATATCTTCCCGCGTTTGAAACAGCCGTCAAAAAGGCGCAGCCCTGGACGGTTATGAATTCATACAACAAAATAAACGGCACGTTCGGCTCCGAAAACGCCCACACCCAGACGGAAATTCTTCGCGATACCTGGGGCTTTGAGGGCGCCATCGTCACCGACTGGGGCGCGGCGAACAACAGAGTAATGGGTCTCGCCGCGGGCAACGATATTGAAATGCCCTCGTCAAGCGGTATGGGCACTAAGAAAATACTCGCCGCTATAGAAGCGGGCGAAATCAGCGAGGATCTCCTCAACGAGAGGGTTCTCAAAATTCTTGAACTCATCAAAAAAGCGTCCGACGGCGCCGAAAAAGCCGAAAAAGAGGGCTTCGAGTTCGACGAGGAAAAGGATCACGAGCTCGCGAAGAGAGTCGCCGAGCAGTCGATGGTTCTTCTCAAAAACAACGGCATCCTTCCCCTTGACAAATCAAAGAAAATCGCGGTTATCGGCGAAATGGCGAAAGCGCCGAGATATCAGGGCGCGGGCTCATCACAGATTAACCCCACCCACCTCGATAACGCCTACGATCTGCTCGCTTCCGCGGGCGTGTCCGTCACCTACGCGCAGGGATATGAGCGCACACTCGCAAAGGCAAAGAAGAACCCCGCCCACATAGCCGAAGCGGTTGAGGCGGCGAAAAACGCCGACACTGTTCTGCTGTTCATCGGTCTTACGGAGGACTATGAATCCGAGGGCTTCGACCGCAGACATATGAAGATTCCCGAGGCGCACACCCAGCTTGTTGAAGCGGTGTCCGCCGTCAATAAGAATATTGTTGTTGTTCTCGCGGGCGGCGCTCCCGTTGAGTTTGACTGGGATAACGATTCAATCTGCGCCATTCTCAACTCCTACCTGGGCGGTCAGGCGGGCGCGGGCGCCGTTGTCGACATCCTTCTCGGCAATGTGAATCCCTGCGGCAAACTCGCCGAAACCTATCCCGAAAAACTTGAGGACAACCCCTCGTTCAACAACTTCCCCGGCAACATCGCGACCGTTGAATACAGGGAATCGATTTACATCGGCTACAGATATTACGAAAAGGCGCAGGCGAAGGTGCGCTATCCCTTCGGCTACGGCCTCTCATACACAACATTCGAATATTCCGACCTTAAACTTGACAAAAACGAAATGGATGAAAACGACACCCTGACCGTTTCGTTCAAAATTAAAAACACCGGCTCTGTCGCGGGCAGCGAAATAGCCCAGCTCTATGTGGGCGATAAGGAGAGCACTGTTTTTCGCCCCGTGAAGGAACTCAAGGGCTTCGCGAAAGTCACCCTGAACCCCGGCGAGGAGAAGGAAGTTTCGCTTAAACTGGACCGCAGGGCTTTCGCGTTCTTCAACACAATCACAAACGACTGGTGCGTTGAAAGCGGCGAATTTGAAATCTGTGTGGGCGCCTCGAGCGCGGATATCCGCCTTGACGCCTGCGTGAATGTGAGCGCCGCTGCCTGCGAGATTCCCGATTACCGCGAGAGCGCTCCTCTTTACTACACGGGCAAGGTTCAGTCCGTTCCCGACGATCAGTTCACAGCCGTGCTCGGCAGGGAGATTCCCCCTGTTGAGAGAGACAGAAGCACTCCTCTTACAGTGGTTGACAGTTTTGAGACCGCTTCCTACACAAAATGGGGCGGCAGACTCAACAACACAATGCATAAAATGATTCCGCTCTTTGTCAAAGGTCCGGGCGCCGATTTCGCGGTGGGCATAGCCACCCAGACTCCCATACGCAACTTTATGTCAATGTCCGGCGGCGTATTCAGCGAAAAGATGGCTGACGGTCTTCTGAGAATCTTAAACGGCGACAAGCCCGGCAAGGGTCTCAGGATGATTCTCTCCGACATTCCCAGGGCGTTAAAGGGCATCGGACCCCTTATGAAACAGATTTAAGGAGCAGAAAGAATGAAACGCTACTCGAAATTCATAAAAGGGCTCTGCGTATTCACAGCGCTTACGCTGGTACTCTCCTGTGTCCCGCTGTTCGCGAGCGCCGCGAGTTCAACAATAACCTTCTCCGTGTTCTCGGACATGCACTACCTCGCGGATAATCTCTACGATTACAACAGCCCCGCCTGGCAGGTTTATCTGCGAACCACCCACCGCCAGATGGAGCTTGCGAACTCCATTCTGGACAATGCCTTCGACCTCTCGGAGCATTATCTTGAGGAGGCAAAGCGCAACAACAGCGCCTTCGTGCTCATCCCGGGTGATATCACGAAGGACGGCGAGTATGAATCCCATAAACAGATGGCGGAAAAATTCGCCGCTTTTGAGGCGGAGACCGATATTCCCGTGTTTGTTGTGCCCGGCAACCACGATATAAGAAACAGCAACGCCACAGACTACACGGGCGAAAAAGCCGTTCCCGCCAGAATAACCGAGCCGACCGATTTTGAAATCCTGTATAAGGACTTCGGCTATGACGAGAGCGACCCCGGCTGCGTTTCGCGCTTCAAGCCCGCGGCGGGCAACTACGGCGGATATCTCTCCTATTCGTGGAAGTTAAACGATGACTATATGCTCATCGCCGTTGACTCAAACAAGTATTCCGCCGACAACGGCTCGGAGAAAAACGAGCACCTTACCGACGGTATGATAGGCGACGACCTTATGGACTGGATAAAGGAGCAGGCGCAGTACGCCAACGACAACGGCTTGCAGATAATCCTTATGCAGCACCACAACCTCGTTCAGCATATGGATATTGAGGAGGCGACCTTCTTCGCCTTCGTCATAGACAACTGGGAATATGTCTGCGACACCTACGCCGACGCGGGTATTCACTACGCCTTCACGGGTCACCTTCACTCGCACGACACGGCTTCCTATGTAAACGACAACGGCGAGAGGATAACCGACCTGCTCTCATCCACCATCACGGGTTATCCCAATATGATGAGAATCGCGGAGTTCACATATTCAGACGGTGACTTCTCAATGAATATGGTAAGCCACGACATCGATGAACTCACTCCGCTGTCCTATGAGAGAAACGGCGAGACCATAACTTATGAGCAGCCGTTCAAATACACAAATTCCTACGATATGACCTTCGGCGAGACCATTGAGGATTTCGCTTATTCCGCGGTTGACGGCCTTGTTGAAAGCTACTTCCCGCAGATTCAGGCGGCGGGCGGACTTCTCGGCTTCCTCAAAGAAAAGAACATAGACCTCGAAAAGATTATTGTTGACGCCCTCGGCACAAACGGTCTGGCGCTCGGCGATGTGGAAATACTCACCGTCAGCCAGAACCTTATGGGCTTGATAAAGGATATCGGAAAACAGATTGACGAGAGATACATAAACGATCCCGACTACTGCCTGGAGTTTGTCAGAACCATTCTTCACAAGCTTCTTTCGTTTGAACTCAGCGACAAGCCCTGCACCCTCTTCTACGAGCAGTCGGGTCACGGCAACGCGACGGGGCCGACCACTCTCGACGATTTCGGCCAGATGATGCTTCTCGCCTATTACGGCGGCGACGAGATAGGCGAGGATGACCCGATGGTTCAGGATGTGCTCGCGAAATTTGAGAGCGGCGAGCTTGCGAAGGAATTCTTCGCCCTCCTGCGCGAAACGGTGGTTGAAGATCTCGTCAAAAACGAGATTCTCGCGAACATCGATTTCAACCCCGGCGAACTCTTCCCGGACGGCACACTGCTCGCTCTCACGGGCGATATTTTACAGGCGGTTTCAACCGCTCTTCTCGGCGGCGACAACAGTCTTCTCAACCTTGTGAATTCCGTGCTCGGCATAGCGCTTGTGCCCGATAAATATTCGTCACTTGACAATATACTCGACACGCTCATAGGCGACGAGTTCTTTGTTGACAGCCAGTTCCAGGCGTGGGGTCACACAATAAGCTGGATGGTCAGCACCCTTGTTATCGACCACAACCCGATGCGTCAGGCGGACGGTTCCTACGCCATAACATACTCGGGTCCCGAGGATGTCGAGGCGACGGTTGAAAATTACCGCCTGCCCTCAAATATAGCGATAACAATGAGCGGAAGCCCGGTCGGCGCGGATATCACCTGGCTTACAAAATACAGCGTGACGGGCACCGATATCCAGATTGTAAACTACAGCGAAAACCCCGATTTTGAAAACGGCACCGAATACGGAATAGACTCGGTTTCATCGCATACCGACAGCACGTTTATCAGTTATCCCGGCGCCGATCTCGGCATAATCGCCTTCCTCGATTTTGAAAAGGAATATACAAGACATTGCGTGACGGTCAATTTCACAGAGAGCGGCAAATACTCCTACCGCGTGGGCGATGCCTCGCGCGGATGGTGGAGCGAGCCGGGAGTTATTGAGGTCGATTACGACAGCGACAAAGCCGCATTCATAGCGGTAGCCGACATTCAGGGTCAGAACCCGACCCACTACGGCGTTGTGAACGACACATTCAAAGCGGCGTTTGACACCGTGCCCGAAGCAAACTTCATCGTATCCGCCGGCAATCAGGTAACTCTCGCCAAAAACAGCCACCACTGGAGAGACCTTTTGAATGTCAATTCGGAATTTTTCTCAAACAAATTCTTTATGCCCTCTTCGGGCAGCAGGGAAAAGGCGGGCGGCTATGTTGCCGAAAACTTCAGCTTGCCCGCAACCGCATCTGATTCCGAAACAGGCGTTTACTACTCATACGATTACGGCAACATCCATTTCACGGTCATAAACACAAACGATGTTGAGAACAAAAAACTCAGCGCGGAGCAGCTTGAATGGATTGAGGAGGATATCTCCTCCTCCGATGCGAAATGGAAGATAGCCGTTATTCCCAACGCGATTTACTCAAACGGCGCCCACAGCGGCGACAAGGATGTAAAGGGCGTAAGAGCCCAGCTCTCGCCCCTGCTTTCACGCCTCGGCGTTGACCTTGTTCTTCAGGGCAGGGAATGCGTTTACTGGCGAAGCGGCGCAATAAGCGGCGGCGTTGAAATAAGCGCAAAGGAAAAGACCGTTTCCTACAACGGGCTTGACTACACGGCAAAGATCAATCCTCAGGGCACCGTCTATGTGGTTCCCGGCTCGGGCGGCGTAAAGAGATCCCACGCGGAGAAAGAGGATTCCTCCTTCCCCGACGCCGAGGTTAAATTCACCCCCGACGCCCCGATGTTTGTTTCGGTGCGCACAGACGGCGATATGCTCTATTTTGACGCCTACACAGTAAAGGACGGCAAAGCAGAAAGAGTTGACAACTTCGCCATTGAAAAGAACTCCGAAGCGGCAAACGACGCCGCCTCGCTTCTCGGCAGACTCGTAAGCTTCATAGCGAACCGCCTCAACATCTCCTGGCTCTGGCGCTTAATCGCGGTTATCAGAAAAGTTTTCTCGTTTGCCTTTTAAATAAAACATTATAAATATAATGAAGAAGCCCCGCACAGTTTTAAACCGTGCGGGGCTTGATTGCTGTCAATTTCTTATTTCAGTACCACTGTCGGCTGACCGCCCGTGATGAACGAGAACAGCCATCTGAAGAACGCTATAAGGCGTTTGAAGAAGCCGGCGTTTACCTTTATTGTAACCGATTTGCTCACATCATTGCCTTCGGCGTCTTTGAGCACATTGCCGTCCTCGTCAACAATCTTGGCGGTGTATGTCGCGTCCGCCCTGAGTTCGCCCGTCAGGAGCGTTTCGCTGTCGGATACCTTTCCGTTTTCGTCATACCAGGCAACATGATATCCGTCGGGAATGTCGTTTGCGGCGGCGGTCATTTTAACCTTGTTCCTGTAATTAACCGTCTGCCCGCTCGCGGGAACGGAGAGCGCGGAAATAACCGTGTATTTTGCGTTTACGGTAATTCCGCCGATTGCGAGGGCGTAATCCTCCCACTTACCTTCATAACCCGCTTTTGCGGGAACGGCGGGAGGCGTGATGCTCTGCGTGTTCACGGTGTAAGGAATCTCCGCTACGGTCACGCCGTCGGAAACGAATTTCGCTTTATACTCAATCGCTGTGTACTGCGCGTTTACGGTTATATTCTCAGTGCCGAGGGTGTAACTTTCCCATTTGCCGTTATAGCCCGCTTTTGCGGGAACGGCGGGAGGCGTGATGCTCTGCGTGTTCACGGTGAAGGGAATTTCCGCTACGACTATGCCGTCCGCGACGAACTTCGCTTTATACTCAATCACGCTGTATTGCGCGTTTACTGTTATATTCTCACTGCCGAGAGTGTAATCTTCCCACTTGCCTTCATAGCCCGCTTTTGCGGGAACGGCGGGAGGCGTGATGCTCTGCGTGTTCACGGTGAAGGGAATTTCCGCTACGGTCGTGCCGTCGGCTACGAATTTCGCTTTATACTCAATCACGCTGTACTGCGCGTTTACTGTTATATTCTCACTGCCGAGAGTGTAATCTTCCCACTTGCCTTCATAGCCCGTTTTAGGCGGAACATCGGGAACATTTTCAAGCTGAGTGTCGCCCGAGGTGAAGGGGATTGTTTCAACAACCTCGCCGTCGGCTGCAAAAGTCGCCGTGCAGGAGTATTTCGCTTTGTATGTTTCATCCTCAAGCGCAAGCAGTTCATCAGTGTTTTCGAGAAGAACATCATCCGTGTCATACCAGCCGAGGAAGGTCACTCCTTCGGGAGCGGTGACCTCGGGCACAGTCACAAGCGCGCCGTAGTTGTATTCGGTGCTCGCTTCGCCCGTTATTGTTCCGCCGTTTGCGTCAAAGGTGATTGTGACCGTTTCGGGGGAAGCCGCGTCGCCGATTACCGCGTGGGTGTTTGTGATAACGGGGTTGCACACGATTGACATATCGTCATAACCTTCCGCCTTGGTCGGGTTGAAAAGATATTTCACGGAATCGCCCGTTTTATAGAAGGTTGAGGGCAGGGCTTTTACCCATCCGCCGCCCTGCGCGTTCTCATTTACGGTAAGTTCAAATTCATAGAAATACTCTTCAATGTTCAGCGGTATGGAGTTGTCGGAAAACGAGCGCTCGTATGAGGAGTAAATCCAGCCGTATCTCTCACTTTCCTCCTCGGTAATCTGACCGGAGGATACAAGAAGGTTCGATATGTTCGCGTTCTCGCTCTGAACGGTGTTGTAAGCATCGGAACTGCCGTTATAGTACGGGTTCAGAACGGAATTGTCCTTATGATATGTGCCGTAGGGCGAGGTGAAGAACGCCTTGTCAAAGAAAAAGATGGATTCGAATGAACCGAAGTCAAAATCCGTGCCGAGATATACGCGCACGTCGGCAGTGTCGCCCGGCGCGAAAGCGGTGCACTCCGTCCACTCGGCGCCTTCGTATTTGCCCGTTTTTATAACCACATTGTAGTCGGGCTTCACCTCGTCCGCCGAAGCCGCGAAGGGCAGGCAGAACAGCAGCATAACAGCCGCGAGGAACGCAGCGGTGAAGCGTCTGAACTCAGTCATACTTTACACTCCTTTTCAATATTCCTCATCTTCGTCGTTTCCCGATGAGGGCAGGGTGATTGAGGGCAGATTGTCGGTGATGGACGAAATGATACCGCCCGAATCATCGTCGTCATAGTCCTTTGTTGTTGTGAGGTTCCACCTGAAGGTCCATCTCTCGGTGGTGTCCTCCTCGTTGCCGTATCTGTAATTATAATTGTAATTATAGTAACGGGAGTCGTAATAGTCCTCCTCGTCGCCGTACTCGTTGTATTCGTAACTGTCGCGCGAGGCGTTTTCGTGAATCATATCAATAGCCGATTTGTGAGTCGCCTCGTCAATTTCAATGTTGGAGGAGCCGTAGATGGATTCCTGCAGTCTTCTGGCTGCGACGGGATAGTCGATAACCCACACGAAAAGTCCTCTGTAGGAGGAGGTTGTCATCGTCACGCCCTCGCGCAGATCCTCATCGGGCTTTGTCTGCGAGGATACGGGATAGCCGAGCCAGCCGAAGGTTATCGCCTGAGTGGCGAGGTTTATGATATCCGTTTTCGAAAGGTTGGTTGAAACGAGGGGAAGCACCTTGTCGCACAGTTCGTTTATCTCCGCGAGGCTGAGCGTTTTCGCCTTTGAAATAAGCGACCTTACAACCAGCTTCTGGCGGTCCGTTCTCTCCGACTCGCCGTCAAGGTAGCGTATTCTCGAGAAAATCAGGGCGTGGGCGCCGTCAAGGTGAACGGAACTGCCGCTTGTGTAATCGTTGAAGTGGGTGGTTTTGTTCATATATTCCGCTTCTTTTTCGGTTATGGCAACATCCACGCCGCCCACAATGTTTATCGCCTTAGTGAACGCCTTGAAATCGATTGTGACGAAATTGTCTATCTTGATTTTATAGTCGTTCTCGATTGTCTCAATCAGGGTTTCCGCGCCGCCCCAGGCGTAGGAGTGGTTGATTTTGTCATATCTCTCAACGCCCGAAATGTCCATATATGTATAGGAGTCGCGCAGGAAGGATGTGAGCATTATCTTCCTTGTTTTTTTATTGAGCGAGACTAACATCATAGAGTCCGAACGGTGGGTCTCCTCGTTGGTGTCCTCACCGATGAGAAGAATGTTTATTACATTCTTGCTGTACATCTTTTCGCCGTCGTTCGTAGCCCAGTTTTTGAGCAGTTCGTTCAAACTCGAGGCGTCCGTGATGTCATACATCGAACGGTAGCTTATATCCTCGTCAACCACATCAACAAGGGTGGCGTCAACATTGCCCTTGTAAAAATTGCCGGTGTTTATGCTGTCAAGAATGCGGTTGCCGTAGAGCATGGCGCTTATGAAAAACAGCACAACAAAGCAAGCGACAATCGCGATTGCCGCTTTCAGGTTCCGGTTGTGATTTCTCGTGAAGAATCTCACGAATTTGCTTTTCGGCTTAAGGGCGCGGTTTCTGCCGCGCTTTTTTACGGGCCTGGGATTATTCTCAATCCCGTTTTGTTCAAAATTGTTCTCACTCATTATGTCACCTTATATATATGTAATAATAGGTACATTATCGCAATATATTGTATTATACTATACAATTTTAAAAAAATAAACCATTTATATATAAATTTTAAAATAATTTCATATTTTTACAAAAAAAGAGAACCGCTGAGCGCGGTTCTCCGATTTCTTATTTGTTTACTTCGATTTTGCCGTAGAGCGAAGCGGAGGATGAATCCGAGCGGGGAGGTCTCGCGACCACGTCGGGCTCATACTTGGGGGCTCTTTCACGGCGGGGACCTCTGTCGTTCCTGCCGCCGCCCTGACGGCGGTTCTTGTTGTAGCCGCCCTGGGGCTTGTAGCCCTGCTCGAGAGCGATTATAACCTTACGGTTGTCGTCACTGCCCACGGAATATGAAGTTACGCCTTCAATCTCCTGAATGGTTGTGTGAATGATTCTGCGCTCATAGGGGTTCATCGGTTCGAGGGCGATGTTTCTGCCGTACTTCTTCGCCTTTGAGGCGTTCTTTCTTGCGAGCGCGCGAAGGGTGTTCTCCCTCTTCTCGCGGTAGTTGCCCACATTCACCGCAACTCTTCTGTAGCCCTCGTTGTTCTTGTTGACAACAAGGCGGGTGAGGTACTGAATGGCGTCGAGTGTTTCGCCTCTGCGGCCGATAACCGAGCCGTAGTCTTCGCCGCAGTCGAGAGTGACCCTGAGGTCCTCGTCGCTGTCGTCAAAGGTGATAACGGGGTTTTCAATGCCGAGACTTTCGAGAATAACTTTGATATAGTTTTCAACATCCGCGAAATCGGATTCTTCAAACCAGGCTTTCGCGGTATATTTTGCGGGTGCTCCGCCGAAAAGTCCGAAGACCTTTTTCTTTTCTTCTTCAACGCTTATTATGTCTGTGTTGACATCCGCGCCTTCGGGGGCGCCGAGTGCCGCCTTTGCGGCTTCCACTGCCTCTTCGGGAGTGGCTGCGCTTGCTGTAACTTCCTTAATCAAAATATCACCACCATAGTCCGGGACGCCGGATTACGCGTCCTTGTTATTAATGTTACTGAGCCGCCTGATGTAGTTTTCTTTTGAGCGGCGTGTTACTGTTTCGTCCACCATATCTCTTGCTATGAGTTTTTCGGGGCTGTAAATGATGCCTGTGACAATCATTGTGATAAATGAGAACACATTCGAAGCAATCCAGTAAAGACCTATGCCTATGGGGAACTGGAATGTGAGGTAGAGTGAGAATAGAGGCATGAAGAGCATCATGCAGCCCGTTGTTGCCGCGTTGCCTGCGGCGGGGTTCTGCCTTTTCTGCTTTATCAGTGAATAGATTGCAGATGCGAGTGATGTCACAAAGGAAAGAACCGGGATAATCCAGAGTTTGTTGAAGTTGTGAAGATCCGGCACCGAGCCGAGGGGAAGACCGCAGAAAGTGAAGTTGAAGTTGCGTATTGCCTCATAAACCTGGGCGCTTACACCGGGAACATCGGGAATCTTCTCAATGTTCTCAATGATTGTAAGCTCAACCATTCTCGTGTTCTTGCCGAGTTCCATAACCTTGCCGATTGCCTCGGTGAGTTTCGCTATGGGCTCCTTGCCGATGAGAAGGGCGTATTTGAGAGGATGATAGATAACGCCGATAAGACCGTAGATAATGGGTAACTGAAGAAGAAGGGGAAGGCAGCCGCCGCTCATGGGGTTGAAACCCTCGCGCTGGTAGAGTGCCTGAGTCTCCTCCTGAATCTTTTTCTGGTCGCCCTTGTATTTCTCGTTTATTCTGCGTATTTTGGGCTGGATTCTCTGGGTTTTTACCGTGTTTTTCTGCTGTGATATCGTAGTGGGAATCATAAGCAGACGCGCAAAAAGAGTGAACAGAATCAGGGATAAACCGTAGTTGCCTGCCGTTATGTAGTTGTAGATGAATCTGAGTACAAAGCCAAACGGGTAACCCAGCACGGCATACATACTGTCAAAAAATGAGTTCATTTAATATCCTCCGATTCGGATTTTTCTTTTTTGCTCCGCTTATCCTTTTTCGGCGGAACCGGATCGTATCCGCCGGGGAAGAGAATGTTGCACCTGAGCAGGCGCTTTGTCGCGAGGAGCGAGCCCTTGCACGCTCCGTGGATTTCAATCGCCTGCAGCGCGTACTGTGAACAGGTGGGGTAATACCTGCACATCGGCGGCAGGGCGGGCGAAATCTTTCTTCTGTAAAATTTGATGACGCTTATCAGAAACTTCTTCATCGCGGTTCACCGATAACCCCGAGCGCCGTCAGCTGCTCGCGCATGATGACCGCGAGGTCGGTGCTTTTGAGTTCCTTTGTTCTGAACCTTGAAACAAAAACGATGTCCCACGCTCCGGCGCACTCGTCCGCAAGGGAGGCGTAAGCCGCTCTTATGATGCGGCGGCATCGGTTCCGTTCCACTGCTCCGCCCGTCTTTTTGCCCGTGGTTATCCCTATACGGCAAATACCTGCGCGGTTCTTTACTGCATAAGTTACCAGCGCAGGATGGCTTTTGTTTTTACCGCGGTTGTAGGCGCGGCGGAATTCGGTATTCTGATTTAACGTAACAATGCGCGACAATTCAATCTGCCTCTGTGCTCAGCAATCAGTAGGAAAGCTGCTTTCTGCCCTTTGCTCTGCGGCGGGCGAGAACCTTGCGGCCGTTTCTGTCGGACATTCTCTTGCGGAAGCCGTGTTCCATCTTGCGATGACGCTTCTTGGGCTGATAAGTTCTTTTCATCGTGTTAACCTCCGTTTCATAGTTAAATACAACAACCGGATAAAGTTGTAGTTTACATTTTGCGCCGAGACAAACCCGGCAGGAAAGTATTATATAACAAACCCCCGGTGTATGTCAATATTTTTATTTTATATATATATTACCGCGAAAAAATTTTTTCCGGGCAGAAATTGTGGGGCAATCGGGCGGAAAAGCAAATTTTACACAACCTGTTGGGGGCTGTAAAATTTTTTGCACATCCCGCGCGTAAATTGGGCGAATTGACAAATCTTTTTCGGTTGATTTTATAATTCTCCTGTGATAAAATTTCAATACATTATACTCAGTATCTATGCGTAAAAACGACCTCACTCCTTGATTTTGTAAGGATTAATAAGGATAAAAGAGACAATCGAAAAGGAAGAGAACAGCTATGAAAACAGCAAACGAGCTGTGGGAAAACGTTCAGCAGGAGATTAAGAACAACTTCTCCGAAACGGTTTACAATGTCTGGCTGAGCAACATGAGTCTTGTCAGTTTCGACGGCGAAAAAGCGGTGATTGCGACGGACGAGTTCCGCATCAAAATCATTATGCAGAAGTTTATGGACAACATAAAAGCCGCCTTCGAAACAGTTACGGGCTTTGATGTGGATGTCGAATTTGTAAACGCCGAAGCTGAGCCCGCGGCGCAGAACAGCACACCTTACGACGACGCCTCCGACGACGAGGAGGCAACCTTTGAGACCTTTGTTGTAGGCCCCTCAAACCGCTTCGCCTATGTTGCGGCTATGGCGGTAGCCGAAAAGCCGGGCGTGTCCAAAAACTACAACCCGCTTTTCATTTACGGCAACTCCGGCCTCGGCAAAACCCACCTTCTGCACGCTATCGGCCACAAGGCGCAGGAACTCAATCCCGACCTTACCGTTATCTATATAAGCGGTGAGGAGTTCATCAATATAATTGTTGAGAACATGCGCAACAAAACGATGAGCTCCATCCACGAAAAATTCAGGAATGTCGATGTTCTTCTTGTTGACGATGTTCAGTTCTTCGCCAAAAAGGAGCAGACTCAGGTCGAGTTCTTCCACACATTCGACGCGCTCATCAACGACCGCAAGCAGATAGTTCTCAGCTCCGACCGTCCCCCGAAGGAACTCAAGGAGATTGACGAACGCCTCAAAACCCGCTTTGAGTGGGGGCTTCTCGCCGACATTGAGGCGCCCGATCTTGAAACGAGAATGGCGATTATCAACCGCAAGGCAAAGGCGATTGAACTCGAACTGCCCAACGATGTTGTGGAATACCTCGCCGAGAATATAAAGAACAATGTCCGTCAGCTCGAGGGCGCGGTCAAGAATCTCAAGGCGTACTCCACCATCCACGGCGTGAGCATAAATCTCGCCACCGCGCAGGGCGCCGTAAAGGACATTCTCACCGGCGGCACTCCCACACCCGTGACTGTTGAGAAAATAATCAACGAAGTCGCCCGCGCCTACGGTGCGGACCCCGACGAGATACGTTCCAAAAAGAAGGACGCCAAAACAGCGAAGATGCGTCAGATTTCGATGTATATCATCCGCGATATGACCAATCTCTCGCTTGAGAATATCGGCAGGGAGTTCAGCGACAGGGATCACACAACCGTCATGCACGCCATCGATGTCATCAACAGGGCGATCGCCACGGACTCCAACCTCGAAAACGAGATTGCCGATATCAAAAAGAACGTCGGCGAATAATTACGAAAGGCGCGGCTTCACGCCGCTTTGACCGGAATGGGATTTTTCAAACACTTCAGCAGAGGCCTCAAAAAAACCCGCGACAGTATGGGCGGGGCTATAGACGCCGTCATTCAGGAGAAAAAGGAGATTGACGACGAGTTCTTTGATGACCTCGAAGAGATACTTATAATGGCGGACACGGGCATGAAAACATCGGCGGAAATAGTCGAAGAACTGCGCGATTCCGTAAGAAAGAAAAAACTCCGCTGGACTTATGAGGTCAAGCAGGAGATTCAGGATATCATAGCCGAAAAACTCTCGGGCGGCGATATGGACCTTGTCACCATACCCGCCGTACTGCTCGTAATCGGCGTAAACGGCGTGGGCAAAACCACGTCAATCGGCAAAATGGCGGCATATTTCAAGCAGGACGGCAAAAAGGTCATCCTAGGCGCGGCGGATACCTTCCGAGCCGCGGCAATCGACCAGCTTCAGATATGGGCGGACAGAGCCGGTGTCGATATGGTAAAACACAAGGAGGGCGCCGACCCCGCGGCTGTTGTATATGACACTATCTGCGCCGCCAAGGCAAGGGATGACGACATCATCATCTGCGACACGGCGGGCAGACTCCACAACAAGAAAAATCTTATGGAGGAACTCTCCAAGATATATAAAGTGATTGACAGGGAACTGCCCTACGCGGACACCGAAATTCTCCTTGTTCTCGACGCCACCACGGGTCAGAACGCCATAAGTCAGGCAAAGGAATTCGGCAATATCTGCGAACTCACGGGCATTATCCTCACAAAACTCGACGGCACGGCAAAAGGCGGCGTTGTGCTCGCCATCCGCAACGAGCTTAAACTCCCCGTCAAGTTTATCGGCGTGGGCGAGGGCATAGACGACTTGAAGCCCTTTGACCCGCAGGCGTTTGCCGCCGCAATGTTCAGCGAAAACGAGGAAAAGCCGTCCGAATCTGACGGTGAAGACTGATTTATGGATTATATAATTGCATCGCACAATCTCAAAAAACGCGACGAAATCTCGCGCATTTTAAACCCTCTGGGCATAAGGGTACTGCTCGCCGAGGAGGTCGGCATTGAACTGACCGACGCCGAGGAAACGGGCACAACCTTTGAGGAAAACGCCTTCATCAAAGCCGAACTCGGCTGTAAGGAGAGCGGTATGCCCTGTGTTGCCGACGATTCGGGTCTGGCCGTCGATTATCTTGACGGCGCACCCGGAGTTTTTTCCGCGAGATACGCGGGTGAGCACGGCAACGACGATTTAAACAACGAAAAACTCCTGAAAGAACTTGAGGGAGTTCCCGACGAAAAGCGCACAGCGGCTTATGTCAGCGTAATCTGCTGCGTCTATCCCGACGGCAGAAGCATCACCGTGCGCGGGGAGTGCCGCGGAAGAATCGGCTATACCCCGAAGGGCAACGGAGGCTTCGGCTACGACCCCTATTTTCTGCCCGATGAATACGGTTATGAAACAACCATGGCTGAACTTACGCCGGAGCAGAAGGACGCTATAAGCCACAGAGGAAAGGCGGGCAGGGCGCTCGCGAAAGTTTTGGAGGAAAACGGCATTGACAAGTAAGGAGAGAGCGGCGCTCAGGGCGCAGGCAAACCCGCTCGATGCGCTGTTTCAGATAGGCAAGGGCGGTCTGACCGAAGCGGTCATAAAACAGACCGACGAGGCGCTTGAGGCAAGAGAACTTATAAAAGTGAAAATCCTTCTGGAAAGCGCTCCCGGAACCCCGAGAGAAACCGCGGACAAACTCGCCGAAGCAACAAAAAGCGAAGTCGTGCAGTTAATCGGCGGCACGGTCGTTCTTTACAGGGAGAATCCCGACAAGGACAAGGAAAAGGAAAAGAAAGCCCCCGCGAAAAAGGCGCAGTCCAAGCCGCTTTCAAAGGTCAAGGCGAAAAAGGCGGCTGAGGACAGAAGAAAACGCATTGAACAGGCGGCGGGCAAAAACAGGCGCGATTTCAACCGCCGTCAGAACAAATCGAAATAAGGTTATTTTAAATGGATAAGAATCCCGACAGAAAAATCGCGGCGCAGAATAAAAAGGCATATCACGATTATTTTGTGCTCGAAAAATATGAGGCGGGGATTGAACTTTTCGGCACGGAGGTAAAATCCATAAGGCAGGGAAAGGTCAATCTCAAGGATTCCTGGTGCTCAATAAAAAACGGCGAAATTTTCGTAAACGGTATGCACATAAGCCCCTATGAACAGGGCAACATCTTCAACCGCGATCCCGTTCGCGTGCGCCGTCTGCTGATGCACAAAAGGGAGATTTTGCGCCTTTACGGCACGGTAAAACAGCAGGGTCTGGCTCTTGTTCCGCTGAGCGTCTATTTCACAAAGGGCAGGGCAAAACTGGAAATCGGGCTCTGTAAAGGTAAAAAACTTTACGACAAGCGCGAGGACGCCGCGAAAAAAGAGGCGCAGCGCAAAATCGAGAGAGAAATCAAATAGCAGTCATCGCCTTAAGGCGTTGATATATACGGGGATGAAAGGATTTCGACGGGGAGTCTGAATCCGGATAAGCGGGCAGCGGCGCGGAACCGCTATAAAAGCCGCAACACCTAAAATAAACGACAACGAAACAGTTGCACTCGCTGCTTAACTGAGCAGCCGTCTCCGCCGGGAGTACTGCGGCCCGGTACGAGGCGTCACACAGCAGTGAACGTGAACGGGGCAGCGCCGCGTAACCCGTCACGCATAACGCGGCTACCGAAGGAATGAGCCTGCTCACCGGCGCCTTCCGGAGGGAATGACAAACGATGAGATACGCCCGTAGAAAGTCCCGAGGAGGGCTTTTCGGACGCGGTTTCGATTACCGCCATCTCCACCAGAAAAAAGCGCGCTTCGGCGCGCTTTTTTGCTCTTCTTGATTTATTCCCGCGGATTTGATAAAATATTAATTCAGGTTTATCAATACCAATCACGCAAGATTCACGGAGAGAATATGAAACACAAAAAAGTTATAACTGCCGCGGTTTGCGTTCTGCTCGCGGTCTCGATTATTTCGGCGGGAGGTTATGCGGTCAATATGTTCGGTCTGCTGAATGAGGGCAACAAAAGTGAATACTCGGCTCAGAACGCCCCCGTTTTCGACACGGCGCTCAGGGGAAAAACCGTAATCTTCCTCGGTTCGTCGGTCACCTACGGCTTCGGCTCGAAGGGCGAGAGCTTTGTTGAATATTTCGAAAAGCAATACGGTGTGAATGCCGTGAAGGAGGCGGTCTCGGGCACGACTCTCGCCGATATTTCGGAGAAAAGTTATGTTTCGCGTCTTAAAAAAATCGACACATCAATAAAGGCGGACGCCTTCGTGTGCCAGCTTTCCACAAACGACGCTGCCAAAAACATTCCCCTCGGCGAAACAGGTGCGTGCGGCAGTTACGACACCTCAACCGTCGCGGGCGCGATTGAATATATAATCGATTATGTCAAAAGCGCTTTCAACTGCCCCATCATTTTCTACACGGGCACGAAATATGACAGCGAAAACTATGAGAAAATGGTTTCTCTGCTTCACGAAATCGCCGTTAAACACGGTGTCGGCGTAATCGATCTGTGGAACAGCCCGGTAATGAACGCCGTGAGTGAAGAGGATTATAAACTTTATATGACCGACCCGATACACCCCTCAAGGGCGGGCTACCGCGACTGGTGGACTCCCGTTATGGCGGAATATCTTATAGATTATCTCGGCGGATGAAAGGCGGATTATGAGCTATAAATACGAACTGCACTGCCACACGGCGTCTGTTTCAATGTGCGGCAAGGTCGAGCCGGAAAGAATAGTCGACCTGCACAGGGAGCACGGCTACAACGGCATTGTGCTGACCGACCACTACAGCGAACTCACATTTTACAAGCGCCATCTCTTCGCTCCGCAGAAGGAGACGGAGTTTTTCCTCGCGCCCTACCGCCGCCTGCTTGAATACTGCGAAGGCACGGATTTTACGGTTCTGCTCGGCGTTGAACTGCGGTTTTACGCCCACGCCGCCGACTTCCTTATCTACGGCATTGACGAGGATTTTCTTCATAACTGCGGCAATATGATGCTCTGGAACGGAATCAAACTTCTGCACAAGGTGCACGAAGCGGGAGGTCTTGTTTTTCAGGCGCATCCCTTTCGCGGCTACATCCTCGGCAGAAACCATCTGGTTATTGACGGCGTTGAGGTTTTCAACGGCAAAAACAGCAGGGAGGCAAACGAAAAGGCGCGCGTGTGGGCGCAAAAATACGGCAAACTCGTGTCAAGCGGCAGCGATTTTCACCGCGAGGAGCATATCGGCAAGGGCGGAATAATAACGGAAACACCCATAAAAACCAACTCCGACCTTGTGAACATCCTTAAAAGCGGCGACTTCCGATTGATTGAAAACTATTGACATTGTTTGTGCCGATATACTATAATTAATTTTACGGACTCAATTATCTTAAAATAAAGGAGAAAGACAAATGAAAAAGTATTACTGCCCCGTATGCGGTTACGAAAGCGACGAGCCCATCGAAGTGTGCCCCATCTGCGGCGCCAAGATGGCTCAGAGAGAAGAAGGCGCGGCTATGAGCTGGGCTGCCGAGCACGTTGTAGGCATTGCCAACGGCGTTGACGCGGAAATTCTTCAGGGTCTGCGCGACAATTTCAACGGCGAATGCTCCGAAGTGGGTATGTACCTCGCAATGGCGAGAGTCGCCTTCAGAGAGGGCTATCCCGAAATCGGTCTCTACTGGGAAAAAGCGGCTTATGAGGAAGCCGAGCACGCCGCGAAATTCGCCGAGCTCCTCGGCGAGGTTGTAACCGACTCCACCAAGAAGAATCTTGAAATGAGAGTTGCCGCCGAGAACGGCGCCACTCAGGGCAAGACCGACCTCGCTAAGAAGGCGAAGGAACTCGGCCTCGACGCCATTCACGACACCGTTCACGAAATGGCGAGGGATGAAGCCAGACACGGTAAGGCATTTAAGGGATTATTAGAGAGATACTTCGGTTAAGCCGAAAGCCCTGTTATATCAAGGGATAACAGAATTTAAGTTAACAAAAACCGTCCGCGTCAAGCGGGCGGTTTATTTCTGTTTTAGTGTGAAAATCACACTTTTTGGCGGGTATGCTTGGAGAGCCCGGGGGAGAAATCACACTTTTCCAAAAAAACATAACAAACATTACTTTTCAATCCCATATTTTGAAAAGGCGTTCACGGCATATCTCGCAGTTGTCGGCGAGTATATCCACGCCGTAAAGGCTGCCCAAGGCAAGCAGGGAATATCTTTCCCAGTCATAGGCGCTCTTTTTATATTTTTATGAAACAACCGCAAGTTTGCGGCTCAGTATTTTGGCCAAAAAGTTTCCGTCGCCGCAGGCGGGCTCAAGAAAGCGGGAATCAATCCGCTCACACTCCTGCGCCACAAGGTCGCACATTGCCTTGACCTCACGCTCGGCGGTGAAAACTTCACCGTGGTCGGCAACACGCTGTTTTGATTTGACTTGTGGTGACATTAATGTCGCTCCTTTTTAAGCATTGATTTTTAATGTAAAAGCTGAAGCGCCGGTTTATTAAAAGAAGAAACTCATTGATGAATCTTCTTCCTCATCATCTTCAGAAGGAAAGTCTTCTTCATCCAGGTCGTCAACCTGATAGATTTTTCTCGCTTCCATATATTCACCAACCTGATGGTTGGGAATATCATCAATTGCGTAGTAGGTGTAGAACCTGAACATGGGAACATCGGAAATGCCGCATCTCCACAGTTCGGTATAACATGCGTCTTTCTCGTAGTTAATACCATCAATCATTTCTTCACCGACATATTCTTCACATAAATAAGGCAGATTATATGGATCCGGAAAATCAAAAGTCGCCATAGCTGCTTCGTCTTTTGTATATCCGCGATGTTCAATTAAATGTTTTGCGAAAGCGTTCCTTATTCCGTTTGTGTCTAAATACTTCATATCGCACCTCTTTTTATTAATCAGTTCATTTCTTCATAGTGAAAGCCAATTCTTTCATTTGAATCAATTGCGTTTTGCAATTCTATGAGGACATCATCTTTAATGTTTATGCTAAATGCAATCAACTGTATATTTTCCAAACCACCTGTTGCGGATAAATAATACACGGAAGGTGCATCGTCTTTATCATAATAAACAGAGAATCTCCCGACTTGATGGTTTTCTTCATCATATATCCGAACGCCGCGGATTAAATCTCCTGCATTTTCAGCAAGATATAACAGAGCGTTCCACCCGGTCAAAACAGCTTTACCTGTAGCATCAAGTTTCATTGCTTTTGACCATAAATCTATTATTGAATCAATGTTTGTTGTATATCCATTTTGGCAGACAAACGCTTGGAATGTGTTTATTGCATCCATTTCCTCACATTTTATCTCTTTGTAAGTCTTAAGCAGCGGTGCGCAGTTTAACCTGCACAACCCTATCATCCAGCCACACATAAGCGGATCGTGACCGATGCGCTCAAAAACGCACATCGTTCCTTTTTCCTTAATGCAACGCAAAAGTTTTTTTGAGTAATCCTCTGTCAGAGCGGCATACTCTTCAAACTGACTCAAAAGCGGTTCACCAACAAAAGGAATGCTATCACTGTCAAAGTTTTCTTGAATTGTTCTCGAACAGACGACCGTGTCGAATTTCTCAGTTATTTCGTCCAAGGCAGCAACCCGGAATTCGACATTTTTTATTCCCATTGACTCAATCCTTTGCGAAGCAATGCTGACCGCCGATTTGCTTCTGTCAATAGAAACTATTGTTGCATTTGGGAATGTTTTTGCAAGGAATCCGGTAACATAGCCTGATTCACAGCCAACTTCAAGGATTTTTTCTCCGAAGTATTCCTTTTGAGAGTCAATGAAATTACAAATCTTTCTTATAATGTCGTAATCATATGCCTCAGAGTAACACTTACTGATTACCGGATCAGAGTTTTTGAATTCATAGAACTCCGTTGAACCATCAGGAATCTTTTCTCTTTGACTTATAAGTTGTTCGGCTTTTGCTTTACCGTATTTTTCAGCAAGGCGGTCTCTTATTCCGTTTTTGCGTATTATGCGCTCAAAGCCGATTTCTTTTAAGTAGTCAAAGCCTGGATCTGCTGTCTTTTTCATTGTTTCTCCTTATATAATTATTTTAAAATGATGCCGTTGCAAAATATAAATAAGCTCTATAATGTTTTTTATTATAGCACGCACACGCGCGTATTTCAATAAATTTGCTCTGTGAGAACATATATTCAAATGTAATTAATAACATTTTACCCGATATGGTGTCCCATAAACAGGTCTGCAATAAAAAGATTGAGCTACGGGTCAACCACAAACCAGTAGCTCATTTGATAGGAGTTAAAACCTAACAACCGATGACAACCACGAACATCGGATGCAAAACCATTCTACTCGATATATAACTATGTGTCAACTAAAAAAGAAGAAACAAGTAAAACAATGACTCTATATCCTCAAAGATAATATTCATGTTCAATTTTAATGTTTTCTTTACCGATTGCTGTAAGAGAAATGATTTCTCTGTATCTTCTGCGATGAGTTTCGCCATTATCATCTTCAATAAGGCAGGTTGCGTTGGCTATTTTCAGTATTCTTCCTACCCTGGCATACATTTTAAGGCGCTGAACAGACAAAACATAATCGCCTGCTTTGACAGAGTTTCCTATTGCATCAAATCCCGTCTTTGAAGCGTTTTTCTCATTTATGCCATCAATACCAAGTGCAGAGAGAGAAATCACATAAATCGAATACATATATCTTCCATCCGGAAAAACAACCGTTGGTTCATAGCCAAAAGTTTCGCATTTTGAACTCAGTTTATTTACGACTTCAATATTATATTTATTATTTAATGTAAACAGTAAGTCTCCAGTTTTTACAGTGTTACCTATATTATCCTCCCAAAAAACAGATTCTCTTGTTTCGAAAGTCATAATAATTACCCCCTATACCACAAATTATAGAATATGCACAATATTTTTTCAAGAAGAACATTTTTCGGTTTATTATCCAAGTGTAGTTTTTTTAAAAATATAAGCCCGGCTCTTACGTATACGCCGTTTTTTGGCTTGAGACAAAGTGGCCTATCTCTTACGTATATTTGATGTTATATATGAAATATGTTATGTTTGAGGAGATGATTCAAACGAAAAGGGCGGATTGCAATGGCTCTGTTCAAGCCGGGGAAAAAGAAAGGTTTTCACACTGTCGCAGACGGTATATATATCGCAATGGGCGATATTTTTATTAAGAGAATAACAATCAGAAACAAAGCAATACTTAAAGAATTGTTTGGTAAAGACGGAATTAGTGACGGTTTGAAAAGGTATAAAGTTGAACTTGCAGGAGATAATATTCTGAAAATAATAGATTACTAAAATCTGTTTTATTCCAAGTTTATAGAACACATCAACCTCGTCTCACGACGAGGTTTTATTATTTGCTGAGGTTTTTCGCGTTTTCAAAGCGCGGAAAAACAGTGCCCCGGAATTTTCCGGGCAAAATACACCGCTGTAAACCCGGACGGAAAAAAATTCGTTTTTCAGCTGCTTTCCCCGGTAATATACCGCCGTAAATGTATTATAAAATTCATACCATCCGTCGCGCCGCTTTCATTTTTCAGAATTCAAATTCGGGCAGAATTTGATTTTTGTTTTTTTATACGGTAAAGCGGTAATCTGACTCTTGATATTTAACATATATAATGTTAAAATAATAATGTTATGTTTCTTATTTCTCAATTAAGGAGGAAGATTTATGAAAACAGGCAAGAGGATTTTATCAATTCTGCTCAGCGTTATTATGGCGCTGGGCGTGTGCGCAGCGGCTCCCGTTACGGCGGGCGCGGAGTTCGATGAGGTTGATGGTATAAAGTGGAGTTATGAAATTCTCGAAGGCAGCACCGGCGTAAGGATTATCCCCGGCTCTGAGCCGGCTGACGCAGCCGTGAGTATTTCCGGCAACATAGCCATACCGTCCGTTCTTCATCTTGATGATCGTGATTACATCGTTATAGAAATCGGAGACGGTGCGTTCAATGACGTTATGTTTTCGGGTGTTACAGGCATTACAATTCCCGATACCGTCAAAAAAATCGGCGTTCGGGCATTCCAAAACATGACTAATCTTACATCTGTATCATTCGGTGAAGGCAGCGCACTGACAACCATAGGAGTAAATGCTTTTTACGGATGCAAAAATTTGTCTTCAATAGATATTCCGCAAGGTGTTACAACTATAGGCAATTATGCGTTTCAAGACTGTCAAAACCTTGAATCAGTGGTTATTCCGGACAATGTAACTACTTTGGGAACTTATGCTTTCCGCAACTGTACCAATCTTCAGTCCGCGGTAATCGGCGCGAATGTTCCGTCACTGAACGGCACATTTGCCAGCTGCGGTAACCTTGAGTCGGTCACATTCAGCAGCAACTCCGTTACAGATTTCAGCGGTTATACTTTCTACGGTTGTTCAGAACTCACTTCGATTACAATACCCTGTAATTTTGACAAAGCTAAGTTTACTTCTGGTTCTTCTTATATCAATGTAAATGATGTCGGAGACACCTTTACCGTTCAGGGAACATCGGCCTCGGGCACCTTCTCCTATACTCACAATTACGGCGAACCGGTCTGGAACTGGGATGATGTAAGTCACCCGACATACACCGCATACTGCGCCGGCTGCGGAGCCGAAAAAACAGGCGGGGCGGACAGAGTCACGTTTACTCATACCAATCCGGACGGAGCTGTTCCCGGCTACACGGAAGCCAAAGCGTCTGTCACTATAGACGGTGAAACCTATGAGAGCACTCACACTGTGGATGCGTTTGAGATATCAGATTACGCGGAGCTGAAGGAATTCGCCTCCCGCGTAAACGGCGGCGAAACGGGTCTTATCGGTGTGCTTACGGCGGATATCGACGCCTCCGCTTCGGCCGAGGCGAACGACTGGACTCCTATCGGTAATGATTATGGCCATCGATACACCGGCACATTTGACGGTCTCGGTCATAAAATAACCGGGCTGACTTTCAACAACCCGCAACAGGATTACGCCGGCCTTTTCGGTTATGTCGACGAAGGCGGTAAAGTCCGGAATGTCGGTCTTGAAGGCGGAAGCATAACAGGACAAAAACATGTCGGCGGCGTGGCCGGATATAACTATGGCGGAATAATCGAGAATTGCTATAACACAGGCAGTGTTTCCGGCGAAGACGCTGTCGGCGGCTTAGTCGGTGAAAATGCCGGCGTGTCAATGATGTCGTATTATTTGCCCGGTCAGGTCATTAACTGCCGGAACACAGGTCCGGTTTCAGCCAGAGGCTGCGCCGGCGGTGTGGCCGGAACTGTCACAAACGGAACAGTTGACAACTGTTATAATACGGGCGACATAACGTCAACGGGATATTATTACTATGCATATGCCGGCGGTATTGTTGGACATTTTGATTTAATTATTATCAGTCAACCCTATATATCGGTTGACGTTATCACAGATTGTTATAACACGGGAAAGATAACGGCAACGGCAGCAGCGATAGCAACATCCGGCAATAATTATACTGCTGCCCATGCTTATGCCGGCGGCATAGTTTCAACCGGAAACAGTCAAATTATGTACAGCGGGATTAAAAACTGTTTCAACGCAGGCGATGTTTATGCAACGGTAAAAACAGAATTCGCAGGATGGGCAACCGGTGAAATCTATGTCGGCGGAATAATCGGGGATAATCCTGTTGACAATCTTACGGGCTGCTGTAATACGGGTGATGTGACCGCGGAATCAACCGGCGTCGTTTCCGAATCATACGCCGGCGGTCTGGCGGGCTCAACCGTCAACTATGTTGACAACTGCTTTAACACGGGCAATGTTACGGTAAAAGGTGAATTTGTCCATTCCTTAACCTATACCGGCGGTCTTATCGGCGAAAATGTCGGCACGATTCAGAACTGCTATAACTCGGGTGATGTAAGCGTAACGGCAATTAAAAACAATTATGAATACTATACCGACGCATATGTTCGCACCGGCGGCGTTGTCGGAAACAATGAGTATAAAGTTATCGACTGCTATAACGCGGGCAACGTGACGGTAACTGCAACGGGTGATGTTGACCGATTAACTTCTTATTCCGGCGGCGTGGCAGGTTATAATGGCAAATGGGAAGGATATCCGGAAGGAAGCGGTGTAATCACAAACTGTTATTATGACAGGGATGTGGCAGTGATTACCGAAGCAGGTGAAAGTAACAACTGGAATGCTGTCGGAGTAAATAATGACGGCACCGTCACAGATGTCACAGGCCTCACTACCGGGCAGATGACCGGTGAAAGCGCTCTTGATAATATGACGGGCTTTACAGATGAAAACTGGCTTGTAAAAGAAAATGAAACCTATTGTGTATATTATCCGCACCTCAAAGGCTTCAACCTTGATGAAGAGGGACGGCAGATTTCCGCGGATGAAATATTATTTGCAAACTGGCCGCCGAAAAATGCTGAATTTCCCCTCTGGGTCGGCGGCAATCAGGTAACGAGCGACAATGCGGATTCACTCGATGCGCTTGACGGCATTGCAGTCACCGACGGCGGCTCGGTTAAATTCGTGCCCGACACTGACGGCAAGGGCGGCACGCTTTATCTCAATAACGCGACAATCACCGGCACGCAGTCTTATAAGTCCGGCGGCACACACGATTCAAACATTCTTGTTGAAAACAAGGAGTTTAACATCACAATCAACCTTGAGGGTGAAAATACCCTCGGTCCCGCGGAGCGCGGTATCTGGATGGTGAACAATTCGGCATCTTCCGGCCTTGCCTTAACCGGCGACGGAAAACTTTCAATAACGGCAGAAAAAAACGGTATTTTAATAAACTGTGATTTGCTGATTGACGGCGCGGATATCAACGTCACAGCCACTGGTGGTGACTCCGGCGGCACCGGCATCATCGCCGATGATATCGATATCAGAAACAGCTCTGTTTATGCCGAAGGCACGGGAGATCAATACGGCATTTTCTGCGCGTCTGCGCTGACAATATCAGACAGTTCGGTTGAATCCGGATGCACAGGCACATATGGCAGAGGTCTGTATTTTTCAGATGAAGAAAACTTTACCGTTTCCGGCGACAGCTTTGTGACGCTCGAAGGCGGCACAAGATACGGCGCGCTGTGGATTAAAGGCAGCTTAATTACAGAGAACGGCAATGAAATAGTTGAACCGGCAAACTATATTATAGATCCGCTTGAAACAGGCAGCGATGTTTACCTGGTGTATGATGTTACCGCGGATGAAAAAATCCCCGCAGTAAATGTAATCATAACAAATCCTCTGACAATAACCGTAACGGCAAACCCGACCGGCGGCGGCACAATAACGGGCGGCGGCAAGACCTACAAAGGTGCGGATGTTGCTTTAACCGCTGCGCCGGAAACAGGTTATGATTTTGTCAGCTGGACAGAAGGCACCTCTGTAGTAAGCACAAACGCGAAGTATTCATTCACGGTTGAACAAAGCCGCAATCTTGTCGCAAATTTCAAACTTCAGGTCAAGAGCGTTTCGGTTTCGGCGAATCTTCCGGACGGCGGCACGGTTTCGGGAGCCGGAACATATAACTACGGGGAAAACGCAACAGTTACCGCATTGTCAAACGATCATTACAGTTTCGTCAATTGGACGGAAAACGGCGCTGAAGTCAGCACAAACGCAAAATATTCATTCCCCGTAACGGGTGACCGCAATCTGGTTGCGAATTTTGCTAAAGACAAACACACCGTAGAGTTCGTCAATGATGACGGCGCCGGGCTTCAGAGCGTTCAGGTTCCATACGGTGAAACTCCTGCATATACAGGCGAAACGCCGACAAAAGAAGCAACTGCGGAATATACATATTCGTTCCTCGCGTGGACACCCTCAATCGTTCCGGTAACGGGTGACGCGACTTACACGGCGACTTATACCGAAACCCCCATTGATTATAAACTCACATGGAAGGTTGACGGAGAATCATATAAAAACGAAACAATCCCCTTCGGCGGCAATATAACAGAGCCCGAGGTTGATGAAAGAGCAGGCTACACTTTCGCCTGGGTTGACGAAATCCCCGCTACAATGCCCGCCCAAGATGTAACAATCAACGGCAAATTTACGGTGATTGAATATACAGCGACCTTCGTTGACGAAAACGGCGAAACGGTTGAAAAGGTAACATTCACTGTTGAAGATGAAAGCATAACCGAACCTGCCGTTCCCGAAAAAGCGGGATACACAGGCGAGTGGGAGGAATACACCCTCGGCACAAGCGACATTACAATCAAGCCGATTTATGAGAACATAGCCTCAATTCAGATTGAGAATTATGAAGAGAACAGCGAAATCGGCTACAGGGAAGATGTGACCTACACCGCGGACGCCTCCAGCCTGCCCGAGGGCGCGGAGATTCACTGGTTCGTAAACGGCGAGGATGTCGGCACGGGCGAAAGCTACACAGTCGAAGACCCGACAGAGGATTACAACATTTATGCCGAGGTTATTGACAAAGACGGCAACACCCTCGACACAACCAAAATCCAGAGCGTCAAGGTAAAGAACGGCTTCTTTGACCGCCTCAAAGCCTTCTTCGCCGAACTCATCGAAAAAATCCTCGGCAAGGCAATAGCCGACCTCCTCACATCAATCTGCTGACAATGTTAAACAAAACAGGGAACGCCCCGGCGTTCCCTGTTTTAATGCTTGGTATAACAGAGTTATACACCGTAGGGGCGGATATCATCCGCCCGCCAAGCCACCGCAAACCTGATTGTCAATGTAGGGCACGGATTCTTCCGTGCCGTTTTTATTAATAAGCAGTGAGCAAGGAGAAATGAGCAATTAAGGGGCGCGAGCGCCGATTATATAACGTAGGGGCGGATATCATCCGCCCGCAACAAGGACGTCCGTGAGGACAAAAAATAAAGCAGACTCCTTCCGTCTTGACCGCAAGCGGTCAATCCACCTGTCTCGCCTCCCGGCTCGGTCGATGCTTCTGCCTGTTTATCCACCTCGCAAACACAGATCGCCTTGCTTGCCCGGAGCACCCGGAGGAAAAACCCACTTTTTATTCTTCATAAAAAATGCTCTGAGTGCAATATACACTCAGAGCGTTTTCTGTTTTTTAGTTATTTTACCGATTTGCCGTTAGCAATAACACGGAGTGATCAGAGGGTAACACCTATGAGGGAGAGGACTTTGTTTAATGCGTTCTTGAGGAAATCGATAATCATTTTGAAGAAATCAACTATTTTATCAAGAATGGTTTTCTCCTCGGGCTCTTCTTCAGCTTTTACGGTGAAGTTAATTGCCTTGTCTTCGCCGAGCGTTTTTCCGTTGTTTGCTTTGAGGCCCTTGCCGAGCTTGAGGGTATATTCGCCGCCGGTAAGGTTCTCATAGGAAAGTTCGGTGTAGCTGTTGCCGTCATCGTCCTTTGTGAAATCGGAGAAAGTAACGCCTTCAACTTTTTTGCCGTCTTTGTCATAGATGCCTATCTGCTCGAAGTTTGCCGCCTGGTTTTCGGTCATACCGCGGTCAAAAGTGATAACTATCTTGCCGCTTGCTTCAAGCTCCGCGCCCTCAAGGTCGGCGTCATTCGCTTTGACCGAAACAAGACTCAGAGGATTGTTGCCGCCGCCGGTGCCCGAGCCTTCGCCCTTGACTGAGAACGGATATGGCTTTTCCTCACCGAGAGTGTTGCCGTTCTTTGCTTTGATATCCGCGCCCGCGTAAAGGGTGTAGCTGCCCTTTGCGAGACCGCCGAGAGTTACGGAAATCTGGTTTTTTTCGGTGCCTTTGGAGACGGTTGCGCTCACAGCGTTATTTTCGGAATCCTCAACTCTTATCAGAACGAGGTTGCCGTCCCAGACGGTGTCTTCCGTGACATTGTTCGAGAAAGTAAGCACTATTTCGGAATTGCCGGAGATTTTGGACTCCGCCGTGAGATCGTCTTCGCCGACTTTTACGGAATCGATTGTGAGCGGATTGTTGCCGCCGCCTGAGCCGCCCGCCGCGAATGCGGTGACGTTGAGCGCCGTAAGAAGCGCGAGCAGTACTGCGAGAACTGAGGTTGTTCGTTTCATTTCAATATTTCCTTTCTTTTTTATTGAACTTTTTTATGGTCAACGCAACTGCCGGAACGGCGGCAGCCGCGATTGCGCCCGCGATGATATAAATTACTGTATTCTTTGAATGCTTGTCGGTTTCTTCTTTTTCTTCGGAACCGTCATTTGCTAATGTATGCCTTTCGGCGATTGAAACACTTTCTTCCGCGGACGATTCCGTTACCGTATATACAGCCGGTTCGGTTGAGGCAAAAGTGACCGATTCACCCGCTTTGCCGGGAACAGTTGTTTCAGCCGTTGCGCTTACCGTAACGGTCACGGAGGAGTTTGATTTTGTTACGGTTGACGCGGTCGTTCCCGATGTTGAGGGCTGCTTTGTTGTGGACGGCGCTTTTGTTGTTTTTGCCCGAGCCGTTGTGCTCTGAGCGCGTGTGGTGTTCGCCGTGCTTTCAGCCGGGGTTGTGACTTCGGTTTGCGGCTCGCTGACGGTGGTGGTTGCTGCGGGTGGGACTGTAGTTTTTGCCGAACCGCCGGACACTCTGCTTTTGGTTGTTGACGGCTTCGCTGTTGTTGCCTTCGTTGTGGTGGTCGTGGTCGCAGGCGGTGTGCCCTGCCCGCCCGTTGTGAAACTGATATAGTAATCTTTGCCGAGACTTACTCCGCTTTTTGATGTGATATCCTTGCCTATTTTCAGAATATAGGTCGTTTCGGGTTCGAGCGATGATTTCGGCTTTATTGTGACTGTTCTCTTGATTGAGGGGTCAACCTGGTCGTCACCCATTATGACATCAACGGGCACTGCCTTGCCACCCGATTCCGTCATGGAGAAGCATTTCATATTGTTTTCCTTCACGGTAAAATGAACAACATTTTTATTGAAGTTCAGCACTATTTCGGGCGTAAGGGACACGTTTTTCGCGCCGTTCGCTATGCTTGACGATTCGAGAGCGAGCGGCTTGTCCTTTCCGCCGCCCGTGCCGTCGCCGTTGCCGCCCTCTGCAAAAGCAGAGGAGGCAAAAGTCAGCATAATCAGAACGGCGGCGATCAACACCGTCACGCGCCCGCTTATATTTTTATTCATTTCGGACACCTCTTCATACATTCAAAACTCTCCGCTGTCCAGCGGCGGTAACGGCAGTTGTAGCAACTCGTTTCATCATCGCAGAAAAGCTCATCTTCGCAGTCCTCCGAGAAGAACGGGCAGTTTTCCGCTTCCCGCGCGGCATCTTCAAACGCAATTTTGCCGCCTGTAAATACGGTTTTTCCGTTTATTTCCATCCATGCTGTCATTGGCTTTTCTCTTTGTTCTTCTTGATTTTGGGCTTGGGCATATAACTGCCGTTCTCGTTAACTATGACAGCGGTAACCTGCCCTTTGCTGAAAAACAGTTTTGTGGGGTGAACAAATCTGATTGAAAGATTTTCGGTTATCTCATTGCCGTCTTCATCGATAAAACGGGCAACACCGTAAACCGAGGCGAATTCGGAGAGAGACCATCCGGGCTTGTTCAAAAGCGGCTGAAGTTTGCCTTTGATTCTGCCTTCTTCTTTGCCCGCGTGAAGAGCCGCGCCCGCGAGCGCACCGATTATTCCGCCGCCCGTGCCGCCGTGCTCGCTCAGATGAATCTCGCCCGGGAAACTTTCAGCCGCATCGTAAGCATCCTTTTTTGTGAGAACCTCGTTTTGCGCGCGTTTTCCGAAAGCGATGAGTGAGGAATAATCGAGATTTTCGTCATCGGGCAGAACGCAGAGACCGGGGTCGGAGCCCTCGGCGGAGTTCTCCTCAAGATAATTCTCACAGAATTCGGTAAACGCCTCAAGGTCGGTTGCTTCGGCTGTGCAGCACATTGAACTGTTGTGGGAGGTATAGGGAATATCTTCGTGAATGTAAAGCTGGTAACGGACCGTGAACCCGCTTTTCGCGAGACCTTTGATTGCCGCCTCGCCCATCATATTTTCAAGGAGTTCACCGGTGCCGATGCTGTCGTAATTGTCGGTGTCATCTATGCAGACAAACAGTTTCAAGCGGCATCCTCCTTATGCTCGGTTTTCGGCTCGCGCATTTCGGTACCTTCGATTATCGCGCCGAGCCATTCGTCGTTAATCTCAAAACCGAAAAAGTTTTTGTAAAAGGTTTTTATTTCGGTGTTCATATCGACTTCGAATGTGTCGGGATAAAGCAGATTCATAAGCCAGAGAATCGCGAGAGGAGTTTCAAAACTTGAGGGATGCCCCCATCTTGTTATGCCGATGGGAATCTGGTAAACCTCGCCGTTCTGCACGCAGGAAAGCCCCTGCCATTTGGAGTCGCTCAGAATGTAATCATCCACCTGCGCCTCGTTGCAGATGATTATGTCGGGGTTCCAGGCGTAAATCTGCTCGAGGGTTGTGTATGCCTTTTCGCCCTCAATGCTCAACTTGCCGCTTTCGACGGAAACATTTTCGACTCCCGTCAGCGCTATCCATTCGGCGCAGTAGCTGCCCTCATAATCGGTACGCACCGCTTCGTTGACAGAGTGATAAAGGCGTTTCGGCGTGCCCTGCGCGCCCTTCTGCGCGCGGTCGATAACAGAGCGGAAATATGAAATATATTCCTCCGCTTTTTCGGTGTTGCCGAAGGTTTTGCCGAGAATCTCAACGGCTTCAAGCTGGTCTTCGACGGTGTTGTAGTCAATTACGATATAAGGAATTCCCATGGCGTCGATTTTGGCGCGCTCGGTTGAATCCTCATAGACGCCCGAATTGAGTATTATCAAATCCGTGTTTCTCGCCATTATTTCCTCGGCGTTGACCGAGCCGCTGTTTTTGACAACAACGGCGTTTTCAAGCGAGGGGCAAATATGCATAAGCAGGCGGCTTCTCGCGGCGTTGTTCGTAAAAGATGTGATTTTGTCTCCGCTGCCGAGCATAACGATTATCGGGCCCGAGAACGGGCAGAGCGTGCAGACGGACTGCGGATTTTCAGGTATGGAAACCTCTCTGCCGACGGAATCCGTCACAACGAAATCGCCCTTTTCGGGGGTCGCCTTCGGCGTGCAGCCGCAGAGTGAAACAATTATTAAAATGAGAGTGAGAACAAGAGCCGCGCGTCTTTTCATAAGGGGTTCTCCTTATTGTATGTCACTGCCGATAACGGCAACTGTTTTTACCGTTTTGCCTCCGGCGTTTATCTCCGTAACCTCGGCTTGAACGCCGTAAATCTCCCTGAGCGTTTCCGGAGTAATGAGTTCGTCGGGTGTGCCCGTGCGGAAGGGTTTGCCCTTGCTGAGCATAACCGCTTTTGCGGGTATGCCCTCCGATTCAAAATACAGAGGATGCTGTAAAGCGTGTGTTGCCGTAAGCACGGATATCCCGTCGTTTCGCACAAGACCCGAGAGCATTTCGAGAAAGAGGAGTTCGTTTTTGAAATCGAGCGAACTTGTGGGCTCGTCGAGAACAATGAGAGGCGCTTTCTGCGCGAGTGCGCGAGCCAACAGAACGAGTTTTCGCTCGCCTCCCGAAAGTTCGGTGTATGGTCTTTCGGAAAAGTCCTCAATCCCCGTGCGGGCTATGGCGTAATCACAGATTTCGTAATCTTCTTTTCCGGGCGCTCCGAAAAGCCCGGACTGCGCCGTTCTGCCCATAAGCACAACTTCGCGCACGGTGTAGGGAAAAGTCGGCGCGTGAACCTGCGGAACATAGGAGACAAGTTTCGCGAGTTCCGGACGGGAAAGAGTTAGAACATCTTTGCCGCATACGGCGACGCTGCCCGAAAATGTGCGGTGGAAGCCGAGAACACAGTCAAGCAGAGTGGTTTTTCCGCTTCCGTTGGGTCCGAGAAGGCAGATTATTTCGCCTTTATCCGCCGAAAGCGAAAGGTTTTCAAGAAGCGGTGTTTTATCGTACGAAAACGAGAGATTGTCAATGTTTAAAATCACGCTCTGAAACCTCCCTTCGTCTTTTTGAGAAGATAAACGAAGAAGGGTGTGCCGATGAGGGCGCAGAGTATGCCTATGGGTATTTCAGAACCCGTCAGCGTACGCGAGAGCAAGTCCATAATTACCATAAACGCCGCTCCGAGAGATATGCTGACGGGAATAAGCTTCTGGTTGCTGTTGCCCGTGAGCATTCTGCCGATGTGGGGAATCACAAGCCCCACCCAGCCGATGGTGCCGCTTATGCACACGGCGGCTGCCGTGCAGAGGGTGGCGCCGCCTATAATGAGAATCTGCGCTTTTCTTACATCAAGCCCGAGTGAGGCGGCTTCTCTCTCGCCCATCGACAGAACATTGAGTTTCCACCGTGACAGAAAAATGAGAAGCATACCGAGCCCCATCGGAATCAGGGCGTAAAGGTGGGAATAATTTATTGAAGCGAAGCTGCCCATAAACCAGAATGTTATTGAGGGAAGCTGGCTGTACGGGTCGGCGACATATTTCATTATTGACACAAGGGCGCTGAAAAACGCGCCTACAATAACGCCGCCGAGAATCATTGTGATTGATGTTGTAACCCGCGAGATTCTGCCCGCGAAATAGCTGAGAAGAACCGCGGCAACGGCGAATATGAAAGAGAGAATATATGTATATACCCCGCCGCCGAAGAAAACTATCGCAACACAGGCGCCGAAGCCCGCTCCGTTTGAAACGCCGAGAATGCCGGAATTTACAAGCGGGTTGCGGAAAACGCTCTGAAACGCCGCGCCCGAAACCGCGAGAGACGCGCCGACAAAAGCGGAGGCAATCGCCCTGGGAAGGCGGAGATGAAGCACCGCTACACGCGATGCGAGCGGAACGCTTTCGGGTTTTATGAGTGAGAACGCGACTTCGCTCAGTGGAATATGATATCTGCCGAAAAACAGCGATATGAAAACGGCGAGGAACGGGATAATGAGAAGCAGAGCTTTTACGGGCAGAGAAAGAGTGCCCGCAGACCTGTTCTTTTGCATTTGCTCCGCTCCTTTCCGCAGATTTTTCTGT
>JAEERC010000001.1 GCA_016285645.1 Clostridiaceae bacterium | reverse complement strand
GAAGCAATTTTGAAACAGAAATTTTTCGTCAGAACAATAAACAAAAAAGGGATAAGGCTTGCGCCTATCCCTTTTTTTGAAGCCGTTATGGCGGAAAAGAGCGTTTCAAAATCTATTAAATCCCTTAGCTGCGCGCCCTTTTCCGTGCTGTCCGTTGTTTTGTCAGGCGATTTCGACGCCGTCTTTTTTTATCTGCTTTATGGTGCTGCCCTTGACGAAAAAGACATTGTCGGAGATATCCATAAGGGGCTTGTCGTTGTAGGAGTCGGTGTAGAGGGTGTCGATGTTGCCCTCGGGATAGCGCTCGCGGAACATTTTAACCTTGTTGTCGCGGTAACAGAAGCGCTTTAACTTGCGGGTGTCGAACTCGACCTCGCTGGCGATGTAATTCTTTATGCCGAGCCGCCTGCAGATTTCCTCGAGAACGAAATCGAGGCAGGCGGAAATGATGAGGTCGTCTTCGCTGCGCTGTTTGATGTAGAACGACTTGATTTTGTAGGCGTGCGTGTTCCAGAAATCGTCCGCGAGGGCGGTGAGATCGCCGACCTTTTCAACTCCGTAGCGCTCAACCTCGGGGGAATACTTGTGGATGATGTCGTCGATTGAAAGCTTCGACACCTTGTAATCCCTGAGAATTTTAAGCCCCCAGGGCAGCTTGCGGATGAGCGCGGGATCGCGTTTTAAGCAGTAGAGGAAGAGATCCACGCCCGATTCGCCGTCATAGATGGTGTTGTCAAAATCGTAAACTGTCATTTTTTTGTTCTCCGCTCATAAAATTGCGGGCTTATTTTATCACCTGACAGGTTAAGATTCAAGATTAAAAAGCATTAAGATTTTATTAAATCTCCAAAATATTTTTAAGGGTATTACACAAAATATTCGACTTTGCCGTGTCGGAGATGTCCATATTTTGTATCCGCGCGATGTCCGCCTTTATATCCTCCGCGCTGTTGTAGGGGAAGTCAAGGCCGAAAATGCTGCGGTCCTCGCCCGTCTGGAAAATCACGGTTTTGAGCTGCTCGTCCGTGAGCGACCACTCGGAGGGGCCGTCTTTGTCTGTCACCGAGGTCCAGCCCGCGAAAACGCGCGGCTGAACACCGCCGCGGGTGTTGTTGCACATCACAGCCAAAGCGTCGTTGAAAAAGTGGTAACCGCCGATATGCTCAAGCGAAAAACGCAGCCGCGGAAAATTCCACGCCACCTCGTCATAGAGCACGGGCAGGTTGTCGCGCAGGCGGTGCCAGTGCATTCCGCAGTGGAAGGTGATGAAAAGCCCCTCCTCCTGCGCCTGCTCATAGACCTCGAACGCCTCGGGCGAGTCGATTCTGAACTCCTGATAGGGCGGGTGCATTTTGATTCCCTTGAAGCCGAGTTCCTTTATTCTGCTGACCTGACCGCTCAAATCGGGAGCGTCGAAATCAATCACGCCGAAGCCGTAAAGATCGGTTTCGCCCTTCAGCTGAGAGGCGAGCCAGCCGTTTGGGTCGCCGGGAAAACCCGATTCAACGAACCTGTCCGGAAAGGGCGCGAAGCATACGGCTTTGTCAATTGAGCATTCGTCCATAAGCGCTTTGAGGCGGTCGATTGTGCCGCTCTCCTTTATTTCGCGCGGAAAAACATGGGCGTGGTTGGCAATTATCACAGGCGGTTCCCCCTTTTTTGATTTATAATGTGATTATAGCATAAAGCGGGGAGGAGGACAAGGGGCGGAGTTGATGAGGTGTCAGGAGCGGGGAGTCAAGGGAGGTGAAACCGTCCCGCCTTGTATGCTATATGAATTCCGTTTTAAATGTAGGGCGGGATGACCTCATCCCGCCGTTGACCGCATATTCAGTTTACGCCGTAGGGGCGAATATTATTCGCCCGCCAATCTGCCGCAATATCTATTCGATAATGTAGGGCACGGATTCTTCCGTGCCGCCGTGCGGAACTCAGTCCGGGGTTCCGCATAACAAAGCATCACGGGTCTGCCGGACGGCAGACCCGTGAATAATGGTAATGGTCGTTACTGTTCAATTACGGGAAGGAGGCCGAAGAGGGCTTTGAAGAAGGCGATAATTATTGAGAAGAAGCCGGATTTTGCGACAATAGTTTCAATTCCTGATTCCGCGAGCACCTCGCCGTCTTTGCTTATAAGTTTTGCCTGAACGGTATGAGTTCCGATGGAATTTGTGATAGTGCAGGTTTCGCTTGTCAGACTGTCAACGCCGTCATCGAACCAGTGAACAGTCGCGCCTTCGGGAGCGTTTTCAAACTCCGCCCTGAGTTTAACCGTCGCCCTACAGGGAACGTTCAGAACGGGAGTGAAGTTGCGGATTTGGATTGTCGGATTATTATCGGGGTTATCGGGATTCTCCGGGGTTTCATTCTTCTGCCATACAGCATAAAGAGTAGCGTTTGCTGTTAAGTTATATGTCGCGCCGGGACTATAGCTTGTTCCCGCTCCGTTCACGTTGGTATTCCAGCATTTGAATGTATAACCGTCTCTTTCGGGCTTGACATTTGACAGGGTGATATTTCCATTGCCTGTCTGACTTGCAGGCCGTCCGTAGCCGCCGTTGGTATCATATGTTAATGTGTATGTTGTTACGGAATTCTGTTCCCAGACGGCATACAAGGTTGCGTTTGCGGTAAGATTATATGTAGCTCCGGGATTATAGTTTATGCCCGATCCGTCTGCTTTGGTGTTCCATTTTTTGAAAGTATAGCCGCTTCTTGTGGGCCTTGTGCTTGAAAGCGTAATACTGCCGTTGCCGGTCTGACTTGCAGGAGCGCCACTGCCGCCGTTTGCGTTATATGTCAGGGTGTATGTGGTCACAGGAATCTGTTCCCAAACTGCATACAGGGTTACGTTTGCTGTTAAGTTATATGTTGCGCCGGGCTGATACTGTGCCGATGTTGCAGTACTG
>JAEERC010000044.1 GCA_016285645.1 Clostridiaceae bacterium | reverse complement strand
GTCTTGTTTTCACCGTAGGGCGGGATGACCTCATCCCGCCGCCAAACCATTTCATAATTCATTTATCCATGTAGGGCACGAATTCTTCCGTGCCGTTCGCCACACCCACCCCTTCGGGGCACCCTCTCCGTTCTCGGAGAGGGCCACAATGTCAACCTGTTTTCATGTGTAATTTGACACATGTACTTCATTTCCGCCACATTCGATGTGATAAACAAAACTAAGTGTTCATCTGAAACAGCCCTCTCCGGGAACGGAGAGGGTGGATTGCGAGTGAAACGAGCAAGACGGGTGTGGCGAAAAATCATCCCGCCGCACTACCGTCGACAAAAACATATTTTCCCATAAAAAACGGCACGGAAACCCGTGCCGTTAAACTTTTCACCACACACAATTCTGCACATTCCCCTCAAGGAAGCCCCTGAGATTCGCTGTCAGAATATCGATAAGCCGTTCCCTGCACTCAAACGCCGCCCAGGCGATGTGCGGGGTGATAAAGCAGTTCTTACAGCCCACAAGCGGGTTGTCGGGGAGGGGCGGCTCGGTTGTGAGAACATCGAGACCCGCTCCCGCTATTTCGCCCGAATTGAGCGCGTCCGCGAGCGCCGCGTCATCCACCGCGGGCCCTCGTGATGTGTTAATCAGGAAGGCGGTCGGCTTCATCTTTTTAAGGAAACCGGCGTTCACCATTTTCTCGGTTTTCGGAGTGAGCGGAGTGTGAACCGTTACAAAATCGCTCTTTGCGAGCAGTTCGTCCATATCGACGAATTTTACATTACCGTAGGGGGCGGGGTGGTTTGTGCAGGCGTATATTTCCATGCCGAAAGCCGCGGCTATGTCTGCCACCTTTTTGCCGATTGAGCCGAGCCCGATTATGCCTATCGATTTGCCGCTCAGCTCCACAAGCGGCGCCTTCCAGAAGCAGAAATCCGAGCAGTTCGTCCACTCCTTGTTGTGAACCGCCTCGCTGTGAACTCCCACTCGCGAGCAGAATTCGAGAATGAACGCGAAGGTCAGCTGAGCGACGGTGTTCGTGGAGTATGCGGGAATATTGCACACGGGAATGTTTTTCTCTTTACAGTAATCGATATCCACAACATTGTAGCCCGTGCTCAGAAGCCCGATGTATTTTACATCCGGCAGTTTCTCAAGCGTTTCGCGCCTTAAAGGGGTTTTGTTTGTAAGTATAATCTCACAGCCCGCGCATCTCTCGGGAATAAGTTCCGCGGGAGTGCGGTCGAATATCGTTATATCGCATAATTTTTCAATGCCCTCCCAGCTTAAATCGCCGGGGTTCGTGGCATAGGCGTCAAGCAGTACCGCTTTCATAAAGCACCTCCGAAATTATTTCAATTAATTATAGCAGAACCGCCGCTGAAATGGAATAGAAAAGAGCGTATTTTTTTCGGCGGCAAAACTTAATTTTGCTTGACCAATTTTATAATATAATATATAATTAATTGAATATGTTTAAGAAAGGAAGTGGCTGAACTGTTAAAAAAAGGCAGTAAAAACAGAATGGTTACATTCGCGGGCCTTATTCTGCTTGCGTTCGGCCTGCTTCTTATAGTCGTTATGTCACTTCGGAAATACCACGCGATGTGGGTGTGGTACGACAATCTTCTTTTGAAACTCGACCAGCTCAAGAATTATATCCTCCACATACCCCAGCCGTGGAAGGTAGCGCTGATGATTCTTCTGCTGTATGTCATAAAGTTCTTTATTCCGATTTACCCGACATCAACCGTATGCTTTTTCGCGGGTCTTATGTTCCCCACCTATATAGCAATTCCGCTGAGCATTCTCGGCACAAGCTTAATGTACACCTACAAATATTTCTGGGGCTATTTTGTGGGCGGCGGAATGGCGTGGAAAATGGTGAACAAGGTAAACGGCGCGCGCAAGCTTCTTTTGCAGGACGGCAGCGGCAACCCCTGGCTTCTCGTTATGCTCTGCGTAATACCGGGCATTCCCGTAAACACGGTTTCGTCCCTTTACGGCTCAATGAACTTCGGCTACCGCAAGTTCCTGCTTCTCTCAACCCTCGGCTTCCTTCCGAGACTCGTTTCATACACAATCGTCGGCCGCAACGCCTTTGATCCGCTTTCAATCGGCTTCCTGCTTCCGCTGACGATTATATGCATACTCAGCGCCATCACCCTTCTTTCCACAAACGGCGTTATTATGTTTGTCGAACACATCGTCAAAAAAACCAAAAACAGCAAAAAAGAAAAAGAATCATAAGGAGACGGCACAATGGCAGTTACACTCAGAAATTACGAAAAACTTCTTGAAGATTTAAGGGGCAGTGAATTTGACGGCACCTTCGCCATGCTTTACGGCAGTGAGAACATCGGCCTTCAGAAGAGCAGATATGAAAGAATAGCCCGCTCGTTTGAGGAACTCTACGGAGCGGCGGAGGAGTGCGGCTTTTTCAGCGCCCCCGGCAGAACCGAGGTATGCGGCAACCACACCGACCACCAGAAAGGCAGAGTGCTCGCGGCGGGCGTGAACCTTGACGCCGTCGGTCTTGCCGCCGGGAACGGCGAGAACATTGTAAGAATAAAATCCGAGGGCTACAGAATGGATGTTGTTGACCTGTCGGAGCCGTATCCCAAGCAGGAGGAGACTGGTAAATCCGTTTCGCTCGTGCGCGGAGTGTGCGCGGAGTTCATCCGCAGGGGCTATAAAATCGGCGGATTCAACGCAGCCACCGCCTCGGACGTCCTTTCCGGCTCGGGCGTTTCCTCGTCCGCGGCTTTTGAGGTGCTTGTGGGTACGATTATAAACAACCTTTTCAATGACGGCGTTGTGAGCGCCGTTGAAATAGCGCAGATAGCCCAGAAGGCGGAAAACGAGTTTTTCGGCAAGCCCTGCGGACTTATGGACCAGACCGCCTGCTCCGTCGGCGGCTTTGTTGAAATTGATTTCAAAAACCCCGAAAAGCCCGTTATTGACAAAATCGACTTTGATTTCGCCGCCTGCGGCCACCGCCTCTGCATTGTGAACACGGGCGGAAGCCACTCCGATTTAACCGACGATTACGCTGCCGTTCGCAGCGAGATGGAAGCGGCGGCGCAGTGCCTCGGCGCGTCTGTTTTAAGGGAGACCGACAAGGCGAGTTTTGTTGAGAACATTCCGCTCATCAGGGAAAAATGCGGCGACAGGGCGGTGCTCAGGGCGCTTCACTTCTACGCCGACAACGACAGAGTGCTCGACGAATCGCAGGCGCTCGCTCAGGGCGATTTTGAAAAGTTCAAAGCCCTTGTAATTGAGAGCGGACGCTCCTCATATATGTATAACCAGAACGTGTTTACCTGCGCCGATCCTCAGAGCCAGCCCGTGAGCATCGGTCTTGCCCTTTGCGAGAAGATTCTCAAAGGCAAAGGCGCGTGGAGAGTTCACGGCGGCGGCTTCGCGGGCACAATCCAGGCGTTTGTTCCCGATGAACTCCTCGGCGAGTTCAAAGCGGTTATGACCGGCGTTTTCGGTGAAAAATCCTGCTATGTGCTCAGCATCAGACCTGTCGGCGGTGTTAAAGTGATATGAGTGATTATAATTTAACCGAACTGCTTTTTGACCTTTGCTCGGCCGGCGGAGTTTCGGGCGATGAGGGCGACGCCGCGAAAAAGGCGATTGAGTATCTCTCCGAATATATGCCCTGCGAAACGGACGCTCTCGGCAGCGTTACGGGCAGAAAAGAGGGCAAAGGCGTCAACATCCTGCTCGACGCCCACATAGACAGAATAGGTCTTGTAGTGACCTATATTGACGACAGCGGCTTTCTGCGCGTAGCCAAATGCGGCGGCGCGGACGCGAGAGTCATGTCCGCCTCCGAGGTCACGGTATGGGGCAAAAAGAAAATTTACGGCGTTGTCTCAAGCATTCCTCCGCACCTTTCAAAGAAGGACGAGGAGGACGAGGCGGCCGATTTTGACAGCGTATATATCGATATAGGTATGTCGAAGGAGAAGGCGTCGGAATTCGTCTCGCCCGGCGACAGAATCACCTTCAATTCCCCGCAGTCGCAACTGCTCGGCGGCTGCATAACATCCCCCTGCCTCGATGACAGGGCGGGCGTTGCGGCAATACTCAGATGCCTTCAGATTCTTAAAAACAGCGGCAGGGAAACATGCGGCCTGACCGTTCTGTTCTCCGTTCAGGAGGAGACGGGCGGCAGCGGCGCGCTCGCGGGCGCTTTTTCGAGTAACGCCGATGAGGCGGTAGCCGTCGATGTCGGCTTCGCGAGAGCCCCGGGAGTAAAGGATGAGGAAGCGGGAATACCGGGCGGCGGAGCGATGGTCGGCTTTGCCCCCGCGCTGGATAACACTATGTCCGAAACGCTTGTGTCGCTTGCGGAAAAGAACAATATAAAATATCAGTACGATGTTATGGGCTCGCGCACGGGCACAAACTGTGATGAGATAAGCACATCGGCGGGCGGAGTAAAAACCGCTCTTCTGTCGATTCCTCTGAGGAATATGCACACAGCCGTTGAGGTTGTCAATGTAGACGACGTTGAGGCGGTCGCTCAGCTTACGGCTGCCTACATTCTCGAAAGGAGCGACCGTGATGCTTAAGGAAACAGTTAAGAGTTTAAGTGAGTTATACGGCATCTCCGGCAGGGAGAATGAGGTGCGTGATTATATCATTTCCGAAATAAAGGATTACGCCGATTACAGCGTTGACCCGCTCGGAAATCTGATTGTGTTCAAAAAGGGCGCCGAAACTCCGAAAAACAAGGTTATGCTCGACGCCCATATGGACGAGGTCGGCTTCATCGTCACCTATATCACGGACGGCGGGCTTCTCAGGTTCGCCAACGCGGGCGGAATAAACACAAAATCCTTTCTCGGCAGGGCGGTAAGAGTCGGCAAAAACAAAATACCCGGCGTTGTCGGTCTTGTTCCCGTTCATCTTGTTGACAAGGCGAAATCGCGCTCCATACCCGATAAGGATTCGCTCTATATCGACATCGGCGCTTCAACAAAGGAAGAGGCGCTTGAATATGTGAAACCCGGCGACAGCGTGTATTTTGACTCGGACTATGTTGAGTTCGGCGAAAACCGCGTGAAATGCCGCGCTCTCGATGACAGGGCGGGCTGCGCCATACTTGTTGAAATGATTAAAAGCGACCTCGCTTACGATATGTATTTCACCTTCACCGTGCAGGAGGAAATCGGCACAAGGGGCGCGCAGGCGGCGGCTTTCACGGTCGCTCCCGATTACGCGATATGCGTTGAGACAACGACCGCCTCGGATATACCGGGTGTTGAAAACGAAAAGCAGGTCTGTCTTCTCGGCAAAGGCGCCGTTGTTTCGTTTATGGACAGATCCACGCTTTACGGCAAGGAACTGTTTGAAAACGCCTTTAAACTTGCCGGGGAGCACGGTATAAAGGTGCAGACAAAAACCGTGGTGGCGGGCGGCAACAACGCAGGCGCCATTCACAAAAGCAGGGGCGGAGTAAAGGTTCTCACCGTTTCGGTGCCCTGCCGCTATCTGCATTCGCCCTCCTGCGTCATAGATTTTTCCGATGTGGAGGAGAGTTACAAACTTATAAAACTGCTCGCGGAGGAGTACGCGAATGCTTGAACTTGCCAAAAGGGAGGACTCATTCGATTTTCTGCCCGCAACGCCCCACAGCGCTAAAATTCAGTCGCTTTTCAGAACCTACGGCGGCGGGAATTCCTTTGCCCGGTTCTGGGTTCAGGACGGCACGGCGGCTGTGAGCAGCGTCGATGGCAACATCACCGTTGAATGCTGTGAAAGCGCCGATTTTGACGAACTTCGTGAGTTCCTCGCCTTTATCCCGAAGGTGTCCGTCACTTTAAACGAAAAACACTGCGGAAAACTCGGCATTGAGGATTACTCCTCGTCATATATAGTTGAGTTCTGTTCCGAAGCGGGCGACTGCGGTTTTTCCTCTCAGGCGGATTACAGGGATGTTTACAATCTTCTCAAATCAAAGAGTTTTCCGCTCGGCTCATACGAGAGCTTTCTTGCGGATTTCGTTTCAAGATTAAACAAAAACGCCGCCGATTTAGCGGTGATTTATGAAGACGGAAAACTGATGTCAACGGCGTCCGCCCTGTTTGCGGGTAAAGACAGCGTTCTTCTGGGGGCGATTGCCACGGACTCTGCCGCGCAGGGGAAGGGCTACGCCTCGCTTCTTGTAAAGGCGCTCGCCTCAAAATATAAAAACTGCGGCAGAAGAGTCTTTGTTTTCTGCCGTGAGGACAGTTTAAAGAACTTTTACGAAAAATGCGGTTTTTCCGTTTACGGGAAATGGGCGCAGGTTTAAAGCCCGGTGAATTATGAACAACTTGTTTTTTGAAATTGACAATTCAATACTTGACAGCGCCGCGAAAACCGAACTCGCGCTGGCGCAGGAGTTTTCGGCGATAAACGAAATCACCGAATATAACCAGCAGAAGGTGCTTTCCGCCTTTATACGCAACAAGGTGAGCGAATCGGATTTTTCCGTCTCCACGGGCTACGCCTACGGCGACAGGGGCAGGGAGAAGCTTGATAAAATCTACGCCGAGGTTTTCGGCGGTGAGGACGCCCTTGTAAGGCACTCCTTTACCTGCGGCACGCACACTCTCGCCGTGGCGCTCTGCGGCGTTCTGAGACCCGGCGATGTAATGATGAGCGTTACCGGTCTTCCGTACGACACGATTCACGGAGTTATAGGCATCGGCGGAAAATGCGCGGGTCAGGGCTCTCTTTCCGATCTCGGAATAAAATATGTTCAGGTTGACCTCGGCAAAGACGGCAGACCCGACCTTGAGGAGATATCGAAACAGGTTTCGGCGTTAAAGCCGAAAATGGTATATATCCAGCGCTCGCGCGGCTATTCGCTCAGGCCGAGTCTTTCGGTTGACGAAATCGGCGAAATCGTCAAAACCGTAAAAAACATTCACAACTCAATCATTATGGTTGACAACTGCTACGGCGAGTTTGTTGAGAAGACCGAGCCGCTCGACGCGGGTGCCGACCTTATGGCGGGCTCGCTTATCAAGAACGCGGGCGGGGGGATAGCCAGAAGCGGCGGCTATATAGCGGGGCGCAAAGATCTTGTGGAACTCTGCTCCTACAGAATGACCACCCCAGGTCTCGGCAGGGAGGTCGGCGCGACCTTCGGCGAAAACAGAAATATGTTTATGGGCATTTTCAACGCCCCGCATGTCACGGGCGAGGCGCTTAAAACAGCCGCCTTCGCGGGCGCGTTCTTTAAGGGCAGGGGATATGAAGTGACTCCCGCACCCGGTGAGAAACGACACGATATAATTCAGAGCATCCGTCTCGGCAGCCCCGAAAAACTCATCGCCTTCTGCGAGGGGATTCAGTCGGGCGCTCCCGTTGATTCGTTTGTGACCCCCGAGCCGTGGGATATGCCCGGCTACGACAGCAAGGTGATTATGGCGGCGGGCGCGTTCATTATGGGCGCTTCAATCGAACTCTCGGCGGACGCCCCTCTGCGCGAGCCGTACGCCGTGTGGATGCAGGGCGGTCTCAACTATCACTCGGGCAAAACCGCGGTTATGCTCGCTGCCCGGAGTTTACTCAAAAAGGGACTTTTATGATGAAATTTGACGGCATAAACAACGACGCTCTCCTTCTGCTCGCGGAGAACAGATTCAGGGACTCGCGCGATTTCTACGAGGAGCACAAGGAACTTATAAAGAAAACCGCCGTAACGCCTATGAGGCAGATAGCGGCTGCCGTGGGGGAGCGTATTTCCTACATTGACCCCGTGATGTGCACCGACCCCGTAAAAATGGTCTCGCGCATACGCAGAGACACGCGCTACACAAAGGATCAGCACCTCTACCGCGAGAATATGTGGGCTATGTTCATGCGCCCCAAATACGAGTGGCCGCACTACCCCTGTATGTGGTTTGAGTTCACTCCGCGGATGTACACGGCGGGCATAGGAATTTTCATGCAGACTCCCGCGCTTCTCGAATACTGGCGCAAGGCGATAAGGGGGAACACCGGGCAGTTTCTCGAAGCCCTCGCGAGCGTTGAAAAAACGGGCGCGGTGTTTGAGGAAAATCTCTATAAAAAGCCGAAGGACGGCTGTCCGCCCGGGCTTGAAAAATACTATAACGCGAAGGCGGTCTGGTTTGTTTACGCCTCGGCAAATCTCAAAGAACTTGAGGACGAGACTATAATAAACAAACTGTGCGGCATTTATGACGCTTTCGCGCCGATGTACGCCTTCTTTCTCGGCGTGTCGGATGAATATGTAAGGGAAACGGGAGGGGTCAGTTACAGGAGGCGAAGATGATTAAAAAAACAGCCGCTGTTATTCTGACCTTCACGCTGTGCGTCCTTATAGCGGGATGCGCGGTAAGGCATCAGTTGCCCGAAAACGCCTCCACGCGTACGCAGACAATAACCGAAACCGTCACAGTTCCCTCAACACGGATAACCGAACCGCCGACGGAAACTCAGACAACAACCGTTCGCGAAACGCATACGGAGATTCCCACCGAAGCGGTAACGGAGATTCAGACCGAGCCCGTAAGCGAGGAGCCGACGGGGCTTGTTGAGAGGATAACCGAGATTATTTCGGCTATAATACCCACAACTGCGGCTCCCGAAACCACAGTTCCCGTAACAAAGAGCGTGAGCGTAAACGGCTATTCGAAAAAGCAGGTTATCAACTATTTCGTTGAAACGGCAATGAACAGCGAACGCGGCGTAAACCTCGGCAGGGTGCTCAAATGGACAAAGCCCGTGCGCGTCTATATTGGCGGCAACAGCAACGACAGGGACGAGGAATTAATCCGCTCGCTCTGCGCAACGCTCAACACCATAGACGGCTTCCCCGGCATATCCGTTACGGGGAACTCATCGAATGCGGATATTATAATCCTGTTCGCGGGCAGGCTTCAGCTCGCTTCGCTCATAAGCGATTTCGGGCTTTTCGATGACGGCTACTGCGGTCTTGTGTGGAACCCGTCTTACTCGCTTTCAAAGGCGGTAATCGGAATTAATTCATCAATCGTCAGCCGCTCAAAGCGCAATTCCGTAATATGCGAGGAATTTCTGCAGGCGATGGGAATACCGAACGATTCGGATTGGTATAAAAACAGCGTTTTTTATCAGACATCCGACAGCGTGACCTGGCCCTCAAAACTCGACTGGGGCGTTGTCTCGGTGCTCTATAACCCGGGAATAAAGCCCGGTATGACAAAATCGCAGGCGAGGGAAGTCGCCGAAACATTTGTTAAATAATATTCTGAAAGGAATAAAAATATGAGAGTTTTATCGTTCAACGTTTTATGCTACGGCAGTCCCTCCCATTTCTGGTTAAAGCGCGTAAAGGGCGTTGTGAAGGTCATAAAGGACGCCTCGCCCGATTCCTTCGGCGTTCAGGAGGCGCACAAGCACTGGATGAAGGAGCTTACCGAAAACCTTCCCGAATACGGCTATGTGGGTGTTGGCAGGGATGACGGCAAAACAGAGGGCGAATACGCCGCCGTATTCTATAAAAAAGATTTATATGATGTTGCGGAGAGTGGAAATTTCTGGATTTCGGAAACTCCCGATGTGCCCTCAAAGGGCTGGGATTCCGCCTGCGTGCGTGTGTGCACCTACGCGAAACTCGTCAACAAACAGACGGGCAAGGCGTATGTTCACATAAACACCCATCTCGACCACGTCGGCACGGTCGCGAGAGTTGAGGGCGTTAAAATGATAAAGGAAAAAGCCGCCTCCTTCGGCGGTCTGCCCGTAGTATGCACAGGCGATTTCAATGTGGAGCAGGACACCGACTGCTATGTTGAAATGGTGTCGGGCAATATGGTTGACGCGCGCAAGGTAAGCCCCGAAACGGATGACTGTTTTACTTTCCACGGTTTCAGACCCTCGAAGATTCATTCGATAATCGACTTTGTGTTCATCGACAAAAACACCGTAAAGCCCCTTAAATTCAAAGTCATAAACAAAAAGGAATACGGCAGATATTATTCCGACCACTACGCCGTTTACGCGGATGTGGAAATATAACCGATATAAAAGAAAAAATCCACCGGAAAAACCGGTGGATATTTTTTATCTGTTGCTGATTTTCGCCCTTATTTTCTTTGTCTTTTTGAGGAACTTCTGCGCGGCGGTCACGGCGGCGAAGCCGGGCTTGCTGATTATCAGATCCGCCTCGCCCATAAACTCCATATATTCCTTGCAGAACTTCTTTTTGAATTTGAAAATGCCGTGAAGCGGGTTGTTCTCGTCCGGGTAGCCGCCCCTTAAATCATACCAGCCCGCGCCCTTTGAGAGCGTCCATTTTATCGCTTCCCACTGGAGCAGATAGTTCGGCTGAAGATCCCTGTGCTCGTTGGAACTCGCGCCGTAGAGCCACCACACCTTGTCGCCGTAAAGCACGTGAAGCGTGCAGCCGATTGCCTTGCCGTCATAGTAGGCAAAGCACATTCTCGCGTTCTCACCGTAGGCGTCCATAACCCTTCTGAAGTATTCGGGACCTCTTGTTGAGAAGTTGTCGCGCTCGCCGGTTATCTGCATTATTCTGTGGAATTCCTCAACGGCTTCGGGGCCTTTTTCAACAATTTCAACGCCCTCTTTAATCGCCTTGCGTACGCAGTTGCGCGCCTTGGAATGAATCATCATCATCGCTTCATCCTCGTTTTTGCCGCGCAGATCCATACGGAAGATATATCTTGATTGAATGGTGTTGAAATCGACGGAATTGTCCTTGAATTTATAGCCGAGACTTTTGAGAAGGTCGATGTAACCCGTGTCGGTTATAAGGGCGTCGGTGTCGATGGTGACGGCGTACGCCTTGTTTTTAAGCCCGTATTCCTTTACGGCTTCGAGCAGTTCGGTGACCGTCTCACTGTCCGACAGGTCGCATACGGGGCCTCTCGGGGCATACATCATTTTCCAGGGCATCATCGGCATCTTTCTTGAAAGCACGGCGCACACGCCCTTGATATTTCCGCTTTCGTCCCTTGAAATCACACCGGTCCAGTCCCAGTTGTTCTTAACCTTTCCCCAGGCGCTCGCCTGCATCATATGACCCTTGGGGCAGGACGCTACAAAGGCGTCAAACTCCTGCGCGTCGGCGATTTTTACGGTTTCAGTCATTGCCGTTTCTCCTTATATCAAGTGTTTGAGCCGCGTTCAAAAGCGCGGTCTTTTCGTTTTGTGTTTTATTTTCAATAACCATATCGAGCAGGGCGTTCAGGGTATCTCCCACCGCCTTGCCCGTAACTCCCGTAAACGCGGTTATGTCTTTTCCGCTCACGGCGAGCTGATTTACGGTTATGCATTTTCCGCTTTCAAATACCTTTTCCGCCTTTTCAATAACGCTTCTGTCCGTGCCGTAAAGGGAGGTGAGAAATGAAAGAGCGTCAAGCGAGGCGTCTTTCCCGAGCGAGCCGAGTTTTTTGAGAAAAGCCGTTTCATTGAGGGTGTCAAGCCGTATTCCGGCGCACTCAACAAGCGTTTTTATTCTGTTGCGCGCGGCGTTTGAAAGTTTTAATCCCGTAAGCGTTTCATCGCCTGTTCTGCCCGCGATTACTATAAGAGCCGCCAATCTGTGTTCGGCGATGTTGTCACATTTCTGAAGCGACTGAACCGCTGTGTCAATGCTGTTTTCAAACGCGGGGGCAAGTTCGGGAAGAATACCCGAAAACACCTGCGGGAATTCCTTTATTGTTTTTGCCGCTCCCTGCGAGCCGAGCAGGCCGAAAAGCTCTTTGCTTATTCTCTCGGCTGAAATGTTGCCGAGCAGAGCGAAGTTTTTCACAATGCTTTTCGCGGTGTTTTCCTCAATTACAAAACCCAGCTGAGAAGCGAATCTCAGAGCGCGTAAAATCCTCAGCCCGTCCTCATTGAAGCGTCTGTCGGGGTCGCCTATACAGCGTATTATCCCGTTTTTCAGATCCTCAAGCCCGCCGTGCAGGTCGATAAGACCTTCGCTGTCGTTATACGCAAGGGCGTTTACCGTGAAATCCCTGCGCTCAAGGTCGTCCTCAAGGCGCGGCGTGAAGGTGACGGTGTCGGGATGCCTGTTGTCTGAGTAACCGCCGTCTATCCTGAAGGTTGTAACCTCAACGGGCTCTCTGTCGATTATTACCGTTACCGTGCCGTGCTTTATTCCGGTGTCAACCGTTCTGTAATCCGAAAAAATCTCTTTTACCTTATCAGCCGTGAAATCCGTCGTAACATCCCAGTCGTTTATCTTTCTTCCCAGAATGCTGTCCCTTACCGCTCCGCCCACGGCGTAAGCCTTCGCGCCCGATTGCCGCAATGAGGTTATTATTCTATTGACATCTTTCGGAATATTGATTATCATACAGTAAATAAACCTCCGGGAGGGCAGTATGAACATTCAGATTTTCGGGCTGTCAAAATGTTTTGACACCAAAAAGGCGCAGAGATGGTTTAAAGAGCGCTCAATAAAATTCCAGTATATTGACCTGAGTCAGAAAAGTCTGAGCAAAGGCGAATACAATTCCGTAAAGGCGGCGGTCGGCTCTATGGAGGCGCTCGTCAATGAAAAATCGAAGGCGTACGAGCGCGAATATATGAAGTATATAACCAAAGAGGCGGCGGAGGAAAAACTGCTCGAAAACGGCGAGCTTTTCAGAACTCCGATTGTTCGCAACGGTAAGCAGGCAACCGTAGGTTACTGCCCCGATGTGTGGAAAACCTGGGAATAATCAATACGCCTCAAATTTTGAAATGGTGGCAAAGCAGCGCGCCTTTTCAATAACGACTTTGATATATCTTATTCTTTCCTCATCGAATCTGCAAATTCGTTTGTGACCGATTACGGTACCCTCGGAAACCTTTTTCCATTTATCCTTTATTTTAATGTAAACAGTGAACTCTTCAATCTGCTGGCCGGTGCGTATGTGCTCGGCCAGTACTATTTTGTTTATATCATACTCGTCGCCGAGGTCGAGAATAAGCTCGGAGCCGTCGGGATTTTCGCCCGAATGCCAGTATTCCTCCGGGTTGTACGAGAGCGCCGCCTGCCCGGTGTGGCTGTCGTCAAGGTGGCGGTTGTCGGTTATTACCGAATCCTCGGCGAGGTTTTCGTTGAAATCGATTTCGAGCTGCGCGCCCATGGAAATCATTGTCTCAACATCCTTCTCGGCGATTTTACCCTCCTTGTTGGGCGAGAGATTGAGAAGGAAGGAGCCGTTCGCGCCGACGGAGTTGTAATAGATATCCATAAGCTTTCTCAGCGGCTTTAAGGAGTAGTCCTCGCTCTCGTGGTAAAACCAGCCCTTTCTCAGCGAGGTGTTGACCTCGGCGGGGTACCATATAAGCTTGTTGCAGCCCTTTATCGCCTTTCTGCTTCCGAGATCGACATCCTGGGGCGAGAACTTTCTCGGCGGCTTGGAAACATCCTTCTGTGACTGCGCCTCAACAGTTGCCTGCAGACTGTGCCAGTAGGGCACAACGCTCCATTCGCTTGAGCGGCATACACCGGCTTCGTTGCCCACCCAGCGCACATCGGGGCCGGTAACGCAGATGCAGGCGCCGGGCTGAAGCTCGCGCACAACGGCGTAGTAGCCCTCCCAGTCGTAATCCTGTTTTCTGCCGTTCTTTCCCTCGCCGCAGGCGCCGTCAAGCCATACGCAGAATATGTCGCCGTAGTTTGTAAGCAGTTCCTTCAACTGGTTCTTGTAATATCTGTTGTACGCCTCTCCCTCGCCGTAGCGGGAATCGTGCCTGTCCCACGGGGAGAGATAAACGCCGAACTTTAAGCCGTATTCGCGGCAAGCGTCCGCGCATTCCCTGACAACATCGCCCTTGCCGTCCTTCCACGGGCTGTATTTTACGCTGTGGTCGGTATATGCCGAGGGCCAGAGGCAGAAGCCGTCGTGGTGCTTGCAGGTGAGAATCATCGCCCTCATGCCCGAAAGCTTGATAAGCCGCGCCCACTGGCGGGCGTCGAGATTTTTCGGGTTGAACAGTTCGGGGTCCTCGTTGCCCGAGCCCCACTCAACATCGGTGAAGGTGTTCATTCCGAAATGGATAAAGGCGTAAAATTCAAGATCCTGCCAGGCAAGCTGCCTTTCGGAAGGAACAATACCCGCCGCGTATTCAATGTTGTCGTTACGCTTCATAAAACCGGTCCTCTTTACAAATTTCATATCATTATAACACATATATATTTATTAATCAAATATATTGAGAAACATTTATCTTATTTTATAAAAATAGTGTATTGCAATTAAAAAATATTTGCATTATAATCATTTTCCGTAATATCCGAAAGGAGGGCAGTTAATTGGTAAAGCAGCTTCTCAAAAGCGTGCGCGAATACAAAAATCTTTCCCTTGTAACGCTTTTCTTTATTACTGCCGAGGTCATAATAGAGGTGTTCATCCCGTTTATGACCGCCGACCTTGTAAACAGAATAGAGGCGGGCGAGGAGATATCCTATGTTGTTAAAACGGGCATCATCCTTACCGTTATGGCTGCCGCGTCGCTCACCTGCGGCGGCATAGCCGGCTTTACCTGCGCCAAGGCGTCGGCGGGTTTCGCCAAGAATTTAAGGCAGGATATTTTCGACAAGGTGCAGACCTTCTCGTTTGACAATATCGACAGGTTCTCCTCATCCTCGCTTGTAACAAGAATGACAACCGACATCAACAATATACAGATGTCCTATATGATGATAATAAGAACCGCCGTGCGCGCTCCGCTTATGATTGTTTTCGCGATAATCATGGCTTACCGTATGGGCGGTATGCTCGCCATGTCCTTCGTGATTATTGTTCCGTTTATGGCAACGGGGCTCTGGCTTGTAGCAAAAAAGGCGATGCCCGCTTTCAGAAGGGTCTTCAGAAAATACGACAAATTGAACGAATCCATTGAGGAAAACGTCCGCGCTATGAGAGTGGTCAAGGGCTTTTCGCGCGAGGAGTACGAAAAGGAAAAGTTCGCCTCCGCCTCCGACAACATAAGAAAAGACTTCACCTTCGCCGAAAGAATCGTCGCCCTCAACGCGCCCATACTTCAGGTGTGCGTTTACGCCAATATGATTTTCGTTATGCTCATCGGCTCAAAGCTTACAGTACAGAGCAGGGGAGCGACCGTGAATGTGGGGCAGATGTCGGCAATGCTCACCTACGGTATGCAGATAATGCTCAGTCTTATGATGCTCTCGCTTATTTTCGTTATTATCACAATCTCGGTTGAATCGATAAAGAGAGTGTGCGAGGTGCTCGGTGAGGAGCCCGCCATAACCGAGCCCGAAAACCCCGTAACACAGGTGAAGGACGGCTCAATCGATTTTGAGAACGTCAATTACAGATATTCCAAAAACTCCGAAAACTACTCGCTCAAGGATATAAATATTCACATTGACTCGGGAATGACCGTCGGCATTCTCGGCGGCACGGGCTCGGGCAAATCCTCGCTTGTGCAGTTGATTCCCCGCCTCTACGATCTCGGTGAGGGCGAGGGCGCGGTGAAAGTGGGCGGAATAAATGTAAAGAATTATTCGCTTGACACCATACGCGACAGCGTTGCCATGGTGCTTCAGAAGAACCTTCTGTTCTCGGGCACAATAGCCGAAAACCTCAGGTGGGGCAATCCCGAAGCCACGCAGGAGGAACTTGAGGACGCCTGCAAGCTCGCCTGCGCTCACGATTTTGTTATGTCCTTCCCGGACGGGTATGAGACAATGATTGAGCAGGGCGGCACCAATGTTTCGGGCGGTCAGAAACAGCGCCTGTGTATTGCCAGAGCGCTTCTCAAAAAGCCGAAAATCCTCATTCTCGACGATTCCACCAGCGCCGTTGACACAAGAACGGACGCGTTTATCCGAAAGAGTTTCAAGGAATACATCCCCGAAACGACCAAACTTATTATCGCGCAGAGAGTCTCGTCCGTTGAGGACGCCGATTTGATAATCGTTATGGACGGCGGCAGAATAAACGGTACGGGCACGCATAAAGAACTCCTTGAGACCAACGAAATCTACCGCGATATCTATTCGAGGCAGGTGAACGGAGGTGACGGCGATGAATAAAGAAAACGTCAGCCCCGCCGTTCTCAAACGGCTCTTTAAAATGCTCTTCGGCTTTTTCCCGGTGCTTATGCCGGTAACCGTTGCCTGCATTGTGTTTTCCGCGGTATGCTCGTGCCTGCCGGCTATATTCAACCAGAAGATTTTCGCCGTTGTGGAGCAGTGCTATCTCGCGGGCGACTGGGCGGGCGCGAAGGCGCAGATACTGCCCCTCATTTTAAAACTCGCCTTTATGTATTTTCTCTCGCTCTGCTCGGTGGCGGTTTACAACCAGCTTATGGCTTACATCACGCAGGGCTTCCTCGACAGAATAAGGCGCACTATGTTTGACGGTATGCAGAACCTTCCCGTAAGATTCTTTGACCAAAACAAGCACGGCGACATAATGAGCCGCTACACAAACGACACCGACGCCGTCCGCGAGTTGATTTCAAGGGCAATGCCGCAGCTTATAAACTCCGCCGTTATAGTTGCCGTGGTGTTCGGAATAATGCTCTATTACAGTTTGTGGATGACGATTCTCATAGTTTTCGGAGCGGCTGTGATGATGCTCGTTTCCAAAAAATTCGGCGGCGGCTCGGCAAAATACTTTATGCGCCAGCAGATATCCACGGGCAAGGCGGAGGGCTTCATTCAGGAAATGATGAACGGCAGCAAGGTGATAAAGGTCTTCTGCCACGAGGAACAGGCGAAGGACGGCTTCAGGGAGACGAACGAGGCGCTCTTCCGCGACAGCTTCAAGGCGCACGCCTACGCGAACATTTTAGCCCCCGTTATTATGAATATCGGCAACCTTCTCTATGTTCTCACCGCCACGGTGGGCGGTCTGCTCCTTTTGACGGATATAAAGAATGTCAGCATTTCCGGTATGGCTTTCGGAATAAGCATACTCGTTCCGTTTATGAATATGACAAAGCAGTTCACGGGCAACATCAACAATGTCAGCCAGCAGATTAACGCCGTTGTTATGGCCATGGCGGGAGCGCAGCGTATATTCTCGCTTATGGATGAGGAGCCCGAGCCCGACGAGGGCTATGTGACGCTCGTAAACGCCGAAGTCGCGGATGACGGCACAATCACCGAGAGTGAAAAATACACCGGCAAGTGGGCGTGGAAGCATCCCCACGGCGACGGCACTCTCTCCTACACACGCCTTATGGGTGATGTCACTCTCAATGAGGTCGATTTCTCCTATGTTGAGGGCAAGGAGGTTCTTCACAACATTTCCGTTTACGCCAAACCCGGTCAGAAGGTGGCTTTCGTGGGCGCCACGGGAGCGGGCAAAACAACAATCACAAACCTCATAAACAGGTTTTACGACATAGCAGACGGCAAAATAAGATATGACGGAATAAACATCAATAAAATAAAGAAATCCGACCTGCGCCGCTCTCTAGGAGTGGTTCTGCAGGAGACCAATCTTTTCACGGGCACGGTACTTGACAACATAAGGTACGGAAACCTCGACGCCACCGATGAGGAATGCGTTAAGGCGGCTGAACTCGCGGGCGCGGACGGCTTCATAACCCGACTGCCCGACGGCTACAAAACCGTGCTTACAAACAACGGCTCCAATCTGTCGCAGGGGCAGAGGCAGCTTATATCGATAGCCCGCGCGGCGGTCGCGAACCCTCCCGTTATGATTCTCGACGAGGCGACCTCCTCAATCGACACGAGAACCGAGGCGATAGTCCAGCGCGGAATGGACAAGCTTATGGAGGGCAGAACGGTGTTTGTAATAGCCCACCGCCTTTCAACTGTCAGGAACTCCGATGTTATTATGGTGCTCGACCACGGCTCGATTATCGAGCGCGGCGACCACAAAGCGCTTATTGAGAAACGCGGAGTGTATTACGATTTATACACCGGAGCGTTCGAACTCGAATAACAAAAACGGCTTGCAGATTTCTCTGTAAGCCGTTAATCTTTTATGAACTTAAATTATTCGCTGAAGGCGTTTTCAATTGATTTTACAACGCTTTCGGAATCGGTGCTCACCACGAGCAGGGAAACATCCGTTTCGGAGGTGGTAATCATTCTCACATCGGCGTTCGCCTTTGCCGCGGCGGTGAATATCTTTGCCGCTACGCCGCTTAAATCGCGCATTGCCTCGCCCGATACGGAAATTTTTGTGTTGCCGCTGCTTACGCTGATTTTAATTTCGCTGTTCAATTTGCGAAGTTCCGCGCAGATTGCGAGAACCTTTACAAAGTCGCTGTCGCCCACCGTGAACGAGAAACCCGAATTCGCTCCTCCGGGAGGCAGCTGCGAAATCATGTCAACATTGATGTCCGCCTCGGCAAACATATTGAAAACCCTCGCTATGTGCTCAATGTCGGCGGAGGTGTTGCTTATGCCGATAAGGGTGATTTCATCATATACGGTTATATTGTCAATGATTTTCATTGTTTACTCCTCTCAGCCGTCAATGAGTTCTTTCATTGTGTAAAGACCGTTTTCCTTGCCGGTTATCATCTTTGCCGCGTTGAGAGCGCCCGAAGCGAACAGCGTTTTGCTTCTCGCGGAGTGGGAGATTGTTATAATCTCGTCGTTGCCCGCGAAAATAACCTGGTGCTCGCCCGTGATATTGCCGCCTCTTATCGACTGAATGCCTATTTCGTTCTTCGTGCGTTTCTCACGCTTTGAGTGCCTGTCGTATTCATATACGGGCTTTGTCTCAAGCGCTGAGGAAATGCTGTCGGCAATCATAAGAGCCGTGCCGCTCGGCGCGTCAACCTTCTGGTTGTGGTGCATCTCAAGAATCTCAATGTCGAAATCCCCGCCGAGGGCTTTCGCCGCCCTGCGGGAGAGCTCGCACACAAGATTCACGCCGAGTGACATATTCGCGCTGAAGAAAACGGGAATTTCGTAGGCGGCGGATTTGAGTTTTACAATCTGCTCCTCGCTTAAACCCGTTGTGGCTATGACCGCGGGCTTCTTGTTCTTTAATAAGAATTTAAGCAGACTGTCAAACAGCGCGGGATTTGAAAAATCGATTACAACGTCGATTTTCTTTAACACCTTTTCGGGAATCATACCGAAATCGGCATATACGGGAAAATCAACATCCTTCGCGCTCGCTATATCTATGCCCGCAACAACGGTGAAGCCGTCGCTTTCAGCGGCTTTGGCGCATACCGCTCTGCCCATTTTGCCGAGAGCGCCGCAGAGTAAAATACCTGTCATAAAAACCGCTCCTGATTTTATTTTACGAGATTGTGCTTTTTGAGGGAGGCGTAGAGTTTTTCTTTGGACGCGTCATCCATCTCATAGAGAGGAAGACGGCAGGGGCCGACATTCATACCCATCATATTCATCGCTTCCTTGACGGGGATGGGGTTGACATCAATGAACATATTGTTGCAGACGTCGAGCCATTCAACCTGAAGCTTGCGGCTTAACGCGAAGTCGCCGTCGAGTGCCGCCTGAGCGATGCCGTGAGCCGCCGCGGGGGCGACATTTGAAAGCACGGAAATAACGCCCTTGCCGCCGAGTGACATAATGGCTGTTGTCTGGTCGTCATCGCCCGAGTAAATTGTGAGGTCGTCGCCGCAAAGAGCAACGGTCTTGACTATTTCGGAGAGGTTGCCGTTTGCTTCCTTGGTGGCTACGATTCTCTTGTGCTGAGCGAGCTGAGCGTAGGTTTCGGGTTTGATGTTAACGCCCGTTCTTGAGGGAACATTGTAAAGGATAATCGGGGCGCTGACTCTGTCCGCTATGAAATTGTAGTGGGCAACAAGACCGCGCTGCGATGTTTTGTTGTAGTAGGGGGTAACGGAGAGAAGAGCGTCAACGCCCGCTTTTTCGGCGTCGTTGGAAAGACGCACGGCGTATTCCGTCTCGTTGCTGCCCGCGCCCGCTATAACGGGTATTCTGTGGTTTACAACATCAACGCAGTATTTGATAACGTCGATGTGCTCCTCGTGGTTGAGGGTCGCGCTCTCGCCTGTGGTGCCGCATACAACTATGGCGTCCGTGCCGCCGGCTATCTGATCCTCGATAATCTGAGCGAAACGGTCGTAGTTTACGGTGCAGTCTTCATTGAAGGGCGTAATGATGGCAACGCCCGCGCCTGTGAATACAACGGGTTTCATAAGTTTTACCTCACTGTGAGTTAATTAAAATTTGGTTTCGATATAGCCCTGGTTGCAGAGCTGTTCCGCCATAAGCACGGCGCCGCCCGCCGCACCGCGAAGGGTGTTGTGTGAAAGGCAGACGAATTTGTAGTCATACTGTGTATCTTCACGCAGACGGCCGATTGAAATCGCCATGCCGCCTTCGAGATTGCGCTGGAGTTTTGTCTGGGGGAGATTGTCCTCCTCAAAGTAGTTGAGGAACTGTTTGGGAGCGCTGGGAAGTTCCGCCTCCTGCGGATAGCCCTTATAGCTCTTCCATATATCGAGAATCTCTTCCTTGGAGGGCTTTTTGTCAAATCTCGCGAAAACAGCCGCCATGTGGCCGTCCGAGCAGGCAACTCTCAGGCACTGAGCCGTGAAGTTGGGCTTTGTCGCGGGAACGATTTCCTCGCCTTCGATTTTGCCGAATATCTTGAGGGGTTCGATTTCGGATTTTTCTTCCTCGCCGCCGATGAAGGGGATTACGTTATCGACCATCTCGGGCCATCTCTCAAAGGTTTTGCCCGCGCCGGATATCGCCTGATATGTGCACACAAGTACATCCTTTACGCCGAATTTTTCGTGCAGCGGGAAAAGGGCGGGAACATAGCTCTGGAGCGAGCAGTTGGATTTGACAGCTATGAAGCCCCTCTTTGTGCCGAGGTGCTTTTTCTGCGCCTCAATGATTTTCGCGTGGTCGGGGTTGAGCTCGGGAACAATCATCGGAACATCGGGAGTGTGCCTGTTGGCGCTGTTGTTTGAGATAACGGGGCATTCGTGAAGGGCGTATTCCTTTTCGAGCGCCTTGATTTCATCCTTCTTCATATCAACCGCGCAGAAAACGAAGTCAACCATTTCGGTAATCCTGTCTATGTCCGCCGCGGCGTCCATAACAACAATGTTCTCCATATTCGCGGGAATGGGGTTTGCCATGCACCATTTGGCGCCGACGGCTTCCTTGTAGGTTTTGCCTGCCGAGCGCGCGCTTGCCGCGAGGGCTACAACCTCAAACCAGGGGTGGTTTTCAAGCAGTGTGGCGAAACGCTGACCGACCATACCGGTAGCGCCGACAATACCGACTCTGTAATGTTTCATAATCAAATCCTTCTTTCGAAAACTTTTGTGTTGTAATTTCTGCGGTTATGATTTATAATAACTTGAAAATATTACGCACAAAATAAATAATTCAATTTTATAGTTTATCATTATAATTCTTTTATGTCAAACAATATATTGTAGAAATTAATAAAATTTTTGAAACATTTTTGGGGATAATCAATGAAAAAAAGCGATTTCTTTTACGACCTGCCCGAGGAGCTTATCGCTCAGTCTCCCGTTGAGCCGAGAGATTCCTCCCGCCTGCTTGTGCTCGGCAGGGAAAACGGCAAAATCGAACATAAAATTTTCAGGGATATAAAAGGGTATTTCAGACCCGGCGACTGCCTTATTTTAAACGATACAAGAGTTATTCCCGCCCGTCTTTACGGCGTGAGGGAGGACACGGGAGCGACCGTCGAGTTCCTTCTGCTCAAGCGCAAAACCGAGAGCGACTGGGAGGTTATAACAGGCCCCGGCAAAAAGGCGCGCGAGGGTCACAGATTCATATTCGGAGACGGGCTTATGAAGGCAGAGATAATTGAGGTTCTGCCCGACGGCAACAGAATAGCCCGCTTTGAATATGAAAACAATTTCTATGAAACACTCGACAGAATCGGCGAAATGCCGCTTCCGCACTATATAACGAAAAAACTCGAGGACCCCGAAAGATACCAGACCGTTTACGCGAAAATAAACGGCAGCGCTGCGGCTCCCACAGCGGGGCTTCATTTCACGCCGGCCCTCCTCGATGAAATAAGGGATATGGGCGTAAAGGTCTCGTTCGTGACCCTTCATGTGGGTCTGGGCACATTCAGACCCGTCAAGGCGGAGAACATAGAAGACCACCATATGCACACCGAAAAATACTTTGTTTCAAGGGATACCGCCGATATAATAAATGAAACAAAGAAAAACGGCGGCAGGGTCTTCGCCGTGGGCACAACCTGCACGAGAACACTTGAATCCGTGGCTGCGAAATACGGCGAAATCCGCGAGGACGAGGGCGAGACGGATATCTTTATCTATCCCGGCTTTGAGTTCAAATGCATTGACGCCCTCATAACAAATTTCCACCTGCCCGAGAGCACGCTTATTATGCTTGTAAGCGCCTTCTGCGGCTATGAAAACACTATGAACGCCTATAAGGTCGCGGTCGCGGAGCGCTACAGATTTTTCTCGCTGGGCGACGCCATGCTGATTATCTGAAACCGGAGGATTTATGTTTAAACTTCTTAAAACACAGGGCTCGGCGAGAAGGGGAGAGTTTGAAACCGTTCACGGAACATTTCAGACCCCCGCGTTTATGAACGTTGCCACCTGCGGAGCCATAAAGGGCGCTCTTTCCGCCTTTGATTTAAAGGAAATCGGCTGTCAGGTAATGCTCAGCAACACCTATCATCTTCACGTAAGACCCGGCGACGATGTTGTTTACGATATGGGCGGGCTTCACAAATTCACCCGCTGGGACGGTCCCATTCTCACCGACAGCGGCGGCTTTCAGGTGTTTTCGCTCGCTCAGCTTCGCAAAATAAAGGAGGAGGGCGTCTCGTTCAACTCCCACGTGGACGGCAGAAAAATATTTATGGGCCCCGAGGAGAGTATGCGGATTCAGTCGCACCTCGGCTCAACAATAGCCATGGCGTTTGACGAATGTGTCGAAAACCCCGCCGAATACTCCTACGCTAAGGAGAGCTGCGCGAGAACCGAGCGCTGGCTTGAGCGCTGCAAGGCGGAAATGAAGCGCCTCAACTCCCTGCCCGAAACAATCAATAAAAACCAGCTTTTATTCGGCATAAACCAGGGCGCCACCTACGACGACCTGCGAAGCGACAATATGAAAAGAATAGCCGAAATGGAGCTTGACGGCTACGCCATAGGCGGGCTTGCCGTGGGTGAGCCGAAGGAGGTTATGTACCACATAATCTCAGTGGTCGAGCCCTTTGCCCCGAAGGATAAAATACGCTATCTTATGGGTGTCGGCACACCCGGAAATATAATCGAGGCGGTCTCAAGGGGAGTTGACCTTTTTGACTGCGTTATGCCCAGCAGGAACGCGCGCCACGGCCACCTTTTCACAAACGGGGGCATTATCAATCTGAACAATAAAAAATACGAGCGCGATGAAAGCCCGATTGACCCCTCCTGCGGGTGCCCCACCTGCCGAAACTTCTCGCGCTCCTACATCCGCCACCTCTTTAAGTGCGGCGAAATGCTGGCAATGCGCCTTTGCGTCATTCACAATCTCTATTTTTACAACAATCTTTTGAGGCGCGTACGCGATTCGATTGACAACGGCACCTTCGACGAATTCCGCAGAGAAAACACCGAAAAACTCGACACGAGAATATGAAAAATAATGCTTGCATAATTTCAATCTATACTGTATAATTACTTGCAGTATTTTTGGAGGTAAATATATGAATTTCTTAACAACAATGCCCCTTTTATTCGGCGGTGGAACCACCACAACCACAGCCAACGGTAAATCAAGCTACACAATGATAATCATGCTTGTCGCGATGTTCGCGGTAATGTATTTCATTATGATAAGACCGCAGAAGAAAAAGCAGCAGCAGGAGCAGGAGATGCGCGACAGCATCCAGGTCGGCGATGAAATAACCACAATCGGCGGCATTATGGGCAGAGTCGTAACCGTAAAAGAGGATTCTCTTGTTATTGAAACGGGCGCGGACCGCAACAAAATGAAGATTACGCGCTGGGCGGTTTCAACCAACAATACCGCCATGGAAAAGGCGGAAGCCGAGAAGGCGGCTGCAAAGGAAGCGGCGGAAGCGGAGAAAAACAAGAAGATTGAGGAAGCCGCGGAAGCCGGCAAGGCAAAGAGAAAGAAAACAAAGAAAAACAAGGACGACACATTCGAAGACTGAAAAAACAAATCCACCCTTATCGGGTGGATTTTTTATGTAATGAGTAATGAGAAAGGAGAAATGAGTAGTTAAGGGGCACTTTGTGCCGATTATATGCCGTAGGGGCGGATATTATCCGCCCGCAACAAGGATGTCCGCGAGGACAAAACATATGCAGACTCCTTCCGTCACGATGTTGCATTGCAACACCGTGCCACCTGTCTCGCCTGCCGGCTCGGTCGGTGCTTCTGCCTTCGGCAGAGGTTCCCACCGGGAACCCGCACCCCCAAAGGAGGAGCCCACGACGGAGGGAAATTTTGATTTCTATAAACGGCGGGATGTGGTCATCCCGCCCTGCAAACTATATGAATCTTGTTGTAACCGTAGGGCGGCTTTCCCCAAAGCCGCCGCGTAGGGAACGCCGTTCGGCGTTCCGGGCAAAACAAGGTTTTGCCGCCGTAGGGGCGGATATTATCCGCCCGCCGCAAGGACGTCCGCGAGGACATATAAACGGGTGAGGGCGCAGCCCTCCCTCAATTCCTCACTTCTCACTCCTCACTGCTCATTGAAAAATCCACCCTTATCGGGTGGATTTTCTGTTATTTAATCTGCGTTATTTTGTTTTTCTTCACAATAAAAACATGGTCGCTTATGTCCATCATCGGCTTGTCGTTCATGGAATCTGTGTAAAAATTCTCAATGTGAGCGCCGGGAAAGCGCTCGTAAAACGCCTCAACCTTGTTCTCTCTGTAACAAAGGCGGATGAACTTGCCCGTTTTGCTGTCGATTGAGGAGCAGATATAATTCTTTATCCCGATTCTTTTCGCAATCTCCTCAAGTATGAAATCCGTTGTGCCGGATACAATCACGTCGTCATCCCTGCGTATCTCATTGTAAAACGGCTTTATCTTTTTCTCGTTTTTGTTCCAGAACTCGACTATCTGTTTGTCCATATCGGTAATGGTCACGAAATAGCCCTCGAGAAAACCGCTGAACGCGCTGAGCGCCTCCTCGATTGTGAAAAAGTGAAACACCTCTTTGCCCCAGAGAACGAGCAGTTTCGGTATATAGCGCAGCACTTTCGGGTCGCGTTTCGCGAAAAAGGCGACTATGTCAACGAGGGTCTCGCCGTCGTAAATCGTGTTGTCAAAATCGTAAACATTCATATCAGATATATTTCTGCAGGTTGAGCCTGTTTATTGTGTCTCTCGCGAGTTCGGGATTATCCGTAATAACCGCGTCAACTCCCGAACTTATGCACCTTTCGAGATCCTTTCTTTTGTTGACCGTCCACGCGCATATCTTGAAGCCGAAGCCGTGCGCTCTCCGCACAAAATCCCCGGTAATAAGATTGTGAACGGGGTGGAGCGAGTAAGCGCCTATGTTTTTGGCGAGGTTAAAGGGCGGGATGAGAAAATTTTTGATTGAATTCTGCGTGTCGGGCGGACCGGGGTAGAGAAGCCCCGTTCTGCAGTCGGGAGCGTATTTTTTCGCGTGCAGGAGAAGCCCCGCGTCAAAGCTCGAAATAAGCAGCCGCTCGTAAAGCCCGTGCTCCTTTACGGAGTCAATCAGCTTTTCAACAATGGTTCTGTCGCCGTTCTGCGGGTGCTTTACCTCAATGTTCATAATACCCGAGGCGGTCTCGCTCGAAACAAGATTGAGAAGGTCGTCGAGCGTGGCGATTTTCAGATTCCTGAAACTGTCGTTGAAATAGGAGCCGAAGTCGAAGGTGCGCAGAAAATCGAGCGAGTAGTCGGCGATTTTGCCAATGCCGTCCGAAACACGGTTTATTTTGTAGTCGTGGCACACTACGAGCACATCGTCCTTCGTGCAGTGAATGTCGGTTTCAAAACTCGTGAAGCCCATGTCAAACGCCTTCTGAAAAGCGGGCATGGTGTTCTGAGGGGCGTAAGCGTTCGCGCCCCTGTGAGCCATAACCATACAGTTTTTGCCGATGAGCTCTTTTATCATCACTTTTCTCCCGGAAATGTAAATTACAAGTTATTATAACACAATATATTCCGTTTGTTAAGAGCTTTTTTAATAAATATTGTATTGATTTAAAAATATATAAATGATATACTTTAATCAATACGGAAATGTGAAGGGAGTATTTTTATGCCGGGACTTATATTCGGAATTATTCTTCTCATTCTTGTCATCGTTTTCATCATCCTCGCGGCGGCGGGGTTTGTCGCGTTCAGAATCGGTATTATCCCGAAGCGCGTAAAGAAGCCCGAAACCGACCCGAAAAAGGTTCAGAGGAACGAATGGAGAAAGGCGAACAACGATTATCTCTACTCCCTGAACCCCGAGGATATCTCGATGAAATCGCCCGACGGCCTCACTCTCAAAGCGTGGTATGTGCCCGCGGAGCAGCCGACAAACAAGTTCATTATCTGCGTTCACGGCTACAACTGCAACGGCCCCGACGAGTGCAGCCACATCCTTAAATTCTACCGCAATGTGCGCGGCTACAACTACTTTCTGCCCGACCTCAGGGGCCACGGCAGAAGCGAGGGCAACAGAATCGGCTTCGGCTATCTCGACAGCAAGGATATCCTCAACTGGATTGACTATCTCATCAAGCGCTTCGGCGAGGATATCGAAATACTGCTCTACGGTATTTCAATGGGCGCGGCTACCGTTATGACCGTTAACGAGAGCAACCCGCCCGAGCAGGTCAAACTCGTTATTGAGGACTGCGGCTTTACGAACGCCTATGAAGAAATGGTGAACACCGTAAAGGACAAGCTCGGCATGAACCTGCCGTTCCTTGTGTCGCTCGGCAACATCTGGTGCAGACTTCTCGCGGGCTACGACCTCAAAAAGGACGCCGACCCTCTGGGCAAGATGAAATACGCCAAAAATCCCGTGCTCTTCATCCACGGCGACGCCGACACCTTCGTTCCTACCTATATGTGCCACAAACTCTACGACGCCTGCCCCACTGCGAAGGATAAACTGATTGTTCCCGGCGCCGTTCACGCCTTCAGTTACTACGACGCGAAAGAGGAGTACGAAAAGAAGGTTTCGGAGTTTATAGACGCGAATCTTAAATAAAAGCGAAAGGTCTTTATTCCCGATTGCTCTGACGCGGAAATAAAAAAACTGCTTCGATTGTGAAGCAGTTTTTTGCTTTTATTTTAAGGAATACAGTAAAGGACCGTGTCAAAAGCCGCGCCGGAATAATGCCTTACATAAAGTTTGTAAAACGGATAGTTCTCGTTTATCCATTGTATTATTTCAATTACATGCTCTTTCCTGTGGTAGATGGAGACGGCCAGCCGCGGGCGGTATTTTTCTATTGTACGCGCCGAGCCGAGAAGCGCGTCAAAATCCGCGCCTTCAATATCATATTTGATGTATGTGGGCGCTATATTGTAAGTGTCGCACAGGTCGTCAACAGCCGCCGTTTCACGTTCCTTTACGCCCGCATTCTCACCGTTTCCGACTATTCTGCTCGAAAGATAAAGGCCGGACAGAAAACTGACTTTTTCCCCCGACTTCCGGGCGCAGACACATTCGAGAAAAAGATTTTCTCCGCCGCCGCCTGCCGTTTTGCGGCAGATATCAAGGTTGAACGGATCGGCGTCTATGAAAACCGGACGAAAGGAAAATTCTCCCGACGTGTTTTCGTTAAAGAATTTTTTTACCGTTTCCGTGGATTCCCCGAATCCCGCGCCCACGTCAACAAACACTTCCGTTGACCTTACCGGAAGCAGAACGCCGTCCGCGTACTGATGCCTCGGGTGCTCGCTGAGATTCTTTATTGCCTTCGGGTTCAATGTGGACCTGTATTCAATGACGCCCCTGTAAATCTTTCTGCTTTTTTCATCGCCGAAAAGGGCGCAGTTGCTGTCAATTTCGCTTTTCTTACCGTCAAAATATTCCTTTTCTTCCCTTGTCTTTTCTTTTTCGGATTTGTCGGTACGGTTGAGAAAACGCAGAACATAAGCCGTCAGAGGGGAGGATACAAGCTGATTGCCTATGGAAACCACCTGTTTAGGGAATCTTCTTATTATTCTGCTTCTTTTGAGCAAACCGTGAAAAACCCCGGCAGCGTCCATACTCTCACCCCTTTTATGACATTCAAATTGAATAATGATTGCTTTTAATTTTACACAAAAGAAATCCTCAAGTCAAGATTGAGGAGGGCATAAAACAAGGAGCCGATTATAAACGGCTCCTTTAGTATTAGCGACTGTTTAAAAAATTCTGAAAACATCCGAGAATCCCTTGCCGCCGAGGAGGCTGAAGAGGGCGGCGCTGATAACCTTGAGCATCGCGGTAAGCCCGTTTTCGACTTTACCGGAAATCTCGTCGCCTATTGTCGGCTCGTCGGAAATGCCGTTAATCCTGTTGAGAATCTTCGAAAGTCTCGCGTCGGCGGCTCCCGATACCTCTCTGTCAACAACGGTTTGGGCAAGCGCCGTTTCCGCCTGCTCTATAGCCGCGCTGAGTTCGGCGGCGTTTTCGGCGGAGAGTTTGCTCCGGTCAATCGCCTCGGCGTCCCTCAGACGGTTCCTGAAGGATTTGGTGTTTCTGCCCTCATTGAACTGCGGGAACTTGTCGGGGTAGGAGTTTACGCTTGTGAAGTCTTTATCGGTGAGCAGGCAGATGGCGAGCTTCATAATAACATCGTTGCTTCCGGTGCTCTCGTGGTTCTGGTTGTGGAAATAGAAGGTGGTGTCGGGCAGAAGACCCGTGCCCGCGTCAACAAGATTGTAGCTGTCAACATATTTGCCGCCGTCAACGGGAACATAGTCCTCGGGAAGCTGCACATCAACAGCGACGCTCGTGGCGCCCATGGAGGTTGAATTGAGCTGGATTATGCCGTCCGCGTTCATGCTGTTCCAGGAGTCGCAGATGGGGTAGAGAGCGGCGTTGTAGTCGCATATATCGAAAACCTCAACCCCGTAGGTTTCCATCTCATATTTTATATTGTCCTTCGCCTTTACCTGCCCCTCGTGGAAGGCGTCCGTCTGTGAGCGGATGAAGGCGTCGTCGGGACCGTTTAAGTATTTGTCGGCGGCTCCCTGATAATTCGCCTGCGGAAGCAGAGCCCACATGCAGGTACTGTATTTGAGATATTTGCCGACAAGCTCGTCAACCGCCTCGTCGAGTATGGCGTTTACAACGCTGTTGGGGAGAATGCGCAGAAAGATGTTTATGAGCGAGCCGGTGCTCTCGTCGAGCAGAATGGGGAAAACATCCCTGTAAAGCGCCTCGTCATCGTCGATGATGCCCTTTTCGAAAATCTCGCCGAGGAGCACTGTACCGTCGAGAGCGGGAACAATGTAAATCATTCTCTCAACAACCTCGCCCACCTGCGGATAGCGTTCAAGAAGGTTATTGGCGAGAGTGCCGCCCTGGCTTATGGGTATTACAATCGCCTTGCCCGTGGGTGAGTTCTCAGCCGCTTTGAGTATGAACTCATAGAGCTGGTCAACTATTTTGTCGATGTTGCCGAAGGAGGCGTAGGAGAAGTAATAGAGGTGGTCCTCGCCCACAATGGAGGCGTAGTCGTCAAGCGGAATCTGGTCGAAAATGAACTTGATGTCGTCCGTTCTTCCCTGCTCCCTTAACTCGGCTATTGAGCCGTCATAAAAGTCGGCTCTCTGGTCATAAACGAACTCGCCGTTTTTGTCGGAGAGAATCTTGCCGCCGAGCACTTCGCCTATAACCCCGGCAACGCTTTTGGCGAGTTTTCCGCCCCAGTCGTGCTGGGTGAACAGAGTGAGCAGAAGGGGAAGAAGGCATTTTTTGAGAGCCAGACTTACAATGCTGCCCGTGTCCTCAAGGAAGAAGGGCATTTCAAGCTCCTTGCCATTCTTGTCGGTTGCCACAGAGCCGTCATCGTTGTAAAGGCGCACCTTGGACTGGAAAACGCCCGGAATAACAACGGCGTTGCTTATCTCATCGGGATTTATGTTCTTGTTGGTGAGATAACTGTATTTTTCGTTGATGTCGTCGGTCGGCGTTTGGGCACTTATGAAGACGCAACACACGGAAAACAGCATCGAAATACAGAGTATTACCGAAACGACTTTGAGAAGTGATTTTTTCATAACCGGACTCCTTTATAAAATTTTCGCCTGAAACATATTTCAATTATAGCATAATATTTGATTATTTCAAGAATATATTTGACAAAACGCCGTGCTTTGGAATATATTTTAAGAGGTGATTAAAATGGAAAAGAAAGCGTGCAGTATTTTCTGCGCGGGCACATATTACGGATATGAAAAACCCGTAACGGGAAGCGTGATAATCGCGGCGGACGGCGGAGCGGATTATCTTGACTCCCTCGGCGTGAAGCCCGACCTTGTAATAGGCGATTTTGACTCGGGTAAAACCGCCGTGACGGACTGTGAAAATGTAATAAAACTGAACCCCGTGAAGGATAAAACCGACACCTTTGAGGCGGTTGAGCAGGCACTTGCCCTCGACTGCGGCGAGATACACATTTTCGGCGGCACGGGCGGCAGAAGCGCGCACACCTTCGCCAACATTCAGACCCTCGCCATGCTCGCAGAGAAGAGCGTGTCCGCTTATCTTTACGGCGACAACGAGATTATCACCGCGGTTCACAACGGCAAACTCACTTTTGACCCTTCCTCATCGGGCTATATCTCGGTTTTCTCGCTCGATACCGAGTGCCGCGATGTGAACATAAAGAGCTTGAAATACACCCTCAAAACCGCGAAAATCACAAACAATTACCCTTTGGGAGTGAGCAACGAGTTCACCGGCGAAGCGGGTGAGATATCCGTCGGTGAGGGAACTCTCCTCGTTGTTTACACATTCAATGCGAAACTTAAATAAAAGAAGCCCGGTGCTCTTCGCGCCGGGCGTAATTATTATGAGAAATACAGGGGCGGCAGCCTGCGCCCGCTGTTTTCCGCAATATCCATTTTTACCGTAGGGCACGGATTCTTCCGTGCCGTTTTATAATGAGAAATGAGCAATGCGAAATGAGTAATTTATGAGCTTCGCCGATTATAAATGCAGGGAACGCCGTCCGGCGTTCCGGATGAAACTGTATTTTATGTCATTCCGAGGGAGAAACATGTTTCGACCGTGGGAATCTCTGTTTATTTTACAACAATTGTCGAGATTGCCACGGCAGTGTGCGCACTGCCTCGCAATGACAGAATCGTTTCGCCGATTCTGTGTCCTCGCGGACGGTCGTGTTGCGGGCGACAATAACCTGCCCTCTTGCGGTGCCCAAAACTTGCTTACGACTTGGAGCGCCTGCAAGTTTTGACCGCTGCGCCGACAAATACCCGCTTCATCGTACGCAGATTTATTTCCCGAGCAGCACCTCTCTGTTCGTGCCGTAGAAAATGTCGCTTTTTCCGCTTATCATTTTGCAGAACTCCTCAAACTCCGCCCACTGATTGAAGATGTCAAACTCGTAGGCGTGACCCCAGATGTAAAGAATCTGCGGCTTGTCGGGCTTGAGTTCAATAAACTTTTCGGCGAGTTTAACCATTTCGCCGAACTGCGAGTGGTGGTGAACGGTCGGCTCAAACTCAAAAAGGTTTTCCTGCAAATCGAAAGAGCCGTTCGCGACCGTTGTGCGGGCGTATTTTATGCCCGTGTTGTTCTTTATTATTTCAGCCACCCGTGAGTTGAAATTTACTCCACCGCCGGGGTAGGCAAAGCCCGTAACCTCATAGCCCGCGAGTTCGCTGAGTTTAAGACGGTCGTTTTCAACCTGCTCAATTATCTCCTCATCGCCGAGGTCGGGCAGCATGGGATGCGTCAGCGTGTGCGAGGCAATCTCGTGCCCCTCGTAAATGGCGCGCACCTCTTCGGGCGCGGGCTTGCAGTGGGCTACGGTGACTCCGTCTCTTATGAGCAGCCCCGCCTTGCCGAGAAGCCCGGAATTGAGATTGAAAGTGCATCTGAGACCGTATTTGTTGAATATTTCAATAAGCCGCCTGTCCTGCGTAACGCCGTCGTCATAACTGAATGTGACCGCCTTTAACTTTCCGTCAAACATAATATCGCCTCCAAACGGATTATACCACACAATAAAAAGTGTTACAACCGTTTTATAATTGTTGACCGCGGCGGTGCTCTATGTTAAAATATTAAAGGTGATTTTATATGTTTGATTTTGAAAAAAGCATTTTCGAAAACTCGAGGGGAAAAACCCTGCTCTGCGCACACAGGGGAGTGTCCGGCGCGGATGTTCCCTGCAACACGATGGCGGCGTTCAAAGCGGCTGTTATGAGCGGGGCGGATATGATAGAACTCGACATCACCAAAAGTATTGACGGTGAGTATTTCGTCTTTCACCCCGGTATGGAGCCCGCGCATCTCAGAAAGAAAAAATTCATATCGGCAATGAAGAGCGAAAAGGTAAAAAAACTGCGCTTTGTCAATCAGGACGACTGCGTGACCGATTTCGGAATAAACACCCTTGAGGAGGTCTTCGATTATCTCAGGGGCAAGTGCTATATAAATGTTGACAAATACTGGACCGACATACCCGGCATCACGCGGTGCATAAGAAAATGCGGGGTCGAAAAGCAGGTTGTGGTAAAATCCGCGATTAAAGATAAATACATAAAAGAGATTCTTGAATGCGCGCCGGACCTTATGTTTATGCCGATTGTCAGAAGCAGGGACGACATAACGGAAAAGCTCATTGAAAAGGGCATAAACTGCATTGGCGCGGAGGTGCTCTTTGAAAAGGAGGACGAACCCGTCGCCTCGCAGGAATACATTGAAAAAATGCACGCCGGGGGGATGGTTGTTTTCGCCAACGCCATAGTCTATAACAAGAACGCCGTGCTCGCCGCGGGCCATTCGGACGACAGCGCCTTTGTCGTATCGCCCGATTACGGCTGGGGCTGGCTTATTGACAGGGGCTTCGACATAATTCAGACCGATTTCTGCCCTCTGTTCAAAAACTATATAAGAGACCGCGCGGAGTAAAACGATGCTTGAAAAAAGAAATTTCAAAGTCAACAAAACAATAGATCTCGGCAGGGGAACGGTCAACGGTCAGGGCTGCGGACCCGTAAGCAAAATGCGCTACGGGCTTTTTCCGATGTCCTATAACGGCTGCGAGATGATAGCCATTTACAACTTCCTTCTGCTCGAGGGTATGGAAAACCCCGGGCTTGCCGAAATAGCGAGGGAGATGTATCCGAAAAGCGGCGTGCTGCTCGGCGTGTTCGGCTCAAACCCCTATCTTCTTCACAAATACTTTGACAAACGCCACATTTTCATAGACAGGTTCTTCAACCTCGACAAATTCTTCGACCACCTCAGATACTCGAAATACGGCATTATCTCCTTCTGGAACGCCCACCATCCCTTCAAGGGGCTTCACACGGTCTGCGTTGAAAAGACGGACGGGGGAATAATCGTATATAACAGAAGCAACAAAAAGGAAGAGCCGGTGCTCTATAAAGATTACCACGAGTTTGTCGATAAGGCGCGCTTTATGTGCGGCTATCTGCTTAAATAAATTAAACATTAATATACCGGGAGGATTTTATGAGCTACGCTGACGAAGTATTCATTCAGAACTGCAGGGATATTCTTGAAAACGGAATATGGGACACAGACAGAGAGGTGCGCCCGCGCTGGGATGACGGCACGCCCGCGCACACAATAAAAAAATTCTGCATTGTCAACAGATACGACCTGCAGAAGGAGTTCCCCGCCCTCACGCTGAGAAAAACATTCATCAAGAGCGCCGTTGACGAGCTGCTCTGGATATGGCAGAAAAAGTCCAACAATGTAAAGGATTTAGGCAGCCACGTGTGGGATGCCTGGGCAGACGAAAACGGCTCAATCGGCAAGGCGTACGGCTACCAGCTCGGCGTAAAGCACCACTATCCCGAGGGCGATTTCGACCAGGTTGACAAGGTGCTCTATGATTTGAAGCACAACCCCGCGAGCCGCAGAATTATGACAAACATCTATGTTCATCAGGATCTGAGCGAGATGGCTCTCTACCCCTGCGCCTACAGTATGACCTTCAATGTCACGGGCAATAAATTAAACGGCATTCTCAATCAGCGCTCGCAGGATATGCTCGCCGCCAACAGCTGGAACATCTGCCAGTACTCGGCGCTTCTTTGCATGTTCGCGCAGGTCAGCGGCTTTGAGCCGGGCGAGATGGTTCACGTTATAGCCGACGCCCATATATACGACAGGCACGTGCCCATTGTTGAGGAGTTAATCTCGCGCAAGCCCTTTGACGCTCCGAAGTTCGTGCTCGACAAGAGCGTTACCGATTTCTACGATTTCACAAAGGACAGCGTGGCTCTTGTCGATTACAAATATCACGAGTTTGACTCAAAATTCCCCGTAGCGGTTTAAGAGAGGTTTTACCGATGAAAACAATAGTCTGCGTTGACAGCAACTGGGGCATAGGCAGCAACAACGACCTGCTCTATCACATCCCCGCCGATATGAAATATTTCAAGGAAAAAACAATGGGCAATGTCGTTGTTATGGGCATGGCAACCGTGCTTTCCCTGCCCGGCGCCAAACCCCTCCCGGGGCGCACAACCGTCGCCCTCTCCGACGACCCGGACTGGGCTCCCGAGGGAGTAATCGTGTGCAGAAGCATTGACGAAATGCTTGAAAAACTTAAGGAGTTCGACACGGATTCTGTCTATATCTGCGGCGGCGCCTCCGTTTACGCGCAGATGATTGACTTCTGCGACACGGCGTACATAACAAAGGTTTACGCCTGCGACAAGGACGCCGAAAAGTTCTTCCCCGATATGGATAAAAAGCCCGGCTGGTATATAGCCGAAGAGAGCGATTATATGGAATACAACGACCTTGTGTTCAGATTCCTGACTTATAAAAAAGATGAAAACATTACAGCAGATAATTGACGAAAGCAACTATATTGTGTTTTTCGGCGGGGCGGGAGTTTCCACCGAGAGCGGCATACCCGATTTCAGAAGCGTGGATGGGCTCTACAATCAGAAATACGATTACCCGCCCGAAACGATTTTGAGCCACACCTTCTTTATGAGAAACACACAGGAGTTTTACCGCTTCTACCGCGACAAAATGCTGTTTACCGACAAAAAGCCGAATCCGGCGCACATCACGCTCGCCAAACTCGAAAAAGCGGGCAAGTTAAAGGCGGTAATAACGCAGAATATCGACGGCCTTCATCAGGCGGCGGGCAGCGAAAATGTGCTCGAGCTTCACGGCAGCGTAATGAGAAATTACTGTATGAACTGCGGTAAAAGCTATGATGTGGATTACATAATCAACTCGCGGGGCGTTCCCGAATGCTCCTGCGGGGGCATAATCAAGCCGGATGTGGTGCTCTATGAGGAGCCGCTCGACGACAGAACCGTGACTCAGGCGGTCAATCATATTTCAAAAGCCGACACTCTCATAATCGCGGGCACAAGTCTTACGGTTTACCCCGCGGCGGGCTTCGTGCGCTATTTCGGCGGCGAGAACCTTGTGCTCATAAACCGCGACAAAACGCAGATGGACTCGCTCGCCACCTTCATCACCCACAGAAACGTAGGCGAAGTTCTTTCGGAATTAGAGGTATAAAAATGGCAAGAAAGCCCAACAAAAACACCAAGGCGAAAATCGTAAACGCCGCCTGGAAGCTCTTTTACGAGCAGGGCTACGAGAACACGAGCGTTGAGGAGATAGTCTATGAATCGGGCACCTCGCGCGGCTCGTTTTACCACTATTTCGACGGCAAGGACGATCTGCTCAACTCCCTCTCCGACCTGTTTGACGGCAGATATGAGGAGCTGAAGGGGTCGCTGACTCCCGATATGACCTGCTTTCAGAAGCTTATGTATCTCAACAGGGAGCTTTTCTCGATGATGGAAAACGGCACTCCCGTTGAACTCATAGCGCGGCTCTATTCCTCGCAGATGACCACGAAGGGGAGCAGGAGTCTGCTCGACCACAGCAGGGTTTATTACAAACTCATCCGCAAAATCATTTCGGAGGGGCAGAACTCGGGCGAGATAAGAAGCGACATTTCGCTCAATGAAATCGTCAAGGCGTACGCCCTGTGCGAGCGCGCGATTATAAGCGACTGGTGCCTGTGCGGCGGCGAATACTCCCTTGCCGGCTACTCGGAAAAGCTTCTGCCCGTGCTTTTTGACGGTTTTCTTGTAAAAAAATAAAAAAATATTTATTTTCATTATATTTATCATTCCCGTAATTGTTTACGGCGAAAAACCTTGAAAATAAAGGAAAATCAAGATTATTTATAATCGGAGTCCGGGTATTATTCCGGACTCCGTTCTGTATTTCATTCTGGTAATTGTTGTGTTATACTTTCGGGCGTTGCATTATATTAATAATATATACGGAGGAAATCAAAATGATCAACTCGCAACTTGTTGCCTTCGTCCTCTATTTCGTTCTGATAATAGGCGTCGGCATCTTCTTCTTTATCAAAACCAAAAACGGCAACGAAAAGGATTACTTCCTCGGCGGCCGTTCAATGGGCCCCTGGGTAACCGCGATGAGCGCGCAGGCGTCGGATATGAGCGGCTGGCTGCTTATGGGCTTCCCGGGCAGCATTCTCGCCTTCGGTATGGGCAAGGTGTGGATAGGCATCGGTCTTGCGCTCGGCACGGCTCTCAACTGGATTTTCGTTGCTAAAAGACTCCGCCAGTTCTCCGCCGCGGCAAACGATTCCATTACCATTCCGCAGTACCTCAAAAACAGATTCCTTGAAGAGGGCAAGGCGCTTCAGATTATCTGCGCCGTTATCTTCCTTGTGTGCTTCACCGCCTATGTCGCTTCGAGCTTCCTCGCGGGCGCGGCTGTTTTCACAAAGGTTCTTCCCTCGGTAGATCAGGGCACCGCTCTTCTTATTTTCGCCCTCATCATCGTTCTTTACACCTTCCTCGGCGGCTTCAAGGCGGTTTGCTGGACCGACTTCTTCCAGGGCCTTATGATGCTCATAGCCCTTCTCGCCGTGCCGATTCTCATTGTGAAAAGCGAGGATTTCCTTGCTTCCAACATCACGAAGGAATATCTTATGTCTGACGGCACAATGAGCGTGTTCAACTCAAATCCCTTCGCCTCCCACTGGACGGATATAGTCTCCGGTCTCGGCTGGGGTCTCGGCTATTTCGGTATGCCCCACATCATTGTAAGATTTATGTCTGCCAAGGATTCAAAGACTATCAAAAAGTCCGCTGTAATCGGTATTGTATGGGTTGTGCTTTCACTCGGCGCCGCCATCGCGATAGCAATTCTCGGCAGAGCGCTTTACGCCGAGTCCCTTCTCAAAGAAGGACTTCAGGAAAGAATCTTCATCAGATGCACGGAGCTCTTCCCTCCCTTCATCGGCGGTCTTCTTCTCTCGGCTGTAATAGCCGCCGCAATGAGCACCGCGGACTCCCAGCTTCTTGTCGCTTCTTCCTCATTCACAAGCGATATTTATAAGCCCGTTATGAGAAAGAACGCCTCCGACAAAGAGGCACTCTGGGTGGGCAGAATTGTTGTTCTCATCATCGCTGTTATCGCCTATTTCATCGCGAGCAGCAAATCGGAAGCCGCGAGCGGCATTATGAATCTTGTTGAAAACGCCTGGGGCGGTTTCGGCGCCTCCTTCGGCCCCGTAATCATCCTCACTCTGTTCTGGAAGCGTCTCACTTACAAGGGCGCCATCGCGGGCGTTGTATGCGGCGCTCTCACCGATATCCTCTGGCTCGTGTTTGTCAACAACGCCGACAACGGTTTCTATCTCTACGAAATCGTGCCCGGCTTCATCGTCGGCTGCCTTGCCGCCGTTATCATCACTCTCATCGACAAAGAGCCCAAGAAGGAAGTTTACGACCTCTACGACAGAGCGGTTTCGGATTCGTTCGAACAGCAATAAAAAATCACAACAAAATAAAAAGCCGTCCTCCGGGACGGCTTTTTGTGTTGCAGGGGCGCGGGCTTGAAGGCGGAGACCCGCACCTCTTCGTTTTTGTGCTTTCATCGAGTGAACTTTTTTAAACATAAAACTTGTTTCTCACCGTAGAGAACGCCGTCCGGCGTTCCGGGCAAAACGGAGATTTGCAATGTATGTCTGATTCGCTTTTCGCCACACCCGTCACTCCTCCGCTTTGCGTCGTCGCGCCACCCTCTCCGTTCTCGGAGAGGGCTATTGTAAACATAAAACTTGTTTCTCACCGTAGGGAACGCATATATGCGTTTCGTTTAGCGACCGTCCGTGAGGACGTATAATCCGCAAAGCGGATGTCATTGCGAACCGTTGCGAACAACGGTGTGGCAATCTCCGATTATTATTGAAACATCCCTTTAAATGTGAGATTCCCACGGCCGTTTCACTCCCTCGGAATGACATTACGGCACGGATATATCCGTGCTCTACGGTTGTTAACGGTTGGTTTGCGGTAATGTGCTTATAGCCCTCTCCGAGAACGGAGAGGGTGGATTGTGAGCGAAGCGAACAAGACGGGTGTGGCGATATTATCCGACGCCCTGCGCCCTTTAATTCGGAATTGGGAATTTGGAATTTGTCATTAAAAAAGGGCGACAATCTGTCGCCCTGCATTAAACCCTGTATTATGCCGCCGGATTCACTCAATATCCACTCTGCCGGGGCAGGTGATGTCCATAACCTTGTCAACGGCTTTGTGCAGAAAATCGGCTTCAAACGTGTCCGCCGCCCTGTAATAGACCTCCTTGCCGCTGCGCCTGCTTATGATAAGCCCCGCCGCCTTGAGAACCTTCAGGTGGTGCGAAACCGCGGGCGTGGTCATATCCACCATGGCGGCTATGTCTATAACGCACTCCTCCCTGTGGCAGAGAAGGCAGAAAATGCGCAGGCGGTTTGAGTCGCCGAGATTCTTGAAAATTTCGGCAACCTTGGTGAAATTCCCGGTTTTGTCGAGCGTCTCCTTGATTGAAAGGGCGTCGCTGACGTCGCTGTGGTGGTGGGGGAGAGTAAATTCTGCCATAACGATTCTCCTTTCGTCTGTTCCATTATATTACATTTTTTATAATTTAACAAGTCAAATTATTCCGCAGGGCTATTGACAAATCATCAAACAGATACTATAATAGTATTAAACAATTAAACAATCGTTTAATTGTAAAGGAGGTAATGATATGACCGGGAAATATAATATTGAAGTGGACTGCGCCAACTGCGCCAATCTTATGGAGGGCGCCGCCAACAAAACCGAGGGCGTAGTAAACGCCGTTGTAAACTTTATGGCTCTTAAAATGACCGTGGAATTCGAAGAGGGCGCCGACGAGAAAAAGGTTATGAAAAAGGTTCTCAAGGCGTGCAGAAAGATTGAGCCGGACTGTGAAATAGAGTTCTGACGGCTCTTTTTTACGGGTAACAATTAAATAACCGTTTAATTGTTGAGGTGCTTTATGAACAGAAAACAAAAGAAATTACTTGTAAGAATAATAATATCCGCCGTTTTTCTCATCGCCTTGCGTTTCGTACACCTTAATCCGTATATAATGTTCGCCCTTTACCTCGCCGATTATCTCATAATCGCTTACGATGTGCTCATAAAGGCGGGCAGGGGAATAATACGCGGCAGGGTGTTTGATGAGCTTTTTCTTATGGCTGTCGCCTCCGTGGGCGCGTTTTCGCTCGCCGTTTACTCAAAAAGCGGCGATTATGTTGAGGCGGTCGCGGTTATGGTCTTTTATCAGCTGGGTCAGCTCTTTGAAAGCTACGCCGTGGGCAAAAGCCGTAAAAATATAAGCGCGCTTATGGATATCCGCCCCGATTACGCGAATGTTGAAATCGACGGCAAAATAACGCAGCTGAGCCCCGACGATATTGAGCCGGGCACTGTTATAATCGTACGACCCGGCGAGAAAATTCCGATTGACGGCGTTGTTATCGAGGGCTCTTCCTCGCTTGATACCGCCGCTCTCACGGGTGAGAGCGTTCCTTCTCAGGTTTACGGGGGCGACGAGGTTATGAGCGGCTGCATAAACATTGACGGCCTTCTCAGAATCAGAACCACAAAGGAATTCGGCGAATCCACCGTCTCAAAAATACTCGAGCTTGTCGAAAACTCGTCCTCGCGAAAATCGAAATCGGAAAACTTCATAAGCAGGTTCGCCCGTTTTTACACTCCCGCCGTCTGCGCTCTGGCGCTCACTCTCGCCGTCGGAGTTCCGCTTTTCCGTATGCTCATATTAAAAAGCGCTCCCTCGTGGAGCGACTGGATTTACAGGGCGCTTACCTTCCTTGTGATAAGCTGCCCCTGCGCGCTTGTTATTTCCGTGCCGCTCTCGTTTTTCGCTGGTCTGGGCGGAGCGAGCCGCGAGGGAATACTCATAAAGGGCTCGAATTATCTTGAAACCCTCTCAAAAACCAAAACCGTGGTGTTTGACAAAACGGGCACTCTCACCGAGGGCAGTTTCAGCGTAAATAAAGTTTACGCCCGGGACGGCGATGATGAAAAACTCATTGAAACAGCCGCCCTCGCCGAAAGCTCCTCCTCGCATCCTATAAGCCGCAGCATAATTGAAAAATACGGCAGGGATATCGATTTAAGCCGTGTTTCGGGCGTTCGTGAAATAAGGGGCAAGGGCGTAACCGCCGAGGTTGACGGTAAAACCGTCTGCGCGGGCAACGGCGCTCTGATGGACGAACTCGGCGTAAAATACACCGAAGCGCCCGAAAACGGCACTGTTGTATATGTGGCAGTAAACTCCGGATTCCTCGGCTATATCGTCATTTCCGACACAATAAAGAAAACATCCGCAAAAGCGATAAAGGCGCTAAAAGAATCGGGCATAAAAACCGTGATGCTCACGGGTGACAGCGAGGCGGCGGCAAAGCCCGTGTGCGAGGCGCTCTCAATCGATGAGCATGTTTCGCGCCTTCTGCCCGCCGAAAAGGTCGCGAAAACCGAGGAGATAATAAGGTCAACGGCAAAGGGCAAAACCGCGTTCGCGGGCGACGGCATAAACGACGCTCCCGTTTTAAGCGCGGCGGATATAGGAATAGCGATGGGCGCTCTGGGCAGCGACGCCGCCATTGAGGCGGCCGATGTGGTGCTTATGGACGACGACCCGCTCAAAATAAGCAAGGCAATCAAAATCTCCAGAAAATGCCTGCGGATAGTTTACCAGAACATAATAATCGCGCTCGGCGTGAAATTCGCCTGTCTCATTCTCGGCGCGGCGGGTATAGCGAATATGTGGCTTGCCGTGTTCGCCGATGTGGGCGTTATGATAATAGCCGTTTTAAACGCCGTAAGGGCGCTCAATGTGAAAAAACTGTGATAACAAGACATAAAGAAAAAATCCGTTCCCGAAGGAACGGATTTTTTTTGGCTTAAATTATTTCTCCTCGAAAACTACCTTTGCTTCGGGAGCGTTCTTTTTGACGCTGGCAATGCCGTTGAGGCAGCTCTTCATCTCTTTGTACGCCTCGGATGTGGCGATGATCTGGCCGTTCTTTGCCTTCAGGCGGAAACGGAACTGACCTTTCTTGTCGGCGTAAACTTCATACTTGGGGTTCTTGAGTTTCGCGAAATTCTCAACTGTCTGGTCTTCGATTTCGGCTGCGCAGTTGGCGCGGACGCTCTCGATGCCGTTCATGCAGGACGCCTTCGATTTGTAAATCTCGGAGGTGGCTATAACCTGACCGTTGCCTGACTTGAGGTTGAACATAATGCCTGTTTTAACTTCTTTAACTGCGAATTTTCCCATAAATCAAACTTCCTTTCGGTTAATTCTTTACGCGCATTTTACGCTATTTTTATAGTAACATATCTAAAATTAAATGTCAATAAATGAAAATATTTATTTAATTTAACAAATTGTTTCACTCCGCTTTTATCACAAATGCCTGACTGGGGGCGAGAGTAAGACTTATTTTTCCGCCCCTGATGTCCGCTTCCCCGATATATTTGTTCGAGTCCGTCGTGATTTCGTAAATCTTCGCTTTTTCAAACCGGGCGTCAGGCATAAACCATTCGCCGCTTCTGCCGTTTTCGGAGTAGGCGATGAAGGTTTCGCATTCCTTATCGAGCGGCAGGCACACATCATTTCCCTCTTTGAGCATAACGCCGTTTTTCACAATCGTTCCCGTTTTGCCGTAACTTACAATATCATCAGAAAAATAAGCGATATAATCCTCGCCGTCGGGCACGATGTTGACCCTGTCGTAACGGTTCAAATAAAAATACGGCAGCTGAAGCGTGCAGAACTGATAAAGGAACTCATCCGCCCAGTTCTCGGTTTTTACGCCGTGTTCCATCCATATATCCTCGCCGTGCATCGCCCCGTAAAACACCGCGAGCAGGGCTGAATCCGTAAGATGTCCGCTGTAAAGGGCAGGGGGAATGTTCACGCATTCGGCGGCCGTTATATTGTTCGTCCACCAGGAGGCGGGAATTCTGCCCAGTGTGTGCATCGGAACGCTTCGCCAGTCAACCTCGGGTATGGGCTTGCCCGTTGTGCGGTAGAGATAATGAATCGGGTGCTTGTGGCTTTCGGCTCTCAGTTCCGCCTCGCGGTAGGTGTACTCCGTGGTGACGTCAATGCCGAGCGAGGCGATATAGTCGAGCATTTTGTTGCGCGCCTCAATGTCTTCCTGCGCCGTGGTGTAGGGGTTTAAGCTCTGCGCCACGCAGTAATTGTCCAGGTGAACCGTGCCCGCCTCGATTACCGGAACCGCTTCACAGAACCTGTCCCAGTATTTTTTGAAAAGACCGCTCTCCCAATACTGCTTATAACTCGTTTTGAAGGCGTCCCTGTCGTTGAATCTTTCTATCACCGCGGGCTTCCCGTCAATCCCGTTGCACAGCGCGTTCGCTTTGACGAATTCTTCGTGCGAGGGGTTCTGCGAATAGGCGTCGGCAAGGTTGCCGTGAAAGCTTACAACCGTGTTGTATTTTTTCGCCTCATTGAAAAGCCAACAGAGACTCTCCCTGCCGTCTTTGTCGCACTCCCGCTTGAGATAATCGTTTACAACCTCCATTTCGGGGAAGCAGTCGTCGTGACCCAGCCCCTGCCAGCCGACGAGGTAGATTATTTTGGTGATTCCCTGAGTGAGAGCGTCAACGGTTTTTATGATGTCAAGCGCCTGCTCAAAGGTGATAAGCACCTCGGAACGGTTGTTTCTGAAATCGGGTCTCGCCAAAAACATCTTCATCCAAAGCGTCTGCGAATAGTCGTAATTCCAATTGTAATGATTGTTCTTCACGGCTCGTCTCCTTTTTGTTTTTTCTCTCATATTATATCAAACGGAAAATGATAATTCAATTATCGTCCTTGTGAAATTTGAAGTAAAAACGTCACAAAACACCCCTGTTTTGATTATAAATGAAAGGACTTTTAAGGAGGACTGCAAATTGAAAAAGACATTCAGAACGGGGAACACGGGCTTCGCGGCTGTTCCGAACGGTATTTTAAGAGGAAGGAGCATTTCCCTCAGGGCGCTGGGGCTCTATTATCTCATTTTCTCGCTGCCCGATACCTGGAATTTCAGCGTAAGGGGGCTTTCAACGCTGTGCGCGGACGGAGTGAGAAGCGTGAGGGCGGCTGTAACGGAACTGGAAAAAGCGGGCTATTTAAAACGGACGGGTCCCGTTCACAGCGGCGGGCATTTTTCCTGCGGCGAATGGAGCGTTTTCGAAACCCCTCAGAACCCCGCGGCGGGAAGCGAAAGCGAATCTTTCAAAAGCGAATCATTACAAAACGAACCCGCGCACGGTGAATCGTTACAAAACGGCACACAATCAAATAATATATCAATTAATAATTCCAACAATATTAATCCTGAACAATCAATCACTCATCATAATAACATTTTTGAAATGATGAAGGAGGAATTCAAATGGCGTATTGATTATGAAATTCTCGCCGACACCTACGGTGAGGATATACTTGACCCGATTTGCACCATAGTGGCGGAGATAATGTCGGGCGGCAGAAAGACCGAGAGGATAAACGGTTGCGATATCCCGCTTGAGAATATAATTGAAAGATACAGGCAGATTGACAGCGATGTTATAAGTTTTGCCATAGACAACGCCCTCGCCGGGAGCGGCGAAATTGTGAACCAGCGCTCCTACTGGGCAACCGTGCTCTACAACGCCCCCGTCGCTATGCGGGTGTGGGCTGAAAGCGAGTTTAAAAAGCACTGCGGATAACGGGCGGAAAAGCGGACACCGGGGAGAGTATTATGTTGAAAAAGGAGGGCTCATATGAAATACAGTCTCAATGTGTTCGCCGTAACCGGATATTCGGGTTTAAAAAGTTTTCTCCGCGCTTTCAGATACGCGAAGCAGAGGATTATGCGCGGCTGGGCCGACTGCGATGTGTGGGAGATGAACGCCCATATTACCGCCGTTATTTCGGGAATGCTTAAAACTCTTGCCGAAACGGATAACGGTTATTCATCAAAATTTTCCTGTTATGAGGAATGGATAAATGAACTTGAAAGAGTCTCGGCTCTCGCCTCGGTCTTAAGCGAAAAAACATTTGACGGCGCGTTTGATGACGAAATCAGGGAAGAAAAGGAAGCGGTTTTTGATTTCATAAAAAACCATTTTACCGAATTGTGGGATTGAAAAAACATTCAAAAACCGCCGTTCGCCGCAAAATCAATTATACTGTAGGGGCGGCAACCTGCCGCCCGCAAGTTACCGCATTATTTCGTTTTTCACCGTAGGGCGGGATTCCCTAATCCCGCCGTTTAATTATATCAAAATATCCGTCTGTCGTGAATGCTTAAATGAAATCTCCGCCGTAGGGGCATATTACGAGCGGAGCGAGTAACAAGGTTCTGCCGCAGGCAGGTTCTTACAACCTGTCGCCCGCGACAAGTATGTCCGCGAGGACACAGAATCGGGAAAATGATTCTGTCGTTGCGAGGCAGTGCGCACACTGCCGTGGCAATCCCGACAGTGCTTGAAAACGCAGAGATTCCCACGGTCAAAACAAGTTTCTCCCTCGGAATGACATGAAACTTTGTTTCATACGGAACGCCGTTCCGTGTTTCCTGCATTTATATAATCGGCGTTAGCCCCTTAATTGCTCATTACTCCTTTCTCATTGCTAATTAAACAAAACGGCACGGAAGAATCCGTGCCCTACATTGCAAAACTGTGTTTTGCCCGGAACGCCGTTCCGCGTTTCCTGCATTTATATAATCGGCGTTAGCCCCTTAATTGCTCATTACTCCTTTCTCATTGCTAATTAAACAAAACGGCACGGAAGAATCCGTGCCCTACGGTTATAACGAAAGTGCTTTTTTCAAAATAAAAAACAGCCATCAACCGATGACTGTTTTAAACTGCTCAATCCATTTTTGTCTGCGCTTCGTAAAGGGAAGCGAAAGCGCCGTTTTGTTCCAGAAGTTTCGCGGGCGGGCCGTACTCGATTATTCTGCCGCCGCTGACAACAATAACCTTGTTGCCGTATGTCGCCTTGCCCGCGTCGTGGGTAATAGCAATTATTGTTTTGCCGTTTCTGTTTTCATCCGCGAGCACATCGAATATTGCCTTGGATGTGTTGGCGTCCAGAGCGGCTGTCGGCTCGTCAAGAAGATAAATATCCGCTTCTTTATAAAGCATTCTGGCGAGGGCGATTCGCTGGCATTCGCCGCCCGAGAAGTTCGCGCCGTCCGCCTCAACAATTTCTTGTGCCCCGTTCGGCAGTTTGCCGACAAACTCCGTCAGCTGCGCTTTTTCCATAACCTCATTTACTCTGTCCGGATCGGGCTTTCCGGGGTAGGCGATGTTCTCCGCTATTGTGCCGTTGAACATATACACATCCTGGAACATAGTGCTTATATGCCTGCGTAAAGTGTCGGTGCCTATCTCGTCAATGCTTACGCCGTCAAACGAAACGCTGCCCGAAGTTATGGGATAATACTTGTTGATTATATCCATTACGGAGGATTTTCCGCCGCCCGTTGTGCCCACTATGGTTACAAAATCGCCCTCTTCAATCTCGAGGTTTTCAATCTTCAGGTCGAAGTTTTCCCTGCCGTAGGTGAAGTCAACATCCTTAAAGGCGAGTGAGCCGCTGTTCGGGATTTCGTCTTTGTTCCCGCCGTCATACTCATCCTCCTCGTTGAGAATTGAATCGAGGTCGTCTAGGATTTTCGAAATGGATATTTTCCCGATTCCCATATTCAATATACTCTGAATACTGTTTATCAGCATCGGAACATAAGTGATAACCGCTACCAGTATTCCTATTGTCATTGTGTCCTTCATAACCGAGAAGGCGCAGAAAGTGAATATGCCACCGAGCACAACCTGAGCCGCCGCCACAGGAATAAAAGTCCTGACGGTTATATTGGACTTTTCAATATCCCATTTGTTCTTTGAAACCTCATCGAGCCACTGCTTAAGCCCCGCCTTTTCTTTTTCCTGCCCGGAATAGGAACGCACGGTTTTCATACCGTTGAACACCTGCAGAAAGAATTTTTCACCCCTGTTCAGAATGCGGAGATAATCTTTTTGCAGGTTTCCGATTTTATCCTGGAAAAATTTTATGGCGATAAAAATGACGGGAACCACAACAAAGGTGACTGCCGCGATGATTTTGTTGTAACGGAAAATTATTCCGAAGATAAGCAGCGACTGAAAAACAGCGGACACGCCGGTTATTACATCGGTGCTTAAAAACAATTCGATTATCCGACCCGTGCTTCTTGTGATTACGGACATCAGTTTTACGGGCCCGAGCTCCATAAAAGCGGGGTAGTTCATTCTCAGTATTTTAGCGAAAAACTGAGTTCTCAGTTCCCTTTCGCATTTATCCGTAAAATTAAAAACGCACCTTTGCCTCAGCAGCGATATTCCCACATTTACAACGGGAAACGCCGCCATCAGCGCTACACAGAAAAGCAGGGTTTTTATATCCCTGTTCGGAATGGCTTCGTCAATTATTTTTTTGTAAAAAACGGGATTGACAGCGGTGAAGCCCGCGGTTACGACGGAGAAAAGAACAATGCCGACGAGATATTTAGCGTTCTTTTTAACCGCCTTTCTGAGAAGCGCGCCCGAGCTTTCGTTTGTGTTTTCCGCATTCAAAGCGTTCGTGTTTTTATCAGTTTTCATCAATAACCCCTCCGCACAATTCAGCAATTATTATAAATGATAAACAGGGAAAACTCAATAGAATTATGCGGAAAACAGAGGAAATGGGGACAACGAATTGAGGTTATCGCAAGATAAATATAACTTGTAGGGCGGGATGACCACATCCCGCCGTTTATATATATCAAAATATCCGTCCGTCGTGGGCTCCTCCTTTGGGGGTGCGGGTTCCCGGTGGGAACCTCTGCCGAAGGCAGAAGCACCGACCGAGCCGGCAGGCGAGACAGGTGGCACGGCGTAAAGGAGTCTGCGCAAAATTTATGTCCTAACGGATGCCTTGTTGCGGGCGGATAATATCCGCCCCTACGGCGGCAAAACCTTGTTTTGCCCGGAACGCCGAACGGCGTTCCCTACGCGGCGGCTTTTGGGAAAGCCGCCCCTACATTATTCCTCTGTTATGCTTTTGTTAATAATCTCAAACAATTTGCATCCGTTACGGTAATCCTATTTGTCTTTTCCGAATTTTTTCATAAGCTTATAACCGGTGTTTACGAGCGCCCTGTAACCGAAATCGATTACCTTGTCGGGTACGGGATCAATCGCCGCAAGATACCAGGTGTTTTTGCTTTTGTAATTCGTTTTCGGGCGGGGCGAGTAAATCGCCTTCATAACCGTTTCAACCAGATATTTCTTGTCGTGCGGGTGGGCGAGTGCGGTGCTCATAAGCGGCTTTAAAACCGTGAGCACGGGTATATAATACTGCGTTGTTTCAAGTATTTTCTGATAACCGTCGGTCGCCTGGTTGTGCATTCCCGTTTTGAACGAGCCCGGCTGGATTTTAACCACATCCATACCGAGGAAGTTCAGCTCCCTGCGAAGCCCGATTGTGTACGCCTCCACGGCGTATTTCGTAATGGCGTAGGGCGCGTTGAAGGGCTGAGGCTTTTCCCATCCGCATTCGGAGGAAAAGTTGATTATTCTGCCCTGAGCCGCCTTTACAAGCGGGAACATAATCCTGTTTACGCGCACCATGCCGAGCACATTGATTTTGAGCATTTTCTCAACGGTTGAGGTAATATTGCCCTCAACAAGCGAGGCCATGGTGTGAATGCCCGCGGCGTTTACGATAACATCGAGCCTGCCCGCCGTCTCTTCAATTTTTTTCGCCGCCGCCTCGCAGCTTTCGTCGCTTGTGATGTCGAGCACAAGGGGGATAACCCTCTCGTTTGTTCTTTCGCGCAGGTCGTTGAGCCCCGCCTCGGCAATGTCGGCGGCAAATACCGTCCAGTTTTCGTCCGTGCTGAGTTTTTCGGCGCACGCCCCCGCGAGACCGCCCGCCGCTCCGGTAATGAGCGCGTATTTCATGTTTTTTCCTCCGTTTATTCAGCATTTTCCCGCTTTTTCAATCGGGAGTTTACGAATTCATTATAATCCCGCAATTTCGCGAAATCAAGGGAATAAAGGCAGTTTTAATATCCTTTTAATCTTTACAAATTTATTGATGCCACAAAAAGCACGGGTTACTTTTAAAATTATGCAAGACGGGTCAAAAATGTACTCATTTCAACTATTAACCGGGACAGAGCATAAAACAAAAACAGCAGGCAAAAACCTGCTGTTGTATTATCAATAAAGCGATATATCTCGTTTCACTCGATTCGATATAATTGCTGCAGCAATCACGATATGCGCTCACTTTTGCTCGCGCACGATATGATATAAATTCCTTTCTTGTCCCGCAGGACATATCGCGTCTCATAGAGACATATCGAACTCCGAAGGAATATATCGCGAATTCCGAAAGGAATTCATATCGCTGAAAAAGGCAAGTCTTTCGACTTGCCTTTTTCATGGTGCGGGTAACAGGACTTGAACCGCGTCGTCACCGGCTCCGTATCGTTCGGGCTTTGCCCTCATTCGCTCCGCCGTTCCTCCTTCCCCCCAAAAAACTTTGTTTTTCGGGGACCCCTTATTTGAATTCTTGCAGTCAGCAAATCCATTTGTATTCGCCAACAAAAAAGGCACGCGCAAGGCGTGCTTTTTGTTGGTGCGGGTAACAGGACTTGAACCTGCAAGGATTGCTCCACCGGATCCTAAATCCGGCGTGTTTGCCAGTTTCACCATACCCGCGTATTCTTATTGCCAATGTATTATAGCAAACGGAGAGGGTGATTGCAAGTAAAAAATACAGCCGGAGCCAATGACTCCGGCTTAAATATTTCGTTATTATTTTGTGCCGAATATTCTGTCTCCCGCGTCGCCGAGACCGGGGCAGATGTAAGCGTCCGCGTTTAGCTCGCGGTCAAGGTTGCCCACATAAATCTGAACATCGGGGTGCGCCTCGTGAAGCTTTTTAAGGCCTTCCGGAGCGGCGATTATGCACATAAACTTAATCTGCTTGCCGCCGAGTTTTTTAATCTGATTGACGGCGTCAACAGCCGAGCCGCCCGTCGCGAGCATCGGGTCAAGAAGAATAATCGTTCTCTGCTCAATGGGCTTCGGAAGTTTGCAGTAGTACGGAACGGGCTCGTGAGTCTCCTCATCGCGGTACATACCTATATGGCCGACCTTAGCAGTGGGGCAGAGTGAAAGTATGCCGGGAACCATACCGAGACCGGCTCTCAAAATGGGAACAATGGCTATTTTTCTGCCCGAAATCATCGGGGAAATGCAGGTTTCAATAGGTGTGTCGATTTCCACGTCCTCAAGAGGCAGGTCGGAAAGCGCCTCGTATCCCTCGAGCATGGCGATTTCCTCTACTATCTGACGGAATTCGTTTGTACCCGTTCTCTTATCCCTGAGAAGAGATATCTTGTGCTTGATTAGCGGGTGATCCATTATTTTTACATTATCCATAATAACCCTCCGGAATTATTTATTTTCAAGCGCGGTTACCAGATCAATTCTTCTCTGGTGGCGCTCATCTCCGCTGAACTGAGTGCTGAGGAATATATCCACAAGTTCAATTCCCTGTTCGGGTGTAACAACTCTGCCGCCGAGGCAGAGAATGTTGGCGTTGTTGTGCAGACGAGTCATCTCAACCGAAAATTTATCCGAGCAGCACGCCGCGCGCACGCCCTTTATTTTGTTGGCGGCTATGGATATTCCTATGCCGGTTCCGCAAAAAAGCAGACCCTTTTCGTATTCGCCGCTCACTACCGCTCTCGCGACCTTTTCGGCATATACGGGGTAATCAACGGACTCGCTGCTGTAAGTGCCGAAATCCTTGTACTCAATCCCTTTTTCATCGAGGAATTTAAGCACGGCAAGCTTCAGTTCATATCCGCCGTGGTCACATCCGACTGCTATCATTGAGAGTTCTCCTTTTTCTTTTTTAATTCTCTTTCCGCCTGCGGCGGTCTGATATAAACCGGATTTATACCGGAAACATCCTTAAACTCAATATTGCCGTCAAGAGCGGCAAGAACAGCGCCGTACGCTCTCTGATAACGCAGTTGTTCACCCGTAAGCGATACATTTTCAAGTTTATCCTTAAACGCTTCAAAACAGATTTCCGCGCCGTCGCCGACAAGGAGAATATCCTCATCAAATACCTTCAATTTATTGTATAACTCATCAATAGAAATTGCAATATCATCGGTGAGTTTTTTGAGAGAATTATCATCCTTTTTATATAAAGCGCAATAAACCTGCGAGCATCTCGCGTCCATAGCGCAGCAGATTATGCCGCCAAAGTTTTCAATGTTGTGAGCCATGGCGTCAAGGGTCGAAACACCGGCACAGGGCTTGCAAAGCGGCTGGGCGATTCCCTTGAGAGCGGAAACGCCTATTCTTATACCCGTAAATGAGCCGGGGCCGACGGTAACGCAGAAGGCGTCAATATCAGCCGGAGTAAGCCCCACATTGTCAAGCGTAGATTTAATCATCGGCAAAAGCGTTTCGCTGTGTGTAAGCCCTGTATTCACGAACGATTCCGAGATAAGCTTTCTGTCATCGGTCACAGCGACACTCGCGGATTTCGCTGAGGAGTCAATCGCCAATATTTTCAAAATTTTCTCCCCTTCCGATTTTTATTGTTCTTGAGTTTTCGTCGCTGTTTTTTTCTATTTCAACCCTTATATAGTCATCCGGAAGAGCCGCCTCGATATTCTCGCTCCACTCGATTACAAGCACGCTGCCGCTTTGAAGACAGTCAAAATAACCCGTTGAATAGAGATCGTCCCAGGAGGTAATGCGGTACATATCGTAGTGATAAACTTTATTTCCGCCGCCCGAATACTCGTTTACAAGCGCAAAGGTAGGGCTGCTTACCTGAGCGTCAATGCCCAGCCCCCTGACCAATCCCCTTGTGAACGCGGTTTTACCCGCGCCGAGGTCGCCGAACAGCGCCACAACATCGTTTTTCCTTATTGACTTTGCAAGTTCCCCGCCGACCTTTTCGGTGGCGGAGACACTGTCTGTCGTGTAAATTTTCATATAATCCTCAAAATCATTTAATAAATGTATTATATCATAATTCTAATAAATATCAACGATTTATCTTGAATAAATAAGCGTTTGCATTTATAATAGGATAAAACGAAAGGAGGCGGGATATCTGAAACACAAAAACGAAATTAAATATCTGTTCACCGAAACCGACTGGGTTCTGTATCTTGCCTGCATCGTAACATCCGTTTTCGGCGCGTTTATGGTTTACAGCGCGACTTATAAAGATATTCTCCCCGGCAGATTTCTCGCGAGGGAATGTCTTTCAACAATAGTCGGTTCAATACTCGGAATTGTTCTGTGTTATCTCATATCGCTGTTTGACTATGAAATAATAATGCGGTTTACGCCGCTCATAGCGATAGTCGGTTTTCTGTTGATGGTATCGCTGTTCAAATTCGGCAGATCCCCCACCGGCAGAGACGACGCCATTTGCTGGCTGTACTTCGGTAAAATCAGTTTTCAGCCGTCGGAGCTTGTTAAAATCGGATTTATAATAACGTTTACCACGCATATAAACGCCGTTAAGGAAGATTTAAACAGTTTAAAAAACGTTCTTCTTCTCTCTCTTCACGGTTTACTGCCCATAGCCCTTGTCATTCTCACGGGCGACCTTGGCTCGGCGCTTGTTTTCATAGTAATATTCGCGGGAATGATGTTCCTCGCGGGCGTTCATCTGAGATATTTCGCTGCAGCTGCTGTTGCCGTCGTCGTCGCCTTCCCGATATTATGGATAAAGTTTTTCTCCGAATTTCAGAAAAACAGACTTCTTGCCGTCTATTATCCTCAGGCGCTCAGTCAGGAGGCATATGACGCTGTTATTTACCAGCAGGCAAGAGGTTTAAAGGCAATCGGCTCGGGTATGATAACCGGTCAGGGATATCTCAAGGGACCGCTTATTCAGAACGGTTATGTGCCCGTTGACGAGAGCGATATGATATTCTCCGTAATCGGCGAGGAACTCGGTTTTATCGGCTGTCTTGCCGTTGCGGCAATGCTTATTGTCATAATTTTCCGCCTTTCAAAGGACGGAAGAAACACGGGAAACCTTTCGGGTTATCTTTTGTGCAACGGCGTTTCGCTTATGATAGCCGCTCAGGCGATAATCAATATAGGTATGTGCCTGAGTCTTCTCCCCTGTATAGGAATCACCCTGCCGTTTATAAGCAGCGGCGGCACATCGAATATGTGTATCTATTTCGGAATAGGCGTGGCTTTGAGCGTTTACCGCAGGTCAAGCGACCGCAAACCGATAGATTTCAGAGTACAGAATATAAGCACACCATTCAGGGAATTCTGAGTATAAAAGGGCTGAATCAAAACGATTCAGCCCTTAATGTTATGTGAATAATGTGCAGCCCTGCTCACGGAAATGTTCAATCATTTCGTGGGCTTTTTCGGTTGTTATGCCGAAATAATCGCAAAGGCATTCAATGCACATAAACTCCGTCGCGCCCCTGTTTATCATTTTTTTGTGAAAACTCATATCAAGGGCGGTCAGTTCCTTGTCACAGGTGATACAGTTCATCTTATTTTGAAAGCTTGCAGATGAACACTTCGCAGCCGTGAGCGGGAATTCTGCGTTTCATATATTCTTTCTTGACGCCGATGTTCTCACCGGTGAAGCACTCCGTCATCTCAAGCCCGTAACCTCCGGCGGCGGTTATGCCGAGTTCATCAAAGAACAGCTCGCAGTTGCCGTCGTCGTCATTGAGATTGGCGAACATAATCGCGATTTCGTTGTTTGAAAGGTGTTTGGCGAAGGTTACACGGTCGCCGTCGCGTCTGCAAACGGCAACAGCGGGTCTCCCCTCTTCATCCTGATTGATTCTTATAAGATTCCTGTTCTTTATAAGATTCAGAATGAAGGGCTGATCCTTGAGTTTTCTCAGGTCTCCGCCGAGCATAAGAGGCGACGAGAACATGCACCAGAGAGCGAAATGTGTTTTGTATTCCTCATCGGTGCAGCCGCCGTTTGCCACATTGCCGCTGCCGTACATACCGCAAATAAGCATATCGATATCGTTAAAGCAGCCGGGGGCGGAATACGCGAGCTTGTCAATCTGGCTTAACGCTATATCCTTGAAGGAGCGGAAATTGTCGTTTATATCGCCCGTTGAGCGGTACATATGAGCGCCCGTTGAGCGAATCCAGGTTTCAACATCATCACAGCCCCAGTTGCAGGCGGAGAAAAGAATCTCCCTGCCGCACGCCTTTAAAGCCATGCCCATTCTTCTGTAAAGAAGAGGGCCGTTCGCGCTTTGCGGTTTATAGCAGAAATCATATTTAAGGAAATCCGCGCCGTATTCGGCGAATGTTTCGGCATCGAGATATTCGTGGTCAAAACTGCCGGGGTAATCGGCGCAGGTTCTTGTGCCCGCGCACGAATACATACCGAATTTGAGACCTTTTGAATGAACATAGTCGCTGACCGCTTTCATTCCCTCGGGGAATTTTACCGGGTCGGGAACTATCTTGCCCGTGACGGGGTCGCGGTCACGCAGCGACCAGCAGTCGTCGATTACAAGGTATTCATATCCCGCGTCCGGAAGACCCATTTCAACCATGGCGTCCGCCGTTTCGCGTATGACGGAATCGCTTATCTTCTCACCGAAGGTGTTCCAGGTGTTAAAGCCCATAGGCGGTTTTCTTGAAAGCATCCATTTACCTCCTTATAAATCAGCCCTGAGTTGTTGTTGATTTGAGAGTGACATCGTGATAACCGCCCTCAATGATGCTCGTTGAGGAGACGACGGTGAGTTTCGCTTTTTCCTGCAATTCGGCTATTGTCAGCACACCGCAGTTGCACATTGTGGATTTAACTTTGTAAAGACTCTTGAGAACATTGTCGTGAAGCGGACCCGCGTAGGTAACATAGGAGTCAACGCCCTCTTCGAATGATAGTTTGGATTTACCGCCGAGGTCGTATCTCTGCCAGTTGCGCGCGCGGTTTGAGCCCTCGCCCCAGTACTCCTTTACATAGGTGCCGTTGATATTCACCTTCGGAGTCGGGCTTTCGTCGAACCTCGCGAAATATCTGCCGAGCATAAGGAAATCGGCGCCCATAGCGAGTGCGAGAGTCATATGATAATCGTGAACAATGCCGCCGTCGGAGCAGATGGGAACATATATGCCGGTCTTCTTGAAATACTCGTCTCTCGCCGCGGCAACCTCAATAACGGCAGTTGCCTGACCTCTGCCTATGCCCTTTGTTTCACGGGTAATGCAGATTGAGCCGCCGCCAATACCTACTTTTACAAAATCGGCGCCGCTTTCGGCAAGGAACATAAAGCCCTCGCGGTCAACAACATTGCCCGCGCCGACCTTGACCTTGTCGCCGTATTTTTCACGGATAAAATCAATAGTCTGTTTCTGCCAGCAGGAATATCCCTCGGACGAGTCTATGCAAAGCACATCGGCGCCCGCCTCAACAAGGGCGGGAACACGCTTTTCATAGTCGATGGAGTTTATGCCGGCGCCTACCATATAACTCTTGTTGGAGTCGAGCAGTTCCTGAGGATTTTCCTTGTGCTGCGAATAGTCCTTGCGGAAAACAAGATAGAGAAGGCAGCCGTTGGAGTCAACAATCGGAAGAGAGTTTAACTTGTGCTCCCAGATAATATCGTTGGCCTCTTTGAGGGTGGTGGTTTCGGGAGCGCATACAAGGTGCTCAAGCGGAGTCATAAACTCCGAAACCTTGAGGTCAAGCGACATACGGCTTACCCTGTAATCGCGGCTGGTGACTATGCCGAGCAGTTTGCCGTTGGGCGTTCCGTCCTCGGTAACAGCCATTGTGTTGTGGCCCTTTTCCTCAAAAAGGTTGAGCACATCGGCTAAGGTTGAGTCGGGCTTCAAGTTGCTGTCGCTGAGAACGAAGCCGGATTTATACGCCTTTACTCTCGCGACCATAGCCGCCTCATCCTCAATGGTCTGTGAGCCGTAGATGAATGACATTCCGCCTTCACGGGCAAGAGCGATTGCCATGGTGTCGTTTGAAACGGACTGCATAATGGCGGAGACCATGGGAATATTGAGACTTATGGGGCACTCCTCTTCACCCTTGCGATATTTTACAAGAGGAGTTTTGAGGCAGACATTGGCGGGAATATTTTCCTTTGAGGTATATCCCGGAATAAGAAGATATTCGTTAAAGGTTCTTGAGGGTTCTTCAAAATAAACAGCCATTTTTTCAACTCCTTATTTAAAATATTTGACAGCGGAATCAAAAATTCCGATTTTATAATTGCCCTGAACATTGAGATAAAGCCCGTCTGAGTATCTTTCGCTGTGACCCATCTTGCCGAACACCCTGCCGTCGGGTGAAGTGATGCCTTCAATGGCGAAGCAGGAGTCGTTGGGATTGAAGCGGACATCCGAGGTGGGATTGCCTTCAAGGTCAACATACTGTGTGGCAATCTGACCGTTTTCGGCAAGCTTCATAATCAAGTCATCCGAAGCGAGGAATTTGCCCTCGCCGTGTGAAATGGGAACACTGTAAATATCGCCGACCTGAGTGTTCATAAGCCAGGGTGACTTGTCTGAGGCGATTCTCGTTCTGACTATCCTCGACTGGTGGCGCCCGATTGTGTTGAATGTAAGAGTCGGGCAGTTTTCGTCGGTGTCGATAATCTCGCCGTAGGGAACAAGACCGAGTTTTATGAGCGCCTGGAAGCCGTTGCATATGCCGCCCACAAGACCGTCGCGGTTATTGAGCAGTTCGTGCACGCCGTCCTTGACCGAGGCGTTTCTGAAAAACGCGGTTATGAATTTGCCCGAGCCGTCGGGTTCATCGCCGCCCGAGAAGCCGCCGGGAATAAAAACGATGTTCGCGTCTTTGAGCGCCTTTGAGAAGTATTCAACCGATTCGGTAATTCCCGACGCGGTGAGGTTTTTGATAACGATAATCTCGGGCTCCGCTCCCGCCGCGGCAAACGCCTTCGCGGTGTCGTATTCGCAGTTGGTGCCCGGGAATACGGGAATGAGAACCTTCGGCTTCGCGGTTTTAATCGCGGGCGAAACCCTTGTTTCCGCTCTGTATTCAAAAGCGGGAATCTCTTTGCCGCCCTGCTTTATGTTGCAGGCGTAAACGGGCTCGAGTTTGCCTTCATAAATTGAGAGCAGTTCGTCAAGACCGAGACAGTTGTCATTATAAGATATACAATTTTTATCCGTTGTATAGCCCAGCACTCTGCCGATATCATCCTCGCAGTAGAGTTCGAGAATGAACGAACCGTATGAGTATGAGAAAATATCTTTAATTGAAATATTTGCGTCATAGTCAAAGCCGACCGAGTTACCGAAGCAGGCTTTCATAACCGCCTCCGCAATGCCGCCGAAACCGGGGGTATAAGCGGAAAGAACCTTGCCCTGTCTGATAAGACCGGTAACCGTTGAGAATATCGATTTTACACTATCCGCAACGGGAAGATTGTTTTCGTCATAATCGGGAGTCAGAAGAACAACCTTGTGCCCGGCGCCCTTGAATTCGGGAGTTATTATATTTTTGTTGCAGTCAGTAGTAACGGCAAATGAAACGAGAGTGGGCGGAACATCAATATTTTCAAATGTGCCGCTCATTGAGTCCTTGCCGCCGATAGCCGCTATGCCGTATTCCATCTGCGCTTTGAAAGCGCCGAGAAGAGCGCTCAGCGGTTTGCCCCAGCGTTCGGGAGACTGCATCGGCTTTTCAAAGTACTCCTGGAATGTAAGATAAACATCTTTAAACTCAGCGCCAGCGGAAATGAGTTTGGAAACGGATTCGACAACCGCGAGATAAGCCGAGTGATAAGGGCTCTTTTCGGCAATATACGGGTTGTAGCCCCAGCTCATAAGCGAGACGGTATCGGTGTTTTTCTTTTCGACGGAAATCTTGTTTACCATAGCGAGCGAGGGTGTAATCTGGTTTTTGCCGCCGAAGGGCATCATAACAGTACCCGCGCCGATGGTGGAGTCGAATCTTTCGGAAAGACCGCGCTTTGAGCAGACATTGAGGTCCCCCGCGAGTTTTTTGTATTCTTCCGCGAAATCGTTTCCTATATCTTTGCTGTAATCCTCGGGGGAAACGGGCGCTATGTCAATATGCTTGTCCGCGCCGTTGGTGTTTAAGAACTCCCTTGAAATGTCAACTATATATTTGCCGTTCCATTTCATTCTGAGTCTCGGCTCATCCTTTACAACGGCAACAACCGTCGCCTCAAGGTTTTCGCTGTCGGCGATTTCCTTGAATCTGTCAACATCCTGAGCAGCGACAACAACAGCCATTCTTTCCTGCGATTCGCTTATTGCGAGTTCGGTGCCGTCAAGACCGTCATATTTTCTCGGAACCGCGTTAAGGTCTATTTCAAGACCGTCGGCAAGTTCACCTATGGCAACGGATACACCGCCCGCGCCGAAATCGTTGCAGCGCTTTATAAGCAGCGAGGCCTCTTCATTGCGGAAAAGTCTCTGCAGTTTTCTTTCCTCGGGAGCGTTGCCCTTCTGAACCTCCGCGCCGCAAGTTTCAAGCGATTCGAGCGTGTGCGATTTGGATGAGCCCGTTGCGCCGCCGCAGCCGTCTCTGCCGGTTCTGCCGCCGAGAAGAATAACTATATCTCCGTCAACAGGGCGTTCTCTGCGTACGTTCTTAGCGGGAGCGGCGGCTATAACAGCGCCTATCTCCATTCTTTTCGCTACATAACCCTCATGATAAAGTTCATCAACCTGACCGGTTGCGAGACCTATCTGGTTGCCGTAGGAACTGTAGCCCGCGGCTGCCGTGGTAACAAGTTTTCTCTGCGGAAGCTTGCCGGGAATAGTCTCGTTTACGGGCTTGAGCGGGTCAGCCGCTCCCGTAACGCGCATGGCGGCGTAAACATAGGATCTGCCCGAAAGCGGATCGCGTATGGCTCCGCCTATGCAGGTAGCCGCGCCGCCGAAGGGTTCAATCTCGGTGGGATGGTTGTGGGTTTCGTTTTTAAAGAGAAGCAGCCAGTCCTCATCTGCGCCGTCAACGTTTACCGTGATTTTAACCGTGCAGGCGTTGATTTCCTCGGACTCGTCGAGTTTCTCAAGCATACCGCGTTTTTTGAGAACCTTCGCGGCTATTGTGCCTATATCCATGAGGCAGATCGGCTTTGTTCTGCCGAGTTCCTCTCTGGCGGCAAGATACTCCTCATAAGTTTTCTGAAGAAGAGGATCGCTGAATTTCACATTGTCAATAACGGTCAGGAAGGTTGTGTGACGGCAGTGGTCGGACCAGTATGTGTCAATCATCCTGATTTCCGTTATTGTGGGGTCGCGCTGTTCCTTTCTGAAATAATCGCGGCAGAATGTGATATCGCCGAGATCCATAGCGAGACCGTATTTTTTGATAAACGCCTCAAGCCCGTCTTTTTCGAGGGCGCAGAAGCCGTCGAGTGTCTCAACCGTTGTGGGAATATCATATTCGCTCTTTAATGTTTTATATTCCTCAAGCCCCGCCTCTCTGCTTTCAACGGGGTTTATGACATATTTCTTCACAGCCGCCATATCGGCGTCGGAAAGGTCGCCGTAAAGAATATAGATTCTCGCCGTTTTTACAAGCGGTCTCTCGCCCTGCGAAATAATCTGAATACACTGGGCGGCTGAATCCGCTCTCTGGTCAAACTGACCGGGCAGATACTCAACGGCGAAGATTTTTGCGTTTTCATCCGCGTCGAGAGTGTCATATGTCAAATCCAGCTGCGGCTCGGAGAAAACGGTTTTGATTGAATAATTGAACAGTTCCTCCGTAATATTCTCAACATCATATCTGTTGAGAAGTCTGAGCTTTGTAAGACCGTTAATCTGAAGGAGCGACTTCAGATCGTTAAAAAGGGAATTCGCCTCGTTTTCAAGGCCGGGTTTCTTTTCAACATAAATTCTGTAAACCGTAAATTATCCCTCCTTTAATGCTTCGAGCGCTCTTTTGCCGATATCACTGCGGTAATAGGCGTTGTCAAAACTTACGTTTTCAACCTCTTTATACGCCTTTTCAACCGCCTCGGGAAGAGTGCCGGCGACTGCGGTAACGCCCAATACTCTGCCGCCGTTTGTAAGCAGTTTTCCGTCCTGTTCTTTTGCGCCCGCAATAAACAGTTCGGCGTCAAAGTTATCATTGACTTTTATTTCAAAGCCCTTCTCATATTTCTGAGGATACCCGTCGGAAGCCATTATGACACAGCAGGCGTATTCATCGCTGAATTCAACATTTATATCCGAAAGTCTCTCCTCGCTGACCGCCTTCATAATCTCGAAAAGGTCTGTTTTGAGAAGAGGAAGCACAACCTGTGTTTCGGGGTCGCCGAACCTGCAGTTATATTCAATGACCTTCGGACCGTCGGGTGTAATCATAAGTCCGAAATAGAGGCAGCCTCTGAATGTTCTGCCCTCTTTGTTCATTGCCTCAATTGTGGGAATAAAAATCTTATTCATACATTCTTCGGCAACGGCTTTTGTGTAATGGGGATTTGGAGCGACCGTACCCATACCGCCGGTGTTCAGACCCTCGTCGTTGTCTCTCGCGCGTTTATGGTCCATTGAGGAAATCATCGGAACAACGGTTTTACCGTCCGTAAACGAGAGCACGGAGACCTCGGGGCCCGTAAGGAATTCCTCAATAACAATGCTGTTACCGCTTGCTCCGAAAACCTTGTCCTCCATAATTGTTTTTACGGCGTTTTTCGCTTCATCGCGGGTGTTGCAGATGAGAACGCCTTTGCCCAGAGCGAGACCGTCCGCCTTAACAACGGTGGGAACGGGAGCGGTTTCGAGATAACTGAGAGCGTCCGCGGCATTGTCAAACACCTCGTATTTCGCGGTGGGAATGCCGTATTTTTTCATAAGGTTCTTCGAAAAGACCTTACTGCCCTCGATAATCGCCGCCTTCTTTTCGGGGCCGAAGCAGGGAATACCCTTGGCGTTCAATGCGTCAACAGCGCCGAGAACGAGCGGGTCGTCGGGAGCCACAACAGCAAAGCCGATGTTATTATTTACGGCGAAATCTACTATACCGTCAATGTCGGTGGCGGAAATATTTACAAGAACAGCGTCGTCCTTCATTCCGCCGTTGCCGGGCAGAGCGAATATCGTTTCAATTTCTTTATTCTTTTTAAGCGACTTTATAATGGCGTGTTCGCGGCCGCCGCCGCCTACAACAATAATGTTCATAATCAGTCTCCGATATCAGTGATGGAAAAGTCTCATTCCGGTAAACGCCATTGCCATACCGTATTTGTCGCAGCACTCAATAACGGCGTCATCCCTGATTGAGCCGCCCGGCTCGGCGATGTATTTAACGCCGCTCTTGTGAGCGCGCTCGATATTGTCGCTGAACGGGAAGAACGCGTCGCTGCCGAGGGCAACGCCGTCACGGGTGGCGAGGAACGCCTTCGCCTCTTCGTCGGTGAGAGGAGCGGGCTGTGTTTTGAAATATTTCTGCCAGATACCGTCGGCGCACACATCCTCCTCATTTTTATTGATGTAGCCGTCAATAACATTGTCTCTGTCGGGGCGTTTTATATCGTCACGGAAAGGAAGATTGAGAACCTTTTCGTGCTGGCGTAAAAACCAGGTGTCCGCCTTTGTGCCGGCAAGGCGTGTGCAGTGGATTCTGGACTGCTGACCCGCGCCCACACCGATTGCCTGGCCGTCAACAGCGTAGCAGACGGAATTGGACTGCGTGTATTTAAGAGTGATTAGTGAAATAATAAGGTCTCTTACAGCGCTTTCGGGTAATTCCTTATTCGCGGTAACAACATTGGAAAGCAGTTCCCTGTCGATTTTGAAATTGTTTCTCCCCTGCTCGAATGTGATGCCGAAAACCTGCTTGGTCTCCTGAACCTCGGGAACATAATCGGGGTCGATTTTGACAATATTGTAATTGCCGTTTCTTTTGGATTTGAGAATCTCAAGCGCCTCGGGTTCATATCCTGGGGCGATAATGCCGTCGGACACCTCGCGCTTTACAAGGAGGGCTGTTGTGACATCGCAGACATCCGAAAGGGCAACCCAGTCGCCGAACGAGCACATTCTGTCCGTTCCCCTGGCTCTCGCGTAAGCGCAGGCGAGCGGTGAATCATCAAGACCCTCAATGTCATCGACAAAGCACGCCTTTTTGAGTGTGTCCGAAAGCGGAATACCAACAGCCGCCGAGGTGGGGCTCACGTGTTTGAAGGATGTAACGGCGGGAAGTCCGAGCGCCTCTTTGAGTTCCTTTACAAGCTGCCAGGAATTGAAGGCGTCGAGGAAATTGATATAGCCCGGTCTGCCGCTGAGAATATCAATGGGAAGGTCGCCGCCGTTTTTCATATAGATTTTCGACGGCTTCTGGTTGGGGTTGCAACCGTATTTAAGTTCAAACTCTTTCATTGCTCTGTCTCCTTTATAATCAAGCGTTTTTATTGATTAATCTGCTGTCCGCCTTGCCTGTTTCAAGGTCAATAAAACTAACATATAACGAAATCTTGTTCGCCTCGTTGAGGGAGTTCCAGATATCCGTTGTGTATTCATCTATGTCATCCGATACAGTGACTCGCTCGGGTTCCTTCGAGAAGGTGGGAATGGGATTGCCGTCACAGTTGTAGGTGTGAATGAAATGGCCGAGACCGCTGAGAGGAGCGTAGTTGTAAGTGAATCTGTTGCAGGCCGAGCCCTCCGCGTCGGCGCTCTTGAGAATGCTCATTTTATAGGTGAATTCACCGTTTTCAAAAGTAAGAAGTCCGCTGATTCTCGGGGTCCAGTTCGGGCCGTCGGGTTCAAAGCATCTTGTATCAAGCGCCTGCTCGAATGTTTTGCCGTCCTTTATGTAATCATAAATCGTGTCGGTCTGATCGCCGTTTGTGACTATTGTTTTATTGCCGATTGAACGGACGGCCGCGTAAATTATAAGACTCGGGTCCTCAACCTTCGAAACATCGAAGGGCTCGGTGTAAACGGCGCCGTCTTTTTCGGTGAATATTCTGTTGCGGCTGTTTTCGCTTCTGCCCATGATGAAATAGGCGAAAGCCGCCTTTTTGCCGTCGGGAGTTTTGCCGATGACTATTCCTCTGCCGGGATAGGTGTTGACGCTTAAAAGGTCCGAAATTTTGTTGATATCATAGATGCCCATATTTATTTCTCCTTACTGTTAATTATTTCCTTTGAACAGATTTCGGCGGCCGCGGGAAGAATTTTCCACTCCGCCTGTTCCATAACCCTGCGCTGTAAAGTTTCGGCAGTGTCGTTTTTGCGGATGTAAACCGCCTTCTGTAAAATTATCTCTCCCCCGTCGGGAATTTCATTTACATAGTGAACGGTTGCGCCGGTTACTTTTACGCCCTTCGCGAGAGCCGCCTCGTGAACCTTGAGTCCGTAATATCCGTCGCCGCAGAACGAGGGGATAAGCGAGGGATGAATGTTGATTATTCTTCTCTTGTATCTGTCGGTGAAATCCTTACTTAAGATGCTGAGGAATCCCGCAAGTATAATCAGATCGATTTTTTCCTTTTCGAGCTCGTCAATAACCGCTTTTTCAAACGCCTCCTGCGAGCCGAGTTCCTTTTTGGTAACGCTGAATGTTTTTATTCCCGCTTTTCTCGCTCTTTCGAGGGCGAAGGCGGTGTGGCTGTTAGAAATAACAAGGCAGATTTCGCCGCTTTTTATAATGCCGGAAATCCGGGCGTCGATAAGCGCCTGAAGATTTGTGCCGCCGCCCGAAACCATAACCGCTATTCTCGCTTTTTCCATGGCATTCACCCCGGTTAAACAAGCTCGATTTTATTATCGGAGCTGACGATTTCGCCGATGATGTACGCGTCCTCGCCGTTTAATTTGAGTATTTCAACCGCCTTCTGAGCGTTCTCCCCGGCAACGACAATGCTCATTCCGACACCCATATTGAATGTGTTGAACATATCGCGCTCGGGAATATTGCCGGTTTTGGCGATGAGATCGAATATCGGGAGAACTTTTATTGAGGATTTTTCTATTTTAGCGCCGAGGCCGTCGGGAATGCTTCTCGGAATATTCTCATAGAATCCGCCGCCCGTGATGTGCGAAATGCCTTTGACCTCAACCTCTTCAAGAAGGGCGAGAACGGGTTTGACATAAATCTTTGTCGGTGTGAGGAGCGCTTCGGCTATTGATTTGCCGCCGAGGGCGTCAACCGGGGATTTGATATCGCTGTTTTCAACATCGAAAACTTTTCTCACAAGCGAAAAGCCGTTTGAATGAACACCGCTTGAGGGAAGGGCGATAATCACATCGCCGGGAATCATCTTTTTGTTGTCAATAACCTTTTCCTTATCAACCACGCCAACGGAAAATCCGGCGAGGTCATATTCGTCAACCGGATAAAAGCCGGGCATTTCCGCCGTTTCGCCGCCTATAAGCGAGCAGCCGGACTGAACACAGCCCTCGCACACGCCCGAAACGATGGAAGCGATTTTCTCGGGATAGTTCTTGCCGCAGGCAATATAATCGAGGAAGAAGAGCGGCTTTGCTCCGCAGCAGATAATATCGTTTACGCACATTGCCACGCAGTCGATACCGACTGTGTCGTGTTTGTCAGCAAGAAAAGCGAGTTTCAGCTTTGTTCCCACGCCGTCCGTACCGCTTACAAGAACGGGGTGATTGATTCCCGTCAAATCAAGTTCGAAAAGGCCGCCGAAACCGCCTATGTCCGAAAGAGCGCCGCCCGAAAGGGTTCTGGCTATATGGCTCTTCATAAGTTCAACGGCTTTGTAGCCCGCGGTGATGTCAACGCCCGCGGCCGCGTAGCTTTCGGATTTTGAATTGTTTATCATTTCATTACTCCCTTCCGTCCCAGCAATATGTGCATATTTCGTCTCTGTCAAGCCCTATTGCCTCAATAAGACCTTCAAGAGTCTGGTATTCGAGTGAATCGAGTTTGAGTTTTTCGGCGATTGTCTCGCGCAGTTTCTTGCCGCGCTCCGATGAGGCGTCGGCGTACTCATCGAGGTGCTTTTCGCCCTCATCGCCCTCAAGCTCCGCTATTGTTCTTCTCGCTATGAGTTCCATTTCGGAGGTGGAGGCGGAGAAATTGAGGTATTTGCAGCCGAACATAATCGGCGGGCAGGCGGAGCGCATGTGAACTTCCTTCGCCCCGTTTTCATAGAGGAACTCAACCGTTTCGCGAAGCTGTGTACCTCTTACTATGCTGTCGTCAACAAATAAAAGTTTTTTGCCGTTAATCAGTTCCGTTACGGGAATAAGTTTCATTTTCGCAACCTGGTTGCGCACATTCTGGTTTGTGGGCATAAAGCTTCTCGGCCAGGTAGGCGTGTATTTGATAAACGGTCTCGCGAACGGAACAACGCTGGCGTTTGAATAGCCGATTGCGTGCGGAAGACCGGAATCGGGAACGCCGCAGACATAGTCTATATTCTGCGCAACGCCCTTTTCTTTGTCGGCGTTTGCCATAATCTCGCCGTTGCGGTATCTCATAACCTCAACATTCACGCCTTCATAGTGCGAGTTCGGGTAGCCGTAATAAGTCCAGAGGAAGGAGCAGATTCTCTTTTTGCATTTGTTGGGAGGCGACAGAACCTCAAGCTTGTCGGCTGTTATTTTCACAACTTCTCCGCAGCCCAGCTCGTGTTCATCCTTATATCCCAGTTTTTCATAGGCGAAGGATTCAAACGACACGCAGTAGCCGTGCTCGTCCTTTCCCACAAGAATCGGCAGTCTGCCGGATTTATCCCTCGCGGCAATAATTTCGTATTTATCGGTGAGAATAAGAATCGAAATCGAGCCCTCGATTTTATCGTGAGCGAACTTTATTCCCTCGACGAAATCCGCCTTTGTATTTATAAGCGCCGCGGTCAGCTCGGATGTGTTGATTTTGCCGCCGCTCATACCGCTGAAATGAATATTTGATTTGTCAACAATCTCGGCTGTCAGTTCCTTTATGTTCCTGATTATGCCGATTGTGCTTATGGCGTAGGTGCCGAGGTGCGACCTGATGATAATCGGCTGAGGGTCCGTGTCGCTGATGCAGCCGATGCACGCCCTGCCCCGGATATCCATAATGTCCTTTTCGAGTTTTGTTCTGAAAGGCGTGTTCTCAATATTGTGAATATGCCTGTCAAAGCCGTTCTCGGTCAAAGCGGCAATACCGCCCCTGAGTGTGCCGAGATGTGAGTGATAGTCCGTTCCGAAAAACACATCAAGTATTACGTCTCTCTCCGATACGGCGCCGAAAAATCCGCCCATAACAATTACCTCCGATATAAATAAACAGCCGTTTAAAATCTGCTTAGTCGCAGACTGAACGGCTGTAAGATTCAAGATTATAATTTGAAAGATTGCGGGAAAGCATAGTGGCACAAGGGCAGAAAGGCACAATGAAACAGCATTTTGAAACAACTGAGTTCATACCGACCGCCCCCTTTTGAAAAATTAAAACCTGTCCGCCATGCCGCGGTCCTTTTCAAGAACCTTCTGCGCGGCTTCTTCCCTCGCTTTGTCGAGCTTTGAAGCGAGCACCGGGTCGCTCACGGCGAGAATCTCAATCGCGAGCAGAGCGGCGTTCGCGGCTCCGTCAATGGCAACCGTCGCTACCGGAATGCCCGAGGGCATCTGCACGGTTGAAAGCAGAGCGTCAAGGCCGTCAAGCGTTGAAGATTTTACGGGAATACCGATAACAGGCAGAGTCGAGTTAGCGGCGAGCGCTCCCGCGAGATGAGCCGCCTTGCCTGCCGCGGCGATAATGGCGCCGAATCCGTTTTTGCGGGCGTTCAATGAGAAATCTCTCGCCTGTTCGGGAGTTCTGTGCGCCGAGTAGACATGCACCTCATAGGGAATATCGTATTCGTCGAGAACATCAATGGCTTTCTGTACAACGGGCAGGTCGCTGTCGCTGCCCATAATGACTGCAATTTTTTTCATTTTCGTTTCTCCGTTACCGAATGAATTTATAAATTGATTTTATCATAAATATAATATAATAGTCAAATAAAATATCAAAAATTACAGTAAAATAATACCACTATATATATGTTAAATTTGTGAAAATTTACAAAATAGGCAACAATATTTTGTTTTAACCGGAATCATGTTCCGTTATTATGCCGATGCGGAAATTATCTGCAGTAATTCTCCACATAAAGATCTATGCTTTTCTTTATGATTTCAAGTGCGGTGTCCCTGTCCTGAACGGCGTCAACGGCGGTTTCCTTGCCCTCAAGATTTTTATAGACGGTAAAGAAATGCTGCATCTCGTCAAACACGTGGTGGGGAAGCTCGGTAATGCTGTGATAGGTGTTGTAAGTGGGATCGTTGAACGGAATGGCTATTATTTTTTCGTCGCTCTTTCCCTGGTCAATCATCTTTATAACGCCTATGGGATAGCAGCGCACAAGAGTCATCGGCTCAAGACTTTCGCTGCACACCACCATAACATCGAGCGGGTCGCCGTCATCGCCCAAAGTGCGCGGAATAAGCCCGTAATTGGCGGGATAATGGGTTGCCGTGTAAAGAATACGGTCAAGAATGATGTGACCGGTTTCTTTGTCAAGTTCGTATTTTTTCTTGCTGCCCTGAGCGATTTCGATAACCGCTATGAAATCCTCGGGTGTGATTCTTTTCGGGTTAATGCTGTGCCAGATGTTTCCCATAATTCTCTCCTTTATTCGTCGTCGTTTTCTTCGTCTTCTTCGTTTTCCCTGCGTTTGTTGGGGTTTATGAAACTGTTGTTTACATCATATTTGTAAATGCTGGATTTTTCAATATCGATTGTGGGTATGAACAGCGCGGGTATTCCCGCGTTCGCGGTGACGGTGGAAATAAGCGCCTTGGTGTAAGGGAAAAGCTGTTTGAAGGATTCAACATGTATTTTTTCCTTCGGCACTTCGGGGTCAAAGCCGAATATGCCCTCCACAACCACGGTAATATTGAATTTGTCGGGGAATTCCTTTGAAATTGCCGAAACCTTCATTTCGCCCTTGCATATGTTCTGCCTTGAATAGTTAACATTGTAGGAATACTTGTTTTCAAAATTGATTTTCGTGTTGTTCTCAACTTTGTTGACAAAACTTATTTCCTTCGCTCTGTACGCTTTAAGTTCAATATTGTTCATATTAACACCTCTTTCATTACAATATCACATTTACCGCTCATTATCAATTCCCGCGCAGAAAACATCTTCTGCGGTTTCATCGAGAAGTCCCATATCAAACAGAAGCGTCGAAAGAATATATTTGTCGCGTATATCCTTCGTCATTCTGAAAGTCAGCGGATTTGTTGCTGAGGGAATGCCGATTTCGTCGGAGCTTACCGGGGCTTTGATTGTTTTTAAGATATTGAGAACAGTTTCATACCGCGGGATTTCCTCCGAAACGATTTCTTTGATTATATTCCAATTATCGCAGATATTCTCAATTCTATCGTTGAATTTTTCACCGTTGTAAAGCTCGCAGGTACGGGTGTTTTTAATCATCTGCTCCCCTGCCGAGCCGAGATAACCGCTTATTTTTTCACGCCAGGCGTCGATGTCGAATGAGCTGAATTTTTCCGCCGCCTTTTCTTTGTCGGGAGAAAGCGACAGCAGGCGGTTATATCCTTTCACCGCGAGAAGCGTACCTATGCCGCACTGTATTCCGTGAAGATCCATCGGGGTACCGAATTCGGCGTTTCTCATATCCCAGATATGTGAAAAATAATGTTCCACACCGGAGACCGGTCTGCTCACTCCGGCGTAATCCGCGGCTATACCGGAAATCACGAGCCCCTCCATAATGCTTTTGATTGTTTGCTCATCGCCGTCGGTGAGTTTGTCCGCGCCTTCAACGCATTTATTGAGGGCGTAGCGGATAATCGAGGCGACCTCCTCGCAGTAGTATTCGCCCGTAACAACGTTGCCGATTCTCCACTCGCAAACGCTTATGTATTTAGCGAGCATATCGCCGAGACCCGCAGCCGCCATATAGGCGGGCGCTTTGCAGAGAATATCGAGATCGCCTATTACAATATCGGGGCATCTGCTGTCAACGGAGACTTTCAGACCGTCTCTTATAACCGAAGATGTCGAGGAGGCGTAACCGTCCATGGAAGGCGCCGTGCCCACAATAATATAGGGCAGACCCGTCATTCTCGAAACGATTTTGCCTATATCGTTAATTACGCCCGAGCCGATTCCGACAACGATATCGCAGGAATAACTGAAATTGAGAAACGCTTTGCCTACCGATGTGTCATCGGGCTCAATATGCTTTTCGTTATATACATATTTTATATATCCGATTCCCGCTTCATCAAGAACTTCGAGCGCTTTTTCGCCCGCTTTTACGGTGTTTATATCGGCTAAAACATAGGGCTTTTTACAGCCGTATTCTTTAATGAATCCGGGCATGAGCGAAACGGCTCCGCGGCTTATTACCGCCTTTTTGAGATGGGCTGAATGCGTCTTGCCGCAGGGACATTCGAACGCGCCTTTGTTTATGAGATTTTCAACGGATATATTCTGCATTTTTCATACCTCGGTTTTAATTATATTACTATTATATTTTATTCATTAAATATGTCAATAAATGAGCATTAAAAAATTCGATTTCTATTGACTAAATGTGTTTTTGATATTAAAATATAATTGAAAAGAATGAAAGGACACAACCTATGGACGAAGAATACAATCCCGATATAGTCAGCGTAGTTGACGAGGACGGCAAAGAGCACGTTTTTGAGGAACTTGACAGAATCGAGACCGACGACGGCAGATATGTGGCTCTTCTTCCGCTCTATGACGACGCCGAAAAGATTCTTGAGGACGACGGCGAGTTAATCATTTTAAAGGTCAGCGAGGAAAACGGCGAAACATATCTTGAGCCGATTGAAGACGACGATGAATTCAACGAAATAGGTCAGATATTTGAGGAGCGTCTCTCCGAAATGTTTGACTTTGACGACGAGGAAACAGAATAATAAAGACCCTGCCTTGTGCGATAAATGCGACCAAGAAGTAACCCAACACGTAATTTATAGGGAGCCGGTCTCCGGTGAGGGACTGCAGACCTCCCGCTCAGGCGGACGAAGGGAGCGCGAAATCACCGGGAGGCACCCACCTGCTGAGAGCAGGTTACTGTCGGCGCATCGGCAAGGCGGGGCGTTTTTTTGGAGGAATTGATTTGCGAAAGCTTATTGAAGCTGAATTGATAGACATAGTTCCGTTGAAAAACGGTTTTATATATCTTGCCCGCGAAACGCTTTCCAGCGGCAAACAGGCGGGCGTTTTTCACAGATACAATCAGGTTGACGACAAGTTCTACCAGGCGGATGTGCTGCAGTACATAGATTTCAAATACGGCAGAGACGGCAGAAACATCGCCTCCCAGCTGGGCGATTACGCGACTTGCAAAACCGTAACCTTACACGACGGCGCTCTGCTCGCGTCCTACCCGAACGGAACAATAAAAATCGTCCGCAACGGCAAGCTTACGGATGTTGACGAGCTCGATTACGAGGGCGCTCCCGTCTGCTCCCCCGCGGTTTACGGCAGGGATGTGTGGTTCGCCGTACCCGACGCCAACGCGGTTATAAACTACTCAATTGACCACGGCAGAACGGAGCTTCGCATTGGCGGCCCCAAAACAAAGGCGTTCTGCCACCCGATAGACCTCAAGATTTACAACAACAAGCTGTTTATCTGCAACGAGTATTCATATAAAATCCGCTCAATCTCTTTCGGGAACTACACCGTTGAGGACTTCAGGGTTTTCAACGAGGAGGTAAAATCTTATTTCCGCTGCGGCGAAATGGAATACGCCGTTCTCCGTTCGGGAATATATCAGTTATAAACAAAATCCCCGTCAGACGACGGGGATTTTTCATGGCTGGGGTGGCGCGATTCGAACGCACGAGTGAAGGAGTCAAAGTCCTTTGCCTTACCGCTTGGCGACACCCCAATATAACAAAAAACGCAGGGCTTTAAGATATGCCTTGCGTAATTCTTTAATGGGGTGGTTAGTGGGAGTCGAACCCACGACCTCCAGGGCCACAACCTGGCACTCTAACCAACTGAGCTATAACCACCATATGGCGCGCTTGGAGGGACTCGAACCCCCGACCCACTGCTTAGAAGGCAGTTGCTCTATCCAGCTGAGCTACAAGCGCATATTCTTAAAAACCGCTTGATAATTATATATTAAGGTTTTTGTTTTGTCAAGATGATATTTCGCTTTTAATTTCATCCGGATTTTCAAGTATAAATAATAAACAGAAAAAGAAAAATCCCGCCGTTTTACGGCAGGATTTTTTGGAGCGGGTGATGGGAATCGAACCCACGCGACCAGCTTGGAAGGCTGGGATTCTACCGTTGAACTACACCCGCACAACACCGATATTATAACAAAAGCATATAACCGTGTCAAGTTATTTTTTCGCTTATAAAATTTACATATTATCTATATTTTTTTAAAGGATAGTGATATAATATTTAATCGGTGATAAAATGCTCGGTTATGTCAGAATTTTCAAGCCGGAACTCAAAATCAAAGAGTATGAGGTTTACAGGGGCGCTTACTGTTCGCTCTGCCGCAATCTCGGCAGAAGATACTCCCCTTTTGCCCAGCTGTTTTTAAGCTATGATTTTACGCTTCTTGCCATGTTCGTTGCGGCTTTGAAGCCCGAATGCTCTCCGTTCGAAAAATGCCGCTGCCCTTACAATCCCGCTAAAAAATGTCATAAATATTCCGACAAGCATCTGCCGGACAAATGCGCCGACGCCCTGATAATAACCGTCTATTACAAGCTGATTGACAACATGCGCGATAAAGGATTGGGAAAAAAAATAATTTCCGTTTTGCTGTTTCCCTATATCTTTTTCGCTCATAAAAAAGCGAAGCGGCTCTCACCCGATATTGAAAGCATAATAAGCGGTTCAATGAAACTGCAAAAGGAGACAGAAGAAAACCCGGACTGTTCCCTCGATGAAGCGGCACACCCGTCCGCCAAGGCGCTCTCCGAAATATTCGCCCTTTTCGGCGACGGCACAGACACCGACGCTATAAAGCGATTCGGCTATATGGCAGGCAGATTTGTCTATATTATCGACGCGGCTGACGATATTGAAAGCGATATCAGACGCTGCAATTTCAACCCGTTAAAAGATATTTATAATGAGGATAAAAATCTTTTCGTAAATTCCGTAAAGCAATCGCTCAATTATACGATTAACGAGGCAAGAGCATCCTTTTATGAAATAAACATACGCCGTTATAAAACAATTTTTGAAAACATTTTTGATTACGGTCTCAAAAAATCCGCCGATAAAGTTCTTTTAAAATACAGTGATGAAAAACGGGAGGGAGGAAAACGATGAGCAGCCCTTATATGATTCTCGGCGTGCCCGAAAACGCGCCCATTGACAATGTAAAGGCGTCATACAAATCGCTTCTGGCTCAGTACAATGAAATAGAGAACGCAAGTGTAAGAGAGCGCCTTATAAGAGAAATCGACGAGGCGTATGATTCGATTATAATGTCCTCCGCCCCCTCAAGGTCATCGGGAAATTACAACGACTCTTATTATCAGGATTACTCCGATATTGTCAGCAGAATAAACGCGGGCAGAATTGAAGACGCGGAAACCCTGCTTGACGGAATACCCAAAAACAGCAGGGACGCCCAGTGGTATTATCTTAAAGGAAGAGTTCAGCACTCCCGCGGGTGGCTTGAGGAATCCTATAAGAATTTCAAAAAAGCCCACGATAAAGAGCCGGGGAACAGGGAATACAAAACGGCTTATCAGAACGCCGCGAAGGCGAGGAAAAACTCGAACTCCGGCGGATACAATACTTACAACAATAACAACAATACAAATTCAAGCAGTTCGGGCAACGACTCCGGCTGCGACTGCGATGTTTGCGGCTGCGACTGCGATGACTGTGACGCCTGCGATATATGCGAGGGCTTTATCTGCCTCGATATGTGCTGTGACCTCGGGCCTTTTGACGACTGCTGCCACTGCGACGACTGCTGCTGACCCGGAGGTGCTTTTTTGAAACAGAGTTCAAAATGCGCCATAGGCGGAATTGTCGCGGCGCTCTCGCTTGTAATGCTTATATCGGTGGCGATTATCCCGTTTCTGACTTACGCCCTTCCAGCCGCCGCGGGCGCGCTTATTGTGCTTATTGTAATTGAAATCGATAAAAAATGGGCTTTCGGCGTTTATGCCGCCGTCGCCATTCTTTCAATGCTTCTTGTTGCCGACAAGGAAGTAGCCGTAATGTACACCGCGTTTTTCGGCTATTATCCGATTGTAAAGGCGGTATTCGAAAAGCATATGCCCGCTGTTCTCGCCTATATCGTCAAATCCGTGTGCTTCCTGGCGGCTATATCGGTTTCATATTTCCTTATGATCAAGCTTATCGGGCTTGAGATTAACGAGCTTGAGGATTACGGTCTGGCGGCCGTTCCGATGCTTCTCGGCATAGGTCTCGCGGCTTTCCTTATTTATGATTTTGTTCTTACAAAGGTCGTTATTATCTACAACAACAAGTGGAAAAAATACTTTCACAGGTATTTCAGGTAAAGAGGTGCGGTTATGAGAAAAGAAAACATAAGAGTCGGCTATATCGGCCTGAGCGGCAGAGGGTGCGGAACCCTCGGCGAATTCCTCGATGTTGAGGGTGTCACCGTTCCCGCCGTGTGCGACAAATATGAGGACAGAGCGAAAAACGGTCAGAGTATCGTCAAAGATAAAACGGGCGTTGAACCCGATGTCTATCTCGATTACAAAGAGCTTTTGAAGCGTGACGACCTTGACGCCGTAATCGTGCCCACAACCTGGATAACCCATTCAAGAATTGCCGTTGACGCAATGAGAGCCGGCAAGCACGTGGGCATAGAAGTAGGCGGCGCGGCGTCTGTTGAGGAATGCTGGCAGCTTGTGAGAACAAGCGAGGAGACCGGCAAGTTCTGTATGCTGCTTGAAAACTGCTGCTATGACCGCAATGAAATGGCGCTTTTCAATATGATAAAACAGAATCTTTTCGGCGAAATAGTCCATATGGAGGGCGGCTATCAGCACGACCTGCGCGAGGAAATCTGTATGGGCAGGGAAAACCGCCACGGCAGACTCTTCAATTTTATGCACAGAAACGGCGAACTCTACCCCACACATCAGCTCGGCCCCATTTCTAAGGCGCTTTCGATAAACCGCGGCAACCGTTTTCTCACTCTCGTTTCAATGGCTTCAAAATCACGCGGTCTCAACGAATGGATAAAGCAGAACAAAGGTGAGGATTACGACCTCGCCGACTATCCGTTCAATCAGGGCGATGTTGTTACAACAATGATCAAATGCGCGGGCGGTGAAACTGTTGTTCTAACTCACGACTGCTCAACGCCGAGGGCATATTCGAGAAAATACAGAATTCAGGGCACAAAGGGTCTTTATATGGAGGACGGCAACAGAATCCATATTGAGGGAATGACCGTAAACACCGACGAGGACGGCTGGATGCACTCCTGGGAGGATTTCGGTCTTTATCTCGAAAAATACGAGCATCCTCTCTGGCAGAAATACACAACCGAGGGCATCCACGGCGGGCACGGCGGAATGGATTTTTTAGTGCTCAGCGCTTTCGCGGACGCCGTTAAAGAGGGCGGAAATCCGCCGATTGATGTTTACGACACCGCTACCTGGATGGCGATAACCTGCCTTTCGGAGGAATCGATTGCGCTCGGCAGCCACCCCGTTCCCGTTCCCGATTTCACAAACGGAATGTGGATTGACCGCGAGCCCTACCGCAGAGGCGTTTACTGCCTTGAGGAAGTCTGCACCGATTTTTTTGACGGAGGCGAAAAATGAGTTATTATATAGGAGTTGACGGCGGCGGCACAAAAACCGCCTACGCCCTGTTTGACGAAAACAAAAATATCTTAGCCGAATTCAAGGGTCCGGGCAGCAATCACGAAAACCTCGAAACCTCCTTTGAAGGCGCTTCGGATATTATAATCGACGGCATAAATTCGCTGTGTGAATCGGCGGGAATCAAGCCCGATAATGTATCATATACGCTTATGGGGCTTGCCGGAATAGATCACCCCTATCAGCACGACGCCATGTGCGAACTGCTCTCAAAAAAAGGACTTAACAATTTCTCAATCTATAACGACGGCTTCCTTGTAATCAAAGCCGGCTCGGAAACGGGCGCGGCGATAGGTTACAACTGCGGCACGGGCGTGTGCTGCAACTGCGTTGATTCCGACGGCAATATGCTTCAGCTCGCGGGTCTCGGCGATTTCACAGGCGATTTCTGCGGCGGAGTGTGGATAGCGCAGCAGACCTTCAGAATGATTTATGACGATGTTTTCTGCCTCGGCGAAAAAACATCGATGTCGAAAAAGGCGTTTGATTTATTCAAATTAAAAAACAGAGAAGATCTTTTTGAAATACTCAAAGTGCTCGAATCCGATGAACCGGATGAATACATAAGGCCGCTTCTCGATATCTTCTTTGAGGCCGCGGACGAAGGCGACGCTCAGGCGCTCAAATTGGTTGAGACAATGTCCGACAGAGGCGCGCTGTTTATTTCCGCTCTCGCGAAACAGATGAATTTTGAGGGCGATGAGATTGAGGTTGTTCTCTCGGGTTCAGTCAATGTAAAACTCGCAAACGAAAAATACATATCTCTCTTAAAAGAAAAAGCGCAGGCGCGAAGCCCGAAAAAGCTTTGCTTCAAAAATATAAAATGCGCGCCCGTGACGGGCTGCATCAACTGGATTTTGCAGGAATTCGCATAAAGAGGTGGAATTATGAAAGAAATCAATGTTACTATTATCGGTTCGGGCAGCACCTATTGCCCCGAGCTTATTGACGGCTTTTTAAAGGCGAGAGACAGCCTTAAAATCAAAAGAATCGCCTTTATGGATATTGATGAGCGAAAAAGAACTATTGTTGGCAATCTCTGTATCAGAATGCTTAAACACGAGGGCATAGACTGTGAAACAGTGCTCACCGACGACCTCGACTACGCTTTACAGGGCGCGGATTTTGTGGTGACGCAGATAAGAGTCGGCAAACTGCCCGCGAGACATCTCGACGAAACAATTCCGCTCAAATACAATTTAATCGGTCAGGAAACCACGGGCATAGGCGGCTTCTTCAAGGCACAGAGAACAATACCCGTCATCAAAAACATCTGCGACAGAATCGAGGCAATCTGCCCCGACGCCTGGCTTATCAATTTCACCAATCCCTCGGGTATAATCACCGAATTTGTGCTCAACAACACAAATGTAAAATGCATCGGTCTGTGCAATGTACCGATTGATATGATTGACGACACAAAAGAGGATCTCGGCGAGGATATCGAATACACCTATGTCGGTCTCAACCATTTAAGCTGGATGACGAGCGTCAGGGTAAACGGCGAGGAAAAAATCGAGCAGCTTCTCGCGGAGGGCTTCACGCCTACCGTAATGGCGAATATAAAAGACGACGGCTTCTCGCTTGAGACTCTCAGAGCCATTCACGCCATTCCGTCATCCTATTTACAGTATTATTATTGCAGGAACGCGAAGTTGAAGCACCTGCTTGAGGGCGACAAAAGCAGGGCGCAGGTCTGTATGGAAATTGAGGAGCAGCTGCTTGAAATGTACTCCGACGAGGGGTTATATGTAAAGCCCGCCCTTCTCGACAAGCGCGGCGGCCATAAGTATTCGCTTGTCGCCGTAAATCTCATAAACGCCATAGCAAACGATATAAACGACATTCAGGTTGTCAATATAAAGAACGGCGGCACTCTCCCCTTCTTGAAGCCCGACGATGTTATTGAGGTAGCGGCACGGATAGGTAAGGACGGCGCCAAAGCCGTACCCGTCGGCGAAGTTACAAACCGCCATATAATCGGTCTTATGCAGGTTGTAAAGGAGTATGAGAACTATACCGTAAAAGCAGGCAGAGACGGCGACGAGGAGGCGGCTCTCAACGCCCTGCTCATTCATCCGCTTGTGGGCGACTGGGAGGCGGCGCACAACTGCTTCAACGAAATGAAGGAAGCGCACAAGCAGTATCTTCCCCAATATTACAAATAAAATGCAGAACATAAAAACAGACTGTGCCCCGGCACAGTCTGTATCTTTTTACTCTATTTCGTTCAAATACGGTATTGACGGCTGAGCGCCTTTTCTTGTAACCGAGATTGAAGCGCACCGCAGGGCCGTTTCAATACATTTCTCAAAACCCTTTCCGCGTGAAAGTTCGCTGCAGAATGAACCGCAGAAGGTGTCGCCAGCGCCGGTTGTGTCAACGGCTTTTACCTTTGCGCAGGGCTTATGAATCACTTGATTATCAATAATATATGAGCAGCCGTCGCCTCCCAGAGTAACCACGGGAACGGCGACTCCTTTTTCTTTCAGAATCCTCAGCCCGTCCTCAATTATATCTGTGCCCGTTATTGTTTCAAGTTCCGTTTCATTGGGAATCATATAATCGCAGAGAGAGCAGAGCCCGCCCGCTCTTTCATCCGCGGGTGCGGGATTCAGAACGGTTATCATTCCTTTATCTTTCGCCTCGGCGAGAGCAAACTTAACCGTGTCAAAATCCGTCTCAAGCTGTGAAAGAAGGATATCCCCTTTTTCCGCGTTTTCAAGGAACGCCTTTGCCTGCTCAACGCTCACGCAGGCGTTTGCCCCGCGGGATACAATAATCGTGTTGTCACCGTTATACAGAGTGATAACGGCAACACCTGTTGAGGTATCCGTTTCATAAATATATCCGGTGTTTATTCCCTCATCCGCAAGCGATTTTTTGAGCGCTTTCCCGAACGAGTCATTTCCCACACAGCCGCACATAAGCACATTGCCGCCGGTTCTGGCGCAGGCTACCGCCTGATTTGCGCCCTTGCCGCCGTCAGCCGTTGAAAAGCCGTCGCCCGTTACGGTCTCGCCCATTTTCGGAAAACGGGAGGTTGAAATCGTGATGTCGGAATTTATGCTTCCGAGAACGAAAACTCTGCTCATAATTTCCCCTGTCAGCAAACGCTGTCAATGAATTTGAGGAACTGCGCTTTACCCGTCTCGTCGCGGTCGAAAACTCCGCACTGCTCGAGGATGGCGGCAAAAACAATTCCTATTTCATCCTGAATGATTTTATCGATATTCTCACTTGTTACGGTGTATTTTTCCGTTATCATCCGCGCCCAATCGGCGTGCTTTTCAATAACGGGATTTTCGCTTATATCATCACCCGCGAGAATGGCTTCTTTGAGGAGCGCCATCTCATTTTTGAGGCGGGAAGGCAGAACGGCAAGACCCATAACCTCAATAAGCCCGATGTTTTCCTTTTTGATGTGGTGATACTCGGGATGAGGATGGTAGTAGCCGTCCGGGAACTGCTCGGTGGTTATGTTGTTGCGAAGCACTAAATCAAGCTCATAAACCCCGTTTCTGCAGCGGGCAATCGGTGTAATCGCGTTGTGAGGAGTGCCGTTTGTATGGCTTAAAATAAGCGCTTCCTCGTCGTCGTAATCGCGCCATGCGTTGAGTATTTTTTCGGCGAGTTCCGTGATTCTTCCTATGTCCTTCGACGAAAGTCTTATAACGGACATCGGCCATTTCACAATGCCGGCGTCAATGTCCTCATAACCTCTGAATGTCACCTTCGTCTCAACGGGCGCTTTCGCCATTGCGAATTCATAGTTGCCGCCCTGAAAATGCTCGTGAGTGAGAATCGAGCCGCCCACAATCGGCAGGTCGGCGTTGGAGCCGATAAAGTAATGAGGGAACAGCTTTACAAAATCAAAAAGTTTGTTGAAAGCCGCCCTGTTGATAATCATCGGCGTGTGCTCGCTGTTGAGAGCGATGCAGTGCTCGTTGTAATAGACATAGGGCGAATACTGGAAAAACCAGTTTTCGTTGTTTATTGTAATCGGAATGATTCTGTGATTTTCACGCGCGGGATGGTTCACCCTGCCCGCGTAGCCCTCATTTTCAATGCAGAGCTGGCATTTCGGGTAACCGCTCTGTTTCGCGTTCTTGGCGGCGGCTATCGCCTTCGGATCCTTTTCGGGCTTTGACAGATTAATCGTAATATCAATGTCGCCGTATTCGGTGGATGTTACCCACTTCATATCGTTTTTGATTCTGTATTCCCTTATATAGTCGCTTTTTCTGCTTAAATTGTAATAGTAATCCGTCGCCTCGCGCGGGGAGACGGCATAGCGCTTTTTAAACTCCGCGATAACCTGCGAGGGGCGCGGAGTGAGAAGCCCCATAATTCTTGTGTCGAAGAGATCCCTGTAAACAACGGAATCCTCGCAGAGCCCGTTCTCACAGGCATAGTCGAGAATCGCTTTGAGTATCTCCTCAAGCGGATATTCCTTTTCGGGTTTTACATCCTCAAACGAATCGAGCGAAAGCGTGTCGATTATTCTGTTTATACAGAAGATTCTGTCTTCTTTTTCAATCAGCTTTTCTCTGACCGCATAATCAACGAGCGCGTTAACAGCGCAAAAAATATTCATATAAATTTCCCCTCTGTTTATTAAATCAGCCCTACCCGAAAGGATAGGGCCAAATAAAAATGATTATTAATTATTCAATATATTCGTAATAGCCTTCTTCATCAATCCTGGTTTTGCCGGACGAACTGTTGTCACCGCCCTGGTTGTTACCACCCTGGTTGTTGTCGCCGCCCTGATTATTGTCTCCGCCTTGATTGTTATCGCCGCCCTGGTTGTTGTCTCCGCCTTGGTTGTTGCCACCCTGGTTGTTGTCGCCGCCCTGGTTGTTATCACCCTGGTTGTTGTTGTCGCCCTGGTTGTTCTCGTTATCGTTTATATCAATAGTAGCGGGAGCGTCGTCTTTTTCGGTGGTCTTTTTCTCGGTTGTTCTTTCCGTGGTTTTCTTGGTGTTGGAGTTGCTCTTCCTGGTCTGGCTTCTTGTGGCGGGAGTCCTGGTCTGCTGGGTGTCGGTTTCGGTTACCGATTCTGTCTCTGTTTCGGAGACAGTCTCCGTTTCCGTTACGGAAATTTCAACAGCCGAGAAATCGGCGAAGGTCTGGCTCATCTGAGTAACGGTAGTTGTAAGGGCGTCCTTTTTCGCCTGTCTCGCTTTTATGATTCTGCTCACGCCGAGAGCGGCAAGAACAATAAGCGCAGCCGCGAGCAGAATAATGCCCGCCATAAACAGAATTTTCTTGGCGCCGCCGTTGTCGTCATCGTCGTCAAGGTCATCGTTGCTCAGCGCCGCGAGTGCGGCGTTTCTGTCGGCGTTCGCGCCGAAGTTGGACTGGTATTCCTCCGAATAATCGGCGTCAGCCGCGCCCATTACCGACTGAGCGGCGGGCGCGAATGTTCCCGCGGGCTGTTCGGTTTTGATATAGGCGGCGATTACCGAGACATTGTCGCTTCCGCCGTTGCGAAGAGCGGTTTTTACAAGTCTGCTTGCGGCTTCCTGCGGATTTTCGCAGTCGCCGAGAATTCCGGCGATGTTCTCGTCGTCCACAAGGTCGCTGAGACCGTCGGAGCAGATAAGAATAATATCTCCGTCCTGTGAATCCTCAATTACGCACACGCCGGGTGAAAGCGGAGCCTCATCCGGGAATATGCCGAGGTTTCTCGAATTCGAATCATCTGTGAGCAGTTCGAGAGCGCCGTCGGAGAATCTGTAAATTCTGCTGTTGCCGACATTTACGCAGATGAGTTTGCCCTTGATGGCGTACATCGCGGCAACTGTTGTGCCGATTCTTGTGCCCGAGGCTGAAATCTCATCGCAGATTTTCTGGTTGGCGTCTCTCAGGCAGGTCGCGAGAGGAGTGCCGAAATCGTCACCCGCCTCCGTTACTTCCTTTGAGTGCTCGATAATGGAGCGGCAGGCGATATCCGAAGCGCGCTCGCCGCCGCTGCCGTCGCAAACGGCAAGATAAAACGGCTCATAAACATTGTGCATATAAGCCGAACCTTTTTTGAGTTCGCCTGTGGCGGTCGTTCTGCCGTTGAGAACGAAATTGTCCTCATTCTCGGAAAGAACGTTACCGGCGTGAGTTACGGCGCATACCGCGGCTTTAAGTTTAATCATACGTTTTTCTCCTTTCAGAAATCGCGTAGTGATTTATTTTCAATATTTTAATTATACTATATTAATAAATTTTGTCAATAAAATAAATATTCGGTTAACACTCGGAAAGATCGTTCTCGCGTTTGATAAGCGCCCAGGTGGCGTTTACAAGATGTTTGAATTCGGGTTTTTCAAGCTGAGGGCAGATGAAACTCTGCCTTATTGAGTTTATATCCTCACCCGAAATCTCAAAGAAATCATACTTTTTGCAAAGCGACATAACCTTTTCGAGCTGAGCCATTGTGTTTCTTGACGGCATATATGTCACAGCGTCAACACGCTGTTTTTTGAGTTCGATAAACAGATCCTCAATGAAATCGTCCTCAAATTTCTGAGCCGCCTTGTCGCCCGTTACGCTGTCGGTCACATCGCCGAGATAAGCGTAGCAGAGAAGCGCGCCGCATTCCCTGGCGACATCGGAAAGCTCCGAAATGGAGAGCAGTTCCTCATCGGCGGGAACATAAACTTTTTTGATAAGCGTGCTCTTCAAAATACCGAGAATATCGTAGAGATAGTAATCGCTCTGCGGCTCGTTCATCTGTGCCTTCTGCTTTTCGCTCAGGGCTATGCCGAGTTTATTCTCAAAGAAATCGACCGTGCTGTCGCCGTACTGTGACGCTATTTTAAGGGCAAGGACGTACATCACGTGCCTTTCGGTAACACTGCCGCCCACGGCAAAATTTGAAACGGGAAGGACATCCTTTTCAAAGTCAAGAGTTATTCCGAAAGCGCCGACAGCGGCGTTTATGTTATCGACTATTTTTTTGTTGCGGATGTTTCTCTTTTCCCTCAACTCAACGAAAACGGAATTGAGATAATCTATGTTCTGGTGCGGCACGCCGTGAAGAGCCATATACGCCACGCCCTTCTGGTCGGGATTGTTCACGAACCTGTCTCCGAACGGTGTTTCGGCTAAACTTACCCTGCACTCGAGACCTATTGTTGTTGACACACCCGCTATTTTACCCGCTTCAATGAACTCGCGCGCGCCGGCTATGGAATCGTGATCCATAATACCAGCGGTGTTCAGGCCCGCCGCTCTCGCGTAATACACCGCCGCAGTGGGCGAATAGGGTGAAAACGAGTATTTTGTGTGAATATGGTTATTTACAAACTGCTCGAGCACCTGCGGCTTTTCGGTCTCCTCGGCGAGTATCTTTTTAAGTTCGTCAAGGCGGTCCTGCGCCGTACCGTTATTCAATCTTGAAAGTATTTCGTTCATTTCGCGTCTCCTGTTAAGCGAGCATTACCTGACCGCCGGTTACGGGTATTGCCTGACCCGTTTCAAAACACTGCTCAACGCAGTACATAACCGCCTTCGCGACATCAGACGGGAAGCATCCCCTGCCGTTTATGGGCTGTTTCGCGAGGTAGAATTTTTTTACATCCTCAACGGTTTTCGCGCCGGGAACCTTGCCCGCGTTAAGATACTGAACGAACAATCCCTTTTCGGGGTCGGACCACAGCGGACCGTCGTAATAGTTGCCGGGGCAGATTGAATTGACCTTTATTCTGTAAGGCGCAAGCTCGAGAGCGAGACTCTGCGTAAGGCCAATGCCCGCGAATTTGCTGGATGAATAGGCGAAGTTCGCCTTTGAGCCGACTATGCCCGATTTTGAATTAATCTGAACAATGTCGCCCCATCTGTTTTCATCGGCGGCGTTCTGCGCCTTCATAATTTCACTTGCGTATTTCGCGCAGAGGTAGTAGCCCTCATAGTTTATTTTGGCAACCTGCTCGAAAACTTTTGTATCGAGAGTCGCGATATCGCCCGCTTTGGCTATGCCCGCGTTCGCAACAAACAAATCGAGACCGCCGAATATTTCGGCACAGCGGCATACCATGTTTTTCACGGACTCCTCATCGGACACATCGCAGCCGCAGAATGCGGCTCTGTCGACGAGTTTTTCGTTTATAAGCTTTTGAGCGGTTTCCTGCTGGAACGGAAGGTCGGCGATAAGCACGCCCGCGCCTTCTTTATAAAGACATTCGGCTATTCCCGCGCCGAAGCCCTGTGCGCCGCCCGTAACAACCGCGATTTTGCCGGAGAGTCTTCCCGGCGCGGTGTTTCTTTTGTTTACATTTTCGGCGCAGTATTTTTTTGCCTCTTCGAGATTCATTTTATTCCTCCGTCAGTTTTGTTTGCTTCTGTATGATTCAACTTCCCAGTTGACTATAAAATCGGTAAGTTCCCCGCTCATGTGAAGAACACCGCCGAAACTTCCGGTGTAAACGGCTATTTTCATCGCGTCCTCAAACAGCGCTCTGACCGTATTTGACTGTTTCTCGTCGGCTCCGCAGCAGAATACGCCGTGACCTTCCGCGACGATAACTCTCGGATTGAAACCGAATTTTTTACTGTATTGCGAAACGGCTTGAGCGACATTATCCCCTTTGCCGATAAACAGCGGATACGCCTTGCAATAGACAATGTGGTCAGGAGTGAACGGTTTTAAAAGAACCGAAGCGCTCTCTTCGTCACGGGTGAAAATTTCCGCCTGCCTGCAGGCAATCTGACACACGCTGCCCTGTAAAATATTTTTCAGTTCGCCGATATACGCTTCATCTTCGGCAACGGGAGTGAAATCGGGCTGAACCTTCACTCTCGATTTGAGAGCGGACATAACAGAATTCAGTTTGTCATCGAGCGCTTTTACGGAATCCGCCGCTATGAATATTCCGTGATTCTGAAGAAGAATCATATCGCAGGGCTCGGAATATTTATTTCTGTATTCCGCCATTTTGTCAAAGCAGATTTTCGAAAGGATGTAACCCGGCTTGCAGGCGTCAACCCATATGAATTTTTCGCCGAGGATTTCCTTTGCGAGAGTTTCGCCGCCCTTGCCGCAGGTAAGACCGTTTACAAGCGCGGGGTGAAGGTGAAGCACAAAGGTCTGCTCGAAAATGGCGTGAAGCATTGTCTCAACGCTCGGGCGTTTATGTTCTTCACCGGGGCATCTTGAATCCATAAGATCCTCAAGCACCATCGCCTCTCGGGCAGCGTCATTGTCGGGATATTTTTTTCTGAAAATATCTTCGATTTTTGAAAGCTTTACTTTCACAAACTTTTCGGCGGTGATTGTCGCCAGCTGCGTGCCCGAGCCCTTTACATACATAAAGCCGTTCTTTTTAGCCGAGGTGTTGCCTCCGCCCGCGAGCACAAGGGCGCTGTTTTTGCCGTAATAATTTGAGAATTTTACAAGTTCGTCAACTATCATTTCGTTTTCCTTTAATTACATAATTCCTTCGGATTTCGCCCACTCGTACCAGACCTGAAGGGCTCTTAACTTCTGCGGTGCGAGAACCGTGCCGCCCCTGTTTATCCAGTTCATCGGAACGCCCTGAAGATTTACAAGGTATTTCGCCGTTGCGTTAAAGCCGTTGTCAATGGCGTAATCGAGCAGAATTATATGCTCGTGAGTGTGCTTGGCCGCCTCGAAATCGCCCCTGCAGACCTCATCCCATATTTTGACGAAAAGATGGGCGCCGCAGGTTGTGGGAGTGGCTACAACGCCTCTCGCGCCGGCAACAAACGAATCGTAGAGATAGGGCATATTCGCCTGAAGAACGTTGGAATCGCCCTGATAAGCGATTTTATCTTTAATACCGTCAATGGTGCTCGTGGTGTCTTTGATGCTCACCACCCTGCCCGTTTCAACAAGTCTGCCGTACGCCTTGCCCGACATAAGGTGATTTTTGTAGCCCGGGAACTCGTAGAGCATTACGGGAAGTTTTGTAAGAGCGCAGAGGTCGGTGATGTATTTCACGAGTCTGTCGTCATCCTTGCCGTAGCCCTTAGTGACAAACACAAGGCCGTCAACGCCGGTCTGTTCCATTCTTTTCACTTCCTCAACCTGACCATCCCATGACGGCTCGAGGTTGGCGGTGGCGAAAACGGAAACGCCGTTCGCGTTCTTTACGGCGAGGCGCGCTAATTTTTCCCTCTCGTCAAGAGTCATTTCAGCCATCTCGGATGAACCGCACACGGCAAAAAGATGCTGGGGTTTTTTCGATGCCTGCCACTCGACATACCGCTCGTAAATATCATAATCTATGCTCAGATCCTCTTTGAACGGAGTGAGCAGAAGCGAATAAACTCCCGAATACTCATTGAACTGTGACATATTTTCCTCCCGATATTGACATAAAATTTGAAAAATAATATAATTTTGCGGGGTGATTAAAAAATGAAAAAGAAAATAATATTATCCGCCGTATGTCTTCTCGCCGTGGCTCTGCTCGCTTTCTTAATAGGCGCGGGCGTAAAGCACAATGTTTTCGCTTCGGAAAAGACAATAACGGTTAAAATTCAGAACGGCTCATACTACACGGAAAAAGATATAACCACAAAGGAAAGATATCTGCCCGATGCGCTCAAAGGCGCGGGCTATATTGTCAGTTTTGAGGACGGGGATGAAACGGTCATCACTTCCGTTATGGGTATGAAGCCCTCATCGGACGGCTCCGTGTGGAAGGTTTTCAAAGGCGAAGAGGATGTGACCGCCCGGTTTTCGAAAGTGAAAATCAAGGACGGAGACTCCTATTCAATAAAAGCCGTTGATACAGGGGAATAACATTTAAAACGCCAAACAAGCAGGTATGCCGCAAGGCACGCCTGCTTGTTAAATTTTATTTATCTCCGAGGAGTTTGGCAAGCTCATCCATGAATGTATTGATATCCTTGAACTGCCTGTAAACCGAAGCGAATCTTACATAAGCGACTTCGTCGATGTTCTTGAGTTTTTCCATCGCGAGCTCGCCGATGCGGTCGGATGTGACCTCACGGTCGAGGGAATTCTGAAGAACCGCCTCAATGTCGCTTACAGCCGTTTCAAGCGTCTCAAGTGAAACGGGGCGTTTTTCACAGGATTTGAGCATACCGTTGAAAAGCTTGTTTCTGTCAAACACTTCTCTGGATTTATCCTTCTTGACTACAATAACCGGCACGCTTTCAATCACTTCATAAGTGGTGAATCTTTTGCCGCAGCTGATACACTCTCTGCGGCGGCGAATGCGCTCACCTTCGTCTGTCGGACGGGAGTCAATAACTTTACTCTCTTCAAAACTGCAAAACGGACACTTCAAAAAAGAATCACCCTTTCAATGAAAATACGCTATAAATTGCGCTTACTTATAGTATTATACCATATTTATTGTGTTTTGCAAGAATTTTTTGCATTTAGTTTGTTTTTGAGCCGAAATATTCCGATTCGGAAAAATTTAAGCATAATTTTGTAGGCAGGTTGCACAATATATGCAGATTTATGCCGTTTTTTATGTCATTATAAAAGAAATTTGCAAGATAAGAAAAAAATCCTGCAAAACGCTTGAAATATTTTTAATTATAATATAGAATGCTCTCATAGATTGTTTCCGGAGGAAAAAACAATGGATATGCGAAATATCTCCAAGGAAGAATTGAAAGAGCATCTCGCCGATTTATATGAGGAATACGAAACCTTCAAATCGATGAACCGAAGCCTTGATATGTCGAGAGGCAAGCCGGGTTCAATACAGCTCAAGCTTTCCGGTCAGATTCTCGAGCAGAAATATATGGGCAATTTCCTGAGCAAGAGCGGTGTTGACTGCAGGAACTACGGTCTGCTTGACGGCATTGACGAATGCAAGTCGATTTTCTCAGAGCTTCTCGAAGTTGAGAAGAAGAACATTATCATTTTCGGCAACTCAAGTCTGAATGTTATGTTTGACTATATTTCACAGTGTATGCTTTTCGGCGCCTCGGGCTGCACGCCCTGGTGCAAACTGGATAAAGTCAGATTCCTCTGCCCCGTTCCCGGCTATGACCGCCACTTTTCAATATGCGAACTTTTCGGAATTGAAATGATAAATATACCGTTTAAAGCGGACGGCCCCGATATGGATATGATTGAGGAACTTGTCAAAAACGAATCGGTCAAGGGCGTGTTCTGCGTTCCGAAATATTCAAACCCCAACGGAATCACCTACAGCGACGAGGTAGTGCGCCGTTTCGCCGCCCTCAGGCCCGCGGCGGAGGATTTCAGGGTTATATGGGATAACGCCTATTTCGTCCATCCGCTCTATGACGAGGATGACACCCTGCTGAACATATTCGAAGCCTGCAAAGAGTACGGCACCGGGGACCATTTCATAGAAGTTGTCTCCACTTCCAAAATAACTTTCCCCGGCTCGGGCGTCGCTGTTCTCGCGGCTTCGGATGAAAACATAGCCGAAATAAAGACGAGAATGACAATTCAGACCATCGGGCACGACAAGATGAATATGCTTCGCCACGCGCATTTCTTCAAGGACGCGAACGGCGTTCACGAGCATATGAAACTTCACGCCGATATTGTCAGACCGAAGTTTGAGCTGATTCTTGACGCTTTCGAGAAATACCTCGGCGGCAAGGGAATTGCCGAATGGACAAACCCGAGAGGCGGATATTTCATAAGTCTCAATGTTATGAACGGCTGCGCAAAAAAGGTTGTGAACCTCTGCAAGGAGGCGGGCGTAACGCTCACGGGCGCGGGCGCGACCTTCCCCTACGGCAAGGACCCCGACGACAGGAACATAAGAATCGCCCCGACCTACCCCTCAATCGACGACCTTTCGCTCGCTGTTGAAATCCTCTGCGTGTGCATAAAAATCGCCTGTTACGAGAAAATCCTCATTGAAAAATGTGAATAAACTATAAATTATTGAAAAACGCCGGATTTTTTCGGCGTTTTTATTTGACATTTACAAAATTAAATGTAATAATAAGGCGATTACAAAACTATACACCCGGAGGGTAACGTCATGGCTAAGGCAGAATACAAGAGTTCAATCAGGTCAAAAAATCTTATCAAACACGCCCTTATCAGACTGATTGCCGAAAAGGATGTTGAGAAAATCACCATTACCGAGGTCATCAAGGAATCGGGCATAAGCAGAGGCACGTTTTACGCCCATTACAAATCACTCGACGAGGTTATCGAGCAGATTGAAACCGAGGAATACAACAAACTTTTCGATTTCATTGAGGAGCAGTTCCGCGACTGTAACAATTCCGAAGATTTTTACAGACTTATTCTGAATATAATTATGTATCTGGACAAGGATCTTGAGTATTACAGATCCCTTGTCATGTGCCCCGTAATCAAAAACGATTTCCTTGTTCAGCTCTCGCTCAAATACCGCGACAGAACAATTGAGATTATCAAAAAATTCCTTCAGATGGAAAACGAGGCGCAGGCGGATATCATGCTCGCGTTTTATCTCGGCGGCATAAAGCTCATCATTTACAAGTGGGCGAAGGGCGAAATCAATATGTCTCACGAGGACCTCGCGAGAACAATCACGAACATATTCTATGTTCCCGGAAAATAATTTTAAAGCGGGTTTACAAAATCATACAAATAAGTAAGGCGGGCAGTAAAACTGCCCGCCTTGAATTATATCACGGAACCCAGAATGAAATAGAACAGAACACACATAATGAAATCGGCAATGAATATACCGAGCGCGATGACGGGAAGGGATACCTTCATCTTCATTTCGAGAAGCGCCGCTATAAGCGAGCCCGTCCAGCCGCCGGTGCCGGGAATGGGAACGGCAACAAAGAGGAGCAGACCCCAGCCCTTCCATCTGAGCGCTTTTTCGCTTCTCATATAGGTTTTATCCTCGAGTTTTTTGATAATACCCGAGAATCTCTTTTTGTCGCGCAGAAAATCGAAAATCTTTTTGATGAATATCAGGATGAACGGAACGGGAAGAAAATTTCCCATAAAGCAGATGATAAACGCCTTGATAAATGAAATATCAAGCAGTTTAGCCGCTATTATTCCTCCCCTGAGTTCAACTACAGGCAGCATGGATATGATAAAAACAATCAGTTCGCCGGGGAGCTTGTCGCCGAAAGCGCTTATTATGGCATCGGCAATACTGTCAGCCATAAAGCCCCTTAACCGGAAATATCCGCGAGATTGTTTTTGACGATGAAATCATTTGCGTTTTTGAGAATGTTGCGGTCGTTGGGAAAATGCAATGTGTCCATCGCCTTGTCATATCCGAGCCAGATGTAGTCTTCGATTTCCTCTTTCTGAATAGTTGTCTGTGTGTCGTTCGTTGACGCTAAAAAGATAATTACGGATTTTTCAATCCTTTCCTGAATCGAGTATTCGGATTTCAAAGCGAATTTCGGGATTATGTTGATGTGAATCCCGGTCTCCTCAAGCACTTCGCGCATGGCGGTCTGCTCCGAAATTTCGCCCCTTTCAATGTGACCTTTCGGGAAACCCCAGTGCGTGCTTCTGCGGTTTTTGATGAGCAGATAGCGCAGTTCGCCGTTGATGATTCTGTAAACAACGGCGCCGCAGGAGCGCTCGTAGAGGCATTCGAGTTTATACTCCCCTGCCTTTTCGGCAAACTCGATGGCGTCCTCAATCTGGTGGCAGATGTATTTGACGTTCTTGGGCGAGACGATGTACGCTGTGGTTCCGTCGTTTCTTTTTACAGCCGCCACAACCTTGCCGTCAAATGTGCGAACAGGCGTGTCAACACCTACGATATAAGCGCCCGCGCAGCTGCCGCTGAATGGTTTTTTGCCTTCGATATTGCCGTAGTTAAGTTTGTACTCGTATCCGAATTGCGTGTTCAGGGAATGAATCGGGTTTGTAACCCTTACTCTGACAAATGTGCCGAGCATTTTCACTCCGCCTTTCGAGAGAATGCAATAGAAGGATTTTGCATTCCGGATTAAATTGTAAATATTATAAATGGATTTTTATACAAATACAAGTGCAAATTGTAAATTTTCAAAGAAATCTTTATTTATATTGTTCTTGAATTTTATATATATTAATGTTAAAATATCAAATAATCATTTTTTAAGGGTGTTTTTATGAAAAAAATTCTTGTAGCCGATGACGAGGCGCTTATAAGACGCCTTATCTGCGATTTTCTTCATAAAAATGAATATGTGACGGTCGAAGCCGAAAACGGAAGGGTCGCCCTGGAACTGTTCAACTCACAGCGCGATATAGCGCTCGCGGTTCTGGATATCATGATGCCCGAGGTTGACGGCTGGGAGGTCTGCCGCAAAATACGCGAAAAGTCAAATATCCCGATTATCCTTCTCACCGCGAGAAGCCAGGAATTTGACCAGCTGAGCGGTTTTGAGGCGGGCTGCGACGAATATGTCACAAAGCCCTTCAGCCCCGTTGTTCTTGTCAAAAGAATCGACGCGCTCATAAAAAGAAGCGAACTTGCGAGCGAAGCGGCGGCGGGCGATGTAATCTCGTTTGACACCCTCGTTATTGACAAACCCGCCCACGTTGTGAAGGTTGACGGCACACCCTGCGAACTGACCATAAAGGAATACAACATTCTTTTAAAACTCGCCGAAAATCCCGGCAGAACCTATTCGAGGGAACAGCTGCTCGACGATATATGGGGAATAGATTTTTCGGGCGATGCCCGCACCGTTGACTCCCATGTAGCCCGTCTCAGAACAAAACTCGGAAGCTGGGGAGAAAACCATCTCAAAACCATTTACGGAATCGGTTATAAGATAGAGGTATAAAAATTGAAGGAAGCCCGCACGAAGAAGCCCGTATTGAACAGAATAAGAACAAAAATGTTTATTTCGCTGTTTGTTATACTTACGGTCTTTTTCGGTGTTATCTGTTTTGTGGCGGGTCCCGCGCTGACCGCCGTTCTTATATACCGCACCGCGAACAATTTAACCGATATTTCAAAAACAATAGACAGTTTCGCCCCCGGCAGCTCGAACTATTATTTTGATTTATATTCGACCGCCGTAAACAACAACATAAGCTTTGAACTTATAAATCCCGACGGAACAATCGCCTACCAGTCATCGGACGGCTACTCCGCCCAGAGCAGTATGCACACCTACTCCGTAAACCCCAACAATTCCGAATTCAACCAGACCGAGAGAATCACTCTCTACAATTTTGTCGGCAATAAAGGCACTTACGAGCGCCGCAGGAAAATAGCCACAAGCGCGGAATATCTTGTTTACTCAACGGAACTCTCCTCAAGCGAGACGCTCCACATCTTTTCGCCCGTTGCCGCCATTGACAGCAATGTAGAGGTCGCGACCGGAGTTTTTATAATTATTTGTATATTAATCGCGTTCATTATGCTCCTCTTTGTTTACCGCTATGTTTACAGGTTCACAAAGCCGCTTGAGGAGATGAACGACGTTACAAAGGATATGGCGGATTTAAACTTCGCCCGCAAGTGCAAGCCCTACGGCAACGATGAAATCGGCGAACTCGGCAGAAGCATAAACACGCTTTCCAAAACATTGGACTCAACCCTGCTCGATTTAAGGCAGAAAAACATTCAGCTTGAAACCGATATTGAGCACAGACGTGAATTCATAAGCAACGTCTCGCACGAGCTCAAAACGCCCATAGCGATTATACAGGGCTATTCCGAAGGTCTCTCCTCGGGCATCAGCGACGATATGAATGTCATAAAGGAATACTGCGAAATTATAAACGAGGAAAGCAAGAAGATGAACGGGCTTGTTGTGGAACTGCTCGAGCTTTCCAAATTTGAGAATTTCAGCGAGGAATACCCCGCGGTTGATTATTCACTCAGCGACCAGGTCAAGGACGTTATTTCGCATTTCTCGCTTATTCTTTCAAACCACGGCATAACCGTCACAAATTCCGTGCCCGATAACACAATCTGCCACGCGCAGAAGGATAAAATAGAGATAGTCCTCAAAAACTATATTTCGAACGCGGTCTCCCACTGCAAGGGAGATATGAAAATAAAAGTCGGCTGTGAGGATCTCGGCGAAAACCTGCTTTTAAAGGTTTTCAACTCGGGCGACAGTATTGACGAAAACGATATTTCAAGAATATGGGAAAGCTTTTACAGAGCCGACAAGGCGCATTCGAGGAACGAAAACCGTTTCGGTCTCGGGCTTTCCATTGTTAAGGCGATTGCCGACAACCACGGCACAACCTGTTCCGTTCACAACACCGAAGGCGGTGTGATATTTGATTTTGAAATTCCGAAAGCGAAATCCGGAGAATGATTTTATGAAAAAAAGAGTTTTGAAGAAAACAGCGCTGACGCTCATATTGATTTTATGCGTGACGGCTGTTGTTCTTGCGTTTTCCGCCTGCGGTTCGGTAAAAAGCGAAACCGTGGCAGCTCTCAATTCAATATCCAACCCGTCCGATAATTACGAGCTTCACTGCACAAGGCAGACTAACCTCACCTCCCACACGGTGCTTTCATCGGGCTTCATCGAGCTTATGGTAGATACCGAAAACTGCTCATTTTCAATAAAGCAGACCGATGAGTCACAGGAGGAAAGCGAGCATTACTGGAGCGCTCTCCCCATTCTGCCGGACGGTCAGTCCGCCGACAAGAGTTTAGCCGAAGCGAGCGTTGTGAGCATTGACATTCTCGGCAAAACCGACATTTATAAATTAAACTCGCAGGACAACAGCGTTGCTTATAAAAAAGCGAGATATGAGCTTATTGAAAACGGCGCCGTTTTCACTTATGACATTTTCGCAGATGAACAGACAGCGAAAAAGGTCAATCTCTCGCAGAGCGACATCGCTTTCTCCGTAAAGCTCACCATAACTCTCAGGGACGGCAGTATGTACGCCGACTGCTCATACTCAAACCTCTCGGGCAATCCGGACGCGTACATCACCGATATAAATGTTTTAAACCGTTTCGGCGCTTATAATGACAGTTCCGCCGACGATTTCCTCTTTGTTCCCGACGGGTGCGGAGCCATTATCAAAACCTCGGTTCACGACGACTCTTTCGAGCAGTTATCCTTCCCCGTTTACGGCAACGATATAGCGATTTCCGGCGGCGAATCCGCGGGCAATGTCATAGTTCCCGCCTTCGGTATGAAGCACTCGGGCAGCGCCTTTGTGGCGCTTATTACCAAGGGCGACGCCGTTGCCGTAATCCACGCCGACAAGGCGACCGACAGTTCCGAATACAACACCGTAAACTCATCATTTTGCATAACTCCTTACAAATACGAAAACAACAGATTAACCGTTTCAAAGCAGAGCATTCCCGAAAACGAGGGCGTATCGCTTTGCTACAGGTTTGTTTCGGGCAATAACGCCTCCTACTCGGGGCTTGCCTCCTCCTGCCGCGAGCAGCTTATCAGAAACGCTGTGCTCTCAACAAGAAGCATTAACGACGCGAACGGTCTGCCCTTCAATTTAACCGTCATCGGCACAAAGAAGACGGATTTATTCGGTTACTTCAGCCGTACCGCCGCCGTTACCAATACCGAGCAGGCGTCCGATATGGTTACGAGAATGAAGAACAAGGGCATAAACAATATAAATCTCCGCTACCTGGGAATTTTCTCGGGCGGTCTCAATCAGAAGGATATAACCTCATCCAATATACTGCTTCGTCTCGGCTTCAAGCACAGGTTCGACAATCTTTTCACATATATCGACACACAGAATATGAACCTGTTCTTCGATATTGATATTCTCGGCGCGTCATCGGGGCTTTCGGGTTCCGAAAAAGCGCAGACAATAGACGGCAACTATATTAAGGCGGACGCGGTCAATCCTTATTCTTCCTTCACAGGAGCGGACTCATTTAAACGCTCATTCAGATCGATTTCAAAAATCGAGAACCTCGCCGAAAAAATTCTTATAAGAACAAGGAACAACGGTTTTTCCGGCTTCTGCGTAAACGACGCGGGCACACTGCTCTATTCCGACTACTCCTATTCCGGCTTTACCCGGGCGGACGCGCAGGCAGCCGTCAGTGAAGCGGTGGTTCCGCTCACAACAAACAAAATCACAATGATTTCGGGCGGCAATTTCTATATGCTCAAAAACGCCGATGTCATAGTAAATCTTCCGCTTACAACCTCGGTTACAAGCAGCGGAGCGTATGAGGCGGTGCCTTTCGTTCAGTTAATTCTTCACGGCAGTCTTGACTATTCGGGAACGCCTGTCAACATAGCCGGCAGCTGTGACGAGACTATGCTCAAATACATTGAATACGGCGCGTGCCCGTGCTATGAGTGGGGCTACAACCGTCTGAGCGATAAGGACGATGTCTATTACTACGACACCTGGGTAAATTCCGCCGCGGTATATTACGCCAAGGCGAACGAGGTTCTCGGCGACCTGAGAGGCACGAGGATAACCTCACACGAAATGATAAGCGACGGCGTTTTCCTCACCGAATACGAAAACGGCTCCCTCGTCTATGTCAATTACACCGACAAGGACTTCACCGTGTCCGGCGTAATGGTGGGCGGAAGGGACTTTGAAAGAGTAAATTAAACAAAGGAGATAAAATATATGCCTTATATCAGCACAACAACAAATGTTTCGGTATCCCCCGAAAAGGAAAAGATTTTAAAGGAAAAACTCGGCAGGGCAATTGAGTGCATCCCCGGCAAAACCGAGAGATGGCTTATGGTTTCCATAAAGCCCGACGTCAATATGTATTTCCACGGCGACAGCGAAAATATGGCTTTTGTGGATGTGAGCATTCTCGGCAAGGCGTCCCCGGCGGATTACAACAAAATGACGGCGGTCATTACCGATATCCTCTCGCAGGAACTCGGAATCTCGCCCGATTATATCTACATCAAATACGAAGAATGCTCGTACTGGGGCTGGAACGGCTCGAATTTCTGATATGAGCGAAAGAAAGCACGAGCTTATTCTCGCCTCTCTCGCCTTTGCCCTGCTCGGCGTTATGATTATCTGCGCCGCCTTCGATGTGCCCGATCTTTTCGCCGCCTCAAAACAGCAGACCGAAGAGGAAACATTTTCCTTTTCGAATGAAAGAGCGCTTGCAGTTGAAGAGGAGAGCACAACACCGGCGAACAGTGAAAACGGCGGTAAGGTCAATTTAAACACCGCCGCATTCGAAGAACTGACGGGTTTAAATGAAATCGGCGAAGAACGCGCGAAGGCGATTATAGAATACCGCGAGACATACGGCAGGTTCCTCACGGCTGAGGAAATAACAAATGTTTACGGCATAGGCGAATCGATTTACGAAAGCATTGCCGACAGAATCACGGCAGAATAAATTATCCCGAAAGGTAACAATAAAATGGAACGAACAGAATTCAGACAATTATTCGCAAACCCCGGAGAGTACAGCGGCAAGGAAATTACCGTGTGCGGCTGGGTCAGAACCGTAAGAGACTCCAAGAACATCGGCTTTATAGCCCTCAACGACGGCTCGAGTTTTGACAATGTGCAGATAGTATTTGAGCTCGCTAAGGTTGAAAACTACAAGGAGATAGCGGGTCAGAACGTTGGCGCCGCCATCGAGGTCACCGGCACATTTATCCTCACACCCGACGCCGGTCAGCCGTTTGAGATTAACGCTTCGGCAATAAGCGTTCTCGCCCCCTCATCGCCCGATTATCCCCTGCAGAAAAAGAGACATTCACTCGAGTACCTGCGCACCATTTCTCACATAAGACCGCGCGCGAACATCTACAGCGCGGCTTTCAGAGTGCGCTCGCAGGCGGCTTTCGCCATTCACAGTTTCTTTAACTCAAAGGGCTTTGTTTACGCCCACACTCCCCTTATTTCGTGCAGCGACTGCGAAGGCGCGGGCGAAATGTTCAGGGTAACCACCCTCGATATGGACAATGTTCCCAAAACGGAGAACGGCGAAGTCGACTACTCGCAGGATTTCTTCCAGAAGCAGGCGTTTTTAACCGTTTCCGGTCAGCTTCAGGGCGAGGCGATGGCTCTCGCGTTCGGCAAGATTTACACCTTCGGCCCCACCTTCAGAGCCGAAAAATCCTACACCCAGCGCCACGCGGCGGAGTTCTGGATGATTGAGCCCGAAATGGCTTTCACCGACCTTGAGGGCGATATGGAAAACGCCGAGGCGATGATTAAATATGTCATCAACTATGTAATGGAAACCTGCCCGCAGGAGCTCGCCTTCCTCAACAAGTTTGTGGACAAGGATCTGCTTGAAAGATTAAACGCCGTTGTAAACTCCGAGTTCGGCAGAATCACATATACCGACGCCGTAAAGATTCTTGAGGAAAACAACGATAAATTCGAATATAAAGTAAGCTGGGGCTGCGACCTGCAGACCGAGCACGAGAGATTCCTTACCGAGCAGATTTTCAAGCGCCCCGTTTTCGTCACCGATTATCCCAAGGAGATAAAGGCGTTTTATATGCGCCTTAATGATGACGGCAAGACCGTTGCCGCCATGGACTGCCTTGTAATGGGCATAGGCGAAATAATCGGCGGCAGCCAGAGAGAGGAGCGCCTTGACCTTCTCGAGAGCAGAATCGAGGAACTCGGGCTTGAAAAGGAAAGCTATGAGTGGTACCTCGACCTTCGCAGATACGGCGGCGTAAAGCACAGCGGCTACGGTCTCGGCTTTGAGCGCCTTATAATGTACCTCACCGGCATTTCAAACATCCGCGATGTTCTCCCCTTCCCGAGAACTACCGGCTCGGCGGATATATAAAAAAAGACTCCCCTGTATCACAATCGATACAGGGGATTTTTGCTACTGCCTGTCAAAATAATCTTTGTCCGTAATGAAATATGTTCTTATGTAACCGTCGCCCGAGAGAAATACAATTTCGCCGGTCGATTCAATAAAATAGACCCCGTCATTGTCCTCGGCTTCGTGCTTGAACAGAGCTTTTGGATTGGTGACAACCGCGGACGCCGCCGCCTCATACGCCTCCTTTGAGGAAAAGCCCATTTCAATACCGTGTTTCTGATAATGGGAGGTAAGAAGTTTATTGTTGCGGAATCTGTACTGCGCGGGAGCGTAATAGGGAGCGGAGGTTGTCGGGGTTGTCGTGTAGGCGGTTGTTGTTACATAATCCGCGTGAGAGGATGTTTCGGCCTGAGACGGAATTTCGGGCGTTTCAATCTCAATTTCCGTAAAACCGGCGAAGAAGGTTTCGCTCTCATCCTCGGCGATGAATACATCCGAATTTTTCAGCACCCTGCCCGCGGCAAACACCAGAACTATCGCCGCGGCTATGCAGGCGAGAATCAGAAAATATTTTTTATAATCTCTTTGATTTTTTATATAGAGCGTCGCTTTTCCGTTTTTGTTTGAGTTGAACTCGTGAGCGTTCTCACTCGCTCCTGCGGAAGCGCCGATCTTTTTATTTTTCTTCCTGCACTCCTCGCATCTTTTGGGAAGATTGAGCCCTCTGCTCTTATAAAATTCTATTTCACCGCTCGTCAGTTCAAAATTTCTGCCGCAGTCTTTACATTCAAGAACCATTTTGCACCTCTGTTTTTTCTTTTCGGTAATATAATAGTGCAGAAATCGCGAAAAATCAACAATTATTAACAATATATACTTTTTTTAAAAAAATTTTACAATATATATTGATTTTTTATTTTAATAGTGATAAAGTAATAATGTTAAATTTTGATATTTAATCAGGAGGACAAAAAAGTGAAGAATTACAAAAGAATTATTGCACTTTTACTTGCTCTTATTACCGCTCTTATGATTCCCGTTTGCTGCTTCGCAGATGACGCCGCGGCGGAAGATGTTACCGAAGCCCCCGCAAGGTCAACCGGCAAGGTAGCAACCCTCTACCTCAACGTTTCAAACGCCAACCCGAAGTATCCCCACTGCTGGCTCTACTTCGTCAATGAAACAGACGAGCCCATACAGGTCGGCTACTACACCGTTCCCGCGGGCGATTCCGTTTCAGTCGGCAACTTCCGCGACAGAGGCAACGGCAGCGGTATCTACTACAACCTCGAAAGATACTGGGTTAAAGAAGCCACCTACGGCCGCACCTTCTCAATGAGCACATCTGTAAGCGCGGGCGAGCTCAGAGTTGCATCCGCTCTTATGAAGCATATGAACCACTGGGATTGGGTTTTCAATAACTGCAGCGGTTTTGCAACCACAATCTGGAACATCTGCTCACCCCGCAAGATTCTCCACATCGGCTTCCCCCAGGTTACCAGAGTTGAAATGATTCTCTGGGGCGCGAGAAGAATGAACTACACCTGCGACAAGCTCTATAACGCTTCCAGAGTTTACAAACAGGTTGATGACGGCCTTCAGGTTGTTTATCCCTCGGTTGTTTACACAAAGACCGGCGTTTAATTGAAAAGCATATTTCAGGCACCTTCGGGTGCCTGATTTTTTTACTATATATATATTGATTTAAAAAAATATTAATATAAATATTGGTTGACACATACAATATGTAGTGGTATTATATATAGGAAAGAATTCATTTCAAATTAATAAAAAGGAAGGTCAGAAAATGAAAAAATTTCTTTCGGTAATGTTCGCAGTCATTTTTGTATTCTCAGCTTTATCAGTATGCGCAAGCGCTTTCAGCGCAAAATGCCCCTACTGCGACAAGACTTTCACAAGTGAAGCTGCTTATACAGAGCATATGACAACATTAAATCATGTATCCGGCCATACAAGGCACTGCCCCTACACAGGTGATGATTACAACGGCGGCGGTTGCAAGGAAGAGTTTGACACAATCGCCGGCTACGAAGCTCACATCGCGAACTGCCCCCACAAAGGCGACTACACATCAGCAGGCACTCTCAAGAACGAAGTTCTTCCTCTTCTTGTCAACGCGGTTAAGGGTGTTGACTGGGGCGGACTCCTCGGCAGCATCGTTGCCATCGTAAAGGCGCTTGTCAAGGGTATCGACTTCGGCGCAGTCTGGAACTTAATCAAGAGCAATGTTGATTTCGGTTCCATCCTCAGCGCAATCAAAGGCGCATAATCAGAAACAGAGAAAATACGGACTGCCGTTTTCGGCAGTCCATATTTTTTAAAGAAATACTTTTTACATTCGATAAATTACAAATAATTATTATTAATTTTAGAAAAACTATATTAGATAGTCAGTAGCCCTCTCCGAGAACGGAGAGGGTGGATTGCGAGCGAAGCGAGCAAGACGGGTGTGGCGATAAATAATTTTTATTAATCAAGGTGTTTAAAATGAGTGACTTAACAAACAAAGCACAAAAACTCAGGAGAGAAGCAACACCCTGGGAAAACAAACTCTGGTATGAATTTTTGCGAACTTACAATGTCCCCTTTCACAGGCAGAAGGTTAAAGGAAATTATATCCTGGATTTTTATTGCAGCAAGGCAAAACTCGCCGTTGAACTGGACGGAGGAGGACATTATACAGCCGAGCAGGAAGCAAAAGATAAAGAACGAACGAAAGCGTTGAGCGAGTTCGGTATTGAAGTGTTGAGGTTCAGTAATCTTGATGTTGATAAAAACTTTTACGAAGTGTGTTCCGTTATAGATGAAAATGTTAAATCAAGAGTTAAATCTGAATGAATCGCCACACCCGTCGGCTTCGCCGCCACCTGCCCCTTTGCAAACACAGGTCGCCTTGCTCGCTTGTAGCACTTCGCAATTCTCCCGTTTGCTCACCTCAGCGCCTCGCTGTTTCGTCCGCCGGACGCGCTTCGGCGCTTCGCCCCCGTTCCCGGAGAGGGCCGATAAGTGGGAGAAATAATAATGGTGGGTCTTCTATTTGTTTTATAAATATAATTATTTAACAAATAAATACTAAATATAAACACAAAAAACACAACGCCCCGGAAAACCGGGGCGTAATTTGTTGTATTTGATTTACTGAGCGTCGCTGTCGTCGAAGGGGTCGCCGCACTCGGGGCAGAACTTGGGAGGATTGTGGGGATCCTCGGGAGTCCAGCCGCACTTGTCGCAGCGGTAGAGAGGAGCGCCCGCGGGTTTCTTCGCGCCGCACTCGGAGCAGAACTTGCCCTTGTTCACAGCGCCGCAGGAGCATTTCCAGCCCTCATCGGCAACGGGTTTGGGTGAACCGCATTCGGGGCAGAAGTTGCCTGTGGCTGTCGCTCCGCAGGAGCATTTCCAGCCGGCGGGTGCTTCGGCTGCGGGAGCGGCGGCTGCCGCCTGTTTCTGCTGTTCGGCCGCTACGCCGTAAAGACTCTGAGCGTTCGCGCCGCCTGCCTGCTGAGCAAAGCCGAGACCCATAAAGCCCATCATTGAGCCGTTCGGGTTGTTCGCGGCGTCCTTCATTGCCTCTGCCTGGGCGTCAACAATAGCGGCCGCGCCCATGGAAGCGTCACGGTAAACCGCTTTCTTCTGAAGGTCTTTGATTGTGGCTTCGTCTTCCTCGGTAAGGGTTGCCGAGTTGATGCCGACGGATACTATTTCAAGACCTCTGAGTTCTCTCCATTTGGCGGTGAGAACCTCGTTCATCGCGTCGCACAGTTCCATTGTGTGGCCGGGAAGAGCGCTGTATCTGATGCCCTGCTCGGAAATTTTCGCGAACGCGGGCTGTAACGCGGTGAGGAATTCGGTCTTTAACTGGTTGTCTATTTCATCCCTTGAGTAGGATGTGGTAACGTTGCCGCAGACATTGGTATAGAAAAGGAGCGGGTCCGCGACCTTGTAGGAGTAAACGCCGTTGCAGCGAAGACCCATATCGGCGTCAAGGCCGATGTTTCTGTCAACAACGCGGAAGGGAATCGGATTCTGTGTGCCGAACTTGTTGTCAACAAGTTCCTTGATGTTGAAGTAGTAAACACGCTGGTCCTTGCCCGTGTCGCCGCCGTAAGCAATTCTTCTGCCTACGATTTTGAAGGTTTCCTTTATGCTTGTGCTGAGCTTGCCCGTGAAAATGCTGGGCTCGGTGGAGCTGTTGTAGGTGAACTCGCCGGGCTCCGCGCAAACTTCAACGATTTTGCCCTGCTCAACAATAATCATGCACTGGCCGTCCGCTACAGCGATGCCCGAACCGTTTGAGATGATATTGTCGTTGCCCTTGGTGTTGGTGGAGCGGGAGGTGATTCTTTTCTGACCTTTTACCATAATGGTATTTTTGTCAATCGCTTCGCAGTAGAAAAATTCCTTCCACTGGTCGGCAAGAACTCCGCCTACAGCGCCTGTTACAGCTTTGATAAGACCCATAATTTATCTCCTTTCATAATCGGAAATTCAAATTTTTCTTATTATACCATAAAAGTTATAATAATTCAATACTGTTAAACCGAAATACGCGGGGAAGCGAGAATGCCCGTTCTGCGAAGCACATACTCATAACTCCAGTTCGCGCCCTCCGAACGCCAGGCGGAAGGTCCGTGCCAGCTTTCGTGCTCGTTTACAAGGTGAATGGGACCGAAGGTGTTGTAGCGGTGTATAAAGAGCGTAAGAGCGATTTCGTGTTTACCGTTTTCAATGCCGTCAACGGTGTATTCGTAGGGCGGGTATATAATGCTGCCGACCCGCTTGCCGTCAACGCTCACGCCCACAAGAGCGCCGTAATAATCCGAAGCGCGTATGCCGAGTTTTCCGTCAGCAACATCGGCGTCAAATTTATAGGTGATGTTTCCGCCGTAGAACGGGAAGCCCTGCTCCGTAAGATTGCCGAAAGCGATTTTTTCGGGCTTCGCTGTAATTTTAGCGTTTCTGCCCGCGACTTTGACTCCGAAATCACCGAGAATGAACATATCCTCCGTGTTTGAGGATACGCCGAAAGGAATTGTCACAACAAGAGTGTTAGTGCCTTTAATAATATCGGGAAGGGCTACTCTCGAAATTGAGATGTCAACATAGTCGCCGAGCACGGTGTTGTCAACGGAGACGCCGTTGAATGTAATCTCCGCGGACTCTGCGTCCTCAAGAGCCAGCTCTGCGCCCTTGTAATCAATGTCGCTCTCAAACTCGAATTTAAGTGTCAGTTTGTTTTTAGCGGGAATTTTGCCGGTGACATACGGCTGAACTATGCCGCCGTCCCTCTCTCTCAAGCCGAGTTTTTCCCTGCAGATGTTGTCAAGGCGGAGGATCTCCTCCTTATCGTTGAATTCCGCCTCGGTGTCAAGTTTATATTCGGCGCAGTCAAGCACAAGAATATTTTTTTCAGATAATTCATAATCAACGAAATTATTTGTGATTGCCTTGTATTCGCCGAAATTATTTTTGTTGTTTTCTTTAATATCCGAAATTCCTTCAACAAGTTTGTAAAGAAGCGAGTCATAGCCGAAAATTTTAGTGCGGATTACGGTTTTGCCGTTTTCATAAGAAACCGCGGCGGGGCTGATATCGCCGTTCTGCGTGTTATAAAGATAAGCGGAATACTCCCCTTCAATGATTATCTGAATATCCCTTCCGCCGTCAATATGCTTGTTGCCGGGCTCGGAGGCGTTGCACACAAACAGCCAGCGGCAGTCGTTGTCCTGCCTTAACTGATATAAATATCTGTCGCCGAGGCCTCCGTCGGCGAATCTTATTGTGAGGGTTCTGTTCTCCTCAAGAGCGTCCAGAAGAGCCGCGCGTGAAAAGTCGATGTTCACAGCGCCTTGTGCCAATTTCTCTCCCCTGCCGCTCGGCACGGCGTCGCAGAGTGAGGGCGCCTTGCCCATAATAACGAGCTTGCCGCCCGCGTTTCGGAACGAGGAAAGTATATCGCAGGTTGTGGAACGCAGGGTTTCACAGCCGGGAACAACAATCACATCATATTCCATTTCGCCCACTCTGAGCGGATTTGAGCCGTCTTTGGCGAGCCCGGGCAGAAGTGATTCCGAAATAAAGTCAAAGTCAATGCTGCCTTCAAGAAGCCACCTTGTTATGTTGTGGAAATTCTCATCCAGTGTGTCGCGCTCAACGCCGCTCACATCGTTGGGTCCCCAGTGGAGCCAGTAACTTTCAACAGGATGAATAACGCCGACCTTAACCACAGGCTTGCCCCTTGTAAGGGCGGAATTTACCCTCGCGAAATGGTCCTCCACTTTGGAATACTCCTTATACCACGGCGACTGATAATGAATCGACGCGGGGTAATCGCGCTTCGCCTCGCCCTTCATGGCGTACCAGGAAAGGTGCGGAACGCGCACGGTAATGCCGAGGCACGCCTGCCAGTCGCCCTGATGCTTGTATGTGCGGAAATCGCAGTCCCAGCCGGTAACGCCGTAAAGCTCGGAGAGCACGCCCTCACAGCCGAACTGATGTGTGGCGGACTGCGCCTGCTTCGCCGTTGTGAATTCGTGATTGTTGCAGAGCATATCAATACCGGGCATACCGAAACTTCTGTAGGAGCGCATCGCCTCGCCGAGAGCCGCCGTCTGGCTGTGCAGCGACGGTTCCTCCATCATGTGACCGGTGAGGTAAATATGGTTTTCCGAGCACCATTTGCCGACGGTGTCCGCGAAGGAGGACGCGAAAAGTTCGCTGATTAAATCGTGGTAGCGGTATCTCGCAACCGAGGGCTTTCCTTCGGGCAGATCCCAGAATATTTCGGGGAGCGTGTCGAATATGCTCACGCCGTATTTACCGGAGTATATTTCGGGAACCCTGTCCGTCCACGGCATTGAAATATCCATTTTGTCAAACGAGTTGTTAAGAGTGCGCTTTCTTGTAAACTGCGGCTCGTCCGTGAATATGGCGGGTACGGTTTTGTCGAACTCGTCGCCGACGGTCTCTTTATATCTCTCGTGAGTTACCTCAACGAATTTTTCTATCGCCTCTTTGTTGAGCGTGTCAACATAGGTCTGGTCGTTATACCAGCTCTGCGAGGTTGAAACCTCGAGGAAGGCGTACCATTTTACGCCCTTCGCCTCTTCGTCCTTATCGATAAGACGGTAACTTTCAAGGCAGCCGTCTGAGTCAAGCACAACATCATAGCAGGCGAGAAGTCTGCCGTTTTCGCTTCTGCTCCCGTCCGCTCTCGAATCCTTGTTCACATACGGCTCGGCTGTTTCAAACGGAGTGAAAAGCAGGCATCTTGAGCGGTATTTTTCATCCTTTGTTACAATTCCGCCCGCTGCGCCCGAGGGCCATCTGTCCTCATCATAGAGCCAGGCGAGCATCTCGTTGCTTTTCGCCTTTTCAACGCACGCCTTCACAAGCGACATATACTCGTCGCTGAGATACTCGTTTTCAAGCCCCGTTCGCACGTGCATATGGAAGCCGCCGAGGCCCATCTCCTTGAAAACATCAATCTGACGGCAGAGCTCGTCCTTTGTGAGATAACTGTTCCACGCCCAGAAAGGAGTGCCCCTGTATTCGGCTGTGGGGTTTCTGAAAAGTTCGTCGCTTAAGGATTTTTCAGAGTTCTTTTTGTAAAGCATAAAACCACCCTATCTTAAAATAATGTCTCCGCTCTCGGCGAAGGTGTCAATGCCGTAGAGGAAAAGAATTTCGCTTATGTCATCGCTCAGAAGCTCACTTACGGGCTTTTTGTAGTAGCGAAGATCAACCATTATTATTTCGCTGTAATTCTCGGCGAGGAAGGGAACGGCGCAGTGCGCGAAGGAATCCTTGATAAGCAGGAGCTTGCCGCCTTTATTGCCCGTTTCAATGCGTTCTATGCCGTGGTTGCCGTTTAAGAAAACAACATATTTGTCCTCGGTTTCGAGCGCCTCGGGGAAGAACATATTGTCATAAACATCGGGAGTGGGTGAATCCTCAATGCTCACTTTCGCCCTGCCGTTGGTTTTCGAATTGCGCCAGAGGGTAATCACATCCGGCTTCGTGAGCGTGTAGCAGGAAGTGGAGTAGGATGTTCCGCGGAAACTGCCGTATTCCTCTTTTTTGTAAAGCGATTCATCGGCGGCTTCAAGCCCGAGGGAATCGCACAGCGCTTTATACGCCGTAAACGCGCCCGCGCTCGTCCAGTGGTGGTCTGTTTTGTAGTAGAGCTGAGCGTTCCCCTTTTCATTGAGAAACGCGGAGGTAACATCAACAACATTCACGCCCTCGAGCTTTGAAGGCAGCGATTTTATATAATCGCCGTCGTAATAGTTAAGAGAGTTTTTCGGCAGATATTCACCGTAAATGTAACCCTTTGTGGGAATAATCATAACGGATACGGGCTTGTCGGTTGTTTTCGCGAATCTGCTTATTTTGCCCGCGTTCAGGTCGAATTTATTTTCGCGGTCAAAGGGCTTTTCAAAAAGCCAGCCGTCTTTGCCGAGATACACGCCCTCCGAGCCGTTGTTGCCCTTCAGATATTCAAAATAGGCGTTTACCGAGACGAAGAATGTTCTCATCGGGGTCTGGTCGGCGAGAAACTCCTCAAATCCCTCCTCAAAACTTCCGTCCGTAAGGGTTGTGAAACTCATCTTCGGGAAGCCCGCGAGATAGCGTTTTTCCGTCTGCGAAAAATCTTTTTTCGGCAGGAAGACGTAGAGAAGAGATATTGAGAAAACAAATATCAGAAATAAAATTGTGAGTATGTTTGAAAACTTTTTCTTCATAATCAGAACTTAAAATACAAAAACGGATTATAACTGTCATTTACAAGACTTGCCGTGCAGATTATAAGAATCACAGCGGCGGCAGCAGCTTCAATAAACGGGAAGCATTTAAGCTTTGAGAGTTTGTCGTAAACCCTGCGTATAACGGGCGTTGAGGCAATGCCTGCGGCAACGAGAATCGGTATTGAGGAGAGAGCCGCGACAGCGCCGTCGGAGGAAAGGAAGCCGCCCGTAAACATTGAGCGGATATATTGGGCCATCGCCTTCACGCCGCCCACATCGTCCGAATAGTAGAATATGAGCCAGCCGAAAACAATCAGAACGAGCGAGTAAATCCTGCTGACAAAGGAGGGCGCTTTTTTGAGGAATTTCAGCAGGAACAGTTTTTCGAGCACAAGTATAATTCCGAAATAGACACCCCAGAAAAGGAAGTTCCAGCTCGCGCCGTGCCAGAGCCCCGTGAGCGCCCACACAATCGCTATGTTGAGAATCTGCCTGAGCGTGCCCCTGCGGTTGCCCCCGAGGGGGATATACACATATTCGCGGAACCAGGTGCCGAGCGATATATGCCACCTGCGCCAGAATTCGGTAATGCTTTTTGAAATGTAGGGGTAATCGAAGTTTTTGAGGAACCTGAAGCCGAACATATTCCCGAGCCCGCGCGCCATATCCGAATAGCCGCTGAAATCGAAATAAATCTGGAATGTGTAGGCGATTATTCCGAGCCAGGAGCATAATGCGCCGCCGTTTTGCATAGTACGCATATTGTCCCACACAAGACCCACCGAATTGGCTATGAGCACCTTCTTTGCGAGCCCCAGAAGAAACAGCCGCACGCCGTTTGTGAAAAGCGGCATATTCTCGTGCCTTTCGGTCAGCTGATCGTCAACATCCCTGTAGCGCACAATCGGGCCCGCTATTAACTGCGGGAAAAGCGAAACATAGGTGCCGAAGGCAATTATGTTGTGCTGGGCTTCGGTATCCCTTCTGTAAACATCGATTGTGTAAGACATAATCTGGAAGGTGTAGAAGGAAATGCCGATGGGCAGCGGTATGTTCATAACGGGAATATTTAAAAACGGAAGTATGATTTTGAGGTTTTCCGTTATGAATCCGAAATATTTGAAAAAGCCCAAAAGGCCGAGGTCGATTATTACCGAAGCAATAAGAACCGCCTTTCTCCTGGCTTTATTTAAGTCGAATTTTTCAATGAGTCTGCCCGCAATATAGTTGATTAAAATAGAAAAAAGCATGAGGAAAGACAGCACGGGCTCTCCCCATCCATAGAAAACAATATCGGCAATAAACAAAAAAAGATTGCGGAATTTAACCGGCAGCAGGTAATAAACCAGTAACACTGCCGGCAAAAACGCAAACATAAAAACAAGACTTGAAAATACCAAAGCTTTTCTCCGGATTATTTATTGATATATGAGTTGTAGATTTCGACAGCCCTGTCCGCCTGTTTTGAAACGAAAAGCGAAACAAAAGCGCCGTCAACATTCACCTTGCTGTTTTCGAGCATAGAGGCGTATTCGGGGTTGTAGGATTTGTAAGTATTGATGTCGTCCGCTACCTTTTTCTCAAGTTTTTCGACAATCTGCTGAGTATTCGCTTCACTGTTCGCCTCAATAATGACGAGCATGGTGCCAATGTTGCCCGCGTCCATCTTCACGGCGAAATCCTTAACGAGAGAGCCGTCAACATAGAGATAATCGCCCAGATCCTCATTTGTTTTGAGTTCGAGCACCTCCTGAGGCATTTCGACGGCGGAGGTGATTTCGTCCATAACCGCGTGAATATCCACCGAAGCCGAAGCCGGCGCTTCAACTATCCCCTGTTCAACAGGCGTTTCGTTTTTTTCACCGCCGCAGGAGGAGAAAATCATTGTAAAAGCGAGTAAAAGAGCAACAATCAATAAAACTTTTTTCATAATATTACCTCAATTAAAAATTTGAAACAAGAGTGTCAATCCAGACTCTGCAGCCCTCTTCGGTGAAGTGAATCCCCTGCCCGCTTGAATCCTGATCGGAGCAGTATTCCTCTTTAAGGCAGTTGTCGGAATCCTTGAAAGCGCTGCTTATGTCTATATAATTCCAGCCGTGCTCCTCACACATCTCCTTTAAGCGGGCGTTGAACGCGTCAACATTCTCGTTGGTGAACTTGCCGTGCTCGAAGGAGGCGAGTATCGGGGTGACCGACTGAATGTAAATAAGAATGCCCGGGTTTTTCTCTTCGATTCTCTTTATCAGCTTAACGGCGTTTTCAATATCTGTGTCAAAATCGAAAAGGCAGAAATCGTTCATACCGAGCATTATGAAAACCTTTTCGGCGCCGTATTCCTTAAGCCCGTCCTCAATATAGACATCGTCGCCGTTAATAGACGGAAGAACAGAGTCCTTTACGCCCTTTTCAAGACCCGCGTTGTAATAACTCATATTGCCGCTGCAAAGGAATTTCGCGTTTTCAAGGCATTTGACGCCCTTGTTGCGCTGGTCCGTAACATAGGAGCGAAGTTTCAGAGTAATACTGTCGCCCACAAGAACGGAGTTTTTGAAAAACTCCGAGCCGACGGGTTCGGGAACCATAATCGAAGTGTCATTGTTGAAACTCAGATAATCCTTTAACAGATCGCCCGCGGAGGCAAGCTGCGCCACCTTCAGAGTCCTTTCCGGAGCGGAACAGGATGAAAAAACAAGCGCCGCGAAAACCAGGCATAATATAATTGAAAAAACACTTTTAAATCTTTTCAACACATTTTCTCCTCAAGATTATTAAATATATTTTATTACAATATATTGTATATGTCAATAATCAAAAACATATATAAAGTATTTAATCAAAAACATATTAAAAAAACTTGATTTTTTTTGAAAATTTGTTATAATACAACAGCAATCGGGGTGTGGCGAAGTTTGGTATCGCGCTTGGTTCGGGACCAAGAGGCCGTGGGTTCAAATCCCGCCACTCCGACCATTTTCAGAATGTCTCCAATCCCTTATTTGTCAAGGGATTGGAGATTTCTTTTTGCGCGATATTTTTAATTCTTATCTGGAATAATAGGCGTTTTCTAACAGTTTTCTAACAGAATTCTAACACTTTTCTAACAGATTTCTAACAGAAAAATCCGAAGGTTGTACCAAGAGGCTCTCATCGAAGGAGAAAGCTTGCGCGATCTTTTCCTTGCGCTCCTGATAGAGATGAGCGTAGATATTTGCCGTTGTCTGGATGT